>CAVATL010000001.1:0-107505 GCA_963591575.1 Candidatus Methanomethylophilaceae archaeon
TCGCCGCAGGGGCAAGGGTTCCTTGGCAATGTTCGTCAGCCAAGGGTTAGTCGATCTTAACCGTGTTCTTAATCGAAACGCGGGAATAGGAATCAGGTTAATATTCCTGAACTTCGGCCCCCTTTGTCTCCGATGCAGGATCGGGATAGCATGAGCAAATCTGTCTGTTTGTCCAAGCGTGCAAGGGAATGAAGAACCGTAATGGTGAGAAGTTTCCGAAAGCGTGACGGGGAGGGAGCAATCCCTCTTCATGTGATTCCTGGTCCCAGTGAAAACATCGGAGAGTCAGAGGCCGGAATCGTACCAAGAACCGACACAGGTGTCCCTAGGTGAGTAGCCTAAGGCGTGTTAGCATAATCGAGGCGAGGGAACTCGGCAAATTAGCCCTGTAACTTCGGGATAAAGGGTGCCAGTAGTGAGAGCTACTGGTCGCAGTGACAAGAGAACACCGACTGTTTAGTAAAAACATAGGTCTCAGCTAGTCCGAAAGGATGTGTATTGAGGCCGAAGCCTGCCCAGTGTCGGCATCTGAAATTCGGTTTCAACCGATCGAAGGACCGATAAACGGCGGGGGTAACTATGACCCTCTTAAGGTAGCGTAATACCTTGTCGCTTAATTGGCGACTTGCATGAAGGCTCAACGAGTGTTCTACTGTCCCCGCCTCGACGCTAGTGAAAACAATCAATCTGGTGCACAATCCAGATCATTCCATCTGAAAGCGAAGACCCCATGGAGTTTCACTGCAACCTGTTGTTGTTGTAGGAGATGGTATGTGTAGGGTAGACGGGAGACGTTACCCAGGAAGGAGCGCTAGCTTCTCTCCGAGTCGACGATGAAACACCGTCCTTACCATTTCTTACGACTCACCCTTTCGAGGGGACAGCTATAGGCGGGCAGTTCGGGTGGGGCGCCACGCCCTCAAAAAGATAACAAGGGCGCCCAAAGGTTAGCTCAGTTAGGTCAGAAATCTAACGAAGAATGTAAAGGTAAAAGCTAGCTTGACTCGGAACCAGACAATAGGGTTCGGAGATAGGAAACTATGGCTTAGCGAACCAATCAGCCTCCCAAGTGGGGGCGATTGATGTCAGAAAAATTACCCTGGGGATAATTGAGTTGTCACGGGCAAGAGTTCATATCGACCCCGTGGCTTGCTACTTCGCTGTCGGCTCTCCCTATCCTGGTGGTGCAGCAGCTGCCAAGGGTGGGGTTGTTCGCCCATTAAAAGGGATCGTGAGCTGGGTTTAAAACGTCGCGAGACAGTTTTGTTGCTTTTTGATGGAATTGTTAATGTCTGACGAGAAGGATCCTTTAGTACGAGAGGAACAGGGATTCGGTGCCTCTAGTTTATCAGTTGTCCGACCGGGCAGGCTGAGTAGCCACGCACTAGCGGATAAGAGCTGAACGCATCTAAGCTCGAAGCCGCCTTGAAAAAGAGACATCATAAGATATCCGTATATGACGGGTTTGATAGAAGCCGGATGTAAGCATCGAGGTTCGCCGAGGTGTTCAGTCCTGGCTTACTAACATCTTTGCCGCTGGATGTGGTCTAGCAGTCAAACAGGTTACGCATGAGAACTCATCTTCTTTTTTATTTTCTTCATTTGAGTAAGTTTTTATCTGTTATCTATAATCGATAGTGGATGACGGTCACAACGATTCATTCGAGATGTGGATTCGATTCCAACATCTATCTTCTCAAGGGACGTTCCGCTATACTTATCGACACCGGAACCGGTCTCGATTCCGAGAATGTAATTTCACAGATCTGGAAGGAACTCGGAGGCCTCCGTCTTTCCTCTGTTCTTCTCACGCATTGTCATGCTGATCATATTGGAGGTCTCGCCTCGATAGTCGATGAGTTCGGCTGTCCCGCATATATCAGCGAGATCGAATGCGATGTCGTATCCAAACCTGATCCCGTGGTTTCTTTTGCCGACGGATTGGGAGTCGATCTTCATCCTGTCGTTTGCAAGAAACTCCTTCCTACCGATGTGTTCGACATCGGTGATCACAGACTTTCCGTCATCCCCACTCCGGGACATACTGCGGGAAGTGTCTGTTTCTTTGATGAACGTACAAACTCTCTTTTTTCTGGCGATACTGTCTTCGCTTCCGGTTACGGACGCACCGATCTGCCTACCGGTTCCTCAGCAGACATGTTTTCTTCACTGAACAGACTGTTCAATGTAAATATCGGAACTCTTTATCCAGGCCATGGACCTTCAGCCGATCACGGAAATGATTCGGTCGAGAAGGCAAGGAACATGATGGTGGTGTCTTATTGAAGATATATAAATGCGACCTTTCAGACGGAATGAACAACGATGGAATCCGTGCCGCCGAAGCTTCTGCAAAAGCGGTCCGTTCCGGCAAACTCATCGTATACCCTACCGATACCGTTTACGGGGTCGGTGCAGACATTTATGATGAATCTGCCGTCAAATCATTGTATCAGGCAAAGAAAAGGCCTTTCGACATGGCCCTTTCCGTCGCCGTCTCAGATATCGCTCAGATGGAGAACGTCGCGGTCCTGAATGAAACAGCAGAAAAGCTGATCGACGCATTCATGCCCGGGCCGCTTACTATCATCATCCAGAAACAGCCCGACGTTCCGGACATCGTGACCGCCGGTTCTCAGAAGGTAGGCATCCGTATCCCCAACCACCCTATGGCAATGGAGATCGCGAAGCGTGCCGGACCTATCGTGGCCACTTCCGCCAATACCCACTTCCATCCCGATGCCGTCAACATCGATATGGCCGTGGATGCCTTCGGTGAATCGGTCTCGGTCTATGTGGACTGCGGAGCAAGTCCTCTTGGGAAGCCCTCTACTATCGTATGGATAAAGGACAAGGATATCGAGATCGTCCGTCAGGGCCTTATCACAGAGCAGATGATCAACGAGGTCTTAAATTGTTAAGCGAAGACGAACTTGCAAAATTGCGTAAAGCCGGCAGAATATCCGGTGAGGCCAGGGAACTCGGTCTCAGCATGTGCAAACCCGGTGCAAAATTATATGATATCGCACAGGAGGTCGAGGGATACATCCGCGACCACGGATGCGGTCTCGCATTCCCCTGCAACCTCAGTATCAACGAGGTCGCCGCACATTACACCCCCTCACCGAACGACCAGACCCGTCTCGAGGTCGGAGATGTCATCAAGGTGGACTGCGGAGGATTCCTCGACGGTTACATCGGAGACACTGCAGGAACCGTAGAAGTGGGTACCAACGCCTACAGGGACCTTGTGGAATCTTCCAAACGTGCCAGGAACACTGTTGCGGAGTTCGTCGGTGCAGGTGTGCCAATCCGTGAGATCGGACGTGCCATCGAGATGAGCGTCAAGAGGGACGGTTTCAAGGTCGTAGAGAATCTCTGCGGACATCAGATCGCCCACTGGGACCTTCACGCAGGATATTCCATTCCGCCTTACGATGCCGGCGACGAGACCAAGATCGAGGCCGGACAGACCTTTGCCGTCGAGCCTTTCGCCACCAACGGTAACGGTTACGTCAATAACGGAAAGCCCGGGAACATTGTCATCAAGGTACGTGACAAGGAACTCACCGACCCTGTCCTCAAGGATTTCGTGGATTTCATCGACAAGGAGTTCCACGGTCTTCCCTTCTGTGCCAGGAGCTGCGACAGGAGCCGTGGTGATTGGCAGCTCGGAGACTCTGTCGACCCCGACAAATGTGTCAAGAAACTGACCCGTATGGGTGTCCTCAGTAGTTTCGCACAGCTCGTAGAAGCACCCGGTGCGATCGTCACTCAGCACGAGTACACATTCTATGCCATCGGAACCAGAGCCGAAGTGACCACTCTTCCATAAAACTTTAATCATCTCCCCCATACGGGGAGTATAACTGCCGACGTAGCCGAGCGGCCAAAGGCGTCAGACTCAAGATCTGCTCCGTAGAGGTTCACCGGTTCGAATCCGGTCGTCGGCACCATCCGTTTCCGTCATCGGAAGGTGCATCGCACACACCGGAATTTTCGGTGTCTGGCTCATGCGCTGTATGAGGGATTTTACTCTGTTCTGTTCCCCCATAGCTATATAAATAAAGAGTGAATCAACCGATTTACGTAAACTCAGGACCCGTTCCGGACACGGAACGAAAACTGAGAGTGTGACCCCGTCATCCGGCTAGCACTTGAGCTTTCCGCATCAGGAATGATACGGAACATTTACGGAGGAATGAATTATGGCAGCACCTAAAGCAGCTAACCAGAAAGCAGAGGCCGCCGCACCCGCTGAGAAAAAGAAGGGTCCGAAGAAATCTGCAAAAAGCGAGGGCGATGACTTCAACTACATCGTCCGTATGGCAAACACCGATATCGATGGTCTCAAATACACCGTTATCGGACTTCAGAGCATCAAAGGCGTAGGAAAGAGGGTTTCTCAGATCATTGCCAAGAAAGCAGCGATCGACCCCTCCGCAAAGATCGGTTCCCTCGACGAAGCGACCATCGCCAACCTTGAGAAACTCGTTCTCAGCTACGTAGAATACGCACCCAACTGGGCGGTCAACCGTCAGATGGACTACGAGACCGGAGCAGACATGCATCTTCTCGGAAACGATCTCAGCATCATCCAGACCGACGACATCAACAGGATGCAGATGGCCCGCAGCTACCGCGGTGTCAGGCACTCCACCAACCACAAGGTAAGGGGTCAGAGGACCAGGTCCAACGGAAGGAAGGGACTCGGACTCGGAGTCAAGAGGAAATCTTGAGGTGAGTTAAATGGGAGATCCTAAATTTTCAAGAAAATGCTACGACACCCCCTCACACCCCTGGCAGGGCGAGAGGATCAAGAACGAGAACGAGGTCGTTCGCCAGTTCGGTCTCAAGAACAAGACCGAGGTCTGGAAAGCAGACACCATGCTGAGGAACTTCAGGAAGCAGTCCAGGGAACTTCAGTCCCGTCTCAGAAGCGGTGACCAGCAGGCCAAGATCGAGGCCGACGCACTCATCGCAAAGTGCTCCCGTATCGGAGTCCTTCCCGTCTCCGGTGGAGACCTCAACGCCATCCTTGTCCTTAAGAACGAGGATATTCTCAGCAGGCGTCTTCAGACCATCGTCTTCCAGAAAGGTCTTGCAACCACCATCAGGCAGGCAAGGCAGCTCATCAACCACGGACACATCTTCGTGGACGGCCACAAGGTCACCGTTCCCGGATACATCGTTCTCCGTGAGGAAGAGGGTTCCGTCAGTTACAACCCTGCATCGCCCTTCACCGACGAGATGCACCCCATGAGGAACGGAGGCGCAGCCCCCGTCGCAGCACCTGTCGAAGAGCCCGCAGAGACCGAAGCACCCGCAGAGGAGGTTTCCGAATGAGTTCAAAATGGGGAATCGCGAACATTTTCGCCAGCTACAACAACGTCATGATCACCCTCACCGACATCACCGGTGCAGAGACCCTCGGCAAAGTGACCGGTGGTATGATCGTCAAACAGGCCAAGGACCAGTCCTCCCCTTACGCAGCTCAGAAAGCGGCCGAGAAGATCGCCGAGATCGCAGCTGAGAAAGAGATCACTGGAATCTACGTCAGGGTCAGGGCACCCGGAGGAAACAAATCCACTTCTCCCGGTCCCGGAGCCCAGGCAGCAATCCGTGCACTTGCCCGTGCAGGCCTCAGGATCGGCCGCATCGAGGATGTCACTCCTATACCCCACGACGGTACCAAACCTAAGGGCGGACGCAGAGGACGCAGGGTCTGAGGTGGCTCGTCATGCAAATACAGATTGTCTCAATGGAGGACACCAAGGCGAAGTTCATCCTCAAGGATTCTTCGCCTGCCATGGCCAACGCCCTCAGGCGTACCATGCTCCAGGACATTCCTAAGATGGCGATCGACAAGGTGGACTTCCACCTCGGTCCCATCATGCAGGACGACAAGGAATACGAGAGTGTGACCTCTCTCTTCGATGAGGTTCTCGCCTCCAGGCTGGGCCTTGTACCCGTTCCCACCACCGATCAGTTCAAATTCCAGAAAGAATGCTCCTGCGGGGGCACCGGATGTCCCGGCTGTACCATCATGTACAGTCTGAACAAGTTCGGACCCTGCACCGTTCTCTCCGGAGACCTCACACCTCTGGGCGACGCAAGCCTCAAGGTAAAGGACGAACACATCCCGATAGTCGAACTCACCGATACCCAGGCAGTCTTGATCTACGCGACAGCTGTCATGGGAACTGCCAGGCAGCACGTCAAATGGCAGGTCGCTTTAGGAGTCGGATACTCCTACATGCCCACTGTCGCCATCAATGCCAAGGAGGCAAAGGACGCCGATCTCCAGAAGTATGCTGTCTCCGAGTATCCCGGACTCTTCAAGGTCGAAGACGGCAACCTCGTCGTCGATAACCTCGAGAAGGCATGTGCTCTCGGAAAGGCGGTTCAGCACGACTCCCGCCTCGAGGGTGCCGTGACCGTCAGCTGGGACGACAGCAACTTCGTCTTCGGGTTCGAGACCGACGGTTCTCTGACCGCCAGGCAGGTCCTCGACAAAGCAGTCGAGATCCTCCACAAGAAGGCAGAAGAGATTCTCGACGTCGTCAGCGAAGCTGAGTTCTGACTTCAAAATCATTTTCCCCCTTTCGGGGGATTTCACTTTTCACAGGATTTCACGTGCTGGCACATTCGATCTGATGTGTCAGAAGAAGTCATCGAGCAGGGTCTTGACCTTATCGTTCTTGAACAGGGAATCCATGCTCAGTTTGATGATCTTGATCCTTTCGACGGTGTAACTGTCGAGACCGTAGGTGTCGCAAACGGTCAATGAAACATCGAGATATTTCCTGACCGATGCTTCGCTGACGGTCATAGTGAGCTCGTTTCCGCAGGTACATCTTCCGCTGAGTGGCACCCTACGGTATTTACGTGCACATTTGGTACATCTCACTGTCTGTGTCGCGAAACTCCTGAGGTTTCCGACCATATCAGGCATGAAGTGCTTGTTGATCACCTTGTTGGCGACGTCACGTTCATCCACAGAACGGCATTTCTTTCCAAGGTCCAGCTGGGCGATCATCTTATCCTTCATACTTCCCAAAGTGGTGTATGCAGATTCCTTTGGTCCTTCGGAGATATCGTTGGTGTCATGGGTGAACCCCAGGGTCTCGTACTGGTTGGGTGTGCCGATACGGCCTGCTACCAGGTCCATGATGCTTTCGATCTCTTTCGGATCCTTCATGTCCATGGCGGCCTGATAGAATTCAAGCGGATATGCACGGAGGCAGTCCACGTTGTGTGCCTCCTTATCGATCTCGTTGGGGTCCAGTCTCGTGGTCAGAACGAGAGGACTGTCCATGAGGCCTCCACGCCTGTCGGGAAGGAACACCCTGGAGAAGTTCAGAAGTCCGTCCAGAGCGAGGATGATACAGTCCTCATCACCGTCGCAGTTCCTCCTCTTGGAAGCGTGATAGAACGGGTGTCCGTAACAGCCTCTGACGGAACTGTATCCGATGATCCTGCAGAGGATACATCCGGATGTGTGGGGTGCGAGACCGAATGCGATGCTTCCAATGAGATCGGATGATTTCTTCGCGTTGTAATATGGTTCCATTCCGTAGATATACTGGAGTTCGTCATCGACGAAATTGGCCACCTGCACCATGTATTTGCCGCAGTCCCTGGAGGGGATGATGTCCTGCACCTTCAGTTCCACGGTCTGTTCCGGATCCGTGAGCGGATCGCCGTTCCAGTCGTGGGTGTAGCCGAGTTCATGCGCCTTCTCGATGGTAAGCCCGATCTCCCTCGGTTTGAAGTGGGTGAGGGGGATATCGGTCATATCGTACCTGACCGTTCCGTCCCTGAAGATGGAGATATTATTCTTCCTTCTGAGGATACCTTTTTCCAGGGTCTCAGGGGTCTTGGTGCGGGATGTCATCTTGTCCTGGCACTTCAGAGCCTCCTTCCTGGGACTGAAGTCCGGGAGGTACATGGGCTCATCGTGGGTCTTGTCGTATTCCGCCTTGATCTCCAGAGCGCGTTTGTTGAGGTTGGCGACGGCATCGGCGTATTCCTTTTCGATGTCAAGGTCGACCGTGTTCTCACTGTTGTGCACGGCTTCGGTGTGGACCTCGCACTTTCTGCACCATACGCGGAACGTCTTGTCACCGCAGACGGGGCACATGCGGAGACCCAGGTTCGGATGAAGGATATGGCTCCTGCTGGAGGAATCGATCGTACTGGGACCTTCGAACGCCTTTCTGGCGGCCGCAGTATCCTTGATGCCCTTGTGGGCTTCGTCCTCCAGCCCTATGAGCACCTGGCACACGGGAGAACCGGCCCTTTCCTTGGCCTTTTCAGGACGTCCCATCCTGGTTCCGATGCGGGTGAGCACTCTCGCCCTCACCTCGTAACCTGCCGCCTTGCTGATGGCCTCGAGGGTGTTGTCGCCTTCGAGTTCCTTGATCTTCTTCAGTTTTCCGTTCTCTATGCAAAGACCCAGACAGTCGACGAGAGGTTCGGAATAGATAGTGTCCACGTAGACTGTATCGTCCCTCACCCTGTGCGTCGCATTGAGATCTTCGAGGATCCTTTTTGAGATCGGTTCTACAGGAAGGACGAGATGTCCGTCGGAGAACGATCCTGTTTCGACGAGGGTCTTCTGAAGGATCCTTGCCCGGTCGGCCTCCAGTTCGCTCCAGAACAGATTGAACTTCGGATGGAGTGCGACACCGTACATCTGGGACATTTCTTTGGAACGTTCGTAGGTGGGTGATTTCCAGTCCTCGGGGAGCTCGCCGTTGTTGTGTGCCTTGATCTCCTCCCTGTGCCATTCCACAGCGTATCCGCAGGGGACGAGAACGTGGTTATTCTCACAGAACTCACCGTAAGGGACGAGGATCTCTCCGTTGTCCGTCACCTCGACGACGCTGCGTTTGATCTCAAGGAATTCTTCCTTGGTCTGACAGTAAACAAGATCTCCGTTCTTCAGGAGGACGGTCGGCCCTTCGATGGTGTCCACGGGGGTGACGACGCATGCTTTTCCGGGACGTTCGATCTTGCATTGGGTCCCGAGGGCCATGAACTCGTCCATGGCGTACATGCTTGCGGGATTGTATGCGAGGGATGCCAGTCCGGAGGTCCTGGCACGTCCGTATCTGAGTCTGAATGCGCCCTTGGCACAGGGGTGTCCGAAAATAGGGCGTCCGGCGACCATGTCACGAAGGTATTTCGTGGCAGGTTCGACCTTTTTCACGTGATCCTTCTTACCGTCGTCGACGGTCTTGTGGCGGTTGAGGTATTCTCCGATGAAGTCCCAGCCCTGGATCTTCAGCTTGTCGACGTGCTTCTTCAGTTTGGATGCCTTGAGGCACATACCTTCTGCAATGACAAGACAGGCACCTCCTCTGACACGGTTGGTCTCGATACGTGCCAGGTCCCTGAAACCACCGAGCTCGACCTTTTCGGTACCTTCCCCGTCGATCATGACAGGACATTTGGATACTATAAGCTCGATATCGTCCGCTTCGGGCATGAACTGCAGTGCGGCGCACTGCCTGTACAGGGGGATCTCCTCCTGAAGTCTTCCGACCTCTTCTCTGGTGGGTTTGTACCTGTCGATACCCATCTTCTGACGTACGACATCGCAGACGAGAACGCTCATTGCCTGTCCGGTACCTCCTGCGGCACGGATAGGTCCTGCGAAAACGAGGTCAGCGAATTCGGTCCCGTCGTCGTTCTTCTTGATCCTGGTGTACGCGATACCTTCCAGAGGGGCGACCAGGATACCCTCGGTGATGATGGCGAGGCCGATCCTCACTGCACGGTCGAGCGTGGCTTCGCGGGAATCCGCAGGTTTGGCGGCATATTCTTCAGCGACTTTCAGTGCAACGATCTCACGGTTGTGGTGGATGGCGGTCAGTCTGCGGATGTCCTCCGCCAGACCTTTCACGTTGTAATCCTTGAGAAGTTCCTCCACACGGGATGCAAGGTCTTCTGCACGGGGGACCTCCACTTCCATGGAGGGGTCTTTTCCCTTCTTCCGTGCTTCCTCTGCGATTTTGTAGAGTTCCTCGGTCTTGGAGTTGAGTTGGGAGAAATACTCCTTCATCTCCGGACTGACTGCCACCTCGGACATCGCTCACTCCGCCCCGTCCAGGGGAACGGCCAGAGAGTTCTTCCTGAAGATCTCCCTCAGTTTCGGAAGGAGGTCGTTCCTGAACTCCTCCATGCCCTCTCCGCTCTTGGTGGATATGCGGACAGCGTCGCCTTCGGTCTTCATGATGTCGCATTTGCTTTCTACGACGATGATGGGAACGTCCTGGAAATTGGACCTGATATTGTCGAGAAGCTTCTTCTGGACGTCGAGTCCGTATCCGCATGTTTCCGACGGATCGATGATGAAGATCATCAGGTCGGTGAGGTACCTGAGGGCGAGGACGGCCTGTTTTTCGATGTCGTTCCTGTCCTCGAAACTGCGGTCGAGGAGACCGGGCGTGTCGACGATCTGGTACTTTCTCCAATCGTCTTCGATGTGTCCGATGGTGATACCCTTGGTGGTGAAGGGATAAGGTGCGATCTCGGGTGCCGCGGTGCTGATGTAGGTGACGAGACTGCTCTTTCCGACGTTCGGGAATCCGGCCACCACTGCGGTGGGAATCTTCGGGTCGATGGTGGGCAGTTCCCTGAACTTGTTCTTGGCGTCCTGCAGGAAAAGCAGGTCCTTGGAGATCTGTTTTACGTAGGATCCGAGACGTCCATAGAAGCCCTTTTTGATCGCTTCGATTCTTGCTGGGTCTTTGGTGCGTCTGACCTCTCTGAGAGACTGGTTCTTCAGCAGTTCCGTCCTGCCGGCGGCCCAATTGAGCGCTCCGAGCGCCTTCTTGTACCTGTCGATGCCGATCACCAGATTTACTAGTTCGGGGAAGAAATCATCCTGTTTTTCCAGTCTGGGGAATTTTTGGATGTAGCCGACGAGAGTCGTCTCGACTATGTCGCCCGAAGCCGTAATCCTTGCAAGCGTGGTCTTCTTCTTTGTATCCAAAGAGTCGCTGCCTTTCTTGGAGATCTTGGCGGCCCTGCGGAATGCTTTGTCCATTAACTCCTCTGCTGTGAGGACTGTCGGTATAGATGTGTTCATTCCGGCCATACCTGCTCTATTGTAATCGCGTAATTAATGCTTATGAAAATGAGTGTATCGCTGGAATATTACAACATGTTCAGGGTCCGACAGTGCTGATAGGGAATTCGGTTGCTGGCTATTCTTGAACAGGCTCAAATTTACGTTATCTATTTAAACAACCTGTGTACTGGGTAATCACCCCCTTCAGGAGGGATTGATAATTATGGATGCAACTATCAAAGCAGGTATCGCCGAACTTATCGGAACCTTCGTTCTGGTATTCTTCGGCGTAGGTGCTGCGATCTTCAGCGGCAGCGTCATCGTCACCGCTCTTGCATTCGGTCTCACCGTCATGGTCATGTCTGTGACCATCGGAAGGATCTCCGGATGCCATCTCAACACCGCAATTTCCATCGCAATGTTCATGGACAAACAGATCGACGCCAAGAAACTCGTCACCTACATCGTCTGTCAGATCATCGGCGCCATCATCGCAGGAGGACTCCTGTATGCGATCTTCACCGGAATGGACGGCACTTGGGTCAACGAGGGATGCAACACCATCCCCAACGACACTGTCTGGATCGCACTTCTCACTGAGATCGTCCTGACATTTATCTTCGTGCTCGTTGTCTTCGGAGCCACTGACAAATCCCACCAGGGAGTCTTCTCCGAGTTCGGCGGATTCTTCATCGGTCTTGCACTCGCAATGGTCCACCTCGTCGGAATCAACATCACCGGAACCTCTGTGAACCCCGCCAGGTCCATCGGACTTGCAATCTTCTCCGAGAACTGTCTCGGTGACGTCTGGGTCTTCATCGTCGCACCCATCATCGGTGCCATCCTCGCCTGGGCCGTATACAAATACGTTCTCAGGGACGAGACCGCATAAACACTATGATCATCGGAGCCCTCCGGGGCTCCAACACTTCTTTTCTTTTTTTGATCGTCAGATCGTCTGGGTCTTTGTAAAAACCCTTTCGTTTTCAGGAGATCTTCTTGGCCGTTCTTCCCCTCGGAGATCTGATGTCCGAGGGGGACAGTGCACTCATAATTCCACTGTCTGGCACATGTTTGTGAAAGATGTTTCAGGCGTTCACCTTGGTGAACTTTATGGATATGAAGTAGTAGTCATAGGTCATATTCTTCGTCGGACTTAGTGCCGATGGGATGACCTCGTAAGGGCAGTTCTTGATGCCGATGCTTGCTTTCACCTTGGGGGTTCCGAGATCACATCCGAAGAGTCCTCCGATGGCCGAAAGGTTGACCGCGATGTCGACTCCGAGGGTGACCTTCTTGTCAGAGGAGGCGGACATCTTGGCGGGGAGTTTGATTCCTCCGTACACGGACACTCCGACGTAGACGTCGTCATACACCACGCTGTCTATGTCGATGTTGTAGGGGTCGTCGATGTTCAAGAACAGTGCTTCCGCCTTTCCGAGGAGATACTTGAGCACATCTCCGGCGAATTCGCTTCCGGCCGAGACATATGCCTTGAATCCGGACCTTCCGGAGGAGGTCAGGTCGGTGAAGTCCACGGAGACGTAGATCGAACCTTCGACGACGCATTCAGAGATGCGACCGATACCGTCGTCGATGGCATACTGTATGGTCTTGGTGAATAGTTGTTCCAGGCCTTCGACGGTGTACACGTGCTTCATCTCGGTCATGGCCTTGACCGCCGCGGTCTTGACGATATCGAGGATGATCTGGGTTCCGACACCATCCTTGGTGAAGATACCTGCGTTGTTGGATTGTCCGCGGGTGCTTTCGGCCATACCCCATTTGGTGCATCCGTCGGTCAGTCTCTGGAATGTCCTGCTGTCGTTTTTGGAGTCGGTACACTTGTCGGTGCGGTCCATCTCTTCTCCGTCTGGGTCTTTGAGGATCAGGTATTCCTTGCTGTTCAGGAGGAAGGTTCCCACGAACTCGATGACGGTCCTCTCACCGGGGGCGAGCTTCACATCCTTGATGATGTGCACCTTCTTCTTCGAGGTGGTGAGGGTCCAGTCGGTGAGGTCCACTGCGGAGCCGGAGAGATTGACGATCTCCGCCCATTCGTTGTCCTTGTCGGTACCGTCGGGATTGGATTCGAACTCGTTTATGAGTACCCCGCTCTTGATCGGAAGATTGTACTTGAGCGACACGCCCGCATCGATGCTGACCTTAGTCCCGGGGATGGGGGAGGGGATGTTCGACAGGATGGCGGAGATCCCGGGGAAGTCCGAAAGTGCGATCCCGATCTCATGGTATTCCACCACCTTGGGGAGCGTCGCGTCGATCTGCACCCCCTTGACGGTTCCGGAGATGCTGATCAGATTCTTGTTGGTGGTCATGTACGGATCGATAGTGCCAGACAGCTTCCAGTCCGTTCCGTCGAGTTCGAATCCGCCTGTGACGTAGCGGACGGGATCGGTATCGCCCTTGGACTTGATGTTCAGGAATGCTCCGATCTTCACACCGTTCACTTCTCCCGCGAATTCGGCCTTGACGATGTGTTTCGTATACTTTTCCAGGGTCTTGAGGTTGAACGAGAAGGTCAGGGAGTAGCCCATGTAGGAGATCCCGACGGTCTGTTCGACCATGGAGACATCCACGATCGCCTTTGCATTCTCTGCGAAGTCGATTATCTTGTTGCAGAACCATTCAGTGATGGATTCGGTTATGAATTCCCTGAGTTCTTCCAGGGGCTCTATGAGCGTGTTGTAGATCTTCTCGATGATCTCTTCCAGATACTGGGTGATGGTCACCAGCGCCTGGGACAGCTTGTCTATGAGCTCCTCGGCCATGTGCATGATCTTGCGGAGAGGTTCGAGGAGAGGTTCCAGGAAGCTGACGAGTGCCCTGTACACATCCTGCAGCACGTTGGTGCTCGATTCATAGTCGACGCCCTGCAGACCCCATCCGGACACGACCACGATCTCGGTACTGATGTCGACTGTGAACGAGTCCGCGTAGGAAGAATCGGAGATCCCGAGGGCAGACATCAATGTGCCAGCAGAGTCGACCCTGTAAGAGAAGGTGTCCTTGATCTTGACCGGGATGACGGTGGTGAAGGAGGCCTTGCTGTTCTCATTGAATCCGACCTGGTGGACGCTCTTGTCCCTGTCGGGCCTGCCGACGGACACATCGGGGTTCGAAGTTTCGGTGACGGACAGTTTCTCGGTGTATCTATTGTCGCCCTGAAGGACGAATTTATCAGTGTCGGGGAGGTCGAGGGTACCGCAGTAGGGGTTGATCTCCATGTAGGTCTTGTATTCCTGGCACATTGCGTTGGCCACGGAACCGATGTCCGTTGTAAGGTCTAAAGCGAAGAAATCCACACTGAGCATCGCGATGCAGATCTTCTTGACCATGCTGTCGGAAGGTGCTTCGACCTCGTTGAGTGCGTCGAGCTTGTCCATGAGGGAATCGACCGCCTTCTGATAACCGTAGGCGGTATCGCGGTTCGATTCCAGCTGCGTCGATTCGCTGATGATACGGACGATCTCCGACTGAGGGAGTTCGCTTCCGTCCTCGGCACGGAAATCATTGTTCACGGAATCGAAGACCTGCGTGAGGATGTGGTTGTTGAAGTTCGATTCGCTGTAGGTGAAGATGGCGTCGCGGTTCGAGGAGATCTCATAGTAGATCGCGGAGTAGAACTGATCGGGCAGTTTGTTGTACTGCAGCATATCCTTTGTGATGTTCTCGAATGATTCCATGTTCCCGGCCAGGGCGGCGGCGATGGCGTTCGTCAGGACCTCCGGGAAGCTATCGGGGCTGTCGAGGCGGAGGTCTGCGGTTCCGAGCCCCTTTCCGTTGGCGACCTTTGTTATGGCCGCATTGACGAGGTTGGAGATCCAGTCCCTCACAGCGTTCGTGTTGTTGCGGTAGTTGTTCTTGAAGTTTTTGATCACATCGGATCCGTAAAGGTCGACGTCCGGGTAACTGACTGTGTAGGTGACGGTCTTTCCGGTGGTGCTGTCGGTCACGGTGAATCCGTGGGTCTTTCCGGTGTAGACTCCGGTGTAGATATCACCGATGATCTCTCTGAGGTATGGTTCGGCGGAGAAGTTGTTCTTTCCCGTGATGAATGAGGTGAAGGCATCCCAGGCGTTCTTGATCACGTCGCTGATCTTGTCGAAGAGTTCGATCAGTTTGTTGCCGAAGAAGTAGTCGAACCATTTGCCGACGATATCATCCATCTTCGAGTACAGTGCCTGTGCATACACGGAATTGAGATCGACGGTCACGTATCCGCTCTTGAGGAGGAGGGTCTTGGCGAGATCGGTGCTTCCGAAGACGGTCTCTCCGTTGCTGTCCCTGAAATATAAACACTCAAGGGCCTGGATGGCGTTCTGGTATGCGTTCTTGACATCCTGCTCGGTGATTATGGAATATGTTCCCTTGTCCCCGTAGGTGGAGAACGCCCCGTATCCGTTGATGACCCTGAACTGTGCCAGGGAGGTGAGCTGATATTCAATCATCTGGGTCAGTGCGGAACCTTCGCCGGAGACGGCGTTGGAGAAGAGCGAACCCGCATTGATCGCAAGGGGAAGTGCACAGCTTCCGTCCGATGAGACGTCGACGGTCTTGGTTGTGTTCCCGACCTCGGATTCGAACTCGACGGTCGCATAACCGACAGCCCTGAGGAAAGAAGGCGTGTAACCGTCGACGTTAGTCTTGTCCCCGTCGAGGGTCATGTTCTCGGTGCGCAGGTTCAGTTCATAATCGATAAGTTTCGCGGTGACGCCGGAGGCGTCCATAGGGAACTGGAACTCCATCCAGGTCTTCGCCCTTTCATCGAACTCGCTGCTCCTCTTCTGAAGATTTCCGAGTGCGGGGTCTGTGCATATCGTGTAGATGATGTTCCCGATTCCGGACTCGATGAACGACCTCGTGGAGTCAACGGAATCGTCGAGGGTGTCGATCTGTTCCTGCACACCTTGTTCTTCCTGTTCAGTCTCTTTTACGCTTGCGGAAACGACACAGTAGGATGAGGCCACCAAAAGGATGGTGACCGCCACCAATGCGAAAGGCATGTTTCCTCTGCGGTCTGATTTACGGCGCTGATTCATGAAACGCTGTTCCCGTTTCAACGGTTTATAAAAGGCGTGCTACAGTTAGGGGGTCTGTAGGAATCTTACAATCGTCTAGTATTATTATATATGGCCAGGTTTTGTTCCTACGTATGTGCGCTACGGTTAAACCCTACTCTGCGACAAGGGGCCTTCCCAAGAAGACCTGGTCCCTGTGCCCGGAGTGCAGCAAGGCAATCGAGGCAACTATTTTCGAAAAAGACGGAAAGGTCTACATGGAAAAGACCTGTCCTGAGCATGGTGCGACCACTGACATCTACTGGTCCGATGCAAAGAAATACCTCGAGGCTGAACAGTTCGCCAAGGATGGTACCGGACTCCGGAACTCCTTCGACAAGAATCTCAAGGACGGGGAGAACGTCAACGTCGTCATCGACGGCCACAGGATCGACATGCTTTCGCCGACCGCTCTCGCCAACATCGATCTCACCAACAGATGCAACATGAAATGTCCCATCTGTTTCGCAAATGCGATGGACTGCGGTTACGTTTACGAACCGGATTTCGAGACCATCTGCAAGATGCTTGACTGTCTCCGCGCCGAGGAACCCATCAAATGTACCGCCGTCCAGTTCTCCGGAGGAGAACCCACGGTCTACCCCAAACTGGTGGAGGTCATCGCCGCCGCCAAAGAGAGGAAGTTCGCTCAGGTCCAGATCGCGACCAACGGTATCGTGTTCGCCAAGGATTACGAAAAGCTCAAACAGTGCGCCCAGGCCGGACTCAACACCATCTACCTTCAGTTCGATGGGCTGAACGACGATGTGTATATGAGGTCCAGGGGACGCAAGATGATGGCGGTCAAGGAAGGTGTCATCGAGAACTGCAGGAAACTCAGGGAGGAGACCGGACACAGCCCCTCCATTGTTCTCGTGGTAACCACCGTCATGGGTCTCAACAGCGATGTCATCGGTGACATCCTCAAATATGCCATCAAGAACAGGGATGTCGTCAGGGGAGTCAACTACCAGCCTGTCGCATTCACTGGAAGGGTCACCCACGAAGAGGTATCTGAAGGAAGGATCACCCTCACTGATGTTGCCCGTTGCGTCTGCGAAGAGACCGGATTCACCAAGATGGAGGACTGGTACCCTGTCCCCGTCGTCTCCGGAATCTCCAACTACGCATCCATCATCCTCGGTTCCAACAAGATCACCTTCCCGACCCACCCCCACTGCGGACTGGCCACCTACCTCTTCATCTCTGAGGACGGTAGCAAGATCCTTCCTATGCCCGAGTTCATGAAGGTCGAAGAGTTCGTCAAGGGACTCGATGAGATCTCCACCGTGGCAGAGAAGGCCAGGTTCAAGAAGCTCACCGCCATCAAGGTGGAGAAGCTCCTCAAGAAGTGCCTTATCGAAGAGAATATGCCCGAGGGGCTGTCCAAGAAGCACCTCATCACCACTCTTCTGGGTATCATGAGCAAGAAGTCCAAGAAGACCCTCGCTGGATTCTCCTGGGGAATGATGTACGTCGGTGCAATGCACTTCCAGGACCACTTCAACTACGATTTCGAGAGGGTCAAGCGCTGCTCCATCCACTACGTCACTCCGGACTGTAAGATCATCCCGTTCTGTGCATACAACAGCGGTATCGAGCTCCGTCAGGAGACCGAGAAGAAGTTCTCCATCTCCCTCCAGGAATGGAAGGAGAAGAACAAGGCGGAGTACGAGATCACCGTCGGTGAGATCAAGAAGAACTACCCCATAGTTCCCAAGGACGAGAAAGCTCCGGAGGAGAAGGAATGATTGTAAACGAGTCGAGATGCCTGCACTGCGGAGGATGCGTCGGATCCTGCCCGCAGAACGCCATATTCCTGAACGATTTTGTCCTGAAATTCGACAACGAGAAATGTACCAGATGCGGAATCTGCGTAGGGCTGTGCCCCGTTGTCGCACTTTCACTGGAGGCCAAACAATGACCGATATCCCCCTCAATCCCGATTTCACCAAAGGCCTGAAGATCGAGACCGTCAACGGCGTCAGGAGGATCAAGACCGAGATCCTCATCGTCGGAGGAGGGCCTGCCGGAGGAATGGCCGCCAAATGGTGCGCCATGGGCGGACTCGACACCCTTCTCATCGAGAAGAAAGCAGAGATCGGAGCACCACTCAGGTGTGCCGAAGGTGTCTCCAAATCATGGCTCGACGAGGTCGGAATCGTTCCCGACCCCACTTGGATCCGCGGAGACATGAAAGGTGCCATCCTCAAATCTCCCGACAGGACCACTTTCCAACTTGATGAGTCCAAGGCAGGTGCCGAGGTCGGATATGTCCTCGAGAGGCATCTGTTCGACAAAGCTCTTGTCAGGGACGGAATCGCAGCGGGTGCAAAGGTCCTCATGAGGACCTCCGCCACCGGCGTCATCCGCGACGAGAAAGGAAAGCTCATCGGAGTAAAGGCGATCCAGTACGGGGAGCCCCTCGAGATCTACTGCGACTGTATCGTCGGTGCAGACGGTTACGAGTCCCAGGTAGGAAGGTGGGCCGGTATCGATACCAAGCTCAAGCTCAACGACATCGACTCCTGTATCCAGTACAGGATGGTCAACGCCGATATCCTTCCCGACTACTGCGAATTCATCATCGGTTCCGAGGCCCCCGGAGGATACATCTGGATCTTCCCCAAGGGCAAAGGTGTCGCCAACGTAGGTATCGGGGTCATCGGTACCGAGGCGAAGAAGAAACCCGGACTTGCCAAATAGTGTCTCGACGAATTCATCGCCAAGGACCCCAGGTTCGCCAAATCTTCGGCGGTCGAGGTCATGGGAGGATTCGTTTCCACCTGCCCCGGTCTTGAGGACGGAGCCATCGCTGACAACATCCTGCTGATCGGAGATGCCGCAAGGATCATCGACCCCATCACCGGCGGAGGAATCTGCCACGCATGCAGGACCGGTATGTACGCCGGTAAGGTCCTTACTGAATGTAAGAAGAATGGCGGAGACTACTCCAAGGCCGCGCTCAAGCCCTACGAGAAGATGTGGCGCGACAGGATGGAGGACAAGCTCTACCGCAACTGGTTCGCCAAGGAACGTCTTGCAACCCTCGATGATGCGACCATCAACGACCTGATGAAACTCATCTCCACTGCAGACATTAAAAACGTCACGGTGTACAACCTTCTGAAGGCCATCAAGGAGAAATTCCCCAAGGTGGTCGAAGGGTTCGAAGACCTCATCTGAAACTTCAACAAGGGCCTTCGGGCCCTATTTTTACAAAAAAAATAAAAGGTTTATTTGCGGACGATCTCGGTCTTCACGCCGGGAACTCCAGTGCTGACGATATACGGGGTGCCACCGTGCATCTTGATGGCGTTGGCGACCTTTTCCGGCTTATCCGTGAGGGCGACCATACAGCCTCCTCCTCCGGAACCGGTCAGTTTGGCACCGTATGAATAGGGAAGTGCTGACTCGACGAGTTTGTTGAGCTGAGGGCACGAGACACCGAGGATCGACAGGTACTTGTGGTCCTTGATCATCAGTCTTCCGAGCCCCACACGGTCATCTTTCTTGAGTGCCTCCATTCCGTCGAGGGTGATGTTGGCGATGTCGTCGATGATCTCCGCCGCGAAGGTGTTGGACTCTTTGTATCTACGGACCTTCTCCACAAGGGGCCCTGTTGGTGCCCGGATCCCGGTGTTCCCTATGACGAATGTCATCTCCGGAACATGCACTTTTGAAATGTCCCAGCGGTTCTTTTCTTTCGTCACGGTCCAAAGGAAATCCTCCTTCTTGTAGGGGATGTTCAAGGCTATTCCGCCTCCGTTCGTGGATGCGGAGGTGTCCATTGGACTGCCTCTCCCCTGTGCGAAATACTCCGCCTCGTAGGCCTCGTGGGCAATCGTTTCGTTGTCACGAGGAAGATCCTTGAGTGCACGCAGAGTGGCACTGTATGCCACGGACAGTGCGGCCGACGAACCCAGTCCGGAACCTGAAGGTACCCTCTCTCCGATGTTGATCGAAAGCGGGTCGTTACCGTGGGCCTGAGAGATGAACCTCATGTGGGGACTCACGTTGGAATTGCTGGCAGGAACACCGTTCACCGTGAACTTGGAAGATAGCTCAGCTTCCATTTCGAAGCGCATGTCCATAGCCAATGCTATGGCGGGCTTTCCATACACGACCGCATGTTCGCCGAGAATGACGAACTTGCCTGGAGCAGAGGACCTGACGATCATTCCAATCCGTACTTTCTGAGTGTCTCTCTGATGGCGTCTTTGGGAGTCCTCATGTCGAGCAGAGGCTGGGAGATGTCCCACCAGGCATCTTCTGCGTCGGAAAGGGCCCTGACGTACTCCTCATCACTCTGGAACTTCGAGCGGTCAATCGCTTTAAGGGCTTTCTGCTGCTCTCCGAGGAGGTCAACCTTGTACTTCATATTTGTAAGTGCCAGGCCGATGAAAATGTCAAGGCTCGACATGACCTCCGGAGCCACTCCGGGTTCCTGTGAATCACCGAGCATGTCGAGGATACCGCCGCAGGTGAGCTTGAAGATCATCTGCATCTTGGCCTCCTCGCAGGGAAGTTTCATCTCATCGATCTTGGCCATGAGGTTGTGGTACCACAGGTCCGTGAGGGCGCTGACCCTCATAGGGTTCCTGCCGTAGACATACTCGTATGCCTCCTCTTCTTCGCTTTTCTGTTCTTCATCTCCGCCGAACAATGCGGCGTTAGGGTCGAAATCTTCATCGCTCATATTCTGCCCCCTTTGATCTTCTTTACAACATCCGCCAGAATGTCCATTCCCTTTTCTATTTTCTCTTCGCTGGCAGCGTAGGAGAAACGCAGGTGGCCTTCTCCGTAGGTTCCGAATGCGGATCCCGGGGTGCAGATGAGTCCTTCGCGGATCAGGTGCTCGGCCAGTTCCTGGGAACTGATATCCATATCGTAGGACGGGAATGCGTAGAACGCGCCCTTCGGAGGGACGAGTTCCATGCCGTCGATCTCGTTGATCCTCTTGGTGATAAGGTCGCGTCTTGCGCGGTAGACCTTCCTTGCATTCTCAATGTAGGGGTCGATGGTGGGCAGTGCTCCGAGTACTCCGTACATGGACGGCATGTTGGGGCTGGCACATACATGGTACTGCATCTTGATGAGCGAGTCCATGGCCTCTTTCTCAGCGAATGCGAATCCGAGACGCCATCCGGTGACGGCCATCATCTTGGAGAATCCTCCGACGACGACGGCACGGTCGAGATAGGGAAGGAATGAAGAATGGGTTCCCTCGTACACGAACGATTCGTACACCTCATCGGAAAGGATCATGATGCCCTTGTCCTCGGCGAGATCGGCGAGTGCGTCGCGGTTCTCTTTGGTGAGGACACCGCCGGTGGGGTTGGCGGGGTTGTTGACGATGATCATCTTCGTCTTGGGTGTGATCAGCGATTTGATGTGTTCGAGATCGGGCTGGAAATCACCCTCGGTGAGCTTGTACTCCTTGGGCACTCCGCCTGCCAGTTTGGCGTGCGGACCGTAGATGACGAATCCGGGGCTGGGGACCAGGACCTCATCTCCTGGGTCTATGAATCCCTGGGTGATCTCCAGCAGTGCGGTGGAACCGCTGGGGGTCACGATGACGTTGTCTCCGGTGACGGATGACGAATACCTTGAGAATCTCTTTGCGATGGCGGACCTGAGCTCGGGAATGCCTGCAGTGGCGGAATACTTGTTCTTTCCTTCCTCCGCAGCCTTCTCCATTGCTTTGATGGCCTCCATCGGAGGTTCGAGATCGGGCTCTCCCAGGCCGAGATTGATCGAATCGGGTTTGGCAAGGTCGAACATCTTTCTGATCCCGGACATGGGGATGTTCTGAAGTCTGTCCGATACTTTCATGCCTTTGTTCATGTGTCGCCGTATGACTGTTCTGTTTATATTGGTTGGTCATTCATCCACGGCGGGACTTGTTTTCTTTTTATAGGGTGTGGAGAATACGGATGGTATGAGGTTCACGTACGGCTTCGCCGGACACATTGCAGTTCTGATCGGTATAATTCTTGCATTGTTCGGTATGTTCTCCAACACCGGCCTGGTGAACTGGGGCCTTCCGACGTTCGTCATGTACATCGGTTATGTTTTTCTGATCGGCGGATTGATCGTCCTGTATATCCTGGACAGACAGGAACGTATGGAAGAAGTGCCAGAACAGGATTCCGAGGGATCTGAGGAAGAGCCTTCCCCGACGACCGAGGAAATCGGAGAAAAGGTGCTTGTGACCGAGGATATCTCCGGATCGGATGGGAAGAAGGAGGAATGAGTCCGTGGACGATACCAAACACCTTTCGGCCGAGATGCTGTACTACATGTTCGAATCGGCCAATATGCACAGGTGGAACGACCATTACCGTACCATCGACCTCACCGAGATCGACAAACAGGCCCATAAGGCGGCCATTGCATGGTACCTCGGCAAATGCGAGGAACGCAAGGGCAGAGCAGTGAACTGGCACATTCTCATCGAACACTCTCTTTTCGCATTCATTCACCGTATCGCCATCACCGATCTTAAACCTCCGGTGTATTACGAGCTCATCAAAAAAGAGGAGAACCGCAGGGCGATCAACAGGTACGCATATGAACAGTTCTCCGAGAGGGTCCCGTCCACGGATGAGGATTTCCTTGCGAGGTTCAGGGCGTATATCGACGACGGGAGCGACCTACCCGAGGATCATATCCTCAGTGCCGCGCATTATCTCGCCACCCGTTACGAGTTCAATCTCATCGAGGAGGTGAACAGTTCTGTCATCGACATTATGGAGACCAAGAAGGAGATCGAGGACCAGCTGGAGGGATACAGGAAATACGATCTCGCCGGACTCAGTCTTCCTCCCGAGGAGGACAGGAAATTCCAGGATTTCATCAAACTTGTCGGTCAGCTGAGGTGTCAGCAGAGGTGGGCGAGGATCCCCCGCGAACCGAAAACCACAGTGCTGGGTCATTGTGTCTTCGTCGCCAACAGCGTGTTCCTGAACGACCTCGATCACGGTGTCACCGATGACCGCAGGATCTACAACGACTACTACAGCGGACTGTTCCATGACCTCCCTGAGGTCCTGACGAAGGACGTCATCACTCCAGTGAAATCGAGTTCCAAAGATATCACTGAAAGTCTCGGGGACATCGAGATCATGATGTTCAACAAGAAGGTACTTCCTCTGATGCTCGACGGGCACTGGGTCAGCGAACTCGGGAACATGGCGCTGCGTCCGTTCGAGGCGGTCAAAGGTTTCGACCGTGATCATGAATCGATCAAGGCTTGTGATATGCTTGCGGCGTGGATCGAGGCGTATGTTTCCATTCAATATGGTGTTTCTTCGAAGATGCTCCGCGATGCGAAGGTGCAGACCGGTTATGCCCTTATAGCCGATCCGCGCGGTGCCAAGATCGGGGTCTCGCAGATACTTTCAGACTTCGAAAAGATGTCCATCTGAGTTCCGTTTTCGAAACGTGACAGGTTCTTTTCAGGGGGATATTCTTCATAGACCCAGCGTAAGCTATGCGATGCTGAACCTTATGTTCCGAGCAGGGTCATCGGTATCACGAACACCCCGTCGTTCCTGTGGTATGAATATCCCAGAGGAAGGATGACTGCCAGGAATTCGGGTTCCGATTCTACCTTGTTCTTTAGTTTCAGGAGATTCCTGGCGGCATCGTCAAGGTATTAGTCTGAGAGTTTCACCTCAAATGCGGCCCATCTGCCGTCGGGAGTGTGGATCACAATCTTTTCTCTGGAGGAGTTCTGTGGGAGATTCGACAAGAAACTTGACAAAGCCTATCTCGAAGGCAGATACGGTGCTTTATCTATCTTCAGCGAATTTCTGTCAAAGGCGGATTGAATCTGATACAGTTTTACCTGTCTGGGTCATTCGTTTTGATGTACTATTCACTCTCCAAATCAAGTGAAGGGAAACGGGTGTTGTCAGAAAAATGCCGGGGAGTGACCCCGGCTGTGAATGTGTTTCAGAAGGATTTCTTCTTCTCGGGAGGCACGATCTTCTCCTGACCGCCCATGTAGGGCCTGAGGACCTCAGGGATCGTGACGCTTCCGTCGGCGTTCTGATAGTTCTCGAGGATGGCGACCATTGTCCTGGGGAGTGCCATTCCGGAACCGTTCAGGGTGTGGACGAACTCGCTCTTCATGTGGGGTTCGGGACGGTATTTGATCCTTGCACGCCTTGCCTGGAAGTCCAGGAAGTTGGAGCAGGAGGATGCCTCGAGCCACCTGTCGTGGGCGGGTGCGTACAGTTCGATATCGTAACACTTGGCGCAGGAGAAGCTCTGGTCTCCGGTGCACAGCAGAAGGACGTGGTACGGAAGACCCAGTGCCTTGACGATCTCCTCTGCGTCGCCCCTGAGTTCCTCGAGTGCCTGCCAGGAGGTGGAGGGTTCCACGAACCTTACCATCTCGACCTTGTTGAACTCGTGGACACGGATGATTCCGTTGGTGTCGGCGTGCTTTCCGACCTCTCTCCTGAAGGAGGGGAGGTATGCGGTGAGCTTGAGGGGGAGGTCCTCTTTGGTGAGGATCTCGTCCTGCAGGAGGTTGGTCACAGGGACCTCGGCGGTGGGGTTGAGCCACATGTCGTCCCTCTCGAGCATGTACATGTCGTCCTTGAGGTTGGGGTACTGTCCGGTACCGGTGACCGCCGCAGTGTTCACGACGACCGGGGGGAAGACCTCGGTGTAGCCCTGTTTCTTGTGCATGTCGAGGAAGAAGGAGATGAGTGCCCTCTCGAGCCTTGCCCCGTCCCCTTTCAGGCAGTAGAATCCGGAACCTGCGACCTTGACGGCCCTGTCGAAGTCGACGATGTTGAGGTCGAGCATCAGCTGGGAGTGGTCCTTGGGGGTGAAGTCGAACTTCCTGTGCTCTCCCCACTCGTAGACGATGACGTTCTCGGTGTCGTCTTTTCCGAGAGGGACATCGGCGGCAGGGATGTTGGGGATGTTGAGGATGCAGTCGTTGCGGACCTCTTCAAGCCTTGCCATCTCTTCGTCGTTGCTCTTGATTTTATCTCCCACTTCGCGCATCTCTGCGATCTTCTGGTTCTTCTCCTCTCCGTTGGGGAGTTTGGAGATCTCCTGGGACACTGAGTTCCTGGTTTTTCTGAGCTGGTTGTTCTCGTTGGTCAGTTTCCTCCATGCGGAGTCTGCCTCGAGGAACCTGTCGAGGATGGCGGTGTCTTTGTTTCTGTGGATGAGCATTTCCCTGATCATTTCAGGATTCGATCTTATTACTTCGATGTCAAGCATTGATCTCACTTCAGTTATCGGATTTCTTCTGGCACTGTGAGTCCCAGGTTCTTTTGTCTGTAAGGATTATGACCCCTCCGCGCACGTCGACGGCGACGGAATCGGTCGCTTCGGAAATCTCTGCGGCGACATCCTTCGTCTCGCTCTCGGCGTTGTTCAGGACCCTGATCTTGATGATGCGTCTTTTCTTCAGTTGGAGAATGACCTCGTCCAGAAGTTTCTGGTCGATGCCGTCCTTTCCTACATGTACGGTGGGCTCTATGTTCAGAGCACGCCTCATAATTTCTTTTTTAGCTTGGCTTGCGGTCATTTTCTCTGCTCCTTCAGGTACGGCATGCGCCAGACGTTGCCGCAGATACAGGATGAGGATATCTTCCCTCCTGTCAGACGCACTCTGCAGGTGATCCCGGGGACCGAAGGCAGATTGCATTTCCTGCAGTATCTGAATCCCTCGGGGATCTCGGTCTGTGCCTTTCCGCTTATGGCCCGGGCAATCTGGGTATAGCGTCTCGCGCGGTCGTTCCTGCCCTCTTTGACCGCTTCCAGAGACAGCTCCGTGAGGATGGCGATGCGTTCGTCGCCGAGTCTGCGGACCTCTCTGTGTGATATGCGTTTGGCCATAGTGACAGGTCCGACTACCGAATGTCCGATATAAAGGTTCTTTTACATTACGCGGGAAAATCAGGGTTAATCAGACCATCTGCGGGATATATCCGAGGAGGGCCGTGAGCCCCCTCTGGGTATTCCATTAGGATGAGCCCTGTTGGAGGGGCGGTTGGGGTTTGTTCTTCTTGATGCCGAATCCGAGGAAGACCAGCACGGCCATGATGACCGCGACCGCCGCGAACATGGTGAACATGAGCGGATACGAATTTCCGGCAAGGTCGAAGACAGGTATGGTTATGAGCGATACCGCGAACTGTCCCAGATTGAGGAAAACAGCATAGATGCCGAGCATCTTTCCGCGGTTCCGATCGTTGGACGCGTCGACTATCGAATTGACGATGGAAGGGACGATGAGTCCCACTGAGAATCCCGATACGACGAGGGTCACGATACAGACCGGCACGGTCTCCGATACACAGTAGGGAAGTGCCAGTGCGAAGGCGAGAATGACGAATGCCACCGATACGAGCTGCATGGAGGTCAGTCTGCGCGAGGCGGATTTGTGGAGACAGGAGAACAATGCGTTCCCCATCCCGTGGAATCCAAGGAAGAGACCCATCATAGTGGCGGAGACACCGAGGACATTCTCCATGTACGACGGCATCCTGGTGGGCACGACGAATATGATCACCATTCCGATGAAGATACAGAGGTAACATGCTGTAATGGTCTTCATATCCGTACTGCCGCCTACTTCAGTCAAGTTCTCAGCATTGGAAACCGGTGACGGTTCGGGTTCTCTGATGAATATCAGCACAAGTGCCAGGATGGGCACTGCGATGAGATATACCAGGAACGGGGAGTTCCAGGACATGTCCGCAAGGGCACCTCCGAGGAGTTCGAGGATGAACACTCCGATACCCATGGATGCGGATTGGAGTCCGAGCATCCTGACCCTTTTCGGCCCGAAATAGTAACTTCCGATAAGGGATGTGACAGTACACACGATCCCTGCGAGTCCGAACCCCAATATGAAACGGCAGAACAGGATAAGGTAGAGGTTATCCATGAAATACGGGCCGATACCGGAGAAAAGGAAGATAAGGAGGGATGCGACGAGTGTGCGTGCTTTTCCGAATTTGTCCGACACGACGCCCATAAGGAATCCCACAATGGCCACTGCGAGGTGCGGAAGAGTGATAATGAACGAAGCAAGGTCTGCGTTTTCTGCGAAATGAGCCTCGATACCCGGGAGTCCGGGGGTGACGGCCGCGCCACCCATTAGTATGAGCATCGAGCTGGTCAGCAGGGCAACCATCACTCCTGGGTGTACCTTGCCGACCTCAACTGTCTTGGTCATAGCCCACGTTTACTGAGGGGCGTTATTTATCTATTTCCTACCCGATTCTAGTACTATTTACAGAAATCAGATGGATTGAACAATTGTGTGCACGGAAGCACCCGGAATAGGGCGGGCAGTCCGAGATCCCAGGTTCGGCAGGGCCGTTTTGTTCTCCCTATTCTATAAATAATTAAGAAAAACAGCCAGCAAAGGGTTATATAGCGTTTGGAGTTTGGGTGGTCTATTAATTAAATTAGGTGGCATCTATGGTAAGAAAGCCAGCATCAATGTACAGAAGGATCACGGGAATGGCCTACACTCGCCGTGAGTATATGGGAGGAGTTCCCCCCGTCAGGATCAGCCAGTTCGAAATGGGAAACGTTCAGAAAGAAGCTGAGTTCCCCGTTGTCTTCACCCTTAAAGTGAAAAACCGCGTTCAGGTCAGGCATACCGCCATCGAGTCCGGACGTATCGCTGCCAACAGGGTTCTTTCCAAACTCCCCATCGACAGTTACCACTTCAAGGTAAGGGCATACCCCCACGTCGTCCTCAGGGAAAACAAGCTCGCAACCGGCGCAGGAGCGGACCGTGTGTCCAGTGGAATGCGCCGTGCATTCGGAAAGACTGTCGGAACCGCAGCAAGGCTTGAGTGCAACCAGGCAATCTACACTGTTTACACCAACTCCAACAACGCAGCCGCAGTCAAAGATGCTCTTTGGAGAGCATCCATGAAGCTCCCCTCTCCCTGTTACGTTGACATCGAGAAGGGACAGGAACTCGTTCACTGATGCTTTTCGATCTTCAGATCGACACCATTGAAAGCTGGATCCGCGACAGAGGTTTCCACTCTGTCGCCCTCCAGCTTCCAGAAGGACTTAAGATCCGGGCCACTGAGATCTCTGACAGACTCTCGGAAGACCTCGGAATCGATGTTTTTATTTTGGGTTACCCTTGTTATGGGGCCTGCGACCTTTTCACCGGATACCAGGACTATGCAGAGGCATTGGTCCATTTCGGCCATTCGCCCATACCGAATCTCCCTCGGGATGATAACGTTCTTTACATCGAGGCGAGAGCAAACGTCGAGGTCGATGATGCTCTGAAGGCGCATATTGCTGAGATCCCCCAGAAAGTAGGTCTTCTGGCGTCCGTTCAGTACGTGCATCTGCTTCCGAAAGCCAAATCCCTGTTGGAATCTGCTGGAAAGACCGTGTTTATCGGTACCGGAGATTCGCGTATCTGCTATCCTGGTCAGGTATTGGGCTGCAACTGTTCTTCGGCTCTGGCCGTCAACGACGAAGTTGATGGATACTTGTTCCTCGGAGAAGGGGACTTTCATCCGCTGGCCGTCGCATTCGGTGCCCCCAGAAAGCTTCTCATTCTCAACCCAATCACCGGCGAACTCCGCAATCTCGATGACAAACGGGACCGTATGCTCCGCAAACGTTTTGCGGCCATCTGTGTCGCTCAGAACGCCCAGAAATTCCTGGTCATCGTCTGCGGAAAGATCGGACAGCGTCGTTCCGAGGCCGCCGATGCCATCATCGGGAAACTGAAAGCGGCCGGAAAGACGGTCTACAGACTGGTGACGGACGAGATCAATCCTGCTGCTCTGATATCCTATCAGGTCGACGCATATGTCAACACCGCATGTCCCCGCATCGCCATGGACGACTCTGTGAGATATGAGCACCCTATGCTCACGATCCCGGAGGCGGAGATCGTTCTGGGCCTCCGTACATGGGAAGACTACGTTTTTGATTCGATCTGAACCAGCAAATCGGTTCGCTCACTAATTCTATATACTGATTTTTTGATGGTCTGGGTATGTTAAAGGCCGAGTATCACTTAGGGGATGACCTTCCGAACGTAAAGGTGGGAATCGGTTGTGCTCCCGATTCCAAATTCGTGGAGACCAGTGTACGCACATTGAACAATCCTAACGTCATCATCTACCGTGACCCACAGAAGCTTGCGGACGATCTCGCATCCGGTGCGATCGATGCAGCGGTCCGCGGAGATATGGCATCTGCAAAGCTGCTCCCTCTCATAAGGAAGGCTCTGGGTCTTGACCATCTTCAGCGCGCGGTGCTCATGGGCTACCGCGGAAAGGTGCTCTGCATAGCCCCCGTCGGTATCGATGAGGGCTGGACCGTCGACGACAGGGCATCGATGGCGGAACGTTCCGTCGATCTATATACCAGGCTTGGTTGCAAGGACGTCCGTATCGCGGTCATGTCCGGCGGCAGGAACGACGATGTGGGCCGTAACGAAGAGGTCGATGAATCCCTGAAACAGGCCAGGGATGTCGTCATCTGCCTCAACCGCGACGGTTACGACTCCTATGATGCAGAGATCCTCCTCGAGAATGCCGTGGAAGAGGCCGATGTCATCATCGCGCCCAACGGAATCGTGGGAAACATCATTTTCAGGAGCATGCACTTCATCGGCGGTTGCCCCGCATACGGAGCACCGCTTATCAACACCGACAAGGTGTTCGTTGACACCTCCCGCGTGAAGACCGATTACACCGACTCCATCATTCTCGCTATGAAACTGGCGGAGATGAAAGGATGAGCATCCTTGAGATAGACGGTGAGCATGCAGGTATCAAGTATTCCGCATGCCACTTCATACCCAATCACGAGAAATGTTCCAGACTTCACGGACACAGTTATGTCCTGAGGCTCCGTCTCGAGGGAGACATCGATGAAGAGACCGGAATGATCATGGATTTCGTCATCCTGAAGAAGATGCTGAAACAGATGATGAACGAGATGGATCACATGGTCCTGCTTCCCGCCAGGTCCAAAATAGTCCATATCGAGGAGAAAGACGGATACTACCACGTGGAATGCAACGGGAAGAAGTACATGTTCCCCAAGATGGATGTCATCCTTCTCGATGTTCCCACGACCACCGCGGAGGAGATGACAAAGATGATGACCCAGCGTATGGTAAAAGAGGTCAAGTTCCCCTCTAATGTGAAGTCGGTTTCCATCGGACTCGATGAGGAACGCGGTCAGACCGCATGGTACACGGAGATGCTTTCATGAAGACAAAGGCAGTTGTGCTCCTTTCCGGAGGATTGGATTCCACCACGACACTTGCACAGGCCCTGGATGACGGCTGTGATGTTACAGCGATCAGTTTCAGGTACGGTCAGAGGCATTCGAAAGAGCTCATTTCGGCTGAGAACGTCTGTAAGCACTATAATGTGAATCACGTCGTCATCGACCTCAACCTGAGTTCGTTCCGTTCGGCGCTCACCCGCCCCGACATCGATGTGCCACTTGACAGGGAAGGAGACCTTTCCAAAAACATCCCGATCACCTATGTGCCAGCAAGGAATATCGTATTCCTCAGTATCGCTGCGGGACTCTGTGAATCCGTCGACGCGGACAGGATCTACATCGGAGCCAATGTGGTCGATTATTCCGGGTATCCGGACTGTCGTCCCGAATTCTTCGAGGCATACGAGGATATGCTCTCCAAAGGGACCAAGGCCGGTGTTGAGGGTCACCCTATCAAGGTCATGACCCCGATCCTCCATAGTTCCAAGGCGGACATCGTCCGTCTCGGCAAGAAACTTGGTGCCCCTCTGGAGCTCACCTGGTCCTGCTATAACGGCGGGGAGAAGGCCTGCGGCCACTGTGATTCCTGCCGCCTAAGGCTCGAAGGATTCAAAGAGGCCGGATACAAGGATGAGATCCCCTACGAAGACGGTGTCCAGCAGTGAGAATAATCGAGAGTTTTCTGTCGCTTCAGGGCGAAGGTCTGATGATCGGCCGTCTGACCTATTTCATCAGGTCTGCAGGCTGTAATCTTCACTGTTCCTGGTGCGACACCAAATTCTCGCTGAATCCCGATCAGGGCGAGGAAAAGAGCATCGATGAGATCCTCGCCTTGATAGGTGATGTCAAAAACGTATGTTTCACGGGAGGGGAACCTCTTCAGCAGCCTGAGGCGATCCCTCTTCTGAAAGCACTGTCCAATGCAGGCAAGACCGTGGTCTTGGAGACCAACGGATCTAAGGACCTTTCCAATGTCCCAGACAGTGAAAATATCATTATCAGCATGGATATCAAATGCCCCTCTTCAGGCATGCAGGACCGTATGCTGTTCAGTAATCTCGGACTGCTCACAATGAAGGATCAGCTTAAGTTCGTTATCGCCGACAGAACAGATCTGGAATACGCCGAACATATCATATCTGAATATGACCCAGACACCAATATTATCTTCTGCCCGGTCGGCGGAGTAGGTCTTGAGGAACTTGCCGAAGAAGTAGTTTCCAAAAAATTGGATGTCAGGGTCCTGCCACAGCTCCACAAGATAATCTGGGGCGACAGGCAGGGCGTCTGACAGAGTCACTGTTTGTTTTCGAACTTCTTTTCGAGTCCGATGCGCCTTTTGAGATCGTCAAGGTTCTCCTCGACGGTCCCATCCGCATCATATACGACACGGATCCCGGCATTCTGAAGGATCTCGAGACCGTGGGTCCCGATGCCTCCGACGATGCAGGCATCGACACCGAGGCCGACGATGGACTTGGCCACCTTGTACCCGGCCCCTTCCCCGTCGGCGAACTCGTTCTTGATCACGGTGTAGTCGTAGGTGTCCATATCGACGATCAGGAAGAACGGCGAATGGCCGAAATCCTCGCCGATGAGGGCACCGAGGGAATCTCCCTCTGAAACGACCCCCACCTTCATTGGGCTTCGTCCTTGTTCTTCTGGGCCTGCAGGTAGGCCTGATCGTTCTCGATGGTGTTGACGATCTTCTTGACGATGCCGTTGAATGCCTTGGCGGAAGCGCTCTCGGGTTCCGCGATCACGATAGGCATTCCTTTGTCTCCGGACGCGACGACACCGGGCTCGAGGGGGACACGTCCCAGGAACTGGATCCCGAGCTGGTTGGCAGCGTCCTCTCCTCCTCCGCATTTGAAGATGTTGGTGACCTCACCGCAGTGGGGGCAGACGAATCCGCTCATGTTCTCGACAATACCGATGATCGGGATCTTGGCGAGGGCGGAGAAGGTGACGGTCTTCCTCGCATCGAGGAGGGAGACATCCTGAGGTGTGGTGACGATGACAGTACCGTCGGCCTTGGGGATGAGCTGGATGATGGAAAGGGCCTCATCTCCGGTTCCCGGAGGCATATCGATGACAAGGTAGTCGAGAGGACCCCAGTTCACATCTTCAATGAACTGCTGAACGGCGCTGGACCTCACAGGGCCTCTCCAGGTAAGGGCGGAATCCTTGCTGGGGAGCAGGAACGCCATAGAAACGACCTTGAGGGACGGAGGTACTTCGACGGGCATCAGGAGACGGTTGTCATCGACGGTGAGCTTCTCATCCTCGATGTGGAACATTTTGGGGATGTTGGGGCCGGTGATATCAAGGTCCATGATACCGGTCACGTATCCCTGCATGGAGAGTGCTTCGGCGATGTTGGATGAAACGGTACTCTTACCGACTCCGCCTTTGCCAGAGATGACAATGATGACGTGTTTGATGTTTTCAAGAGTGTGCAGACGCTTGGTCTCGTCTTCCAGGTCTTCGCCAGTGAACATAGGTTTGCTCATAGAACCACTTTATGAAGCCTGTATGGCAGTGGCTGGTTAAAGGGTTGCGTCAGTTAGGGTTATCTAACAATCGACCGATGCGGGATTATGCCGATAGGAGACCCGCACGGAGGGAATTTCACATACACTGATGAAGGGCTGCCGGAGAACATTTTCATGGTCAGCGTGCCTTCGAAGGATCCTCTGAAAGCAATCGTCTTTTATCGCGACATCCTGAAAATGGACGTTCTTTATTCCGGACCGGATGAGGCTGTGGTGCGCAGGGACCATGCGACCATACGTCTGTTCCGTTCGGAGAACTGCGGGATCGACACGGGGATCTTTATCGGAATGAAGGAACCGTATGATTTCCACCGCAGGATGATCGATGAAGGTGTCAGATTCAAAATGGATCCCAAGAGGCTTCCCATGGGGGTCGCCACTTCGTTCTTCGACACCGACGGTAACATCCTGTACGTGATCGAGACCGGTGCGGTACCCTGCGGTCCGACCGATAAATATGAATGACCACAGGGGTAACAGAAGCCGTCACCCCTGTGTAAGAATTTGGTTCACAGGGTCTTTTCCAGATCGCCCTTCTGCGGAGGGACGATATTCTTGACCCGCAGTGCACATGCCAGAATGATCACTGCAAGTGCGCAACCGAAGATCATGGTCAGCTGGAAACTGTGTTGGAGGATGTCTGTGGAAACGGTTGCGGCGGTTCCGGTCCCCAATCCGTGCTGGAACACCACTGAATAAAGGACGATTCCGAGAGATGCGGCGGTGTACTTCAATTCCATCATGAATGTGGCCGCGTCGGCCTGATCCTCTTCGCCGGCGTGATGGACCATGGCGGTCGCAATACCGGTCGTAGCGAAAGCCAGTGCGATACCCATTACAGCCAGACCTATCAGTAAGAGTCCGAGGTTGCGGGGTGCCACTATGAGGAAGATCAGACAGAATGTGATGCGCCCTATTCCGGCCAGGATGGTGGGTATTCTGCATCCGCGGGTGTCGCACCAGTGTCCGACGATGAATGAGAAGATGATTGCGAATACCGAAGCCACGGTCAGCAGCAGGCCGGATTCTGATACAGTATACGATCCGCAGATCTGGAAGAAATATGGGAGAACGTAGTCCGTACCCATGACGATCGTACCTGACAGCAGGTACGCCAAGGAGAGTAATAGGAAATCATGACGTTTCAGCATTTTCGGAGAGATCAGCAGATGTTCCGGATGTTTGGCCATCCTGAGTCCCAGAGTGACAAGGAGGATCACCGATACGACCCCGCATGCAGCGATCGCTGCGGTCGACATATGGGACGCTCCGAGATTCTGAAGACATACAATTCCGGCACCGACACCGGCAACGACAAGGATACTGTTGAGGAGATCGGGATTCTTGGTTTTGTCATATCCTTCATCCTTGGGCAGGATCCTGATGGCCAGTAAGATCGTAATAATACAGAATGGAACGTTGATCAGGAAGATCCAGTGCCATCCGAATGCGGATGTGATGAAACCACCTACGGCAGGTCCGAATGCGATCGAGACCGCGGATGCTCCTCCGAGAACACCCATTCCGATACCTTTTCTGTCCGCAGGTACGAATTTGGTGATGAATACCGTCACAGCGGAGGTAGTGAATGCAGCACCAAGGCCCTGGGCCATTCTGAAACTGACCAGGGCGGTAAAGTTGCTTGACAGTCCGCAGAGGACCGAAGAGATTGTGAAAATCACGACACCGGTGAGGAAGACCTTCTTCACGGTACCGTTGTTAGCCAGTTTTGACAGGGGCAGAAGGAGGGCTGCCAGAACAACGACGTATGTCAGCACAACCCAGGATGTGTCTCCGATGGAGACGTTCAGATCGGTCGAAATGGTGGGGAGTGCCACATTGACAATCGACGCATCCAATCCGTCAAGGATGATGGACAACGCCAACAAGGCAAAGAACAAAACCATACTGCGACCGCTTTTGAATTGATTCATTGAATATCATCTCTATCGAGGACATCCTCGATTAATCTCTGGCCGAAAGGTGCACACTATTGTTCGGCCATAATATAGGGCCGACTTGATATGTGACTTTAATTAAAGTTATTGGAATCAAAAGACCCAGAAATCACAAAATCTGGATTCAGTTCGTTTTTTTGGTTCTATCACTCTCCTCGTGGAATCTTAAGGCCCTTCACGGTTTAGAGGAGGTGGGCATACCCATTCTAACGAATTTCCAAACACATTATTTCTAAGAAATTCTGTGTAATGCTGTCTCGGATAGTACATTCATAAGGTCGCAGCCATATGTCTTTTTACTACCTAACAAAGGCAAATGGTGGGTTGGGAACAGATATTGGCACAGGCAGGGTAAACGCAAATGGGTATTCTGCACGGATGAAAACACGCTGTTCAGGCCGATCGATGTAAAGAAGAAACGCTATGTGAAGGTCCGTAACACAGCAAACCCGTATCTTGACCGCGAGTACTTTCTGGCAAGACAAAAGTTCAGGAAACACGAGCGTGGATATCGGGATAAAAGTTTCGCCCTGTAAGACGCCCTGAACAACAGGGTTGTTTTCGGCTCGAGCCGTATGACCGGAAACTGTCACGTACGGTTCCAAGAGGAGGACCCCCCCCCCGTGAGGGGGAGCCCTTACTCGACCTATCATTTTTCCCAAAATTCTGGAGATGTACCAGAACAGTCACGATCTTCTAGTGAACCGCCGTGTACGAGAAGTACGCACGGTGGTGTGAGAGGGCAGTGAGGTGTTACCTCCCTCCCTACTCGATATGGTTTAAGTGCAATGGATGAATCTGGGATTTCAGAATTTGAATGGTTCTTCTGCAAAGAGCCTAAATGTTATTTGGTGATTAACGGGACATGAGAGCCCTTATTCTCAACGGAAGTGTCCGCCCGATAGGCAACTGCGGAAATCTCATCGGAGACATTCTGGAAGAATTCGAAAAGGAAGGCATCGAGGCGATCCAGGTGCCCCTTTATGATTATCATTTCACCCCCTGCAACCACTGTCTGACCTGTGAGATCCGCGGAGACGGCATGTGCATGGACACCGATGACGGGACCAATGAGATCCTCGACGTTATGCGTGAGGCGGATGTGATCCTGTTCGTATGTCCCGGATATGCGGGAGGGATCCCGGGCGTGATGAAACTATTCCTGGAGAAGGCTTCTCTTATTCTTGAGAAGAGCAAACAGGGGCTCCACGGAAAATACGGTGCGGCCATCACCGTTTCAGAGCATGACGGTGCCGAATCCGCCTATATGCAGCTCGTTTATTGGATGCTCCGCGCCGAGATGCTGGTGATCGGAGCACATCCGCTCCCTGTCTTCCGCGCACGCGTATCTCCGGAGTATCTTGATGACAAGGAAGCTATGAAGGGCGTGAAGAACCTCATCGCCCATCTGACGGAACTGTCAGAAAAGAGCTGAGACCCGGGCCTCAGGCCCGAAGTCCCAGCATCAGAAGAAATAGAAACCGCAGTTCTCGGCGATGCAGGCCTTTGCCAGCATCTCCATTCTTTCGACCGGTCCGCCGTAACGGTGGGCGGCCATCTTTCCCTCGGTGATAAGTGCGGGTGCGAGCACCTGGCATTCTCTGAGGAGTTCCTTTGCATCTTCTGCGGAGAACTTCTTTCCGGATTTTGCGCTTTCCAATGCCGATGCGATAACAGGGCACCCGTATTTCTCGGCGATCTGTGGCAGTGCGGATTTCTCGGGACCGAAGGTTCCGATGCAGTCCTTTTCCTTGTACCATGCAAGAGGACAGCTGGCACATGCGGCCTCCATCTCATCGAAGGTGAGGATGTCCCAGCCGTTGAGGCGGTTGTCCTTGCTGCATTCGGCGAGGACCTTGTCCTTGGTGGCATCGTCGAGGTTCCTCAGATCGACCCATCCGTTGGGGATCTTGCGGAAATAGGGCTCGAGGGCAGCCATATCCTCTTCGTTCTTGATCCTGTCCTTGAGGAAGATGGTGTTCTTGTCGGTGAACCTGTTCCTCTTCTTGAACGCCTCGAAGTCAGGGAACGCTTTGGCAGCATCCTCTTGAGTGACGGCGAGATCATATTCCTGAAGATCGGTGAATTTATCCTTGTCCACCATAACTTTGACGAGTGTCTGCTTGAGGGGCCTGCAGGGTGCCCTTTCAGCCTCCATCTCGTTTACCGCGATATCGACCATGACGGCATCATCGGGCTCCTTCTATTTTAGATGAAAGGTGAACGAAACGAGGGTTTATCATTGACAGCCGTATTACAGCAGATAATGGCAGACATCAGGATACGCAAGAGGAAGAGACTGAGAAACAAGGAGGTCAAGGCACTTTCCGATGAACTCAGTTCAATATTGGGGGTTCAGATCGATTTCGGCGACGAGCCGGTCGACCGTGCGGAGAGCCCTGATTTCGATCTCATCTTCGTCGGAAACGATATCCTGGGCCTTATCAAAGATGAGAAGCCTTTCCTTACCATCAGAGGGGTTCTCAGGTACAAACCGGTCCTGAGATCCGTGACCGTGGACATGGGTGCGGTACCCTATCTCACCAACGGTGCGGACTGTATGGGCCCCGGCATCACAGATGCCGACGAGAACATAGCCGAAGGGGATTTCGTATGGATCAAGGACATCAAGAACAATGTTCCTTTGGCCATCGGTGTCGCCCTGCGTTCCGGTGCCGATCTGAAGAAGAAGCAGTCCGGAAAGGCGATCAAGACCCTGACCAATGTCGGCGACAAGCTTTGGAAAGCCGGCGAGTGAGACCGTGAACAAGGTCAAGACCGTACATGACCCAGTGCACGGAAGCATACGTGTCGACGGGTTCTTCCTGGACCTTTTGGACAGGCATGAGATGCAGAGGCTCAGGGGCATCAAGCAGCTGGGTTCTGCGAACCTCGTTTTCCCGGGGGCGAATCATACCCGTTTCGAGCACTGTCTCGGTGCATATCATCTCGCGGGAAAGATGGCAGAGTCCATTTCCCTGTCGAAGGAGGATACGCTTGCGGTGCGTGCCGCGGGATTGCTGCATGACATCTGTCATGCACCTTATTCCCACACCCTTGAAGCGGTGATGGAGGAGATCACGGGTCTTGACCATATGGAACTCGCCCGCAGTCTGATCATGGGCGATATCCGTACCTTCAGGGAGAGGGACAAAGACCTTTTCGACGGGGAGGAACCTATGTCGGTGATCCTCGAGAACAACGGCGTGGATCCCCGTGTGGTATGCGATCTGATCTCCTACCCGGAGACCACGGATTACGAGTCTGGCACATTGGATATCATCACCGGAAAGAGCAATCATTTTCCGTCGAAGGACTACATCCACCAGATCATCCACGGCCCTGTGGACTGCGATCAGATGGACTATCTGATGAGAGATTCCCATTACACCGGGGTGGAGATGGGCAACATCGACCTCTCCCGTCTGCTTTCCACTATGAAAGTGGTCAACGACAGGCTGTGCATCTCCCGTTCGGGAGCTCCTGCGGCCGAAGGTCTGATGGTCTCACGTTCTCTGATGTACACCTCGGTGTATTTCCACCCGACAGTACGTATCCTTAACCGTATGATCACCAAGTCTGTTCTTTCTTCGGGCCTGGATCTTAAGGACCTTTATCTTTGGGACGATGCGGATCTCACGCAGAAACTGTTCGATGCAGGCGGATCCGCCTCCAAACTGGTACGTCTGGTGCAGAATCGTATGTTCTACAAGAAGGCACTGATCCTCACCGGCAACGATATGGATGAGGATCTGGCACTTGCCCTTACACGCTATGCCTCGGCCGAGAAACGCACTCTTCTGGAACAGAAGGTCGCCGAGAAGGCGGGAGTGGATGTGGCCGACGTCTGTATCGAGATGCCTCCGCCTTCCAATCTGAAATCCACTATGAAGATCGGAAAGACCGACGTCTCCATAGCATACGAGGACGGCCGCGTGAAATCCCTGACGAGGACATCGTCGATAGCCAAGGCCCTGCAGTCGAGGGACTCGTTCGGATGGTCCCTCGTTGTTGCATGTCCCCGCAGCTGTATTGAAGATGTATCAAAGGCAGCGAACAGGCTGTTCGGCCCCTGATCATCCTTTGACAACACCGATGGGGGTCAGTTTGGCGACCTTCGAGGTGAGGCCTGCATTGCAGACGACCTCGATGATCTCGTTGACGTCCTTGTAGGCATCGGGGGCCTCTTCGAGAAGTCCTTCATCGGAACCGTTGCGGAGGTACACACCTTCATCGGACAGTCTTTTTCTGACCTCTCCGATATCGAGAGAATCGATTGCTTTCTTTCTTGACATCTGTCTTCCGGCACCGTGACAGGTGGAACCGAAGGTTTCTTCCATGGCACCTTTCCTTCCGGCGAGGACGTAGGTTCCGGTGGACATGTCTCCGGGAATGAGGACAGGCTGTCCGTAATCCCTGTATTTCAGAGTGATCTCGGAACGTCCGGGTGCGAACGAACGGGTGGCACCTTTCCTGTGGACAAGAACATCGGTCTTGTGGCCGTCGTAGTTGTGGGTCTCCATCTTGGCGATGTTGTGTGCCACATCGTAGACAACATCCATTCCCATGTTCTCAGCCGAATCGCCGAGCACCTGTTCGAAGGATTCTCTGGTCCAGTGGGTGATCATCTGCCTGTTGGCCCATGCGTAGTTGGCACCGCAGCACATGGCGCGGTAGTACTCCTCACCGAGCCTTGAGGAAAGGGGGGCGCATGCCAATTGTCTGTCGGGAAGGTTGACCGCCTCGGTCTTCACATAATGTTCCATCTTCTGGAGGTAATCCGTGGCGATCTGGTGTCCGCATCCTCTCGAACCGCAGTGGACGGTGACGGTGAGACATCCTTTTTTCAGACCGTATGCTTTTGCTGTCTTCTCGTCGAAGACATCGTCCACCACATCAAGTTCCAGGAAGTGATTTCCTGATCCGAGGGAACCCAGTTCGGGAAGGCCTCTCTTGCGTGATTTCTCACCGACACCGGTCTGGTCCGCATCTTTCATGTGTCCGCCTTCTTCGGTGACCGCGAGGTCCTCCTCCCAGCCGTATCCGTTCTCGACGGCCCATTCGGAACCTACGTCGAGAATATCCGAGAGTTCCTTCTGACCGACGCGGGTGAGTCCTTTGGAACCGAGTCCCGAGGGGACGTTCTTGTAAAGCGTGTCGATAAGATCTTTGACCTTTCCTTTGACGTCGTCGAGGGTCAGATCGGTCTTGATGAGACGTACTCCGCAGTTGATATCGAATCCGATACCTCCGGGGGAGATGGAACCCTGGTATGCATCGACAGCGGCGACACCTCCGATGGGGAATCCGTATCCCCAGTGGATGTCGGGCATGGCCATTGAATTGCCGATGATCCCGGGCATGCAGGCGACATTGGCGGCCTGCTGCGGAGAGTTGTCCTCCATGACATGTTTGATGAGGTTGTCGTTGGAGTAGATGATCGCGTCTGTGTTCATTCCGGGCAGATAATCGCGGTCGATCTTCCATTTGTGTGCGTCGATCTTTTCAATTTTTCCGGTCCACGTCATAGGTTCACCTGTATCTGGTGATTGAATCTGAAGAAAAAAGGAAGGGCCGGGGGCGAGATTTGAACCCACGTCGGGGGATCCACAGTCCCCCAGTCTAACCAAGCTAGCCTACCCCAGCCATAAGGTAATCCGACCATACCCTTGTTGTAAATAAAGGTTTCTGGGTCGTCCGAAAATAAGAGAAAAGGCCACAGGCCGAAGCCTGTGTAAATGGTTTAAGATGACATTCAGTTTCCGTAGGATTTGACGGTGTCAACCATTGCCTGCATGTTCTCGTTTCCGGTTGCAGGTGCGATACCGCATCCGGAGGAGATGATGTTGAATCCGGCGTCGATGGATTTCTTGACGCCCTCAATGGTCTCATCTTTGGTTCCCTGGTAGAGGGGCCTGACAGATCCGACGTTTCCGACGAGGACGGTCTTTCCGCCGACGAGCTCGACTGCCTTGTAGGAGTCGACTTTCTCCTCGATGGAGATACCGGTGGTGACAGTGATCATCTGGTCAAGGATGGGGGTGGTGTCTCCGCAGATGTGGAGAACGTTTCCGAGTCCGCCCTTGGTTGCGAGTGCTGCACGGCATGCTTTTCCGGCTGCTTCCTCGAACATGTCGGGGGAGAGCATATCGGTGGATCCGGAAGGCTCGGAGGTCTGGACGATGTCTGCTCCGGCGTCAACGAGTGCCTGAGAGTATGCGTGGACGTAGGGGGTCATTGCTGCGGTCCATTTGTCGACTGCGTCAGTGTCCATCATCATACCGAAGATGATGTTCTCAGTGTCACAGAGGTTACCGCAGAGGGTGAAGACACCAGTGTTACCGGCAACGATGGGGTACTCCTCGGAGTTCCAGTTCTTGATTCCCTTGACTTTGTTGTTCTTAAGGATCTCGACGGAGTCAAGAACGGTCTTGACACGGCCGGATTTGAGGAATTCGTCAACAGGCATGAGCTTCTCGGTGAGGTCGTCGTACTCGCCGCTCATTGCGTCGAAGTGGAAGGGGTGGTCCTTGATCATAGGGGCTGCGTCTTTCTTGTCGACTGCAACAGTTGCGCCGAAGGTCTCGGTCTCAGCGGTGAGGCAGAAGCAGGTCCTTGCGCCTTCGAATCCGAAGCACTCGATGGTTCCGCATGCGAGGGTTGCCATGAGGTTGGCGTCCTTGTGGGCGTCGGGCCAGGGTGCTCCGAGAGCGTCCATCTGGCCGATGGTGGCAGACTGGGTGAAGATGGCTGCCGGGGGCCTGTCGAGGTTCTCTTTGTTCATAGCTGCTGTTACTCTTTCTCTGGGGGTCATTGCCATGATATGATACTCCTTGCGATGTGAAATACGCTAAACATATAAAACCCACACCTATCTTATGAAGAATAAGTAAGGCTATATGCTCCAACTTGGAAAACAGATTTTTATATCAGATTGTAAGGTGCGACGTATCCTCCAATTGTCCGAACCGGATGAGTCCGAGGTCGGATACGCCGTAGATCTCCGCTTTTTCCACATCGCAGGATTTGAGGGCGGGGGCCATCACCGCATTGGGTCCCGGATTGAGGTCGTTCCCCGATGCGAACGGGCTGAAGGGAGGGATCACAAGAACACCTTCGTTCTTCGCCCAGACATAACATTGAAGCTTCACCGATCCGCTAAGTTCTCCGGGGATCCTGATCGAAGGATGTTCGTGACCGATGATGACCGGCCTCACACCCGAATCCATATGGCCGTGTTCCAGGCGGAATCCCATGATGTCCGTATAATCCACCGTGTCCACGTCGAGGCCGGTGACGATGGTCTGGATGAAATTGTCGTGATTGCCTTTGACGACCACTATCTCCGCAGCCTCCTTGATGAGTCTCACTATGCTGCGGACGTCCTCCTTCGCCTGATAACTGGAACGGCTGAAGTCGTGCTTTATGTCTCCGAGAAGAACCACTCTGTTCGGTTCGTAGTCGTCGATGATGCGGTTGAGGGAATCTCTCACTGAATTGGTGTTGATCCGGGGGATGAACATGCCCTCGTTCTCGAGTGCGCTCTCATACCCCAGATGCAGGTCTCCGATGACCGCGGTGGGACCTTCGTCGAGGATGAGACAGCGGTCGTTGGTGATTGTGACCCCGGGCATCAGCCGGATGCTTCTTGCTCCCATTTCAGGTGGTGTAATTACTCCTTGTTTTTAGAATATGGTATATAAGCAGATTCTGATTAGGGAACACTAATGTTCAAAGAAGGATACTCGAATGAACTTCCTTCAGCTCTTCTGAGGAATCTGAGGAATGCGGCCGACGCATTGAGGAGGGCCCGGTCTGTGACCGTGGTCTCGCACATCGATGCCGACGGCATCACGGCGGGGGCGATAGCATCGCAGACCCTGTCAAGGCTCGGTATTTTACACGAGCTGCATTTCGAGAAGAAGATCGCTCCGGAGACCGTTGAACAGATCAATTCGGATCCCGCTGACATCGTCTGGGTCTGTGACCTCGGCAGTGCATACATGAGCATGTTCACCCGCAACGGGATCATCGTTACCGACCACCACACCCCCGATCCGAAATGGCGCAGCGGACAGACATCCATCGATTCATTCGGTATTGCATACAACATCAATCCGCACCTGTACGGGGTGTCTGGGTCATATGCGGTCTGCGGTGCGGGGATGACATATCTCCTTTCGAAGACCATCGATCCGGCCAACAAGGACCTCGCCTATCTGGCGGTCATCGGAGCCATCGGAGATTTTCAGGACACGCGTGAATCGGGCCTTATCAGCTGGAACGACATCATTCTGAAGGATGCCGTGGAGGTCGGGGACGTGGAATGCGGCACAGGGCTGCGTTATTTCGGGAGGTTCACCCGCCCGCTGATCCAGTTCCTGCAGTACGGGGAGCCTGCGGTTCCGGGACTCACCGGCGATACCGGAGCTTGTCTGGGTCTGTTTGAAAGATATGGGATACGGCTCAATGATTCCAATGGTGCCAAGCGTTCCTGGGCGGACCTGCAGGAATCCGAAAGGATGGTCATTACCGACGAGATCCTCGGTGCCGCGGTTTCGGACGATGACCGCAGGAATCTTTTCGGAGAGATCTACACGGTGCTCAGATATGGACCCAAGACCGGGCTGAGGGATGCGAAGGAATTCGCCACCACCCTGAACTCCTGTGGAAGATACGATGATGCGGAGACCGGGGCGAGGATCTGCATGGGTGACCTTGATGCCTTGAAGGATGCGGAACACAACCGCCGCGAACACCGCAAGAACATCTCCTATGCGCTGTCATATGTGAAGGACAACCACCTTCTCCGCAGACGCAAACATGTACAGTATTTTGATGCTGGGTCTTCTATCCGCGAGACAGTTGTGGGCATCGTGGCGGGAATGGTCCTGAGTTCATCGGAGGCGGATCCGCATCTGCCCATCCTCGCCTTTGCGGAAGCGGACGACGGGGTGAAGGTGTCCGCGAGGGCATCGAAGGAACTGACCCGTAACGGACTGGATCTTTCAAAAATGATGTGCCAGTGCGCCGCAGCCGTGGGCGGCTTCGGCGGAGGTCACAATGTGGCGGCGGGTGCCACCATCCCGAAAGGGATGGAAGAGGTTTTCCTCGACAAGGTCGAGGAGATGATGGAGTCCGGCCTCAGTCCTTGAGGAGAGTGTACAGGACTGCCTTCTGAGCGTGAAGCCTGTTCTCTGCCTGGTCGAAGACGACGCTGTGCTTGCCTTCGATGACAGCGTTCGTGATCTCCTGTCCCCTGTGGGCGGGCAGGCAGTGCATCACGATGCAGTTGGGGCTGGCGATCGAGAGGAGATCATCGTTGATCTGGTACATCTGGAACAGTTTGATGGCGTCTGCTTCCGAGGTGGTGTCCCCCATGGAGATCCAGGTATCGGTGTAGAGGACATCAGCTCCCTTGCAGGCGTCCTGCGGGTCGTGGGATGCGACGATCTTGCTTCCGTTCTGCTCTGCGATCTTGGCCGCTGCGAGCATGATCTCCGCGTTGGGCATCCTGGGTGCGGGGCAGCAGGCGACCATGTCGATACCCATGATGGCACAGGCGTACAGGAGGGAGTTGCAGACGTTGTTTCCGTCTCCGAGGTAGACGAGTTTCCTTCCGCGGACGTCGCCGAACTTCTCTTTGATGGTGACGATGTCGGCGAGGGCCTGACAGGGATGTTCCAGATTGTCAAGTCCGCTGATGACGGGGATGGTGGCGGACTCTCCGAGCTTGTCCATCATCTTGTAGTCGAAGGCACGGTACATGATACCGTGGACGAAGCGGCTGAGGACCCTTGCGGTGTCCTCGACGGTCTCGCCGTGTCCCATCTGCATCTTGGTTACATCGAGATATAATGCATGTCCGCCGAGTTCGGTGATGGCGACATCGAATGAGGTCCTGGTCCTGGTGCTGGGTTTTTCGAACATCATGGCGAGGGTCTTTCCTTTGAGAGGGTCCCCGTGGTGTCCGCGTTCATTCTTGAGTTTGATGGCAAGGTCGACGAGTCCGGGCCACTCATCCTTCATATCCATTACCGAGATCAGATTTTTCTTTCCCATAATTGTCTGATATAAAGAATATAATAAAATGTTTGTGAGCGGTCCGTTTCGGAACTGACGCAACAGAATCTGTCATCGGTATGCTGTGCGGAACGGAATGGATATAAATGTCCAGAGCCCGATTACGGACCCATGGCCCCTACATTGGAAAACAACAAACATTATGCCGACCGTCTGAAGACCGTCCTCAGGCTCCGCTACGAGCCTGTCGCCTGCAGACTGATCAGAGAGAACGAGGAATTCCCTGCGTGCTGCACACCCGTCAAGGACCCCATCTCCCACTGTCAGGCCGTCTTCAAGGCCGCTGGAGGTGAATGTCTCGCCCTTACCGTGGAACAGGAATCCTGCCACGTCGGAGCATGTGTCCTCGGAATGATGGACACCCCCTCGAACGTCGCCACCGGTACCGCCCACTTCAACATCGGTGCCCACGATTCGCCTGAAGCCGCCAAAGAGATGATCGACAAACGTCTCCTCGTCCCGTTCAAGACCAAGGGGGAGGTCGTCTGCCCTCTGAAGGATGCCGATTTCGTTCCCGACGTGGTCATCATCGCTGACATCCCTGAGAGGATCTACTGGGTCGTCCCTTTGGAGACCGCCGCAGGCGGAGGCCGTGCTGAATTCTCCACCGCACCGTTCCAGTGCTGCTGCGAGGATGTCGAGGCCGTTCCGATCGTCACCGGCAGGCCCAACATCTCCATCGGATGTTTCGGGTGCAGGAAAAGGACCACCATCAAGGCCGATGAGATGGTCGTCGGTATCCCGTACGACCGTATGCCCGCTTATGTTGAGCATTTGGTCCGTTACGAGTCCGGAATCATGGCAAAAGCCAAGCGTGACTGAGCCGGAACCGTATTCGCACAGAATCAAACCCCTTAAAACACTTTTTTTATGCTGTTTTCTGCATATTTGTGTTACCAGTAAAAATCATTAAATAAAACCGAAATTCGGAACTCCGAAGAATCGGGTTTGCAGCGGAACTCCCGGGTACATCCAAAACCCGTTTTTTTGATTGAAATTCATTAAAATCCAATGGTTTTATATTATTTTGAACCATGTGCCGTTTTGCAAGAGGAGCGCTGTTAATTCATTTTTGCAGCGTGAATGAATAAAGGAGGTATATAATGCCAAAATACGAGGACAAAATTGACTTGTATGATGACTACGGCAAACGCATCGTCAAAGATGTACCGCTGGAAGCCATTAGCCCTCTGAGGAACAAAGCAATCCAGAAGGTTGCTTCGCTCACCAAGAGGACCATCGGAATTAGCCTTGACGGAATCGAGAAAGCTCTCGCAACTGGAGCAATCGCTGGAAACGTCATCAAAGGTAAAGAGATCCAGGCTTCTCTCGTCAAGGACGCAGAGAAGATCGCCAAAGACATCAAAGCTATGGTCCAGGTAGTAGATGGCGACGACACTGTCGTCAACGTCATCGACGGCGGAAAGATGATCGTTGTCATCGTTCCCGAGGCCAGGATTAACGCCGGTGTCGAGTACACCACTGGATTCACCACTGTTGCCGCAGCAGTCACCGAGGTCATCATTGACAGGTACAAAGTGCCCATGTACAAAGCCAACATGGTAAAGGCCGCTGTATGGGGTAAGTACCCTCAGACCGTCAACTTTGTCGGATCTAACATCAAGACCATCCTTGAAGTTCCCCAGATGAACGAAGGTGCAGGATTCGCACTCAGGAACATCATGTCCAACCACGTCGTTGCTCTTGTCAAGAGGAACGCCATGCAGGGTGTCGCACTCTCCGCACTTTTCGAGACCTGCGCAGCCTACGAGATGGGTGACGCAGTCGGACCCTTCGAGAGACAGCACCTTCTGTCCTTCGCATACCAGGGACTCAACGCCAACAACATCGTTTACTCCATTGTCAAAAAGAACGGAAAGACCGGTACCGTCGGAACTGTCGTCGAGTCTCTCATGGAGAGGGCAATCGACGACGGAGTCATCCGCGTAAAAGAGACCCTTCCCTCCGGATACAAGGTATACACCACCGATGACCTTCCCCTCTGGAACGCATACGCTGCAGCCGGAGAGGTTGCCGCAGTCATGGTCAACGTCGGTGCCGCAAGGGCCGCACAGGGTGTTCCCTCGACCGTACTTTACTACAACGACCTCCTTGAGCACGAGTCGGGCCTTCCTGGTGTCGATTACGGACGTGCAGAAGGTGTCGGTGTCGGTATGTCCTTCTTCTCTCACTCTATCTACGGTGGAGGAGGACCTGGACTGTTCCACGGAAACCACGTCGTTACCAGGCACGCAAAGGGAACTCTTATCCCCGCAGTAACTGCTGGTAACTGTCTCGACGGAGGAACCCAGTTCTTCTCCGCAGAGAGGACTTCCGGAGTCTTCGAGAAGATCTTCGGAGGAATGGAAGAATTCAACACACCTCTCCAGTTCGTTGGAGCAGAGGCTAAGAAGATTAAGAACAAGATCTGAGGAGATCGAGGTCTGTAAATGTCTTCACCAACAGTCGAGTATGCAAACGTGCCTCTTCCCGAGGTCCGCGTTATGACGAACAGGCTTCTCAGCGCTGAGACCACCGAGAAGATTCTGTGCAGTATTGACAAGCTTGAGAACCTCCGCCAGATCAACATGTCCGGCGAGAGCCTTCCGAGGACCATCAGTAACGGTCCTGCAAAGGGAAATCTCAACAACCATACTGAGCGCAGGGTCATCAACGTGAACGGACACGAGGTCGAACTGCACTGCCTTGTCGGTGCGTTCTACATCGAACTCTCCGTCAGCGACGAAGCGGAACTCGAAGAGACTGTAGGTAAGATCAGAGCCGCCTTCGACGAGACCATCCCTGATGGTTACACGATCGATATAGGCAGGTATTCAAAGTACAGACCATCCCTTCATGACTATAGGAGTGCTTAATTATGGCAAAATACAAAAGACAGTTCTTCCCGGGAACCACCACTCCTGCTAAAAACAGGCGTAAATATCTGGATCCCAAAGTAAAGCTCAAGCAGCTTCGTGACGTCCCTATGGACGATGTAGTTAGGCTCATGGGACACAGGGCCCCTGGAGAAGCCTATAAGAGCATCCACCCTCCGCTAAGTGAGGAGAACGAGCCCAAGTGCCCCATCAGGCAGCTCGTCGTCCCCATCGAGGGTGCCGCAGCAGGTGACCGTGTCAGGTACATCCAGTTCACTGACTCTGTCTACTTCGCACCCATCTCCCCCTACCAGAGGGCATGGATGTACATGTCCAGGTACAGAGGAATCGATACCGGTACCCTTTCCGGTAGGCAGATCATCGAGGTCCGTGAGAGGAACCTCGAGCAGATCGCAAAAGAGCTCGTCGACAATGAGACCTTCGATCCCGCACTTACCGGAATCAGGGGTGCAACCGTTCACGGACACTCCTGCCGTCTCGATGAGAACGGACTCATGTTCGATGCATGGCAGAGGTACCTCTGGGACCCCAGCAAGAAAGAAGTAATGTACGTGAAAGACCAGGTTGCGCTGCCTCTCGACAAGAAGATCTATGTCGGAAAGCCCGCATCCATGTCTGACCTCAAGAAGAGGACCACCATCTTCAGGGCAGACGGAGTCGACATGAGGGACGACAAAGAAGTCACCGACTTCTACATCAGGGTTCACAAACTCAGGACCCTTGGTGGATACAGGCCCTTCGACGTAAAAGGTGAGTGAAAATGGCAGGTAAAGACGAGAAACTTTTCCTTGAAGCATGCAAGAAGAAATTCAAGGAAGAACCCACCAGCATGGAGACCAAGTACTACTGCTACGGCGGATGGAAACAGTCCAAGAGCAAAGTGGAATTCCAGAAGGAAGCAATGGAGATCGCCAAGAAACGTGGCTTCCCCATGATGAACGAAGACATCGGAGTGCCTCTCGGACAGAGGTCCTGGATGCCCTACCAGCTGTCCCACACGGACATCTTCGTAGAGCCCGATGACCTCCACTGCATCAACAACCCTGCAATCCAGCAGGCTTGGGATGATATCAGGAGGACTGTCCTCGTCGGACTCGACTCCCCTCACCAGACCATCGAAAAGAGGCTTGGAAAGGAAGTCACCCCCGAGACCATCTCCGCATACCTTGAGACCGTCAACCACACCATGCCTGGAGGAGCAGTCGTTCAGGAGCACATGGCAGAGTGCAACCCTGCACTCGTTGCAGACTCTTACGTCAAGGTCTTCTCCGGAAACAGCGAACTGATCGACGAAATCGACAAGAGGTTCGTCATCGACATCAACAAGAACTTCCCCAAGGAACAGGCTGAGCAGCTCCAGAAAGCTATCGGAAACACCCTCATGCAGGCTGTCCGCGTACCTACCATGGTCGGAAGGCTCATGGATGGAGCAACTGTCTCCAGGCACGCAGCAATGCAGATCTCCATGGCATTCATCTCCTCCTACAAACTCGCAGCAGGAGAGGCAGCCATCGCTGACTTCGCATACTCTGCAAAGCACCAGTCCATCACCATGGGATCCATGATGCCCGCAAGGCGTGTCAGGGGACCCAACGAGCCCGGAGGAATCACCTTCGGATTCCTGGACGATATGGTCCAGTCCGACCGTGTCTACCCCGACGACCCTGGACGTGCCGCACTCGAGACTGTCGCTCTCGCAGCCGGTATCTACGACCAGGTCTACCTCGGTGGTTACATGTCCGGTGGTGTCGGATTCACCCAGTACGCTACCGCAGCATACACCGACAACATCCTCGAGGATTACGTCTACCACGGTATCGATGTCGTCAAAGACCGCTACGGTGGCTTCTGCGGCGTCAAGCCCGATGACTACAACAAACAGATGAAACTCGCAGACGAGCTTTCATCCTACGCTCTCGAGATGTACGAGAGGTACCCCGCTGTCATGGAGACCCACTTCGGAGGATCCCAGAGGGCTACCGTCACCGCAGCATCCACCGGTATCGTCACCGCAATGGCAACCGGTGTCGCTGACAACGGTCTCAACGCCTGGTACCAGTCCATGCTCCAGCACAAGGAGAGGACCGGAAGGCTCGGATTCTACGGATTCGACCTGCAGGACCAGTGCGGTTCCGCCAACTCCTACGCAATCAGGTCCGATGAGGGTCTGCCCATGGAGCTTCGTGGACCTAACTACCCCAACTACGCAATGAACGTCGGACACCTTTCCGGATACGCAGGTATCCCCAAGGCAGCTCACCTTGCACGCGGAGACGCATTCGTCGCCAGTCCGTTCATCAAGGTCGCCTTCTCCGACAAAGACCTCGTCTTCGACTTCGCCAACGTTACCAAAGAGTTCGGACGCGGAGGACTCAGGGAGTTCGTCCCTGCCGGAGAGAGGACCGCAGTCATCAAGGGCTGATCGCGTAAATGGAGGCCGGAGATATCGTCAAATACCTTCCCACCAACACGGTGGGCAAGGTGGTCGACATCAGGGAACGGGATGGAAAGGTCTGGGTAAAACTGGACAAGACCAACCTGTACTATGTTGCCGATACGCTCTCCCCTGCTGATGCATCGGAGTACAAGGCGGTATCTTTCAAAGACAAGGAATCAAACAAAACCTTCAAGGGTGCAAGCACCCTTGAGGCCATCCACGCCATGGAGAGGGACGTCGACATTTCGGAGATGACCCCCTCCGGCGGAGGATGAGATCCTGTCGGTCTCCGCCTAAACCATTTCCACCCCTTCGGGGCATTTTTCTCTTTTAACTTTTGATTCTAAGGTCGGATTGGATTGTTCGATAATGCACCAATATTTAATATTATTCTCGAATTATCCATCTCTCTTTATTTTACCTGCCAACAGTCCCAGACATTCCGATTTTGTATGCGGAATTATGTGATGTTAAAATCACATTGGATTAATCATTATATAGTCTCGATGTGAATCTGTATATGAGATATCTATCTCAAGGAGGAAAACAAATTGACTGAAATCGAGCATATCGATCCTACCGGATTGGGTCTGCTGATCGTGGCAGCGGTCTCGCTGCCTCTGGCACTTAGCAACCTGATTCTGGATGGTGACATTTCTAAATTTGACGCGGGTAGTGTTGCTACCTGGCTCGGCGCCTTGATTATTTTGACCGGATTGCTGGCATATATGGCTAACAGCAGTTTCGGAATGACAGTTCTGGTGCTTGTCGGTATCGCTGTTGTGTTCAGTGGCGGAGAATTCGGTTCCCTCGGTGCATGGGGTGCAATCGTATTCGGAATCATATTCCTGTTCTTCATTTACTGGGCATACTCGCTTAAACTGCCGAAACTGATGGTACTTCTGCTTACCACGACCGCATTGATCTTCTTGCTGGTCGGAGTAATGTCGATCATGACCACCAACGGTTCGGACATCGACGCAGTCAGGACTGCTCTCGGAATCGTTGCCCTGTTCAACTTCATCTTCAACTTCTGGCTCGGAGTCGGACTTTGCACTGAAGGATGCGAGAAGGGCAAGATCCCCTACTTCTGAAACTTTTTGCCCGGAAATCCGGGCTTTTTAATAGGACCAGATGCTGAATAAAAACCAGCATCTGGGACTGTGTTTTTCAATCAGTTTTTGACAGGACAGTCGTTGAACGCGACGAGGACCGATGCGAACCTGGAATCGTCCGCATATCCGTTGTCTTCGCGCATGATCTTGTCCGTCGTGGGGGCCGGACTGCAGGAAAGGACATCCTTGCATCCGTTGCTTTCGTTGAGCTCCGGGAAACTGACCGGGGGCATGACGAAACGTTCTTTTCCCTCTCCTTTGACTTCCGGGAAAAGGACGAATGATTCAAAGAGCCAGACGATGTCCGTTCTCCTTTCGTACTTGTCCTTGTTCGTGGGGAACACCTCTTCTCCGAGGATCTTTCCGTCCTCAGACTGAAGTATCACAGTGGGCTCGGGCGGAGGTCTGAACCTGGGATCTTTGATGATCGCGATGACGTGTTCTCTTTGAAGGGCTTCATTGAATCCCTGGTTGAGGGCAGCGATCTTCCCACCTGCCGCGGTGACAGTGGCCTCTTCGACCCTCATCCTTTCCAGTGTTTCCTTGCTCAGATAGAATGCATGCCTGACCCCTTTCATGTTCTGGATTAATTCCAGGGGCAATTGAGGATTATCCATTGTATTACCTTCAAAGATCGTCGTCTTCATTGAGACGGATGAGATTGGTGATTCCTGCCATGGACCTGATATCTACAACACCGATGGCGGCCACGGTCTTGTTGTTGACCTCCAGAGGGGTCACGATGACCCTGATACCCTTGTAAGGTCCGGAGGTGGCGACACGCCTGATCGTGGTCCCTACTTTGAGAACCTCTTCGAGCACGGCACCGGTGTAGGCGTTGTCTATGACCGCACCGTTCTCGATGCGGATACCGAGGTCGTTCTTTCCCTTCGCGCATACGGGAAGTCCGCCCACGAGATCGTGGATCATGAACGCGATGGCAAGCAGTTCCTTGGGGGAACCCATGTCCGACATGGAGACCTGCTCCGGGGGTGTCTGGTGAAGGTCCTCGAAAAGACCCAGGCCTGCTGATACGGCACCTTCCTCCGCTATTTCCATGGTGTCTCCGGTACCGATGATGATGACATCTCCGTCGGACAGTTCAAATGTATTCCTGATGATCCTCTCTGATTTAGCGTCAAGAGGATAGTCGTTCCCGGGGAACATCAGGATGCCGTTGAGATAAAGCAGCGTGGTGGCACCTATTGCACCGGCTTTGATCGCCCTATCCCTTTCTTCGCATCCGAAGGACACCCTGTTCGCGGCTCCCGGCACCTGAACAGCGCAGTTGATCTTGCCGATGGTGAGTGAATCCACCTCGATCGGAGCAATGTTCATCGACACCCTATACCAGGTCTTTTTTCCTTCCTGGGTCAGTGCGATCCCGGACTTTCTGATGATGATGTCACCGGCTTCCGTGAGGATCGATAGGATGGTCCTGGTGCTTCCCTCTCCGATGTTGAGCAGGGATGCGAGTTTCTTACGGCCTATCGGCGATTCCTTGTTCAGACAGTACAGTGCTTTCCATATGTGGTAGTTGTTGAACTTGGGGATGGGGCCTCCCATGCGCGGACGGGATTCGATAGGTGTCATGGATGGATATATAATTCAACCAATATATTAAGTTTTTATATCTAAGCGCCAACATGGGATTCTTAATCCATCCAACGCATGTTGTGAAAAATGAGTCAACATTTATAGAACGGAGTATATCTGGACTTATGTCATCCTCGGTCGAACTGATTACGATTGAGAACGTAACCAAAAAATTCAACGGTAAGCTTGTTTTAGATAATTTCAGTACCGTCATCCACACCGGTCAGATTACCGGGCTCATCGGTAAGAGCGGATCTGGAAAGAGTGTCCTCCTCCACATGCTGAGAGGTAACACCGAGTACGCCCCCGACACCGGACGTGTAATATATCACGTCAACCGCTGCGTCAGCTGTGGCAGGCTGGGTCTTCCGTTCGAAGGTCAGGTCTGCAAGGCCTGCCGCGGAGATATGGAACACCTTGATGTCGATTTCTGGGCCCTCAAGGAGTTCGATCCCCTCAGAGATGCCATCAAGGCACGCATCTCCATCATGCTTCAGAGGACCTTCGCCCTCTGGGGAGATCTCACTGTCATCGAGAACGTTCTCGAAGCGATTGACAAGAACGTTCCCAACCGTGTCGAGAAGGCAATTTCCCTTCTTGAGTTTGTCAACATGAGCCACAGGACCATGCACATAGCCAGGGACCTGTCCGGAGGAGAGAAACAGAGGATCGTCATCGCCAGGCAGCTCGCCAAAGAGCCCCTGTTCTTCCTGGCCGACGAACCCACCGGTACCCTCGACCCGTACACCGCTGACATCATCCATCATAAGCTCGTCCAGTATGTGAAGGAGAATAACATCTGCATGGTGTTCGCCTCCCACTGGCCCGAGGCACTGGACCAGATGGCCGATGATGCCTTCTGGCTCGAGGGCGGAGCGGTCAAGATGTCCGGATCCCCCAAGGAGATCTCCGTCGAATTCATGAAAGGATACCATTTCGACAGGTCCGAGGTGGAGAACATCGGTACCGAGCTCGTCAGGGTGAAGGATGCCGAAAAGCACTACTTCTCGGTCTCCAGAGGTGTCGTCAAGGCCGTCGACGGCGTTTCCTTCTCCATCAATGAGAGGGAATGTTTCGCACTCGTCGGATTCTCCGGTGCCGGAAAGACCACCCTTTCCAGGATGATCTGCGGACTCACCAACGCCACCAAAGGAAAGGTCGAGGTAAGGATCGGAGATGACTGGGTCGACATGTCCAAGGACGGTTTCCAGAACAAAGGGCGTGCAACCCCCTACATCGGTATCCTGCACCAGGAATACACTCTGTATCCCTTCGACACCGTACTTCAGAACCTCACCACCTGCATCGGTATCAACATGCCTGCGGAACTCGCCCGCATGAAGGCCATGCAGGTCCTCGTCAGCGTCGGATTCGAGAAGAAGGACCTCAACGCCATCCTCGAATCCTATCCCGACACCCTCTCCGTCGGAGAGTGCCAGAGGATCGCTTTCGCGCAGGTCCTGATCAAGGAGCCCCGTATCGTCATCCTTGACGAACCTACGGGTACCATGGACCCCATCACCAAGCTCATCGTGGCCAAATCCGTTCTCCGCGCAAGGGAGACCCTCGGAGAGACCTTCATCGTCGTCAGCCACGATATGGACTTTGTCGAGAACTGCTGCGACCGCGCCGCATTCATGAGGGACGGAAAGATCGCAGGCATCGGAAAGCCCGATGACATGATCAAGAAGTTCGAGGAACTCAGAGGCCCTATGGAATAAGGAGGTCTGTTTATGAAACAACAGATCGGCAGGCAGCTGAGCTTTGTCGAATGCAGGGACTCCCAGGGCCTGGGTATCGGAGGAGGTCTGGCACAGAGAGGTACCATCTCCGAGAGTGGCAAGGACGTCTGCGTCATCGCCATGGGTCCCGGAAGGAGGCACATCACCAAACCGGTCTGTGAGATCACCTATGCGCTCAGGGAGATCGGGATCAATGCATCCGTTCTTGTAGTAAATGCAGGGTCCGGAGTGCCCACCGACGCTCCCGATGTATCCACCGGGACCAGGTTCGGTCTTGATCCCATTGAGGCCGAGAGGATCCGCCAATACAAGGTCATTCTGATCCATCTGGGTAATGTGAGGAACCACATCATCTACAAGGCAAGGCTCATCCTCAGGAATGTGAATCTGCCTGCCGTCGTGGTGTCCCAGTGCCCTGTGGATTTCGAGGATTTTGCCGCCATCGGGGTGAAAACACGCGATGTCATGCCCGACGACGAGAACATCAACACCCTCGGTTCCGTCGAGGAGATAGTCACCGGTGTCGTGAGAGGCGTCACCTGCCCCCAGGAAAAGCTCGATGAGATCGCGTCGAAGCTTCAGAAGATCCTTCCGAAGGAGGGACGCCATTGAAGATCAAGGTCAACGGCAAGGAAAAGGTCCTGAAGGACGGCTCGCTGCTGAAGGATGCGGTGGCCGGAGAGAACTATGCGGAAGGCTCCCTGATATCTATATATCATTCAACAGAGAGAATGACCCAGACGACCAATGATTTCTCCATCGTCACCGACGCGGGAGAAATGGTCCTTCATCTTTATGATACACCTGAAGCAAAGCTTTTCAAGGACCATGTAGAAGGAATAACAGGTTCCAATGTCAGGTGGGCGAACAAGGACCTGGTCGCCTTCGGTTCGTTCCCCACCGAGATCGCACATGACCCAGCAGAGGGAAATTACAAGAAATTCGAGTGTTTCTTCTCCCTGGGAGGAAACGACAATCAGACCACCTACCTGATGGTCTCCCGTTCCAATTTCACCAAGGCCTACGGTGCGGGTTCCGGCAAGATCGGAAAGATAACCGTGGGGAGACATCTGCTCGATGTCATCCGCGAGGGCGAATCCCTCTTGGAGATCAAGCCTGTTGTCTCCGAGACCAGCAGGGACAATGTCACCGTTACAACGGATCTGGCACTTCCTCTCGAAGAGGGCTGTGCGGTCAGTACCGAGGTCTGTGTGAAACTCGATCCGGAATCCCCCGGGGCCGCCGAACACCTGCTCGTGGTGTCCGCCAAGGGATACGTGAACGTATCCGAAGGCACCGGGACCTTCCTCGGATGTAGGGACGACCTCGATGTGGACCTCAAGGCGGAGAACACCGCCGTCCGCGATGTTGGTACGGTCATGGTCCGTACCGAGGGAACAGGCCAGGGACACGTTCTGATGTACAAGGAGAGACGCCCCGCCGCTCCTGGACTGAGCCTTGCCGGGACCGTTGAAAGAGGCATGTCCCTGGTGACCCTCGCCAAGGCGGGGGACAAAGTGACGCTGTCCACTGAACCTCCGAGAGTGTTATCCGTCGGAATGACCCAGGCGGCCGGTGAGAAGTTCCTTTCCAAGTACGGTGTGAAACAGGTCCGCAAAGGAGACACCTCCGATTCGGCGATCATCGTCGACCAGGGTCCGGAGTCCACCATGGAGGCCATCCGCAAGGGAGAGGTTGAGACCATAGGTGTTCCGAAGGACCAGGTGTACAGGATAGCCATCAAGACCTCCGACGAGGCCACCATCCACTACTTCAAGAAGGTCACCGGACTGAGCCACAAACCTATCGGACAGCTGAAGACCCAGTTCTCATTCCCCGGGTCCCCGATGGCCACGTTCTACGGAGACGATGCAAGGTCCCAGAATCTCTATCCGCAGGACCCCTTCAAGAAATGTAAGAAGGGAGAGATCGGTGTGACCAACCAGTCGAGGCCTCACCACGGCCTCATCGGAATCAGGCTCGTCGACAGCAAACAGTACGGGCCCACCGGAGAGGAACCTTACGGAACCAACCTCGTGGGTACTTTCCTCGGAGATCTGTCCCAGATGGAGGTCCTCGAGGATGAGCAGATTATCTACATCACGGAGGAGAAACTATGAGCAAAGAGAGAGTGACGCGGCTTCTCATGATATCACCCAACTCAGATGTGACCACCGACCAGCTCGTCCGTGACGTGCAGACCATGTCCCATCACGTCAGTGTGAAAGAGACATGCTACGGCTGTCTCGTCGAATCCGATGAGGAGACCATGGCCGAGGTCATGAAGAAGGTGCGTTCGACCTACCACAACGAGGTCTTCTCCAAGGTCAGGGGATTCCCCGCCGGAGACCCTAGAAGGTGCCGCGCACAGCACGGTACCAGGCCCGGATTCTCCCAGCTGGAGGCGGAATGGGAATGCCTTCCGCTAATCCAGGCCGCATTGGACGCCATCGACGCAGGAGATACGGAATATGCTCCCCCCGTCGAAAAAACACAGTTATCAGCAACCAAATTGAAAGAGATCACAGAGGCTTTCAGATGAAGATATTCATAGATCCCCCAAACAGTATGATACTTTTCGATCTCGTGGAGAGAATGGGCCATGAGCCTCTGAGCACCATGGCGGTCCTTCAGGAGAAGATCGACAACATCGAGGTCGACATGCCTCCCATGAACGTCACCCTTGAAGACGTGGTCAAGGGACTCAAATACGCCGGTGTGGAGGTCCCTTCCGGTATCCGCGGCAGGCTCGCCGTATGGGGTCCGATGATCGAGGCCGCCGATGCTGCCATCATCATAGACAATCCCCCGTTCAGCTTCGGATGTGTCGGATGCGACCGTTCGAACGAACTCGCCAAATACTGCATCAAGAAACGCGGGATCCCGGCACTGACCGTCAGCTACCCTTCCAATGAGGAGGAGGCCAAAACAATGGTTGGTCAGATCAGGGATTTCCTAGGAGGTCTGAAACAATGACGATCAGAATCGCACAGCTGTCCTGTGGTACGGAGTACAGCGGAATCCAGTATGAGATCGAATCCGCGGCCCGTTCCGTCGGAGCGAAAATAGTCTATCCCGATGTCTCCTACAGTCAGGTGAAATCCGCTCTGGAACGTTTCGGTTTCACTCCCAAATCACCTCAGCTCCAGCTGATGATCGCCAGGGCCGTGAGCCTTGCCGACAAGCTCTACGACGCCGATGCGGTGTTCATCACCACATGTTTCAGGTGTGCCGAGGCCGCATTGGTCAGGAATGAGCTTCGCAGGTTCATTCAGGACAATACCAGGCTTCCTGTTGTGACGTATTCGTTCACTGAGAGGCTCAAAGCCTCTCAGTTGCTCACCAGGATGGAGGCTTTGGTCACCATCGTCTCCAGGAAGGAGCTCCTCGCCAGGGAACGTCAGACCGGTATAACCGCCGGTATCGACTCCGGTTCTTCGACCACCAAGTGTGTCATCATGGAGAACAACAAGATCATCGGCAAGGCGTGGACCGCCTCCGGAGATGTTGTACAGTGTGCCACCGAGGTCCTCGACGAGGCCATGAAGATGGCCGGTGTGGAGTACAAGCAGATCGAGGCCATGGGCACCACAGGTTACGGAAGGTTCACTCTGGGACAGTACTTCAACACCAAACTTGTGCAGGAGGAGCTTACCGTCAACTCCAAGGGTGCTGTTTGGCTCGCCAACAAACAGCGCGGAGAGGCCACCATCATTGATATCGGAGGAATGGACAACAAGGCCATCACCGTACGTGACGGTGTGCCCGACAACTTCACAATGGGAGGAATCTGCGCCGGTGCGTCCGGACGTTTCCTCGAGATGACCGCCCGCAGGCTCAAGATCCCGGTCTCCGAACTGGGCGATTATGCTGTCAAAGGGGATTGGACCAAGGCCAAGATGAATTCCTATTGTTCTGTCTTCGGTATTCAGGACCTGGTCACTCTGCTCGGAGCAGGCAACACCTTCGAGGATGTGGCCGCCGCTGCCTGTCATTCCGTCGCGGAACAGGTCTATGAGCAGCAGCTGCAGGAGATCGAGGTCAGGCATCCCGTCATCGAGGTGGGTGGAACTTCGCTCAACAAAGGTCTGGTCAAGGCCCTCGGAGAAGTCCTCGGCGAACCTCCGATAGTTCCGCCGGATTCCCAGTACATCGGTGCCGTGGGCGGTGCCCTGCTGAGTTCCGGATTGCTGTGAGGGTTCCGATGACAGAACACAACACAACGGTCGTGGGTACCGACGAGTTCGGGAACGGACAGTACCGTGCCCTCTACGAGGAGATCATGGGCGACGTGGGAAAGCTCGCCGCTGTGGAGAGATCCTATCTTGTCCTCAAACCAACCGTTCCCCTGTTCATAATCTCCCTGAAGATGAAGGCCAGGCCCGCCGCCAGGACCATCGGTACCGTGGCGTCCACCAGGACCGAACAGGATACGGTCTATGTGAGCATCACCGACGAGCTGTATGCTCCCGGAATTTTAACTGCACTCTGGAACAGGTACGGAAGGGATAACGTCCAGCAGCTGGACAGACTGGATATCTCCGTTACAGGTGCGGAAAGTTCCTTCGAAGTGGACGAGATCGTGGTCGAATCCGACGAACAGCCCATCCAGGAGATCCTGGGAGCACTCTTCCGTGTGCTTCCTGAAGGGATCCGCGTGAGGCGCACCTTCTTCGACGGGGATGTGGTCACCATCGTCGCCACGGAGGAGAGGATGCTTCCCGAGTATCTGGAAGAGGGAATGAAGATCCACGATGAAATGCAGAAGGGGGCTGAGTGATGTATCAGGTCATAATGTACGACGGAGGAGTGTACCGTTCCGACGAACTCTACGAGATGATCGAGGATGTGGGCGGTGTGGTCCTTCAGAAGAACCGCAGTTCACAGATGCTTACGGTCACCATGTCGATCCCGTCCGAGGACAGGGAGATGGTGGAGGCGCTTTGCAAGGACATCGGAGGACAGGTGAAGGAGGTGCCTCTTGCAGGTACGGAGATCGCCATCGTCGGTCCCACCCTGGGACGTCACCACATGCCCCACCCCATCTGCGACATAGCCGAATATCTCCGGAGATGCGGTGCCGTCACCGTGGTCATGGGTCTCGCCAGAGGACGCGGAAAGAACACGTCCCAGATCAACCTGCAGGAGACCTCGGTCATCGATGAATACGATGCCTGTGTCTTCATGCTCGGCAATTTCAAATCCTGCGTGGAGACAAAGGCCGAGCTGCTCCTCACCAAGATCAACGTTCCCACAGTTCTTGTCTGCGGACCGGAACCGGAAGGTATCGACGACACCTGCGACGCCATCGTCAGCGGAATCGGAAGGAAGGCCTCGCGTATGAGGGAACCCGCCGAGAGGAAGAAGCTCGAGGAGTGCGGGGACCGTATCGAAGAGGTTCTTGCCGAAAAGAAGAAGGCACTTGAAGAGGACCCGCCGTTCGTCCACCCCACTGAGATCAAGGCCCTGCTGGAGAACTTCGAACCCATCGACATGTGCCTGAGGCCTGCACCCCTGGTGATGCATCTTGACGGACTCAGGGCGAAGATCCCCTATGAGGAGTATCATGAGGCCATCGAGAATATGACAGTCTACGGACGCAGACTGGGAGATGTGTGCTTCATCTCACCTTCGAAGATCGATGACAGCAGCATGCTCATCCGCATCAAGACCAGGTCCCAGGTGGCCTATGAGGATTCCCTGAAGGCCTCCCAATGACCGTCCGGAAGGGGACCTACGTCCTTTTCGTCACCTTCGACCGGGACATAAACATCACAGTGGGGGCCAAAGGCCCTCATCTTTTCGCTGCTGGCACATACTGTTACGTGGGCAGCGCCATGGCGGGCCTCGACCAGCGTCTCAGACGTCATCTGGCACATGAGAAATGCCTGAAATGGCACATCGATTTTCTTACTGTTTCCTGCGACCGTTCCGAGGCCTGGGAATCCTATCCCGATTACGTCCCCGAATGCGACCTGGCACATCTGGTGGAAGAGTGCGGAGGGATCCCGGAGATGGACGGATTCGGATGTTCCGACTGCGACTGTCGCACGCACCTGTTCAGAGTGTCCGGAGAGGTATGTGAAAAGGTGGTGTCCAGCGGTCGTCTGCACCGCCATTCTGCCCAGGCTGACGACCAAACTATTAATTAATATCATAGGTTACCAGACGACATATCCTGCCACACGTGGCCAGGAGGAAATTACTATGGATTGCAACGAAAAGAACTGCGAACTTACCCCTGAAGTTATCAGTGCCCTCGAGGGTGCTGTTGGTGGAGCCAATGTCAAGACCACCGAGGGAGGAGTCACCGTTACTGTCTCCAGCACCGAGCAGGTAGCTGCCGTAACCATGATTGCCAAAAACGCCGGCGTCACCGCCGCCGTCTGCGGAAACACACCCATCACCGTCACCTTCTCCGAAGAGATGCAGACCGTCGAGGTCGTCCCCGAGGACTATGCCGTAAGGGCCAAGGCAGGAGCAACCTACAAGGCCGTCATGGATGCGGCCGCCGCACAGGGATTCACTCTCGGATCCCGCCCGTACCATCCCTCCAGGGTCACCGTCGGTGACTGGATGGGCTCCAACGCACCCGGATACGGAACCTACAAGTACGGATCCGCCAAGGATGCCATCATGAACCTCGAGGTCGTCCTCAAGGACGGTACTGTCATCGAGACCGGTTACAACAACATCGGCGCATACATGTCCGCCTACAACCTCAACCAGCTCTTTTCCGGAGCCGAGGGTGCGATGGGCATCATCACTTCCGCCACCATCAAGCTCTACCCCGCAGGCGTCACCAAGTTCGTCGCTTACGAACTCGCCGGAGGACTTGCAGAGGCATTCCCCGTTGTAGATGCGATCTCCCGCCACGCCAACCTCAAACCCATGAGGTTCAGCATCCAGCCCGGAGAGGGAAAGACCCTTTTGTTCCTCGAGTACCAGGGAGCCGAGAACTTCGTCGACGCTGATGTCGACGAGACCGACCTCATCATCGAGGCCAACGGCGGAAAGAGGTCCGAGGAGGTTTACAAACCTCAGTGCAGCAAGTTCCGCGCTGTAATCCCCCTCAGGAACCTCGCCAAAGCAACGGTCAAAGGCGCACTCGTCGTCGACAGGTACACCGCCCTCGTCAGCTCCGACAGCTGCGACGACATCAAAGCCACCATCGAAGCATGCGGCGGAAGGAAGACCTGCGGATGGGCCTTTGCCGACGGAAACCTCGAGAAGATCCACGATGCAGACACCGCCAAGTTCATGAGGAAGCTCGCCAACTTCATCGCAGAGCCCGATGTCACCGAGATCGCCAAAGAAGGGGACAAACTTTCCCGCGACTACACCGACGCCATCCGCGAGATGCTCATCGAAGTACTCGGAAAGGACAACGTCAACGAGGCAGGCCCCGAGAAACTTCTCTACTGCCACGACCTTGCACCTCTTCCCAAACTCGCAGGAATCGCCTTCGACAACATCCCAGATGTCGTCGTCAGGCCTAGCACCACCGCCCAGATCAGCGCGGTCATGAAGGTCGCCTACAGGCACGGAATCGCAGTCACCCCCCGCGGAAACTCCACTTGGGGTCTCGGAGGAGCACAGCCCGCATACGGCGGTATCGTCTGCGACTGTTCATCCAAATTCAACAAGGTCGTCGTGGACGCCGAGAATATGGTCGTCAGGGTCCAGTCCGGTGCCACTTGGAAGGCAACCCTCGATGCCTGTATGAAAGAAGGTTACATCGTCGGTTCCTACCCCTCCTCGTTCCCCGCAGGTACCATCGGTGCCTGGCTGTCCACCAACGGTATGGGTATCGGATCCTTCAAGTATGGGTCCGCCAAGGACAACGTCCTCGACCTCGAGGTCATCCTCCCCAACGGAGAGGTCCTCCACACAGGTTATGGCAACATGGGCAACTACAACTCCGGTCTCAACCTCAACCAGTTCTTCGAGGGAAGTGAAGGTACCCTCTGTCTGTTCGGTACCGTCACCATGAGGATTCACCCCATGGGAGTCGTCCACCCTGTCGCATACGACTTCGAGAACCTCGCCGATGCCAACCCCGTCATCCAGGAGATCATTGCCCACGCAAGCGTCAGGCCCCTCCACATCGCCTGGTCCGACCACTACCACTTCGAGCACCAGAAGGACGCAGGACTTCACGTTCCCGATGTCAAGAACCTTCTCTGTGTCACCTTCCAGGGACAGGAGAGGTACGTCGATATGGAGATCGCGGTCGTTGACGAGATCGCCGCCAAATATGGTGGAAAGAGAGTCGCCGATGAGATCGCATCCCACGAGTGGGACGAGCGCTGCTACGAATTCAGGGCTAGGAAGGTCGGAATCGGTGAGATCCCTGCAGAGGTCATCGTACCTGCCAAATGCTGGGGCAAGTTCGTCGAGGAGAGCTACAAGGGATTCGATGTCATGAAGATGGACATCGGAGGAGTCATCGGAGTCATGGTCGACAACCAGACCACCCTGTTCATGCCCTACTACTTCAAGGACGACGAGCTCATGACCGGTATGCTGTCCTTCTCGTTCAATATGTATCTTGGTGACAGGGCCGAGGTCTACGGCGGAAGGTCCACCGGATACGGTATCTTCTTCGCAGGAAATCTCGATGCCGCACACGATGCCAACACCATCGGACTCATGAGGGAGCTCAAGACCTACATCGACCCCCACGACGTCATGAACCCCGGACACCTTGTCTGCGGAATGACCAAGTTCGGAATCGGAATGAGCCACAGGCTGTCCTCCTTCTTGTTCTCCATGATGCAGAGCATCAAGAAGATCATGCCCGCCGACGGACAGTTCCAGAAGAACATCCAGAGATTCAAGTTCAACCAGTACACCGAGATCAAGGCCGAGGACAGGAAGCACGTCCTCGGACGCGGTTACGAGTGATCTGAAACCCTTTCCCCCGCCGGCGATCCCGGCGGGGATTTCAAGTCGATTTTCGGTATTTTTGATGCGGATTGGGTCCTGCAAATTTTTGGGTTTAATTCCGATTTTGTGATTTTGGGACTCCTTCATATTGGTGAATTTTTTAGGAAATCCTCATAAAAATATACATTTTAATGTTATATTTTTTCGTCGACCCTTAATTCGAACATGTTCGATAAACTTTTATATAAGTCGCGTAGACATGATGTATACAATATGTAGACAAAATGTTGACATATTGTTGACAAATTGTGTACATTATTGGCAAACGATTTTTGTTCGGAGTTAACACAGATTATCCGAACACCAAGAACAGGCCACCGCCGAAAACTGCTGTTTAAGGGATGCAGCACCTCTGAGCGGAGAGATCGCGAAGACTGCGGCGGTCTGATTTCGAGGAATGTGAAGCAAATGAAATTGAAATTGAAAATGACCGTAGCAACAACATTGTTGCTGATGCTACTCTTCGTGGGCGTGAATACTGTGCCTGCGGATGAAGCAGATGCCAAGAGGGCAGTGGTCGAGGCGTACAGCGGAAGCATGCCCGTCACCAATTCCGAGATCAGCTCCATCATCGAGGACAATCTGGCACTTGCTATCAGCAATGCAACAGTCACAGTCGAACTCCCTGTAACCGTTCTTCAGAACGTCACCAAGGATTCCGACGGGGCCTTCAACCTGAACCTCGGCAAGCTTTCGGATGTGTCGGAGATCGAAAACTCTGCCATCAGGGATGCGGTCGCCTCCAGCGACACCGTGATCTCTATCGACCTCCTGGTAGGAGACAAGGCTGTCCACGAGCTTGGAGACAAGGTCACCGTCGTACTCGAATACACAGTTCCCGAGGGAAAGGATGAAGCCTTGATGTTTGTCGCATACATCGACGAATCCGGAAACCTCGAGAAGGTCAAGAGCGAATACAGCAACGGTGTCCTGTCCTTCGAGACCGACCACTTCTCCTACTACGCGGTGATGTATGGTGCATATGAGGCTGAGAGCGGTCTGGAGGACGTACTCATCCTCGGCTTCTTCCTGACTATAATGTACGTCATCATCGCCTGTGCCGTCGGCAGTGGGTACATCAATCGCGAGTGATAAAACCTCAAATCCCCGAAAGGGGACTTCAAACATCTTCCCTGCCGGAATCCCCGGCGGGGTTTTATGACGAATTTCAGAAAGAACGAACAGAGATCTGTTCACTTCAGATCTGGTTTGCCGGTGGCCCTGACGGTCACCGTTGAACCGCGGAAGAACTTCTTTTCGGGGGAGACCTCTACATAGCTCTCTTCGACAGAGCAGTCGATGACAGGGTTCTTTGAACCGGATCTGGCACATGCGCTGAGCACCATATTCTCAGCCTCTCTTTTGGCATATTCGAGGGCCTCTTGGGGACGGCAGAACGTCTTGATCTCCGAACCGGTGAACACGTCGCATTCAGGCTCTTCCTCAAATTCTGGACGGGCCGCCCTGATGGTGACGATCACGGTTTCGGACACCGACCCCGTGATGGCGCCGATGGCGTTGCCGATCTCGGATCTTTCAGGTATGACAAGTTCTGTGTGAAGCAGTTCGGCCACTTTCGGCAGCCAGGAACCCACAGGTGCACCGATCCCGATGATAGGGTATTTCAGCCTGAACTCGAGGTCGTAATCTTCCGGGGAATGGTAGATTGTCTTCTCGATCATCTCCTTCTGGGACATGCTCAGCTGGTCGTTTCCGGATTCGTCGTGGAACAGCTTTTCCATGGCGCAGGAGGCGATCTTTCTGACGATCATGTCCTTGGTCACGTCGATGAACTTCTGTGTCTCAAAACCGCATTTCCGTGCAAGATAACCTATCGCTATCGATGAGGCCTCCGCATCATATCTCACATAGGTCCCGTCGGCATGCAGGAGGTCGGTAGGTGTGACACCGATCCTCGTGACATAACCTCTGCTTTCCAGGAGGGATATGTTAATGGAATGGGGAGGGGCGTCAAGTGCAGCACCGGCGTCTGTGAGACGCATCGGATGTTCTTTCAGAAGTCTGAGGAATTCACGGTCAAGGTCGGAGAGATCGGTGCCGTCATGCGAATGTGCCAGTGTGAAGAATTCTGTCTCCTGGAGGATGTCCTCGATGTCCCGTTCCTCCTCCGAACGGTCGTCTATTTGAGACTCGAGTGACCTCAATGTTTCCTTAACTGCAGGCCATTTCTCCGAGGCGATGCAGAGGGGGATCTCACGCACTGAAGAAAGTAAAATCTTCCTTCCGTTGACGAGGATACGGCTGTCGCCCCCGATACCGAAAGTGGCGATGTCCGCCGCGATGACCCTGGTCCTTTTACCTCCGATGTTGGCACCTTCGGGCTCCACCCGGGGGAACCCGTTCTTCAGCACCCCGATGTCCGAGGTGGTCCCCCCGATGTCGATCATCATGGCATTGTCGATGCCCGTGAGGGCTTTTGCCCCGGTGAGGCTCGAGGCAGGTCCGGAGAGGATGGTCTCCACCGGCCTGACCATTGCCACATCGTCCTTCATGATGGCTCCGTCGCCCTTGACGACCATGAGCGGGGCATCAAGACCCAGCTTGTTTAAAACGGACTTAACCGAAGCGAGGAGTTCGGTGATCGTGGGTATCAGACGGGCGTTCATCACCGCGGTGGTGGTGCGCTGTTCGAACCCGAGTTTCGAAGTGAGTTCGTGTCCGCGGACGATGGGGACGCCGAGGATCTTGTCGGCCATCTTCGCCACGCGGTCCTCATGGGACGGGTTGCGGACGCTGACATAACCTGAGATGGCAAGGGCGTCTATCTTCCCTTTCATGGCCTCCAGGGCATCCATGACGGCATGGACGTCGAGTTCTTCGGTCTCCTGACCGTCCATGTTGAACTTCCCGTCCACTTCATAATAGCGGTCCGGGTCGGAGCTTCTGAGATAGCTTTTTCCGATGCAGATCAGTCCCACGCGGCAGCCTTTGTTCTCCACCACGGAGTTGGTCGCCAATGTGGACGAAAGCGAAATCAATGAGATCTTTCCGAACAGTTCCCTGTCAAGACCCAGAAGAGAATTCTCGATGCCTTCTGAGAGGTCGTGCCTGGTGGTCAGGGCCTTGTTCCCGCATACGACCTCGTTGGTGTCAAGGTCCACGATCACGGTGTCGGTGTACGTTCCGCCCGTGTCTATGCCGAGGCCGTATGTCGTCATTGTATCAGAGGAAACGGTCAAGGTCCGCCACGGTGGGGACGGTGACTATAGATGACCCGCCCAGTTTCTCCCACTCCGCGCGGGTCATGTGGGTCTCCACTCCGACGAACTGCGAACCGGAGTTCACGGTGACAAGATAATCAGCCGTGCCGTCCCCCACATAAAGCACTTCATCACATTTCACTCCGATCTTCTCGCACATGTGTTCCATCGCTTTCTTGCTGGGCTTGGCGTCGCCGTAAGCGTAGTCATCCCTCGCGACCAGTGCATCGAAGAGATCCATCATCCCCGATGCGGTGAGGATCTTGGTGGCATATTCGCGGCCGCCGCGTGTGAGGATCGCCGTCTTGTATCCGAGGGAACGGATCTTCTCAATGGCCTCCCTGGTACCGGGATATGGTTTCGCGATATCCGAATGTTCCAGTTCCACTGCGGTCGCCCTGTCCCCGATCTTCTTGTCGAAGGTCACCAGTGCCTCGGGTTTGTTCTCTTTGAGCCATTTGAGACCGTGGACCATGGAGTTGTCCTTCGTGTCAAGATCGATGGCCTCCTGCGGCACACCCTGTTCCACGAACTCGTCCCTGACGACGCATGCGAGTTTGACGTAGTCTACTTTGGTGTTCATGACAGTGCCGTCCATGTCGAATCCGACGGCTTTGATCTTGGCATCGAGGGTCATATCTGCTGATATGCGATTCTGATAAAATAGGTATGTGAAGAAGTGTCAATTGAGAGTAGTAGCCCCCCTTCTGTTTCAGACAGCATTCAACTTCGCACTCTACCCGCCGGTCGCAGGTATCTCATCCCGGCTGTATGAGCTTGCTCCGATGAGGAGTCGCCGTTTCACCAGATCTCCGGGAACGTCGCTGCCAACGCAGGTCATCCTGTCTACCGGAACTGTGTCGTTTCTGGGCCCTTGCCAAGGCTCTCGCCTTACTGAATTTCTCAGTTCATCTTTACCCGTGGAGGAGGGAACTTCCTCAGCCGGGTCCGAAGACCCTACCGTCAGCCGTCCTCTCTCTATTGACGGAAGGTCATTCCCATGGGTGTTTTAGATATTTCGTAAGGTCAGCGAAGCAAAGGGGTCTTCATGTCCGGGTTCGGACCGTACAGGTTCTGACGAATGTTGATACAAATGGACTCTGGGGCTGGATCCCAGGGCGACGGGTCGGCCAAAAGGCTTATAAACGACATACAGATAGGGGTTTTCACTGCAAGGGTAGTCAAGCATGGCCAACGACGCTAGCTTGAGGGGCTAGTCCATAGCGGTCCGCGAGTTCAAATCTCGTCCCTTGCACCATTCTTTTCCACATTTCTGTCTGTTTACAGATTCCATCCATCTTAACGGTAGTTCAGAGAATGTCTTAAATACTCCACGTGGCGTCCATACAGTTATGCTCCAGTGGAAGAAACTGCAATACTACGCGAGGCAGAATGGTATCGAGGACTATCGCAAGGTCAAATTGACCGACGACGACTGCGAATACATCTGCTCGTCCGTCGGTATTTCACCAGTGTCTTCCGCCAGCGTCAGTCAGAGATTCGATATTCTGGTCTCTCACGTCATGGATGATCTCACATACAGGAGTGCCCGCAGGAATCCCAACGTTTCTGAGGAAATATTCCTCATCAGGTGCGGCGATTATGCGGCTATGGATGTGTTCAAGGCCTACGCCGCCAAACATCACCACAGTATGGACAAGAAGGACAGTAATATCCAATGAGCGGCCTGCTGTTCGTCATCATCGGTGGATTCTTCGAGCCTGCCTGGGTCATTGCACTTGAGAAGGCAGGGGAGGTCGACGGCCGTCGGAAACTGCCGTGGTATGCCGCGTTCCTGGTGTTCACATTCTTCAGTCTTTTCTTCCTGTCGATGGGAATGCGCACTCTGAGTCTGGGTATTTCATATGCCATATGGACCGCCATCGGTGCCATCGTCACGATCCTGGTCAGCAGGGTACTTTTCAAAGAGAACCTCAACGCGGGAAAGATCGTCGCCATCACGATGATCCTCATCGGCATATCCGGACTGGAACTGTGCGGAGGGTCGGCATGAACCCCTGGATCTATGTCGTCACAGGCGGATTCTTTGAAATGGTGTGGGCCACCGCGATGATGAAATCCGACGGATTCTCCATACTTCCGTGGACCATTGTCACCATGGTGTTCTGTATGGTGAGCGTCTATTTCCTGTACCAGGGAATGAAATCGATCCCGGCAGGGGCCTGTTATGCGGTGTGGACCGGGTGCGGTACCGTATTGTCCACTATTTCAGGATGGATACTCTTCGGAGATGTTCTGAGCGGGATAGAGGTTCTCTTCCTGGCGATCCTGATCGGCGGTATCCTGCTGCTGCAGTACTTCGACGGCAGCGGCAAGAAGACCGGATCCTGAATCACTGTTTCCAGTAATCCCTGCCTGCCTGGCACATTGCAAGAACGTTCTCGTCGGGCGAGGAGATCGGGGTCTCGCAGCCGGGTGCGAGGATGAGTCCGCCCTCTGCTCCGCAGGTCTCGATGATGCGGAATGATTCTTTTCTGATCGATGCCGGGTCGCCGTTCATGATGTACTTCACGGGATCTATGTTGCCCATGAGTGGCACCTTCTTTCCCGCCGCTTCTCTCGCGACGGCAGGGTCCACGGCATGATCGAAACTGAAGCAGTCCGCACCGGTCTCGGGTACGAGAGGAATGAGGTCTTCAGTATTTCCGCAGACATGCAGGAACGACAGGACGTCGCTGTATGCTTTCTTCACAGAACCGATGGCCAACGATGTGCCAGACAGTGCGGTTTTGAACATATCGGGCGAGATGATGTCCTCCGAGGAGGTGGGGTCGGCCATCCACATGACCGATGCGCCTGCATCGATCTGGGCCTTCTCCTGTTCCGCTACAAAGATCGCACATTTCTCGATGAGTTTCCTGACACCTGCCTCGTCGCCCATCATCAGTGAGAAGATGAGGTCCTCGGTGCCCATGATGTAACCCGCGGTGGAGGTCGGTCCCCAGGACAGGCCGCAGATGTGAAGGTCCTCGGGAAGAGCCTTTTCCGTGGCGGTCAGGGCCTGAAGGATACACCTGTCGAAGTGGGGGCACTCGCTTGCTTTCTTCGGATCGAAGAAGGCGATGTCATCCACTTCCGAAAGATCGGAAATGTATGTGCTGCGCACCCTCCCGTAGTCGTCATCCGGCATGGAGACCTCCATACCCAGATCGATGAACGGTATCTGCGAGTCCACAATAGGCTTGACGAAATCGGATTTCGTCTTCATGGCAAAATCGATGGAGAGCTTGGCGGAAAGTTCAGGCTCATATCTTGCATCTTTCACCAGCACGCCTGCGCTGCGGGCGGCGGTGACGATGGCGAAGTTGTTGACGGGGGTCCTGTCGATCTTTTCGAATCTCAGCGCGGCATCGATGGCGTCGCGGTGTCCTGCATCCTTCATGTTATCAGGATACGGATAGAACTGGTGGTTTATGAGAGTATGCGGAAAAACTCAGTCTTCCAGCTTCTCGGAATAGATGATATTGGTCACTCCGTCCGCGAACTGGGATGCGTTCAGTTTGCCTCCGACGTCCCTGGTCGTGTGTCCTATGCTGTACATCTCGCATACCGCATCGCGGACGGTGCTGTAATCCTCCTTCCTTCCTAGGGACAGGAGCATGGTCGCCACCGAAAGGATGGCAGAGGTGGGATTCTCCGCACGTTCGCGGATCTCGAATGAAAAAGGTTCCATCGGAACGAAGAGTCCGAAATTCTTGCTGAGGAAGGCATGTGGCATGAGTCCGCTTCCTCCGATGAGGCCCGCTCCGTACCCGTAGATCTGATGTGCGGAATCGGCACCGCAGAAGATGTTCTCGATGGATCCCGGGTCATGTGCCAGATAGTAGGATATTTCCTCGGATGTGCGTTCCACGGATACGAACGATGCGTTGTCCAACACCTCATGGAACGTCTTCTTCACGATGCGGTTCCTGGTGGGAAAACGTCTGCTGTCGTCGGAGAACCACACTTTGGTCCCGTTCCTGAGTTCCGTGAGGCGGCGGGCGATGCTGAACAGGTCGGCGGTCGCTTCTGTGTTGGTGTAGAAACCGGAAGTGACCCCGTCCAGGTCCTCGGTCTCATGGATGTCCATTATGTCGGCCGCCGCAGGGCTGATGACCCCGATGTCCATCGGAAGGCTGTCAGAAGCCGTACGGACCGGGAAGATCTCGCTGTATTCGGCGAGCAGTCCTGTCTGTATCTTGATGGTCTCTAAGGGATTTCTTTCTTTGATCCCGGTCATGTCGACCGGGCCCGAAAGGAATGCACAGCATTCGCTGAGGGTGTCAAGGGTCTCAGGGGGAAGCGCATAGGAGGTGTTCCTGTATGCATCCGCACCGATCCTTTCATGAAGGATCTCCAGGTCCGGAGCCGCCGCCTTCAGAACCTTCTCGGCGGCCCCGATGATACGGGGACCTTCATTGTCCCCGTATGCGATAAGGACCTTCTGGGACATTATCAGAGCCTGTTGACGACACCCGCGTAGATGAGGGGCAGGGTGATGGTGGCGTCGCCTTCGACGGTCATCTTCTTGGCGTCGCTCTTGACCTTACCCCAGGAGACAGCCTCCCTGATCTGGGCGCCGGAGAGGGAACCGTCGTATTCCATGGCGGTGGTGAGGTAGATACAATAGTCGAGACCGCCGCGGAACTGGTTCCACCAGATGACGTGGTGCTTGGAGATTCCTCCGCCGATGATGATCGCTCCGGTGTATTTCGCATCGTTGGTCATCTCACTGAGCATCTGTTCGTCACCGAAGAGGTCGATCCTAAGCTTCCTGTGGGTCTGGTAGTACATCCAAAGCTGGCATCCGAAGGAACCGTCGGTGATTCCAGGGACGACGATGGGCACTTTGTTCACATGGGCCCAGTAGAGGAGGGAGTCCTCGTGACCTTCCACATTGGCGAGTTTCTCTCCGACCTTGTCGATGATCTCGTGGGTGGAAAGGGACTGGGTCTCAGCGAAGATCTCATCGAACATGGGGAGGAGATTGTCTTCGAGGACTACTCCGTAGCAGTCATCGGGGACAAGGACGTTTCCGAGCCTGGAGACGTCGTGCTGCCTGAGGAGGGCATCGTCCATCATGAAGTCGCCTTTGTAGTAGGCGGCGTAGAGCCTGGAAAGGTCGTGGTCGAGACATCCGCAGGTGGTGATGATGACGTCCACCATGTGGTTCTTCACCATGTCGACGATGACACCGCGGGTACCGGTGGCCATGATGCAGGCGGGGAAGGAGAGGATCTTGAGGACACCCTCTTTTTTGACCATTTTCTCGACGATGTCAGTGGCGTCCGCGAGCTTCTGGGCGGTGAATCCTCCTGCTTCACCCATCTGGGTGAGCATGTCGTCCACGGTCATCCCCTTGGAGACCTTGATATCCTTCACTGCGACCTTCTTGAATGCTTTGCTTTTGGGATCTTCTTTTGAAGCCATACTATTCACTGGTGCTCGTGAGTACTCGCCTGTTAATATATTTGGCCATTCGGAACCGATGCTTGAGGAAAGGGGTGGGAATGATAAGAAAACTGTATGTGCCAGCACCCGATTTTTGAGGTGTCCGTTTCCGGGCCGGCCGACATTTCAGACCGGTCCGGACCATTGATCGATGTTTCAGTGTGTGAGGTGTCCGCAGAGGGCATCATACGCCTGCTGGGTCTTTTCGACGTCCTCCTGATTGAAGGCGTACATGTTCCCATTCACCGAAAAGGTGATGCATGGCGTAATCTTGGAGTACGAGGCGAGTTCGTATTCTCCGAAGAGGGAATTCCTGTACTTTCCGCTGGAGATCTCGGACGTGGCATATCCGTAGATCCTCTTGCCCTTCTCGAAGTTCTCTTCGAAAGCGAGTCCGCCTACATCATTGTAACTGAATGTGTGATCGAACATGGGTGCCTTGACAGTGAAGGAATCCTCATCGAATGTCACAGTGACCTCGTTCCCGCTGTCATCGAGCATGAATGCGACAGGTATCGGGATTAGGACAGCGACGGATATCGCTGTTGTCAATGCCATCTTGGTCTTCGTAGAACAGTTCTTCAGAGGTATGCGTGCCTTCGGATTTTTCCTGAAGATCGGTATCGGAATGAAGACGAAGATCAGTGAAAGGAGGATGATCAGGATCCCCCACATGTTTCCGCTCGCCAGCAGAATCGCAAGACCCAGACTCATCACGAAGCCGCACAGCACCACACCGATCCCCATCAAATTTGCAAAACGGTTCCGGTCATCTCCATTGAGATCGGGGAAGCCGTTGACATAAGTCCCTGCATTGTCGGAGAACCATACCCATGCACCGGAGGCCGCCACAGGTACCACGCAGAATGCCAGGATCGCCTCGAGCAGAATCGAGCCGGAGTGGGTGTCAAGAACGGCCTCGAGCACGATATATGCCATCGGAACAGTGAGTGAGAGGCCCAGACAGAGTTTCGTGTAGGGGGTCATTTCGATCACCGCAGGATATCACGTGTCCGCGGTATTTAATACGCACAGACACTCTTCGTTTCCTTCTTTAATAATATAAAAAAGGCCTACGGTTTTTATATCAGATACGACTACTGCGCATATCCAAGAGGTACCTTAAATGTACATGATAACTGAAGCCGAGGGAAAGATACGCATCCCTCCGTCCAAACTCGGACAGGACATCGAGTCCATCGTGGAGGATGTCTCCAGCGAGCAGTTCGAAGGAAAGATGGAGGAAGACCGCAGTTTCACCATCCTGGTCAGCGATGTCAGGGCGGAAGGACTGGGAAGCATCGTCCACGGTGACGGTGCGGTCCACCAGACCGTGAAGTACAAGCGTCTCGCATACATTCCCAAGGACGGAGAGGTCGTCGAAGGTGTCGTGGTGGAGGTCAACAAATACGGTGCCTTTGTCAGGTTCGGCCCCCTCGATGGACTGATCTATATCAGCCAGATCATGGACGACCACGTCGATGTTGACGAGGTCAACCGCAGGCTCACCGGCAAAGAGACCGGAAGGTCCCTGGGCGTCGGCGACAAGGTGAAGGCGAGGATCACAAGTCTCTCCTTCGACGACAGGACACCTCAGGACAGCAGGATCGGTCTGACCATGCGTCAGCCCGGTCTCGGAAAACTCCAGTGGCTTGAAGAGGACGCAAGGAAAGGAGGTGAGGAGTGATGGCAGGCCCTGTATATTTCGCATGCAAATCCTGCAACTTCCTCTGTGAGAGCTCTATTTGCCCCCGTTGCTCCGGCGAGACCTCGAAGGACTGGCAGGGAATGGTCGCCATCTCGGATTACACCAAATCCGATATCGCCGCCAAGATGGGCATCACCGCGAACGGTGTATACGCCCTCAAGGTACGCTGATCCCATGGTCTCCGGCAAGGTCCTTTCTCCCGCGATGAGGGAGAAGTTCAAGGAACCTGTCGGAAGGGATATCAGTGAAGAGGAACTCAGGGTCCTCAGTGAAACACACTACATGATCACCGTCGGCGACGTGGTGTCGCTGACCGTGAGAAAAACAGGGATCGTGCCCCTACTGTCCGTCTATGACGGATTCACGGAGAGACATGAGCTCACGGAGTTCGCCGACCTCGTGAAGAGCGAGGGGTTGGCGGAGACCGCGGTCGTCAACCCGCCGGGATACATAACCGGGGAGCTGATGGGTGCGGTGGAAAACGCTTTGGCCGGAAGATCCGAAGGGATCATCAGGGTCGAGGGAGAGGAGGATCTGGCACTTCTGCCGTGTATTCTCTTCGCGCCCGAGAACTCGATAGTCATATACGGATGGCCCGGGAGAGGGATGAAAGCCGTCCTCGCGGACGGTCCCGCAAAAACACATATCAGAAATCTGTATGATATGATGGAGGAGTCCAAATGAAAATGGAGATAAAAGAACAGAAAGAGAACGTCTTCCAGGAGAGGACGGAAGTCTGCTTCGTCGTCGATCACCCCAGGGAAGCAACCCCCGGAAGGAACGCAGTCGCAGAAGAGATCGCCAAGAAACTCGGAACCCAGAGGAACCTCGTCATCGTCGACGACCTCAAGAGCATGTACGGTGTCGGAAAGACCCAGGGATATGCAAAGGTCTACAAGAACGTCGAGACCGCCAAGAAGTACGAGAACGAATACCTCCTCAAGAGGAACGGCTACGCTGACAAGCCCGCCGAGGAAGCTCAGGAGTGATTCAGATGGCAGCAAAGAAAGCAGCACCAGTCAAGAAATCCATTCAGAAGAAAGACGCTTACAGCGTCGAGGGCGACAAGGTCGTCAGGACCAAACCTGTTTGTCCCAAATGCGGACCCGGAACCTTTATGGCCGTCCACAAAGACCGCACCTCCTGCGGCCGTTGCGGCTACACTGAGTTCAACAAAGAGTGAAGAAATCTCCAAGGCTCCTCTCCCTCTCAGTTGGGGGCCATATACCGGGGCTGGCACCCCGGTCACCTTTCTTTCTCATTTTACTTCTTTTTAACTCAAGGTCCCGTAGTATAGCTTGGATAGCATAGAGGCCTCCGGAGCCCCAGACCCGGGTTCGAATCCCGGCGGGATCGCTGCTTTTTGATGAAAAACGGCTGTATACCACGAGTATACGCCAATATGCGAGGGAATCTGATAGAGTCTTGTATGGCATATTGTTGGTATTTGGATTGCTTATGGTTTTGCATAGTTTAGTTTGTAGGTGTATTGTTTTGCATATCATTTTATTATGGGAATCCCCTCCAAACAGCAATGATGTTCGAGGATAAGATCAACACCATCGTCGAGAGGATCACAAGCAAGTACGATCCGAAGGCGATCATAGTTTTCGGTTCGGTGGCCAAGGGCACCTCTACAGAGGACAGCGACCTTGACATTGCCGTGATCCTCGATTCCGACCTTTCAGAACATGACCGCAATGTGGATGTCCGTGTATGCATCGGGCCTATCGGCATGGCCATGGACCTCATGGTATTTACACCGGAAGAGGTCGAAACAGAGAAGGCCGATCAGAACTCGATTGTTTCTGAGATCCTCAACACCGGAGAAGTAGTATATAGTTCAGCATGAGACGGTTGAATCCTTACTTTCCTGTGCCGCCGACGATCTGTGGAATGCGGAACTTGTCCGGGATGCAGATGACGAGAAGACACGCATAATCTGCTTTCATCTGCAGCAGTATGCAGAAAAGAGCGTCAAGGCGAAATTATGCGAACTAGGCATTGTCTACCCTAAGAAACACGATCTCGTAAGCCTGTTGGAACTGTTCGGCGATGCGGAGCTGCTGAATAAGCATTTGAAAGATGCGGCAGATCTTACAGATTACGCTACCACATTCAGGTATTCCACGAGGATTCCTTCGATCGAGGAAATGGAGAACGCATTCGTTTGCGCCAAGTCATTGGTTGAGGATGTTCAACGTATCACAAGGCAGTAAGGCATTAAGTTCGACTTCTGTTATTGATTTTCAATAACCTTATTGAAGGCATTATTTAACGCTTTCCCAATTTGAGGCACTATACTTTTAAACCGATCTGCGGGATGTGCGTTCCTTTTTCGGCCGTCCGACCGGGTTCTTGATGTCGATTATCTTAGGTAAGAGACCCAGTTCGATCAAGATCTCCTTCTCGTTTGCGGTCAATTTACGAAGCAGCCATTCGCCTTCCGACGACTCCTTGTTCATAGTAGCTCTTCTGAGTTTCCTCAGGAAATGATTGGTACTTGTACGTAAAATTTCGACTTCAATTTCCTATTGCTGATCTGATGTTCTACATTAACAGGCCTTAATGTTTGCAGGATCCCAATGTGCCAGACACACAGATTAATCAATGGTCAGACCGTTGTACGTTCATGGCAGGCTGGAAAGAGCGTGTTGACAGTGGCGGATGGATCAGCAACGAGAGTGAAGATTATGGGGATTACCTCCGTGATGTGAATCTTTGTGCGGAAAGGCTCTACAGGTTCAATTCAATCCCGGGGAACTGGTACGAGGAGCTTACTGCGGCGCTTTCGGAACTGGTAGGTTATGATACCGGTCCGTCGGTCTGCGTCAAATCACCGTTCCGCTGCGACCTCGGATACAACATAAAGTTTGGAAAGAACATCATCGTCAACTACGGATGCGTATTTCTGGATACAACGGAGATCGTCATCGGAGATGACTGTCTTATCGGCCCCGGATGCATGATCGTGACCGCCCATCATCCGATGGATGCGGCGGACAGGAAGAACATCACCACAGGCGGGAAGCCGATCCATATCGGAAACGGTTGCTGGTTCGGTGCAGGAGCAATCGTTCTGCCGGGGATAACCATCGGGAACAACTGTATCGTGGGGGCCGGAGCAGTGGTCACACATGATGTGCCAGATAACTCAGTTGTGGTCGGAAATCCTGCAAGGCCGATAGTCAGGAAGACTGTGTGATTTCCAAAACTGATTGTACAGCAACCTGTTGTTTCAAAAAGGTTTTTTGAAGCAGTTGTTTGTTGAAATATACTCAGATTTTAGATTAATTTAATGATATACTTATGAAGCACACTATTGAGTATACTATTAGGTATATTATTTGACCATGCGGGAGATAAGCGAGCATCTCGGTCTGAGTGTTCCCGCTATCAATAAAGTCGTGAAAAACTCAAGGATCTCGGTTTCCTGACCAACGAAGGCAACAATCGTTTCAACGACTGGAGTGTGAAATACTGATTCCTCAAATTCAGTGAATCCTTTTTATTTCTGCTCCGCTTGTGCGGTACTGTATGGCAGAAGTAGGCTACAGCTCGAAATACGAGGTTTATCTGACCCGCAGCAACGGTATTCAGATAGTCACCAACGAGCTCAGTCTCTCCATTCTCAAGGAGATGCGTGTCCGCACCATCACCCCCACGGAAATGGCATCCGAGTTCTCCGTGTCCAAATCCACCATCCAGGGAAACCTTGGAAAGCTCTACCGCACAGGTATCGTGGATTCCGACATCTGCATCGAGGACGCACGTAGCGCCGTGTATCACACGGATGCGATGCTCCTGTTCAGCAGCGACACTCCTGAAGAATGGCAGATCTGTGCCAGGAAAGCCTCCATCAACCGTATCCTCAAGAACGGAAGATGCAGTGCCAGGGAGGACCTTTCTCTTTACGGTGTGTCCCTCATAGAAAGCGGACTCAACATCGTTCCCGGACTTTCCGATGTCGGTTCCGCCCTGGTCAGGGATATCACCGACTTGGGCTGGTGGGGCGAACATCTTGCTACTCTGAGCCGTCAGTGCGAGCCGGAAGGTATCAGCGCGGAACTTGATCTTACCAGGGAGTTTGTACTCACATTCCGTTCCGAAAAAGAGGACATCTCCGATGTTCCTCTGATCACCGTGCCGATGATCGGTGCGATCTGTTCGCGTTCCAAATCGCTTCTAGGCATCAATCTCTGCCCTGAGACACAGCTTTCGGTCGAGGACGGGGGCCATACCGTGAAACTGAAGACCGTTGCATATCGGGGACAGGATTTTTCCACGGGTATCTACGACACCGATCTTTCCCAGTCGTTCCGTGCGGACGATCCGTTCTCGATTTATTCTATAAATGGAAGGGCCACACTTTTCACCAATCCGACCATGATGGCGATCCTCGATGCCCTCACTGAAGGCGACTGGAGCCTGAACGATCTGGAGAAATCACTGTCCCTGCCGAAGGCGACGATCTACGTGGCCCTGGCAAAACTCACCGACCTCGGTGCTGTCTGTCTCGACGAGAATTCTGGCACTCCGAAGAAATATGTCCTTTCTGCAGAGCCTCTTCTGTTCACAACCGAACCGAAACCTGAGAATTTCTCCAATCTCCGTAAGATCGTGGCCGATTTCCATGACGGAAAATTGGATTATTATTCTGCTGTGATCACCTATGCGATGGAAGCGATCTCCTGTATGGGAATTCACTTCGATAAGATGTTCATCCGTTCGGGGAAACATGCCGCATCCACTGTATTGGAGAGCTGTCCCGATATGGATCCGCAGGATTTTGTGGACCTTTCCTGCAGCATGATCTCTGCGCCCGATGAAGCAAAGGTGATGAGATATCTTCCTATCAAGATCCGTCTTACCCGTTCTTCCGAGATCCTTTGGGGTTCATGGCCGGAGGATTTCCTCATCGGTTTCCTTGAAGAAGGGCTGAAAGTTCTGCTGAAGGCCGAGTACCCATTCTACATAGATTCGGTCTTAAAAGAACCTGGAAGTGAATGATCTTTTTTGGAATTCTGTCCGATTGGGCCTTTTCTTTCTTTTACATTATAATAATATAATTAACTTTTCAGAGAATTTTTTTTGAACGTTGAAATCAAAAATTTTGATGGATGTTGATTGGATATAATTAATGGAGCTAATTATGGATGTACTAACTATCCATCAAACCTCCCGAATCAACCGAATATGTTTTGATTTGAGGCAATTAGTACGTCTTGATTAGAAAAAATTTTCATGAAAATTAGAACGTTGAACATAAACTGAAATTACTTGTATAAAAATATTTCTGAATAGTATTATAACCTTGCCGTGAGATACAATTTCAGCAAAGAAATTTGCACTTGGAGTGAAAAACTATGGCATTTGAAGCAGAAAGCAAGAAACTTTACGATGCAATGGTCGCAGTCAAACTGCCCGGCATCCTTGAAGCAGTAAACGCAGCAGACGCAGCCGGTATGGCACCCACCGCCATCATCGACTCGATGTCCGCCGGAATGACCGAAGTAGGAGTCCTTTTCCAGAAGGGAAGGCTCTTCCTGCCTCACGTCCTCTCTGCAGCGGCTGGAATGAACAAGGCCATGGAGATCCTCGGCCCCAAGCTCGCAAACAGCGGTGCATCCACCGAAAAACTCGGAATCGCCGTCATGGGAACTGTCGAGGGAGATGTCCACGACATCGGAAAGTCGATCTGCTCCACTATGCTTCAGTGTGCCGGATTCGACGTCCACGATCTCGGACGTGACGTACCCAAACAGAAATTCATCGATGAGATCAAGGCAGGAGCCAACTTCTGCGGAATGTCCGCACTCATGACCACCACCATGACCGTCATGAAGGAGATCATCGAACAGTGTAAGAATGAAGGCATCCGCGACAAGGTCGTCATGATGGTCGGAGGAGCACCCATCACCCAGATCTACTGCGACAAGATCGGCGCAGACATCTACGGAGAGACCGCAAACGAGACCACCGAGAAGGCAAAGGCAATCGCCGCAGACGCCTGATCTAACAGGAGGAATCTGAAATGGCTGAGTATTACACAAGGTCCGGAGACGGACGCAGGATCAAGATGACCAAAGAGGCCATCTTCGAGGACATTCAGGCAGGAACCGCCGATGCAGCAGACATCGGAACCATTCCCGCACTCAACGACGACCAGATGGAACACCTCGTCGACATCATCGTCTGCCAGGACCGTGTCGTCGGTGTCGCACCTGGAAAAGAGGTCGTCATGACCTACGATATCGGTCAGCTCGACTTCACTGGAGACAACGGAAACTCCGGAAACGGAGTCGACATGGGAAGGCTGGAGGCCGCTCTCCTCCACGAGAGGGCACTCGGAGCAGACACTTTCGAGCTTGCAAACTCCGACTACTCCATCAAACCCGTCAAGCCCATCATCTCCATGGAGAAACAGACCATGGAAGAGATCCAGGCAGAGATTGTTGCACCGTTCTTCTACGGAGCAATGCCCAACATGGGTCTTTACTACGCACCTGACGGACCCTACCCCAACCCTGCAGACCTCATGAGGGAGTTCAAGATCGACGAGTCCATGGCCGCATCCGAGGCAGCAGCAGCACACCTCGCAAGGGACATCGAATACGTCGGAACCCACATCCAGGCCGCCGGATCCGACGGTTTCAACTTCGACACCACCGGATCTGCAGGAGATGCGGATTTCGTCGGAACTCTGAACGGTGTAAAAGCGCTCCGCGCAGCATGCCCTGAGGCATACATCAACGTCGGTGCCGCCGGAGAGTCCGTCATGGGTATCCACGGAATGATGGAATTCGAGGGAACCATCTGCGCAGGACTTTACCCGCATCAGCAGGCTAAGGTCGTCGCACAGGCTGGAGCCAACGTCTTCGGAGCTGTCTGCAACACCAACACCAGCAAATCTCTTGCATGGAACCTTGCAAGGTCCGTGACCTTCATCAAGGCCGCAGTAGAGCAGTCCCCCATACCCGTCCACGTCGATATGGGAATGGGTGTCGGCGGAATCCCCATGAAGGAGACCCCTCCTGTGGACGCCGTTTCCCGCTGCAACAAGGCAATGGTCGAGATCGCCAACGTCGACGGTGTATAGGTCGGAGTGGGAGATCCCGTCGGAATGGACATCCCCCACCTCATGACCTCCGGTATGCAGGGAATCAGGACCTCCGGTGACCTTGTCGCCCGTATGATGTACGCAAAGAACATGAAGCTCGACAAGGCGAAAGAGTACGTTGCAAAGAAGCTCGGACTCGACACCGTCGAGATCGCTGATGAGTGCATCATGCGTGACCTCCGTGAGGAACTCGGAATCGGAACTGTCACCGGTATCCCCGGAGCACCCCGCGGAATCGCTGCCAAGATGAACATCGAGAAGCTGCTTGACATCAAGATCAACAGCTGCGAGAAGTTCAGGCAGTCCCTCAAGAACTGATCAAACCTTAAGCAGGGGTTCGCCGCCCCTGCACTCCATTCCAATCATTTATCCCCGTATCATGAATGATACGGGCCCTCTAATTTTATGATCTGGCACTGTTTCAGAACAGATTCGGGATTTTTCTGAGACCCATTAGGATATTACTGTCAATCAGGAGTATTCCGTTCTCTTCCGCGTATTCTCTGAGTTCATCCTGGAAACCTCCGGCCGAGAACAGGACATATTTCACGTTCTCGCGGATTGAAGCGGATTCGCAACGTTCCGTCAAGGTGTTCAGCGGAGTGAAACCTATCGGGTTCTTGCTGAATTTACATTCACATACAAGGGTGTGAATGAGGCCTGTGCCGTCGGAGATCTTGGCGATGATGTCTATATCGGTGTCCTCTCCGCCAGAATCCCTACCCCACCATGATCCGATTTCCGTGACCGTGAAATGATTCTCGAGCCATTGGGCACAGAATACTTCGAACATGTGTCCCAGATGGGAATCTGTCTTCATGCGGAGCAGGGCATATGTCGCCTCAGGTGACCTGGAGGTTTCGATGAGTTTTGAGTTTTTGGAGACGATCCCGTAATGGAATGCGATGAACGGATCCTTTATCCTGTAAACTGGTTTCTTCGGTGCCCCAGCCATCGGATGTCTTTTTTCGATAATGTTCACGAATTCAAGGTCGTCGAGCATCCTCTTGCAGGCTGCCCGGTCTATGCCGAGCTTTTCGGCAATTTCGGACTGTTTCACCGAGCCGTCCGAGATGCATTTCACCGCTCCGGTGTAGTTCCTGTTCCCCTTGAATTCCTGGAGGATCACCTGGGGAGCATCATCTCTCCAGGAAGAGGTCGGTTCAAAGAAGTGTTTCTCAACTTCAGACTCATAAGTATCTTCGGTCATGGCTTTCAGATACTGCGGGATCCCGCCCACTGTAAGATACCATTTCAGTGCATCCATAGTAGATGTGCCAGAACAGAATTTCAGCGATGCTTCGGGAGAGAGATATCCGATCTGCATGACGTTACCGAATCTGCCGTACAGGGGTCTGCCGCAGTCTTCTGTTTCCCTGCGCATAACTGATATTGAAGAACCGCAGATGACGAACATACAGTGACAGTTCTTCAGATCACGATCCAATGACTTTTGGATGACCGATGCTGCCTGCGGTGCGCATTCGAGAAGATACGGAAGTTCGTCGAAGATCACAAGAGTGTGTTCTTCCGAGCAGATTGATTCGATCTCTGCCATAAGGTGGGTCATGTCCTTCAGTTCACCGATGTCGCTGTTGCGGAATGCGGAGATGTCCATCGCCAACGAGGACAGATTTTCATAGCATGAGGCCTGGACCGCCTGGAGGTAGAGGGTGCGTTTTCCCTTTGAGAATTCTTCCAGAAGACGGGATTTGCCGATTCTCCTGCGGCCCCATACGCAACATGTCGAAAGTCCGTCGGAATTCCACAGTTCTTCCAAACGTTTCAGTTCTTCGGTTCTGCCGATGAATGGATCTTCAGACATACATTATAGATTACTAATTGATTATAAATCAATTTCTAAATTAATTGATTTCAAATCAATTTCATATAGATTAGAATGTGCCAGCACACCTTTTCTGTGTACCAAATGTGATTTTAAAAGAAGGGATCTGCGGAAGTCCGATCATTACGGTCCCGCAGATTAGTAATGTTTTGATTCTTGGAATATCACTGCTTGGCAGGGAAGAACATTCCGGCGGTCATGCCGAGATAGTTTGCACCGCTGTATCCGGGATATTTCTGGTTCACCTTGTCTGTGAATTGCTGTGCGGTGGAGCATCCGGATGCGATCTGTTTCAGATCTTCGAGATAGGCGATCTTCGTCAGTACATCGTTTCTGCTCTCCGGAGCGTAGTGTGATGAAAGGAAGAGTTCGTATCCGCTGTCGAGATATCCTTTCAGGTTTGCGATGATCGCATCTGCATGCGCAGGTCCTGCGACGATCGAGTGGCAGTCATGTCCCAGCATGTGCATATACACTGTTTTTACGGCAGGTATTGTGACCTCGAAAGCATCGTTGTCGGGGATGATGTTCATCTCGATCCCGGCAAGGACGAACTTTCCGCCGGTGATGATCTCCCCGGAGTTCACGGTCGTGGAATCGAAGCTGTCTCCGAAGATTCCGCTGAAGTTCTTGATGAGTCCTGCTCCGCCGCCGACGGTGTTATACGCTTCGGAGGATGCGGTGAGGTAGGATTTCACATCGGGGAGGAAGGTCTTTCCCGCTGCATGATAGGATACCAGTTTTCCGATCGCAGTGAGGCCCTCATCTTTCAGGTACTGGGTCATTTCATCTATGCTGTTCTTGAAGCAGGGGAGTTCGATGATGACCGCCTGCCTGTTCTTCACGAGCATGATCACCTGGTCATCAATGGCATCTTTGGTGTTGTACACTCTTACATCCATGTCTCCGAAGGAGATGGTGGTCATCGAGCCGTGCTTGAGTTCTTTTACGGATTTTTCTGCGTTCATTTGGTAGCTCCTAGGGAGGTCTGTTGCCTTCCCGTTATTGTAACCAATATTGTTACAATTATTTAATTGTAACTGTAATTGTTACAACTACAATTATAAACCCGGAAAACATCCTCGAGTTCACGGGTAGACGATGTACTCATCGAGATTCACGATCGCGGTTCACACATTGCTGTGCATAGAACGTTTCAGAAAAGATTACAAAACAACATCTGATTTCATCGCAGGCAGTGTGAACGTCAATCCGGTGATCATAAGAAGGATAATCGGTCAGTTGAAAAAAGCAGGTCTTGTGACGACTGAAGCAGGTGTCGGGGTCGCAGGCACCGATCTGACCAGGGAACCGTCCGAGATATCCCTCGCCGATATTTTTCTCGCGGTCGAGGGTGATGAACCTCTGTTCCATTTTCATGAACAACCCAATCCGGCCTGTCCCGTGGGAAAAACCATACGCAGTGTCCTCGGCAGCAGGATAGAGCATCTTGAAAAGACGATGATGGACGAACTAGCCGAAACGAAACTGAGCGATCTGAGAGCTGATGCAGACATATACCTTGCTGAAGCTCCGCAGAACTGAATCCGGTGAGATCATGGAAGTCAGACTTGTTCACAATCCAGAAGATCAGAGTGTCCTTTCAGCGATATCCACGATGCTGGAGACCTCTCTTTCAGAGGAAATGCGTTATCCGTTCGAAGGGCTTCATCCTTATTTCAGAAACGGGACGATGCATCTCTATGCAGCATTTTCCGGAGAGGTCTGCGTCGGATTCGCGGTCGTGATAGTCGCCAGGAAGTCCCTTTACGTTCTTTTCCTTGTAGTTAATGAGAAACAGCGTTCGAAAGGATACGGCACCGCCATTCTTTCCGCTTTGAAGAAGGAATATCCGCGCTGTTCCATAGTTCTCGACTGTGAAGAGGACAGAGTCTCATTCTACGAGCGCTGCGGGATCCATGAAACCGGTTATAAAATGGAATTCAGGAACACATTGCTTTATGTGATGTGCGAGTCGAAACTGAACCTCAGGGATTTCATGAAGTTCAACAAGGTCTTGGAACCTCTCGAGAAGGATGACGACACCGATTTTGTGTGGATCGAGCCGGACGGGTCGAGGCATACATTCTCTCATTGAGATTATAGTACTCGATTAGCATAATCTGTCGTAATTTCGGCACCGATTTTCTCCAGTGAGTCGGACAGCCTCACTCCGTATAGGGAGATGCATTCCCGAAATGCGAAATCTCCTATCTCGGTCACGGAATCCGGCACAGCGAAGCTGTAATCATCTTTTTCCGACGGATACTCTTCTAGCACCGTCATATCATCGGAATACCGGACCTTATCGCACATAGGTGTCTGAGTATCTATGGGGAGAGCATAGTTTGCATCGGCCAGGTGTAACAATGTTGTATATGCAAAAATGAGAGTGGGTTGTCCGATACCCCTGCAGGCCGGATATCAGACATGGTAGACCCGGCCTGTATGGCCAGGAAATGGTGATTGATTCGATTATCTGGGTCATTGGAAGTATGCGGGTTCTCCGTGTTCCACGATGTCCTGTCCGATGGCCTCCTCTTCCGGAGAGACACGGACCTTGATGAACTTCGATATCACCCATATGATGACATACGATACGGTGAAGCAGAACACCAGTGTGATCAGGACGGAACAGATCTGTCCGATGAGCAGGTCGAAGCCGCCGAATAAGATCCCTGCAGGCCCGGGAGTGAATATGCCCGCGGCATCCACCGATCCGGTGTAACAGGATTCGGCGAAGAAACCGACCGCGACGGCACCCCAGATGCCGCCTATTCCGTGCAGTGCGAACACATCAAGCGCATCATCGAGCTTGGATCTGCTGTGGAAGAATCTGATAGCATAGTAACACAGCAGGGTTCCGATGATACCTATCATGAATGCCGCAGGGGCCGACACATACGCACAGCCGGGAGTGATGGCGACCAGTCCCGCGATACCTCCGGTGACAAGTCCCAACGATCCGACGCGTCCGGTCTTGGTATATTGGCATATGGCCCAGGTGAGCAGTCCTGCGGCACTGGCGACCATGGTCACGAAGCACACGTGGACGGCCTGTCCGTTGGCAAGCAGTCCCGATCCGCCGTTGAATCCGAACCAACCGACCCAGAGGATCATTGCACCGAGGAAGGTCAGAGGGATGTTGTGAGCTCTCATCTTACGGACGCTGGCACTTCTGGGTCCTACGAATGCGGCAAGTGCCAGACCGGTCACTCCTGCGCATATATGGACCACGGTTCCTCCCGCGAAGTCACGGACAGTGAACAGCTGGTCGAAGAATCCGCCTCCCCACACCCAATGGGCCATGGGAGTATACACGCAGATTCCCCAGAAGACGAGGAACCAGGCGAGGGCAGGGAACCTGACCCTTTCCGCCGAAGCACCGATGACGACGCATGCGGTGACCATCGCGAAGAACATCTGGAACATTGCGAACTGCAATTCGGAGATATTTCCTCCGCTGATGTCTTCGACGACACCCTTCATGAAAAGATGGTCGAGGTTTCCGATGAAGAATCCGTCGCTGCCGAATGATAGCGTATACCCGCATATGACCCAGGTCATGGTCATGATACCTGTTGCGATCAGACACTGGGCGATGGTCGAGGTCATGCTCTGCTTTCTGAGCATGCCTCCGTAGAAAAATGCGATCCCGGGCACCATTGCGAAGACGATCACAGAGGCCACAAGGATCCATGCGACATCTCCGCTGTTGGACACGGGGGCGTAATATCCGCTCGGTACGGCCGAGACATCCTCAGCAATGTAAAGGCAGATCGTTGCAATCATCAGGACTGCAAGCACGGCCCCGAGTATTCTGGTTGTATGGTTCATTCCGTTCCATTCTCCGACAGTTCAATCAAGCCAATTCGGCCCTGTCAAATCACCATATTACGCATTGTATAAAAATATTTAGACAAATGTCTAACGATTACGTAATTTAAGGATATTTGATATAATTGTTGAATAAAGTGTACTACAATTATATAGATTTTAAGAGAATAATGTGTCATTTGACAGAATGTTATTTCGATCGACAGGTCGACATTATCTGACCAAGATACAATGCCCATACAGGCGGGAAAAGAATGTTCCGGGCGAATCGATAATTCCGATTACGCCGGGTAATGGTTTTCAGGATGAGCTTCTTCTGCAGGTGCATCCGACAGCGAAGACCGCGAACAATGCGATGAAAGCCGCTACGATGCAGATTATATCAGTGTCGATTTCCTTTTCCGAGGGCATGATCGCATAGAGGGAGAAGTGATTCGTTTCAAAGGTGACTTTACCATTCTCGTATGTGAATCGAGTTCTTCGATGATCTTTCCGTCCGATATGTAGCACACCCTGAATCCCAACGGATCCCTGCCGTTCAGTTCATACGGAGGTCTTCGGGGATGTTGTAGAAGAGATTGACGAAATCCGTTCCGGTTTTGGTGATGTGGTTGGTGCTGAGCATGAGATTGAATTGTAGATATGCAACAATGTATGAAAATCGTCAATGTACATAAAAATACATTGTAGTTGTTTTATGGCATAGTTACTGTACGATCACCTTGTTGAAGATCAAAGAAAACGCCCCGTGATGCTGTTCGGATCGCTTTTGATATCTTCGGGCGTCCCGACGGCGACGATGCGTCCGCCTTCTTCTCCGCCTCCGGGACCCATATCGATCACATAATCCGCATTGTGTATGACATCGAGATCATGTTCGATGACAATGACTGTGGCACCGTGACCGAGCAGGTTCTCGAACACCTTGAGGAGTACACGCACATCCAGCGGGTGGAGTCCGATACTCGGTTCGTCAAAGACGAACACCGAATCGGTCTGTGTCCTTCCTATTTCACTCGCAAGTTTCAGACGCTGGGCCTCTCCTCCGGAAAGTCCGGGTGTTTCCTCTCCAAGGGTCAGATATCCGAGACCGAGCTGCTGAAGCGTCTTCAGTCTCTGGGCCACTGTATTGTGGTCTGAAAGGAATTCTATCGCGGTGTCGATGTCCATATCCATTATCTCGGGAAGAGATGCGGAGCGGCCGGCCTTGTTTGTTATAGTGATATCATACGATTCCTCTCCATATCTCGAGCCACGGCAGTCGGGACAGGGGATGCTGACATCGGGAAGGAACTGAACATCAAGGTTCACCTCCCCGGTACCGTCGCATCCGAGGCACCGCAGGGAACCGGTGTTGTAAGAGAAATCGCCTGCTTTGTAACCGTGTTCTTTGGCAGAAGCAGTCCTGGCGAAGATCTTCCTCAGTTCATCGTGCACGCCTGCATAAGTGGCCACGGTGGAGCGGACGTTGATGCCGATAGGTGTGGCATCGATCAGTTTCACATGTCTGATCCCGGGGGCTTCAATATCTGTGACATGGGAAGGCATCGAGGTCCCGTCGATCAGTGAGGTCAGTGCGGGGACCAGACTTTCCAGGATCATGGTCGTCTTGCCGGAACCGGAAACACCGGTCACTGCCGTGAGACGGCCTTTGGGAACGGAGACCTCCAAAGGTCTGACCGTGTGTATCTGGGACATCGACATACGGACTTCTCCGGAGGAGAACATATCTTCTTTCGAAGCACGCTCCCTGATGTTCATGTCCGCCTCTCCGGAGAGGAACGGACCTATCTGGGAAGAGGAGTTCTTTTCAATGTTTTCCACAGTACCTTCCGCGATGAGATTGCCTCCGCCGGCACCTGCTACCGGCCCCAGTTCGACGATCCAATCGGATTCTTTCAGGACCTGCACGTCATGGTCCACCAGGATCACGCTGTTCCCGTCGGCCACCAGGTCGTGCATGACCCCTGTCAGTCCCACGAGGTTCGAGGGGTGTAGACCGATTGAAGGCTCGTCGAGGACATACATGACGCCGGTGGTCCGGTTGCGGACCGAGCGGGCGAGCTGCATCCTCTGGCGTTCTCCTGTAGAAAGCGTCGAGGCGGAACGGTCCAGGGTCAGGTATCCCAGACCTAGGTCCATCAGACGTTTCGCGGTGTCGGTGAACGTCTCGCAGATACTTTCGGCCATGGGACGCATCTCTTCCGGAAGTTCTTCAGGCACCTCCTTCACCCATTTAGTAAGGTCCGAAAGGGTCATTGCGCATGCTTTATCCAAAGAGATCTCTCTCAGTTTCGGATAACGGGCCGCGACGGAGAGACGGGTGCCCTGACATTCGGAACAGGTACATTCCTTCAGGAACTTCTCCACGCGTTTCATTCCTTTTTCATCTTTGACCTTAGAAAGTGCATTCTCCACAGTGTAAACTGCATTGTAGTACGTGAAATCGAGTTCTCCCGCATCGTTGGTGTTCTTCGATTTGTAGAAGATGTGCTTCTTGACGGCAGGTCCGTGATAGACAATCTCCTTCTCCTCGGGAGTGAGGTCGCGGAAGGGGATGTCGGTGCGGACCCCCATGGCCCTGCACACATCGGTCATCAGAGACCACATGAGACTCTTCCACGGAACGACTGCTCCGTCATCTATGCTGATAGATTCATCGGGCACCAGGGTGGCGAGGTCGACGGTGCGGACAACTCCTGTTCCTCCACATCTGGCACATGCCCCCTGGGAGTTGAATGCGAGTTCCTCGGCGGAGGGTGCGCGGAAACGGGTCCCGCATTCCGGACACACAAGTTCCTTTCCGGCGGCGACAAGAAGACTGGGTGCGAGGTAATGTCCGTTCGGACAGCGGTGTTCCGCGAGACGGGAGTACATCAGTCTGAGCACGTTGAGGAGTTCCGTTCCGGTACCGAATGTGCTGCGGATCCCGGGCACTCCGGGACGCTGGTGCAGGGCGAGGGCGGCAGGTACGTAAAGCACTTCGTCTACCGATGCTTTGGACGCCTGGGTCATTCTTCTGCGAGTGTAGGTGGAAAGAGATTCCAGGTATCTGCGGGAACCTTCTGCATATAAAATTCCTAGAGATAATGACGATTTCCCTGATCCCGATACCCCTGCGATGCCGACTATTTTGTTAAGTGGGATATCGACGTCGATGTTCTTCAGATTGTGGACCCTGGCCCCGCGGACGAGCATTTTGTCTATCATTCGGTGTGTCTCCGACGGCCTTTCCGCCGTTGCGAACGGGAAGGCAAGATATGCGGAGATTGTCGCAGAGGTATTACAACTATAGGTTTCCGATAATACCCAGACAGGGATTTTCAGAAGGTTCGGGGCAGCCTTCCCGTTTTATAAGATGCCGTGGATATCGGTGGCAGATGATAATCACATACTGGTCCGACTTCACCTGCCCGTTCTGTTATATCGCCGAGGCCCGCCTGAAGAAGGCGCTCAGAGATCTCGGAATAGAAGAAGAGACCAGGTTGGATTTCAAGGCGTTCGAACTGAATCCCAACGCATCCACCGTGCCGAAGAGGAACGTGATCGAAGGATTCCAGCGCCATTACGGACTGTCCGAGGCGGCCGCAAGGGACAACGTCGAGAGGATCAGTTCCCTTGGACGTGCCGAAGGTCTTGATTTCAACTACGGTTCGGCACATGTGACGAACACCTTCGATGCACTCAGATTGGCCAAGCTGGCACAGTCGAAAGGATACGTTGCGGGACACAGGTACATCGACCGTATGTACAAGGCGTTCTTCGGAGAGAACATGATCCTTTCCGACCATGAGGTCCTGCAGAAGACCGCGGTCGAAGCAGGTTTGGACCCGTCCGAGGTCGCCGAGGTCCTGGCAGGAGACCGTTTTGCGGATAAGGTCCGTTCCGATGAGAACGAATCCCGTATGTACGGGATCTCTGCGGTGCCTTTCTTCGTGGTCAACGGAAAGTACGGTATCCCCGGTGCGGTGGAGACCAGCGATTTCAAGAAGATCCTTATGAAAGCTTATTCCGAGGAAGAATCCGAATCCGACGTTCAGGGAATGACCTGCGGACCGGACGGATGCAGGCCTCGGGAATGAATTTCGATACCTTCCAGCGCCAGCAGTTTCGATTTGACATCGGTCCCGAATGCGTAACCGACGAGATTTCCGTCGGATCCGATGACCCTGTGGCAGGGGATCATTATCGCTATCGGGTTGCTGCCCACCGCATTGCCGACGGCTTGCGCGGACATCCTCTGAAGACCTCTTTCCTCGGCGATCGTTTTCGCTATCTCACCGTAGGTAATCGTGGTCCCGTAGGGAATGGTCCTGAGAATGTCCCAGACCTTCATTCTGAACGGTGTTCCGGTAAGTTCTAGAAGCGGTACGGGCCCCGGTTCTTTCCCGGAGAAATAGGTGTCCAGCCACCTCATTGCCTCATCGATGACAGGTTCGGTATGCTCTGAAACAGTAATATCCTCTTTGCAGAATCCGAGTCCGGTGATGCGGCCGTTTCTGCTCTCGATCAGTATCGTGCCGAACGGCGAGTCATAAGTTGCTGCATCCTCTCCGTTTTTTGGTTTCATCGCATCACTTCGGGACTACTCTTAAATCGTATACTGCAATCTGCAGCTATGAGTCAGAACGGTAAACTGGCATCGCTTCTTGCGGGTATCCTCGCAATCGTCATCGTCGGGATCATCCTTTCGGTAGTCCTCTGATCGGCGGATTCACTCTTTCCGGTCTTCCCAGAACACGTCCTCTTTCAGTTTGAGGAGGTAATCGTGGATCGGGTCCAGTTTGGTACATATGAATTCTGTCAGTTCATCCGTCTCGACACCGTCACCCATTATCTTCTCGACGAGTGCGTCGAACTCCGGGAATTCGGGAAGTTCTTCGGGTAGTTCCTCGTCTTCCACGAATGAATCGATGTGATGTGCCAGATATCCTAAATTCGAACTGATCTGACCGTTCAGGTCGCGTCTTTCGTTCTCCCTGCCTTCTCTGCATAACTTGGCGGTGTCCTGAAGACGTTCGCAACATTCGATGGCCATCACGAGGCTTTGGGGAAGGTCCGGCAGGTCGCCCGCATCGAATCTTCTGATCCTTCTTCCGACCTCGTTCTGAAGATCTTTGAGATCCATTTTCACGGTGTTGCAGGACCAGTAGATGTCGCTCTTCTCTCCGTCGTGTTCATCCACTGCCGAACAGATCGAATCGTTCAGCGACATGATCTCGTCCGACAATGCGGCAAGTCTGTCCTTGTATTCCTTCAGAAGTCTTCCGAACTCCTCATTTTCCATAGTCAGTTATATTCGGCAGGATATATCATACCCTCATAGGAAGGTCACATGATGGTCCCGAAGAAGTCCTATGAGGAAACGGAAGAATTCAGATATTTTCTTGAGCTCACGAAGGTGCCCAGGCCTTCGGGGCATCTGTCACGTATCCGTTCATATCTGAAGGATTTCGCCAGTAACCACAATCTGGAATATCTGGAGGATACCGGAGGCAATGTGGTGATCCGCCGTCACGGAGGTTCCGGCAGGACCGTGGTCCTTCAGGGACATATGGATATCGTCGCGACCTGTGCCGACGGAGTGACCTTCGATTTCGTGAACCAGCCTTTGGACACCTATGTCAGCGACGGGTGGATCCACGCCCGCGGCACCACCCTCGGGGGAGATGACGGAGGAGGTCTGGCACTTATGCTATGCGCTCTTACGGAACCGTCTTTGTCAGGTCTGAATATAGAGTGTCTTTTCACCGCGGATGAGGAGATCGGACTGCTCGGAGCCATGGACCTCGATGGAAGTATGGTCGCCGGCAGGATGCTGATCAACATCGATGGCGAGGGAATGGATGAGATCACTATCGGAAGTGCAGGATCTGCCGATGTGGTCGCCACGTTCTCCTATCCGTTTGAGATGGATGCGGGAAAAGGTTATTCTGTCTCGGTCGGCGGTCTCCGCGGAGGCCACTCGGCAGGCGAGATCGACAAACCCAGGATCAATGGGATCCTTTTCATCGCCGGTTTCCTGAAATCCCTTGAAGGCGTGAGAATCGGGAGGATCGAAGGAGGTTCGGCATCCAATGTCATTCCTATGCGTGCCTCTGCTTCATTCACGGTCCCCTCGGACATCGATGTAAACAGGCTTTTCGAGGATTACTGTTCAAAGCATGTCGATCTCGTGGAGGAGCCCGGATGCACAGTATCCCTAAAGGAAACCGAATGTCCCAGTACCTGGTCTGCAGTCGATTCCGGACGTTTTCTGAATGCACTGTGCTCCTGCCCGAACGGCGTCATGGACCGTGATGAATACGGTGTATCCACTTCATCCAACCTCGGGGTCATAGAGGATTCATCTAAGGTCGTCATCAAGCCCCGCAGTTCCGATTATTCCACATTGCTGGCACTTATCAAAAAAATCAGAGAGATCATGATCTGTGCAGGTGCCGTCGCTCCGGAACCCGTGTCCTTCCCCGCATGGAAAGAATCCCGGGACGGACATCTCGTCACGGCCGCTGTCGATGTCTACAAGAGACATTTCGGAAAGGAGCCCAAGGTCACCGTCATCCATGGCGGATTGGAATCGAGCACCATCAAGGACAAATGTCCCGGGATGGAGGCCATCTCCATCGGACCCAACATCCACGGCGCCCACACTCCCGACGAATGTATGGAACTGTCTTCTCTGACAGGCATGAAAGAGTATCTTTTCGAGCTGATACACGATCTGACTGGACAGTGATGGTAAGCGGTATTTTTATCCGTAAAGCTACATTCGGAACTCAGAGGACGTATTATGACCGTATCCACTATCTGTTCAAACTGCACTTTGAGAATCACGCACGTGATCTGCCGTACCTGCTTCAAGAGTTACAACATCGATGCTGAGAAATGTCCCAAATGCGGAGAGCCCAACCTTCAGCTCTGCACCCGCTGCTGGACCCACTTCCAGCTTTGAAACTCATTTCCGGGAGCAGGCACATAGGATTTCAATCCTGTGAACGCCTCTTCCGGGCATTTTACTATCATTTTCCGGATTTTTGCTCAACCGGATCAATGCCGCCAGAAGTGCTATACACAAGGTCGGCGAGATCATTCTCGAAGGTCATCTATAATCCGTTCTGTCACGGTTCTTGTCGTATTCTGTCCCTGCGCGTTCGTTCTTGCCACATCCACTGCGATCATGGCCGCGGTCGACAATGCGTCCCGCCACGGAGTATTGGTGGTCAGGGAGATGCCATGGAAAGGATGGCCAAGATCGGTGTCATCGCATTCGATAAAACTAGTATCATCACCACTGGACAGCTTGAGGTCTCTGCGATAAACAGTTACAACAGCAACCACTCCCAGGAGAAACTATTGGAGGTCGCTGCTTCTGCGGAATCCATGTCCGAACATCCTCTAGGCAAGTGCATATGCAGGAGATTCGGTGCGACACCGTCCGTTCCTGAGGATTTCGTACTTGTTCCGGACAGGGAGTAAAGACCGTCATCATCACCGGAGATTCCGCTGATTCCGCAAATAATGTGGGAAGTTCTGTGGGAGAGGACAAGGTCTACACAGCTGTCTTCCCGAGGACAAGCTCAGGATCATTTCCGATTACCAGGCGGAAGGCACTCTGATCTGCATGATCGGAGATGGTGTCAATGATGCGGCAGCACTCAAGGCGGCCAATGTCGGTATCGCTATGGATCTCGGCAGCGATGTGGCGATGGAATCGTCCGACATTGTCCTTTCAAAGGACGGTCTGGAGGAACTTCTGCACATCGTCGGACTCTCCAAGAAGACCATGACCACCATCCGTGTCAACCTTACAATATCCACAGTGATCAACAGCGCAGCGATGGTTTTGGCGGTGCTGGGTCTTATCGATCCCACTGCAGATTCCATTGTCCACAACGGCGGATCGGTGTTCGTTATCGGCATGTCCGCGCTTCTGTTGTCATGGCAGAAAAAGGGAATTTCACACTCAGGTCCGGTCGGTATAGCCGATAAAGAAAACATTGCAAAGGTGGTATCTCAATGAGCGACAACAGCGGAAAGAAACAGGGTTTCCTCAGTAAACTTCTCAAAGGGGAGGAACCTGAACATTCCTCTGTCCGCAAGGACGCTGCTGAAAAGAAGAAGGAATAATCCGATCCCGGGCCGTAAACAGTTTTCAAACATCTCACGGGGGATATACCCCTGTCCCGTGTCGTTCCGTTCAAGACCGGCACGGGGACTGCGACATCATTTTTGATGTCTGGGTCTTTTGAGGTTCTGTCATATTTCAAGGTGCCATCAGCATTTGTTTTCACGGAGACCGAAAGATAACCCATATATCGTAATCGGCAATCCGTACCTTATGTATCTAACAAGAGATGAGCAGGCCATCCTCGACGGAGAGCAGGGGGCCGGAGCTCAGAAGGCCATGGAACTGGTGACCGCGCTCGGTAAGATCTACGGCGCGGACAGTCTCGTGGACATCACCTCGGCCCACCTTTCCGGAGCCTCTTACAAGACCATCGGCGAAGGAGGTCTGAAGTACCTTTCGGATATGGTCGCCGGCGGTGCGACCGTTGCGGTTCCTTCCACCCTGAACCCTGTGGGTATGGACCGTACCCGCTGGAAGGAGATGCACATCTCCCCCGAATTCGCAGAGAAGCAGCTGCAGATCATCGACCTTTACGGAAAGATGGGGATCAAGAAGACCTGTTCCTGCACACCTTACCTGGGAGACAACGTCCCGGCACTCGGGGACCATGTCGCATGGGCTGAATCATCTGCCCTTTCATTCGTCAATTCATACATCGGAGCCCGCACGAACAGGGAGGGCGGACCCGGTGCATTGGCCGCCGCCATTCTTGGAAAAACTGCCAACTACGGTCTCCATCTCGATGAGAACAGGGCCCCTACCGTGGTCATCGATGTCGAGGACATCGAGGATTCGGTGTTCGATTATTCCCTTCTGGGTCAGGCGTTCGGAATGAAGATCGGAAAGGGTGTTCCGTATTTCAGAGGTATCAATCCTACAGTTGAAGATGCCAAGACCCTGTCCGCCGCCATGGCCGCTGCAGGCGCTGTCGCCTTATGGCATGCGGAAGGCTGCACCCCCGAGGCAGGGAACTTCGATACCTCCGGTCTGGAACATATCACGATCGGCAAAAAGGAAAGGAAAGAGGCGTTCGAGAAACTGAACACTGCCGACGATGTCGAACTCATCGCCATCGGATGCCCCCATCTCACCCCTAAGGAGATGCACGATATCGCGACCCTCCTGAAAGGAAAGGAGAAGAAGAGGAAGGATGTGGAGATCTGGTTCTGCACATCGGAAAGCGTAAGGGAACAGTGTCCCGAGGACGTGAAGATCATGGAGAAATTCGGTCCTGTCCTTGCCGACACCTGCATGGTGGTGGCACCTATCGAGACCACATTCAAGAGGACCGGTACCAATTCCGCCAAAGCGGGCAACTATTTGCCTACTCTGTGTTCTCAGAAAGTGGTGTTTTCCGAACTGTCGGACCTTCTGAAGGTGGTAGAATGATCATGAAAGGAAGGGCGATTTCGCCCGGATATGCGGAAGGCGAAGCCATAACCTATGGGGAACCGTTCAGTTTCCTCGGTGGAGTCGACGGAAAGACGGGAAAATTCAACGTCCGTGATGGAAACATCGACGGAAAAGTGTTCCTGTTCCCCAACGGAAAGGGGTCCACCGTCGGATCTTATGTCGTATATGATCTGATGGTACAGGGTCATGCGCCTGCGGCATTGGTCAATAGGAACGCGGAGACCATCGTCACCACCGGTGCCGTCATCTCTTCGGTTCCGATGGTCGACGGTATCGATATCTCTCTTGTCAGGGACGGAGATATCGTGGCGGTCGACGGAAACAAAGGGTATGTCGAACTGAAGAATGTGAAAGAGGTAAACATTACCTCTGCCGTCATCGTGGTGGGTAAAAAATTCCTGATCCTTCACAGACCCAGCAGGTCGAGATCATATCCCGACAAGTGGTCTTTCGTCTCCGGCCATGTGGAATACGGGGAGTCCTTTGAAGAGACCTCCCGCAGGGAGATAATGGAAGAGACCCAGATTTCCATTTCTTATCCTGATGCGGAGTGTCCGATGTTCAGGGTCAGGGAAGGGGATGCTATCTACAACGTCCACACTTTCCTGTACATTCTTCCGTCCGCGGAGGTCACGCTCAATGAAGAGAACACCGAATACAAGTGGATCTCGTTGGAAGAAGTTGACCTTTCAAAGATGGTCGATGGCGTATCTGTCGCACTGGAAGCGTTCAAACAGTATCTTTGACTGTCGGGCAGGGTGTGAGGTTTCCCCTCACCCCTTACTCGACTCAACACCTGCACATCAACAGGCTGAAAACAGCTCCACATTTTATCATTGTATGGAATGATAAAACATGATTTTTTAGTGTATTTATCCTTCTATAAACAGATAAAACCGTAATCACTTAATAGTCAGTAAGATATGAAATCCTATGGAAGACTTTCTGGTTCCGCGTAGCAGGTATGCCACTGAGATCGAACCGTTCGTCGGTAACGGCAATGCCAAGGTGATAACGGGTATACGTCGCTGCGGGAAATCGGTGTTTCTGGAGCTGTATAGTCACTGTTTGACCGATGTCAATGTTGTTTACATAGACACAGAACTCTACGAATTCTTTGAATTGAATGATTGGCAGAAGCTCATTGCGTACATTGAACCGAAATACAAAACCGGGGCGGACAACGTTCTGATAGTCGATGAGATCCAGAATATCGAGAAATGGGAGCTGGCGATACGGGACCTTATCGCCAGAAGAATGTTCGATATTTATCTGACCGGTTCGAATTCCAATCTGCTTTCTTCTGAGTATACCACCCATCTCGGCGGCAGATACAACCGTATCCGCATGCTTCCTCTGTCGTATATGGAATGCAGGGTTTTTGCAGAACGTTTTCTGCCGGAAAAGGATATTCTGGACAGATATCTGCGTATCGGAGGATTCCCCATTCTGTGGGTCTCGGATATGCCCGAGAGGTCCTGTATGCAGACCGTGAGGGATATCACTGAAGTGATCCTTTCAAAAGATATCGAACAGAGGTTCAGAATACGTAATTCTGTGCTTCTGAGAGACATTTATCGTACCATACTTTCCACTCTCGGCAGCTATGTCTCATCTAATAAGATCCATGCCACTTTGAGATCGGCGGGTTCGAAGACCACCGTCGATACCGTGAACGAATACATCGGGTACCTGGAAGCGGCGAATCTCATCATACGTGCCGATGTCTTCGATCTGAAAGGTAGAAGGATCCTTGAAAACAAACACAAATATTACGTCACAGACCTGGGCCTGAAACATTCATTGCTTGGTTACAGACCGGAAGATATCCCCGGACACATGGAGAACATCATCTTTACCGAACTGATGTACAGGGGTTATGATGTATACGTCGGCGATTACAACGGTAGGGAGATAGATATTGTGGCCGTCAGAGACGGATCAAGGGTATATGTTCAGGTCTGTTCGATGATCGACAGTCAGAAGACATTCGACAGGGAATTCGGAAATCTGGGCGGGATCCGGGACAGTTTCCCGAAGTATGTGGTCATGATGGAGCCGGGAGCATACCGGGGGGTCACGGACAGCGGAGTGATCTGCTGTTCCTTCAGGGAATTCCTGGAGAAAGATGACTACTGAAGGCAGCAGGATCTTCTGACCTCTGCGTTCTTTATCATAAAAGAAACGGGGGTGATACCCCCGAAAGTAGTTTCAGATCTTGCTGGAGGAGACGCCGACGGTAACGGTCTTACCGTTGATCTCTAGGTCCTGCACGCATTCTCCGGCGGGCTCGTCGGTGAATGTTATCTTTTTGGCGCGGACCTCTCCGCTGATGTGGTCCTCCCATGCGCGGAAGAGGGCGACAAGGTGTTCCTCGGCCTTCACATCGCAGAAGATGAACTCTTCCACATCGAGCTTCATGGTCTTCCTCATCTGCTGGATGGCCCTGATGAGGTCCCTTCCCCATCCTTCCGCCTCGATCTCGGGCGTGATGGTGGCGTCGATGTACAGGGAACCCTCTCCGAAGTCGACGGGTTCGGCCTTGAAAGCAGGCTTGTTTCCGGGTGCGAGGTAGTCGATCTCTTTGATGTTGACCTGCTGTGCCAGGATGTCATGGAAGCGCTTCACGTCGGCGTTGACGGATTCATCGTTTCCGCAGATGCAGACGGCCTTGAGGGGCCACCTCTTCTTCGAACCCATTTTCTCCCTTTCGCTGGCGATCACGGCGTTGATCTTCTGGATGAGGGCCATGCTGTGTTCGAGCTTCTCGTCGATGAGAGATGCGTCTCCTTTCTGCCAATCCTCCATATGGACGGTCAGGAGCTTTCCCCCCATAGAGGTGTAGATCCTGTCGGTGATGTGGGGGCAGATCGGTGCCATCACAACAGCAACGGACATGATCGACCTGTATAGGGTGAAGTACGCGGCCTTCTTGGCATCGGTGGACTCTTCGTCCCAGCTCCTGTCCCTCACGAGGTGGAGGTACCAGCGGGAGAGGTCTTCCATGATGTAGTCGGTGAGGGCACGGGCGACCTTGTGGAGTTCGCGGGTCTCGATGGCCTCGGTGACCGCCATCTTCATCTTCTCGGTCCTGGAGAGCATCCACTTGTCCTCGTCGCTGAGGAGGGCCTTCATGGATTCAAGTGAATATTCATCGGGGTTGAATCCGTCGAGCGCCATGTACATGGAGGCGAAGTTCACAACGTTCCAGTAGGTGTTGAGGACCTTCCATGCGTCCTTGGGCCCGAGTTTCTGGAAGGAGGTGTCCTCCCAGGGGGCGTTGGCACTGATCATGTAGAACCTGAGGGAATCCGCACCGTACTGCTCGATGACCTCTTCGGGGGTCACGACGTTTCCGAGGGATTTGGACATCTTCCTTCCCTTGGAGTCAAGCATCCATCCGTGCATCATGACCTCGTCGTAAGGTGCCTTATCGAAGGAGACGACACCTGCCGCAAGCTGGGTGTAGAACCATCCGCGGGTCTGATCGTGTGCTTCGACGATGAACTTCGGTGGCCACCATTTCTCGAACTCGTCCTTCTTGTGGGGGTATCCGAGGTCTGCCCAGGAGGCGACACCGGAATCGAACCAGACGTCGAGGACATCGGGGACCCTGTGCATGGTTCCGCCGCAGCTGGGACATTTGAATGTGACCTTGTCGATCCAGGGCCTGTGGGTGTCCATACCATCGGTGTAGCCTTCTCCGTCCTTCAGTTCGTCATACTGTCCGACGACCTTCTTGGCACCGCAGGGACATTCCCATACGGGGAGGGGGATACCCCAGAACCTCTGCCTGGAGATGCACCAGTCCCTGGCGCCGTCGACCCAGTTCTTCTCCCTTCCGGAACCTGCCCAGTCGGGGACCCATTTGACACGGTCGATCTCAGAGAGCATCTCGTCTTTGACCTTGGGGATCTCGACGAACCACTGGCGGGTGTTCCTGTAGATGATAGGGGTCTTGCACCTCCAGCAGTGTCCGTACCTGTGTTTGATCTTGGACACGTTGTAGATGAGTCCCTTCTCCTGGAGGGCCTTGACGATATCTTCGTTTACAGCCCTGACCTTCTTTCCGGCCATCAGAGGGAACTCGTCGGTGTACCTTCCCGCCTCGTTGACGGGACAGAATGCGGGGATACCGTATTTCTTACCGGTCTCAAAGTCGTCGGGACCGTGTCCGGGTGCCGTGTGGACGCATCCGGTGTTGTCCTTCTCGACGTAAAGCGCGTTGACGACAGCGAAGGTGTACTCGGCGGGTTTGATGTATTTTTCATCGATCTCGAAGGGCGGCAGATATTTGATGCCGACAAGGTCCTTACCCATCTTCTCTCCGAGGATCTCGAACGAATCGTATCCTCCGGCCTTCATCACGTATTCGCACTGTGATTTCATCACGATGACGGTCTCGGATCCCTTCTCTCCGGACATCTTCACTTTGGCGTAGACCTCGTCCGGGTGGACGGCGACGGCCATGTTGGACGGGAGGGTCCAGGGAGTGGTGGTCCAGATAAGGATGGAAACGTCTTTGTCATCTTTCAGGGGGAACCTGACCATGACCGTGGGATCGGTCTCATCGGAGTAGTCGATCTCAGCCTCTGCAAGCGCGGTCTCGCAGCGGGGACACCAGGTGACGACACGGCTGGAATCCTTGAGGAGTCCTTTCTCATAAGCCTGTTTGACGGTCCACCATCCGGACTCCATGTAATCGAGCCTGAGGGTCTGGTAGGGCTTGTCCCAGTCCATCCAGACACCGAGTTTCTTGAATGCCTCGGTCATGGTGCCGTGAAGACCCAGGGCGAACTCCTGACAGGTCTTTATGAAATTGTCGATACCAATCTCTTCGATGATCTGTTTCTTGGAATGCACGCCGATCTTCTTCTCGACCTGGACCTCGATAGGAAGTCCGTGCATGTCGAATCCGGGCTGGTCGCGGACATTGTATCCGTTCATCCTCCAGTATCTGAGGAGGATATCCTTCACGGTCTTGTTCATGGCCGTTCCGAGGTGGATGGACCCGGTGGTATAGGGCGGTCCGTCGACGAAGTAGAAATTCTCCCCGTCTTTCCTGGATTCTTTGGTTTTTTCGTAAGCGTGCTCGGAGGCCCAGAGTTCCTGAACCTCTTTCTCCAATTTAGGAGCTGAATAACTGCCTTGGATCTGCTTTATCATCGCAATTCCTCCGACCGGGGTTATCTTAACCGGCCGATGAAGAGCCGAACGGCTATTATTATAAATAGAATAGGCTGGGTCTGAAATCGGATGGGCATTAATCTTGTTCAATGACGTCATATTGTGGTCTTGATAGATATTGTATTATTCTTACATATAATTGAAAATCTATACACAAAATATGTGACCAATTCATGGAGAATTTACGAGACATTTCACAAAAATTTCCTATTTTTGGAACGTATTAATAATTGGTTTATTCATCCATAAGTATATATTTTCAAAATGATGTACTAATTACGGCGATTGGGTTATACAACCATATCGTACACCTTTACAAAGGTATGGGAGTGTCAAAATGTTAAAAGGTAAGACAGTTACAATGGTTTCTGCAGTTGTTGCCTTAATGGCGATTTTCTGCGCTGTTCCGCTTGCCGGATCGGAAGATTCAAACGCATTGACCGGAGACAGCAATCTTTCACTCAATGCTCAGCACGTTGTTCTATATACCCAATCGTCGACTCAGAACTCCTTTAATTTCACAGTGGATTTTAGTGAATGTACCTCCGGGGCGACTTCTGTTGTCTGGTCTACAAACATTATCGGTTCCCCTCAGGCCACTGTGTCTTTCAGTAATGTCACAGGCACTTCGGTCACTGTGACCGCTACTGGTGTCGGATCAATTGAAATTGTTGCAACAGCCGATGCAAACAATTATGCATCTGCCGTTGTGGCTGTACAGACCTCGCCTAACGCCTCTGCTACAGAGTTCAATTTCTACATTAAGATCGACACCTCTGCAAGGATTTACACATCTTCACTGATTGTGCCGAGTAATCTTACCCTTGCTCAGTTGAATAACGGATTTTGGCTTACTGTAACTCAGGCTGAGGTTACCGCAAGGTACGGTGGAGATGTTGAATTTACTGCACTTACTGCACTCCAGTGTGCTGTGGATGCGCAGAATGAACTTATTGAGGGGATGAATCTCGGAGATGCAGCGATATACTGGGATTGTGACGTATCCGATTATGGGTGGATTAATACATTCCTCGGACTCGGAACATATTCCGGTGACAATGGAACATGGATTTATTGGGCACAGTATCACGGTGTACAGAACAGCACTGGGGCCTGGAGCTGGTCATTCAACAATTATGTACTCGGTGATCTTTCCACAGTGGAATATGAGTACATCGGTATGATTTTCTGGCCGTCTCCGTCAGATATGAGTGCTCCTACTCCGTTTCCCACACTGCCTTGAAACCTTGAACTGATGCCGTTGCAGATATCGGCATCGGTTCATTCTCGAGTTTTCGATTATTATACAAGTAGGGAAATTTATGAACAGATTTTTGAAATTGTGTTTTGCCGGAATAATATTGTTCTTAGTTTCTGGCATGGTTGTTTCTAGTGTGTCCTCTGCTGAGGAAGATGTTAAGATAACCGCTGACGGGGTCACGTATTCATTGACCACTTCAGGCCAGGGTAGCTTTGCGAAAGTGGTTGCTGTAGGTGAGACCCTTACTGAAGTAACAATACCTTCGGAAGTAACAAGTTCTGATGAAAAGTATATTGTTAATTCAATCGACTCTTCCGTATTCCTAAGTAATACGACCTTGACGAAGATAACCGTGAATGCAGGTTCTTCATTTACAATGGTCTTAGGTCAATTTGCAAGTTGTACATCGCTTACTGAAGTTATTTTCGGAGAAGGTATGACAGAGATCAGCAATAATGCATTCTACGGATGTACTTCATTGGAGAAGGTTACCTTGCCCTCCACATTGACCACTATCGGTACCAGTAGTTTCCAAAATTGTTCAAAACTGACTACTGTAAACTGGCCTGCAGGCCTCAAATCCATCGGGACATCCGCTTTTCAGAATTGCAGTTCACTGACCCAATTGGTGCTGGGCAACTCCATTGAAACCTTGTCCTCATCTGCTTTTAGAAACTGTACTGGGCTGACCACCGTAACCCTTCCTGACAGTGTGACTTCCATCGGAGTAAGCGCTTTCCAGGATTGTACAAACTTAAGAAATCTAGTTCTGGGGGCGAATCTTTCCAAGATTGAAAGCAGTGCGTTCGCCGGTACTGCCATAACCCAGTTGGAAATTCCTGCCAAAGTCACGTCTTTGGGAATATCTGAGATCCGTTCGCAGGCACCTTTTCCTTCAACACTAACCGAACTCACAGTGGCTTCAGGTAATGAAATATATTCATGTGAGAACAATATACTTATCAGTAAAACAACTGATAAGATAATTTATAGCTGTGCCGTATCCGGCGAGATTACGGTATCCAAAGATGTTGGACCTCAGGCTTTTTATGAACAGAATATCACAAAATTGACCATTGCGTCTGGTGTAAAGGAAATCGATGGTTCTGCTTTTGCATCCAATAAAAGTCTGACTGAAGTCAATTTACCAGCTACTATCGAAACTATCGGAAATAGTGCATTTTCTGGATGTGAATCTCTTGTAACTTTGAATCTCGCAAATGGTATTACCACTCTCACTGGATTCAGGAATTGTACGAAATTAACTTCCGTGACTCTGCCAGATAGTGTGAAAACAATTGGCGATAATGCGTTCCAATTTTGTTCTGGACTTACCACGATAAACCTTCCTGCAGATCTCGAGGTCATTGGGCAATATGCATTCGGAAGCTGTACAAGTCTGGAAAGTGTATCGCTCCCGAGCGGTTTGAAAGAAATTGGATCTTACGCATTTTTCGGATCTAACGTAACATTTTCGGGAATCACATTGGGCGCAGATACAGAAATAAAGCTGGGCTGTTTCGTAATCAATTTGGATGGAGCAACAGGAACGGCATTGACTCTGAACAAAGTCGTCTGTGATTCCGAATATAATTACGGAAAAATATTCTACAACGCAAGCAATTGTACTGTGGCATTGGGCAAAGATTTCACTCTTTGGGAATGGAAAAACGGCCTGGGCATAAGTCTTGATGGTACATCTGTCTACCTCAAAGATCCCTCGAGCACGGGCGATGTGATCATACCTGCCTCTGTTACCAAGATAGTTGGAAAGGGTTTCCAGAACTCATATAATAGTGAGGTGCCGTGGAAGATAACCTGTGAATCCCTTACCACTACGATAACTCTGGATTCTGGCATGGGCAATACCAGTAACTTGGCAGGAGTGTTTTTGAACAGTAAGTACCTGACCAGTGTCAGTTTGCCGAATGTGAAGGTTGACGAAAAATGTACTTTTTCCGGTTGTACCAGTTTGAACAGTATCAGCATGACCAGTATTTCATCGGTTCCAGCCAATACTTTCAATAATACCGATTCGCTGACCGAAATAACCCTCTCAGGATATACTGCATTTACCGCACCTTTGACTTCTTCGAAGACCTGGTCCTTAAAACTTCTCTCTTTCCCGGATACACTTAAGAAGGCCAAAGTCACCTCTACTGGACTTGGGATTAGTTTATATGACGCCAATAATAAGGCGATAAAAGTTACCAGTGGTTCAGAGGCGGCAAAGGCCAAGTTGATTGCAGGAAAAACATTTTTGAGTTCTGGAGACAAGAAGTTCTATCTGGTTTCTTCGGATAATATTGTTATCGTAACGGAAAATTCTGCAGGCAATACTTATCAGAAGGTTGCAAAAGGTGAATGTATCGGACTTTCCGGATCTGGTCAGATTTACAGGTTGGCTGAAGGTTATGTTCTTTTGACAACTGTTGTTGACGGTGTCAACACGTACATCGCTGTGGAAAAAGGCAAGGTATATGCTCCTGCAGACCCCACAATCGCTGATGAGAAACAGAGATTTGCCGGATGGTACACCGATGCAGACTGTACCAAGAAGTATGATGCATCCGTCGCACTCACCGCGGACACCACCGTTTATGCAAAGATCGTCACTCTGGCAGATAATGAGGTGCTTTTCACCACCGTCGTCGACGGAGTGAAGGAATACAAAGTTGTCACGAAAGCTACTTACACTCCTGGAAACCCCGTATCTTCCAACAAGAATCTCGGAGATTTCGAGGGATGGTACACTGATGCAGAATTCACCACGAAGTATGATGCATCCGTCGCACTCACCAAAGACACCGTCGTGTATGCGAAGTTCAAGGTTGTCAGTGCCACCGTGAACCTCGTCGAAGACGGAAAGATCGTCAAGACCTACGAGAACATCGCAGAAGGAAAGACGATCACTTTGGCGTCTTCCGAGACAGAAGGATTCGAGGGATGGAGCATCAACGGGCTCCTGCTCGGAGCCCAGTACACCGTCAGCCTCGCCGATGCCGACAGCGACGGAATCATCAACCTGGCCGCGGAGATCGTAGAAGAGGTCAAGACCACCTGGAACCTTACCGTTACCGGAACCGGTATCGACGGAAAGGTCTTCTGCACCGCATCCAACCTTATCGGAACCTACGGTATGATCACCGTCCTTCCCGGAGAGTTCGAGAAATTCGATTATGTCATCAAATCCGGAAACGCAGTGGTCGGAGCGATCTCCGACAGCTGCCTCATGGTCAGTTCCAAGGATGGAAAGGATGTCGAGATCACTGTCGAATTCAGGGATGTCGGAAAGGCCGCAGAGTACTCTGTTTCCATCACGGAGATCGTCACCGACGGAAAGTCCGGATTCAGGGCCACCCTCACCGCGGAGGACGGAGGTTACATCGACACCGAAGGAACCTTCGCCATCAGCTATGTGTACAAGGTCTACAACGAGACCGAGAAGGCATGGGTCTACACCACCAGCGGTTCCACCGAGGGTGTCTCCGACTGCGAGGTCGCATTGGACAAGGCCGTCAAGACCGAGGTCATCTCCGGGGACTACACTCTCAGTGTCGACGGTGCCTATCTCGTGTACGGCTACGCCAAGTACTCCTACAAGGATGCTTCCGCAGCCTCTGTCACCATCACCGTGACCTCTCCTGTGATCGTGTCCTTCGTATCCACTGTACAGGCAGTAATCGGAAAATCCTGAAGGTGTTCAGATGAAGATTAGGACAGTTCTGACGGTTTCGGTGCTGGTCGCTGTGTTATCCGCAGCGGCGGTGCTGGTCCCGTCTGCAGACATGTCTGACGCATCATCCGAACGGTGGACCGCCTCCGACTGCAACGGTATCTCCGCCTCTTATACGGACGGCGACACGGTGCTCTACATCATGCTCGCCGCCGATCCGGGAGAGGGACAGTACAAGGTCTACTTCAACGGCAAGGAATTCGGTTTCAGCGGTTCCAGCTGGGAGAAGGCAGGTATCAACCTCGGTGCGGCTTTGGACAGGCAACAGAACTACACCGTGGTCGCCACTGTCAACGGTGCAGCATACAGCTGCACCCTCGGCTACATCACCTACTACGCCGTAAGTGCCGCAGCGGATCCGTCCGAGGGCGGATCCGTCACCGGTGCCGGAGAGTATGCATCGGGAACCTCCGTGAAACTCACCGCCGTGCCGTCCGAAGGCTACGCCTTCGACGGCTGGTGCCTCAACGGTGAGAAGAAATCGGAGAACGCCGAGTACACCGTCACCGCGGACAGCGACTGCAACTGCACTGCGAAGTTCTCGAAGATCAGGTTCACCGTGACCGCTTCCTCCGAAGGAGGGACCGTCACCGGAAGCGGAACCTACGAGCTCGGTCAGAACGCCACCGTCTCCGCCGTACCCCCCGAAGGCTATGCCTTCGACGGCTGGTATGAAGGAGAGACCAAGGTATCTGACAGTGCAGAATACACTTTCGCTCCCGGCAAGGATATCACCCTTACCGCGAAATGGAAGATCAGTCAGTACACCATCACCTTCGACACCGACGGAGGTTCCGCCGTCACTGCGATAACCCAGGACTACGGTACGAAGG
>CAVATL010000001.1:107595-160249 GCA_963591575.1 Candidatus Methanomethylophilaceae archaeon
CCGAGAACATCACTCTGAAGGCCGTGTGGAAGACCGTTCAGTACACCATCACCTTAGACACCGACGGAGGTTCCGCCGTCACTGCGATCACCGCGGACTGTGGATCTGTCGTTACAGCGCCCAAGGGCCCTGCCAAGGCCTCCGACGGACTGTACGACTACACCTTTGAGTGCTGGACCCTTGACGGAAAGGAATACACCTTCGGCGTCATGCCTGCTATGGACCTGACCCTCAAGGCACAGTACACCAAGGCATTTTCCGCCGATACGAAGTCGGATGCGAACATCGTCGCCGACGATACCGGTAAGACGGAGATGACCGAGGACGTCATCGGGTACATCAAGGAGAACAGCAAGACCACTGTCGTGAAGACCGAGGCCGCTGAGGTGAAGATTCCTGCGGAGGTCATCTCCAAGATCACCGAGAACACCGCATCCGAAGACAAGACCGTCACTCTGACGGTCGAGAAGAAGGGTGCCTCCGTGCTCAATGATGCGCAGAAGAAGACCGTCGGGAACGCACAGGTCATTTCAGCCGAACTCACTGTGGGCAGCATTCCTGTCCACGAGCTCGGAGGAAAGATCACCGTGACCATCCCCGCCGACGAACTGGGCGGAATACCTGCCTCCAAAGCAGCCGTTTTCTATCTGATGGACGACGGCAGCACCGAGAGGATGGAGACCGTCGTCAATAGCGACGGTTCCGTCAGTTTCGACACCGACCACTTCTCCTACTACTTCGTGAAAGAGATGTCCGTATCAGAGGGAACCTCCGCAGCGATGATCATCGCCCTTGCGATAGTCGTCATCCTTGCGGCCGTCATCCTCTCCACCGGGCTCATCAGGAGAAAGGCGCAGTAAATGAACAGTCAAACCCCTTCCCAAACCCCTTCCTATAATTGTTACTTCAAATCAATCAAAAATTCAAGGAGAATGGTTGTATGGATACACGGAAAATGTGCCTATTGTTGATTTTCATAACTACAATCGCAGCTGGCATAATATTGTCCGAGTCCTCTGATTCTGTTGCAGATAATGAAAATAATATTGCAGTATCCTGCAGCCATGGATATTTCATTGATGTAAATACAGGTGAAGAGTATATCGGAGGGCCATTCGTTTCAGAGATTTCGATAAAAGTGGTACCCAATGGGGGGTATGAATTTGTCAGTTGGTCTGTTAATGGCGATGTAACATACACTACTTCTCTGGGGACAATCACTATTACCAACGTATCGGGAAATATTTCTGTGTCTGCTGAAGTGAGGAACTATTCTTACTCAAGTAGCCTTCTCAACACGATAGATATTTCAGATCTGGCTGTGCCGGGAGATACGCTTTCTTTGAAATGGTCTTTTTCAAGTACTGATCTGGATACCACCAAAGATCCCTGGGTAGGTACTCCAAGTGTACCGCTTATTGTCGGGGATCGGGTATATATTCACGCTGGAGATTATTTGTATTGTTTGGATTCGAACAGCGGAAAAATTTTGAAATCCGTCAGTTCGGTCATACTTACGAACCAATACTATTACTATCTCGGTTATGGTAACGGAGTAATTGTAGATACAATCAGTCACAAAGCTTACGATTTGGATCTGAATTATCTGTACGATGTGCCTACTGCATTAATGTCTGCAGTGTATTATGAGGGATATTTTTACGGTTGTCTTAAGTCGACATCCGGGTACCAATTGTATCGGGCCACGGCAGATCCGGATAATGGTCTGGTGGACTCGGTAAAAGTAAACCTGTTTACTGATCGTGAAACGTATAACATCTGGGCCCAGTATGGGCAGTTTTCTTCATTTTACATTAAAAATGGTTGGATATTTTTCCTCGAGGCTAAAGGCAATTCCGACGGTAGATATCTGACCGCCTTTAGTATTGAAACAGAGAAACATGTTACCTTGGATCTTACTTCTCTTATCGGTGGCATGTTATGGGATGACGGTTGGCTTACAGAATATGATGATTATTTCTACCTGACAACTTATGTTGCTGGTCTTTTTGATGGGGTCAAATCCGGGTTTAAAGATAGGTATTCTTCAATCACCTGGGTGAAATTCGATTTTGATAATGGGCAATTTGAAACACCGCAATGCAAAGAGATCACCACTCCCGAGGGTTTGAAATTTCAGGGGATTGCATCACAGTTTGTTGTTTACAAGGGTCACGGGTATGTCAATGCCAGAGCCCTCGGCGATGATACCAAAGGCGGCTCCAATGATACCGGTACGTGTTTGATATCATATGATATAGGTGATGAGGGAGAACCTATTGTAAAATACGCCTGCTCAAGTGCAATGTCCCACGGTGGATTGGTGTTGAATACTGCCCACGAAGATGAAGGTAAACTGTACATATATCTGATCCCTTATAACCCGATGCAAAGAATCTATGTTTTCACCGATGTGTACGATGGCACAGAGTGGAAATTGAATTCTGAAAGCAGTATTTTCAGCACAGATAAATCTCACAATCAGTATTGTTCGCAGGCGATCCGTGTCGGGCCCAACGGGGAGATAATCTTTTACCAGGATACTGGATGGATCGACTGTTATATGCTGCAGTCTGATTTTAAAGCGACTGTAACAGTCTCTAATGGAGATGGTGCCACGGTCACTTCCGGTTACGGTATGGATGTTGCAGATGTTTTCAAAAACATTTATCCTCAGGCAGAATTCAGTGACGGTTATGTCTCTCTTGGCGGACAGAAATATAAGATCTATCTTCTGAATGAGGTCGATCTGAGATGGGTGAATTATACCGACCTGTCAGTGACGGCATATACTGCCCAGACCTCAGATCACGGTTCGATAATCACCCACTACAGGCATCTTCTCCTTCTCAAAGACGGGGACTCCAAGCATTTCTATGATCAGGCGAGTGCAGAAAAGGGCTGGTATTACTATACAGGGAGTCAATATGAGAAATGTGTGTTGTTCGATTCCGACTCCCTCGAAAAAGCGGACGGACATTATTTGATTTATTTAGCTTCAAGACCGACAAACGAAGTCATAAAACTCAGTAAGGCCGTGGACCGTGAAGGTCTTGTTTCGCTTGATATCGAATATGATTCTTCGGCAGATATCACAGTGGGGGATGACAGTGTTGTTACTGTATCTTCCAAAGACGGCTATTTCTCGATTACTGGATTGAAGGAATCTTCAACGACAGTCAGAATTTCAGTAAACGGATTGATTTATGAGATTACTGTCCAAGTGGGGCCGAAACGCACTGTTGACGGAGATAAAACTATACTCGATTCACATACCGAAGGAGATTCCGAAGGATATTCTGTAATAACCGATACGGTCACCACGAAAACAGGCACGACCGAATCCGTTCAGAAATCGATAGTGAAAAAGGACACTGAAGGTAACGTTGTTGAAACAACTGCGATCAGTGTGGAAACAGACAATTGCAGCGATTATGATGTCGAAGGAAATCCGATAGCCAAAACTGAAAGAAAGGAAACCATAACGGACAGTGAGGGCAACGTTATACAGGATACGGTTTTTACAACAGAGTCTTCGGAACAGAAACTGGAGAACGGTTCTTTGGTAGTCATTGTCAATACTTCTGATTACAACAAACTCACACACGTAAATGAGGTGACCTACGATCAGAGGATTGTACACGGTAGCTATACTGTATCGGAAATCACGACCGAACTGTATGAGAACGATAGTGATACGCCGTCCAAATCCAACTATGAATATACTGTCACAGACGGAAGTGAAAAGACCACCTGCACTGTGACAGGTTCTGCCGCAGAGATCGTTCTTAAAGACGGTGCGGCCGATAATATTTCTTTCCTGTTGGGTCTGATATCACCGAAGGCAACGGAGATCACTGTAAAATCTGATGATCGTATAGACAGTGCTGTGTTGGATGCCATCTCCGGAACCGATGTTTCTCTGTTCCTCTATTCTGGAACATCGGAAATCACTATGGGTTCTGAAACAATGAGGAATCTGGTAGGTGGCGGTGATGTCTCCTTTACTGTTTCTGATGATGTCAGTGACATGACTCCCTTGCAGGCCTCAGCAGCAGGGGATGCCAAAGTGTTCTCAATCATACTCAAGTGCGGTGAGTCGGAACAACACGAATTCGGAAGGTTCACTGTCTCACTTGCCTGTGATCTGGGTGTTCAGAATGACAAGGAATTACGTGTCTGGAGGATCGATGACAGCGGGAACAAGACCTACGTCGACGTGAAATCATATGCTGATGGCAAGGTGACCTTCGAAGCCGAGCATTTGTCCTATTATGCAGTCGGCTATGAAACTGTGAATTCCGAATCCGTTGATTCCGGAAAAGCAGATAACAATATGATTCTGTATGCGGGGATCGGATTGGTTGCTGTACTGATCATTCTAGGTCTGGCATATTATGTAAGGTCGAAGAAACACAATGAGTAAACCTCTTCAGAACCTGCTGAACGATATATTCGGCAGGTTCAATCATTTTTGTGTAAAAGATATTCCACTGTCAGTCCTGCCAGTGTGAATCCGAAGACGCCGGGTACAGAAGGCAGGGAACCGAGCACGCTCTTTCCGTGGTCGTCCCTTTCCGTCGGAGATACGAGGACATTTTCAGTGGAGAACACACAGGTCATGTTCCTGGTGTCCACATCCCTCATCTGCTTCCGGAGTTTGGATGCAAGCGGACACACCTGGGTCTTTGTCAAAGTGGCCACCTGGGTCTTTGACGGATCGAGGTGCATGGCGGCGCCCATGGAGGCGAAGACAGGAAGTCCTTTCTCCAATGCGGCTGCGTCGATCTTCGATTTGTTGCCGATGGTGTCGATGGCATCCACCAGGACATCCCATTCACCGTCGAGGATGTCTGGGACTGTTTCCTCGTTGATGTAGATATCAAGTCCCTCTATGTTGATCTCGGGGTTTATGTCGCGGGCTCTCTCGCAGGCGACCTCGACCTTCGTTCTGCCGACGGTGGATGTTGTGCACAGGATCTGACGGTTGAGGTTGCTGGGGGAGAACACATCCTTGTCAACGACACGGATGTTGCCTATTCCCGATCTGACAAGTGCTTCGATGGCATATCCGCCGACCGCTCCGCATCCGCACACGATGACACGTGCGTTCTTCAGTTTCTCCACACCTTCGTCACCGATCAGAATCCTTGTCCTGGTGCTGATATCCTCTGTCACTGTATCGCTCTCCTTGCATTCTCCAAAACGGTCTCCGATAAAGCCTCTGGTGAAAGACCCAGCATCCCGGAAATAGATGAAATGAAGTCCTCCATGGAAGTGAATTTTCCGGATGTGAACGGGGCATCCGTCTCTAAAAGAAGGCGGTCTTCGGGAATGCATGACAGGACTGTTTTTACATTCTTTTCCGATTTTCCGAGCAGTCTCGGATTAACTGAGAAATAGCAGTTCAGTCCTGAAAAGGATGATATACCTGCTTGGCTGAACGAGTGCAGGATGATGCTTCTGCAGCCTTTTCCGCAGGCCCGGAGGATCTTTGCGGTCTCTCCGTCGCACGCGATGTTGTGCACATTGACTGTTCTTCCGAATTCGGATGCTATGGAAACCTGTGTTTCGAACACCTCGATCTGACGGTCGAACGGGTGAAGGCGGTCGAGTCCGATCTCACCCACCTGTGCATCTGGGTCTTTGCGTAACAGATCCCTGAGTTCTTTTTCAGTCTCACTGTTCCACTGTTCCGCATACCACGGATGGACCCCGTAAAAACGTACGGCACGGGAATCATCTATTGACATCTGGGTCTTCCATTCGTCAGGTTTCGCAGTACATGAGAAAAGAAGTTCCGCCCGGTCCAGATCGGGATAACAGCACCCATTCTCGGTAAGGTGGATGTGGGTGTCGGCGAAGTTCATCAGAACCACGAATCGAGGGAACGTTGCCTCTTCTTGGCCTCTGCGTCCTTGCGGGCCTTCTCGATACGGTCGAGGGCCGAAGACACCCTGTTCGCGTCGAAATCATATGAAGTGAGCATCTCAATTGCAGCATCCCTGTCGATGGGATGGTACTTGGTGTCGTAATCGGTGTTCCCTTCGTCTTTGAGGAATATCTCTCTAATCTCCGGATAATCCGGGATGGTCTCGCCGATCTTTGACAGGGCACTTTCCAGGTTTCCGCAGTCCTTGATGAGTTTCAGGGCCTTTTTCGGACCTATCCCTTTGATGCCGTGATTGAAATCGGTTCCGATGAGCATACAGAGGTCGACCAACTGTTCGCGGGTGATCTCCAATGCTTTGAGACATTCTTCGGTGTCGATGATCTCGGTCTTGATATCCTTGTAGGTGTCCTTACCGGGGATCTTCCTTCTTCCGGTGAGGGTCAGATTCCTCACCAGGGTTGGGGTACCGAAGAGAAGTGAATCGAAATCCTGAGAAGCGGCGGCCCATACATCCTTGCGTCTGCACATGAACGCGGCCTCCTGTTCTCCGTCGGAGGGGGCGAAGACCATCGGGAATCCCAGGTAACCGATGAGTTCTTTCGTGGAATCGCGGACCTCGGAGGTCATCCTCGAGGTCTGCTGTGCCTTGGTGTGTGCCGTCTTCATGTCTCCGCGTTCGATAGCGGCCCTCCATTCCTGTGCTGCCTTCTCCCTTCTCTCGTTCCTTTCATTCAAGGTCGCGGATTTCAGAGGATGGGGTTTTCCGTCGAAAACGAAGATCGGTTCTATACCCGCTTCCACAAGATTGGCTGTCCTGTAAAGGAAACCAGATAAGTGGGATGTGGTCCTGCCCTTGCTGTCGCACAATGGGAATCCATCGGCCTGACGGATGGCGGACATGAACTGGTATGCGATGTTGTATGTGTCCACGGCGACCTTCTTTCCGCTGAGTTCGGTGAGTTCTACAGGTCTGGCCTGCACCAGGTCGGAAAGATTGACTCCCATGGATTCACCCCTTGTTCGGACCGTAGGTCTTCCAGAGGGAGATCTCTTCGGTCATGTCATCGAGTTTGAACAGGGAACTGCCTGCGACGAGTATCGAGGCGCCCGCATCGACGACCTGTTTTCCGGTCTCGCGGCCGATGCCTCCGTCTACGGAAATCTCCAGGCGGGGGTTGTGCAGTTCCGCCCACTCGCGGACGTGCCTGATCTTGGGGATGCAGTTGGGGTTGAACTTCTGCCCTCCGAACCCTGCCTTCACAGACATGATGAGAACGAGGTCGACCTTGTCGAGATAGGGTTCGATGGCTTCTACGGGAGTTTCGGGGTTGATGGTGATCCCTGCGTGGACCCCGTTGTCCCTGATCTTGTTGATCGCTTCAAGAGTGTCCCCGTCCGCCTCTTCGTGGACGGTGATCCAGTCGCACCCGGCCTTGACGAAGTCGTCAATATACCTTGCTGGGTCTTCGATCATAAGGTGGGCGTCGAAGGGCAGGTCCGTGCAGTGGCGGATGCATTTGATGACCGGTGCTCCGAACGTGAGGTTGGGGACGAACATTCCGTCCATCACATCGAGGTGCACCTGGTCGGCACCGAATCTTTCGATGCGCGAGATCTCCTCCCCTATTTTTGAAAAGTCACACGAAAGCATCGACGGTGCTATTTTTGTCATTGCATCCCCATATGTGTCGGGGTAAAAATGATTTTTGAGTGGCCGGATTTTCCATCAGGTTCCGGAACGGATTTTCGGGTCTGGGATTATAGGGTCTGCATTCTTTCGAATGTCTGTTTATACAACATTTCAAATATATTTGAAATAATGTCCTCCAAGCGAGTTGATTGGTTGAACGAGAAAAACGATGAGGACGAGATCATTTCCCTCAGGCCTACCGAGGGTGCTCTGAATCTGCCGCCGGAGCTTGACGCGGTGGTCAGGAGACAGGGAGGTCTGTGTGTTCTTGTCGACCGCATCCCGAAAGCTGAATCTTTTGAAGATGAGGCGGTCAAGTTCAAGGCACTGTCCGCACCGGTCCGTCTTCAGATTATGCACTCTCTCGTCGTCGCAGACCTATGTCCCAGCATCTTGAAGAATATCACGGGGATCTCGGATTCAAAGCTATCCTATCATCTTGACATTCTCGAATCCGCAGGATTCGTGACCCATTTTCAGAGGCAGAAATGGCGTATCTATGCCATCACCATTGACGGCAGAAAGGCCATCGGTCACCTCAGGCAGCAGTCGGACATCCCGATAATTTGATGCATATCCTACATCTGGCACATTCAGCGGATTTTTCTGTATTGACGCCTGGTTCTGTCATTTGTTTTTCGACATTTATAAATCGTTCAGCGCATATCACGATATTATGTCAAGTACAGCAGGTCATGGTGCCAAAGTGGCCATCTGTGATGTGAAAGGATGCGAGAACGAGGCGGAAAGGTCCCTTAACCTCAAACAGCTCTCGAAATGCAGCCTGACCTTCAAGACGGAGATCAGCCACAACGCGCACCTGTGTAAAGAACACTACAAACAATACAAGAAAGAGACCAAGACCGCAAGGTCCATCGACGCGGTCTACTGACGGTGTCTCATGTTTGACCTTCTCTTCCTGGGTACAGGGGCCAGCGTTCCGTCGAGGAGTCGCGGTCTGCCTTGTGTCGCGGTGAAGAGAGGGTCGGACATCGTACTTTTCGACTGCGGAGAAGGGTCTCAGCGCCAATTGATGCAGTCGCGTTTTTCATTCATGAAGATAAGGGCGATCTTCATCACGCATCTTCACGGAGACCATTTCTACGGTCTTCCCGGACTTCTGCAGACCATGGGGATGTCCGCGAGGAAAGACCCGCTTCTGGTATGTGGGCCGGAGGGGATGAAGGATGCGCTCACCGTATGCCTGAACGTATGCGAAGGCGAGATAGAATATCCTCTTGAGATACGCGATGTGGCCCCGGGCGATGTCATCGAGATCGGAGATCTGAAGGTCTCCGTGTTCAAGACCGAACATGGGATAATGTCCCAGGGGTATGTGATCCGCGAACCGGACCAGGTCGTGAAGGTCGACAAGGCCAAGGCGATCGAACTCGGGATACACGGAAAGGACTTCCGTCATCTGGAAAAAGGCGAGGTCGTCAACGGGGTCCGTATGGAGGACCTTCTGCTTCCGCCCATTCCTGGAAAATCTGTCGCATATACGGGTGATACCAGAAAGTGCCAGTCGGTGTTAGATGCAGTCCGCGGGGTGGATGTCCTCATCCACGAGAGCACATACTCATCATCTGAAGAAGGTCACGCTCTGGAACATAATCATTCCACCGCGGCCTGGGCCGCAGAGGTGGCGAAGGAGGCTGAGGTCGGAACCCTTGTCCTCACGCATCTCAGCAACCGTTACAAGGACAGGGATGTCCTGCGCAAAGAGGCGGCCGAGATATTCCCGAACACCGTGGTCCCGGCTGATTTCGATTTCTTCATTATGACGAAGACCGGTATCAGATCAGCTTGAGGATATCCGCTTTAGTGATCATACCGACCAGTTTTCCCTTCTTTGAGACGAGGATCGCACTGCAGTCACTCATCATGTCGGTGAGGGATGATATCGGAGTGTTCTCGTTGACCACAGGGTAGGATTCCTCCATGATGAGCGAGATCGGAAGGTCCTTGATCTCATCCATGGTCTTTCCGCTGCGGATCCTGTCAAAGATGATCTTCTCGGATATGCTTCCGACGGGAGCATCCCCTTTCAGCACCGGTAGCTGTGAGAATCCGGCGGTCCTCATGAGTTCGGAAGCGACACGGACCTTGTCGGAGCTCTGAACAGATACGATATCCTTCGACGCCACGTCGGCGGCGGTGAGGTTGTGCTTCTCGTTCCTGGCCATTTCGTCAAGTGTTTCGAAAAGCTTAACGACCGTGTCATAACTGGCGGAGATCCTGTCCCTCTCGATCTTCGCGATGGTGCTCTGACTGATGCCTGACTGTTTCGCGAGTTCGGTCTGTGTGATGTCGAGGGCCTTCCTCATCCTGCGTATGTCTGTGGCCGGCGGGAATTTCATAAAAATAATTAGTATTAATTCCTATATGAATATTTTTATCAGTGGTCTTTATTAATGATGTTACTAATCTGAAGTCCATAATCTTAGTCATACCTAAGAGAAGGTTATTTCAATGGCATCGAAAAAGAACATTTACGTAAACGGGATCAACCAGATCCCCGTCCCCATGAGGAACATCGAGATCGTTGAGAGGAAAGGAATCGGTCACCCCGATTCCGTCGCAGACGGAATCGCGGAGATCGTGAGTGAATCCCTCTGTCAGATGTATCAGAAGGAGATCGGACACGTTCTTCACCATAACACCGACCAGACCGAGGTCGTAGCAGGTATCTCCGCACCCAAGTTCGGTGGAGGAGAGATCATCAAGCCCGCATACATCCTCATGGACGGACGTGCCACCACCTATATCGACAAGGGCAACAAGCACATCGCGCTTCCTGTCGAATCCACCGCACTCAAGGGCGTAAGGGCATACCTCAAGAAGACCTACCCCTATCTCGACATCGACTCCGACGTCATCCTCGACACCAAGCTCGGAATGGGTTCTGATGACCTCACCGGTGTCTACAAGGCTTCCAATTACCTTTCCAACGACACCTCCTTCGGTGTCGGATACGCACCCTTCTCCGTCACTGACCAGCTCACCCTCCTCACCGAGGAGTATGTCAACGGCGCACTCAAGAAGGCCATTCCCGCGGCAGGACAGGATGTCAAGGTCATGTGCAGCCGTGTCGACAAGAAGATCACCATGACCATCGCATGTGCAATGGTCGACCGTTTCATCAACGACAAGACCGAGTACCAGTCCATGATGGAAGAGATGCACAAGCTCGTCCTCGAGAACGGCAACAAGATCATCGACAAGTTCGGAAACGGCGAGAAGCTCAAGCTCGACCTCAACACTGGAGACGACTACAAGAGGGGAGTCTACTACCTCACCGTCACCGGACTGTCCCAGGAAATGGGAGACGACGGATCTGTCGGACGTGGAAATAGGTGCAACGGACTTATCACTCCCTTCAGGCCTATGTCCATGGAGGCTACCTCCGGAAAGAACCCCATCACCCACGTCGGAAAGATCTATAACGTCCTTTCCAACATCATCGCCCGCGATGTCGCCAAGAAGGTCAAGGCAGACGCTGAGATCCACGTCAGGCTGCTGTCCCAGATCGGACACACCATCTCCGATCCCCTCAACGCCAACATCGACATCATTGCCGCCGATGCAGCAGACAGCCCCAAGCTCAACAAGTGGAAGGACGAGGCCTACTCCATTGCCTCCGACTGGCTCGACAACATCGACCAGGTGTCTGAAAAGATCATCAGCGGTAAAATCAGGACCTTCTGATTGGCGTATTCCTTATTATACTGAAACTTCTTACACTCATCCAACTGCGGTCGGGTAAACCGACCGCACCACAATGAGGGGTTGCAATGAGAATCATGGATATACCGGCCTATGGACCGATGTTTCGTTTTACTGATGCTAATGTTTACTATGCTCTTTATCTGCTTGCGGGCGGAAAGAAGATCGGACGTAAGAAGCTGGCAGAACTGGTCGGCATCGGTGAAGGCAGCATGAGGCGTATCCTTGAGAAATTCCGCGACTGGAACTTCATCGTCATCAAACAGACCGGTATCACAATCACCAAGGCAGGTCTCGACTTTTTGGATCAGATTCCCCTCAGACTCATCGAAGTTCAGCTGAGCGAGTCCTCTACCATCGGAGAGTACACTCAGGGTGTTATCGTATACGGTGTATCATCCAAGATTGTGAACGGAATGGAACAGCGTGACGCAGGCATCAAGGCCGGTGCATCGGGCTGTACCACAGTGGTCCTCCGTGACGGAGTGCTTATGATCCCTCCGGATTGGAATCTCGATGAGAACTCGCCTGAGATCGCATACAAGATCCGCAAGGACAGTGCGATCACCACCGATGACGCAATCATTGTCGGCAGCGGTTCCACGAAGATTATCGCCATCGAGGCAGCACTCAACGCAGCTTTCGACCTGTTATGAAGCACCTCACAAGCTGGTCGGTCTTCGAGAAATTCGAAGATATTCCCGGACAGGGAGACCTTGACCAGAGGCTCAATGCGTTAGGAATTGAAGGATTCGAATTATTCACCCTCTTCGAACCTGTCAATCTTGCGTATTATCATGTTCCGCAGGTCACTTCGGTCCATCTTCCTTATGCGATCGATTGGCACAGCGCATGGGAAGAAAGGCATTATGATGTCGACGTCGGTGATGTCCGTTATTTCAGTTTCGGTGCCGACCGTCACGAGATGATCACCAATCTGAAGTATGCCATCGACTGTGCGGCGCCCCTGAATCCTGCCTACGGTGTACTTCATGCTGGAAACACCGACATAAGGCAGGTATTGGCCCGTAAGCACCGTGACGATGGAGGCGTCGTTCTGAAGGATTTTGCCGAAATGATCAACCGCGTCGTCGCTCAATACTCCAGCGGAGAACCTCCGTTCAAACTCGCCTTCGAGAATCTCTGGTGGGAAGGACTCAAACTCCGTTCTTCCGACGAATGGCGCATTCTCGAGGACAGGTTGGAATTCGATAACTGGGGATTCACCTTGGACACCGGGCATATGATGAACACCTGCGATGGCGCATATGACGAGGATTCGGCCATTGATTCGGTATTGGATATAATTTCACGTTATCCGAAGGACATGACCGACAGGGTCGGCACCGTACACCTGCAGCTTAGCACCACCGCCGAATACCGTTCCACATTCAAGACCGAGGATTTCAATGAGAACAGCGATCTTTCGGGGATCATGGAAAGAGCATATCACCATGCCGGTTCCATCGATCAGCACCGCCCGTACTCCTCGAAGAGGGTCACGGAGATTATCGATCGGATATCTCCAGATTACGTCACCCATGAACTTTACGGAAGTCTTTCCAAGGACAGATTCGGTGACATTATTCAGCAGAGAAGTTTGTTTTCATCCTGATCTCGGCTTGTTACATCCAGGCCTGTCAGACATCTGGATTTTCGGCTGCAAAACAACTCTTTTATAATACCTGGCCATTGGTCGTCCGAGGAATAAAAAATGGCCCGTTTCAAAGAGGCTGAGCACAGGCTCCTTGAGAAGTCCGTCTGCATGAACTGTTATGCGACGAACCCCGTAAAGGCGTCCAAGTGCCGCAAATGCGGATACAGCAACCTTAGGCCCAAAGCGAAAGAGAGCAGGAAGCAGTAAGCGTACTGCTTTGCTCTCGGTGTAGGCCGGGTTGTGCGGGAGCTTCGTTTACGAAGCCCCGCAATACTTTATTTATTGAATCCTAGTTGATATTGGATGAACTTTTTGCATCACAGTCTCGACGGGTATTATATCAAGAACCGAATATAGCTGACTGGTGAATTTCTTTGAAGGCATTGGTTATCGAGGACCGGAAAGCGATGGAACAGATGTTCTGCGGAACTCTAGAGAAATTCGGTTTTGAGACCAAGGTGTCTTCCACCGTCGACGAGGCCATTGAGGACAACCGTACGTTCCGTCCGGATATGGTGATCCTTGATACTTCCATTCAGAATGGTTCCGGTATGGATTATCTTGCCGCTCAGACCCCTGTCGAAGAGGAGAACGAGACCAGGAGAGAACGCAAGAAGAAGATGGAAGGTGCCCCTATTCTGGTGGTACGCACTGTCTATGAGGTGGTCCCTACAGACTGTCCGTTCGTCAAGGCGACACTTGTCCGTCCGTTCACCACAGGACAGCTTCTGGACAGTGTTAAGGAGCTTATCAGCAAAGAGGACATCGAAAAGGCCATTTCCAGCAAAAGGCCATACAGGAAGAAGGATGAGTCTATGGATGGCGGGGAGATCTCCCCCGAGGCCAAGAAGAAACTTTCGAGGCTGTACGAGGATGCTCACGCTATAGATCCGAAGGTGGAGCTCGCTCGTATGGGCCTGTTCTACGGAGAATCATATGTCTTCTTCGAGGAACAGCCTATCGTCATCCATCAAGCGGTTCAGGCTTTCGCCAACGCTGGAATGGACATGTTTCTTCTCACCCCCGTGAGGGCCAAGGTGGCGAGGGAACGTTTCGGACTTGATATCGGTGCCGAGGTCTTTACCCTCAGTGGATCGAGATATCCCATCGGAACGATGATTGAGGCCGTGAAGAATTTTGTAAGAACGAAAAGATTACCGTTGGTGGCCATCGGTGATCTCGATAACATAATACAGCAGTGCGGTATCGACATCACACTCAGGGCCATCAGGCAGATCCTGTCCTTCAGGGACGATAAAACACGTTTCACATTGTTGGTGTCCGTCGACGAGACTCTTCTGCCGGCGAACATCAGAAATCTGCTTGTTGAAATGATGACAGAATACAAGGAAAGATGATTGAAATGGCAACAATTGAGAAAGTTTGGGCAAGAGAAGTATTGGATTCCAGAGGAAATCCGACTGTGGAGGCCGTTGTCACCGTCAACGGTCACGAGATTTCTGCCATCGCACCCTCCGGTGCATCCACCGGAATGTGGGAGGCCCACGAACTCCGTGACGGCGGCAAGAGGTACACCGGAAAGGGCGTCCTCAAAGCTGTCGAGAACGTCCGTACCTCTATCGCCAAGGCGATCACTGGTATGGACCCTACCGATCAGAAAGGTATCGATGCCATCATGAACGAGATCGATGGTACCGACAACAAGAAGAACCTCGGTGGAAACGCTACCACTGCAGTATCATTTGCCGTCGCCCGCGCCGGTGCGATGGTCAGCCACCAGCAGATTTATGAGTACATTGGAAAGGACCACGTGACCCTTCCCGTGCCCATGTTCAACATCATCAACGGTGGTAAACACGCAGGAGGAGACCTGAAGATCCAGGAATGCATGATCCTTCCCGTCGGTGCATCCTCGTTCTCCGAGTGTCTTCAGATGGCCGCCGAGACCTACGCCGCTCTTAAGAGCATTCTCAAGAAGAAATATGGTGTAAGCGCCATCAATGTAGGTGACGAGGGTGGATTCGCACCGCCCGTGAACACCGTTTCCGAAGCATTCGACACTATCATGGCCGCCATTTCCGAGGCCGGTTACACTCCCGGCAAGGACATCTATCTCGGAATGGACTGCGCATCTTCCGAATTCTACGACGAGGAGAAGGGCACCTATGACGTCGACGGACTGACCCTCACCGGCGGAGAGCTCGCAGATCACTACAAGGCACTTATTTCAGAGTATCCCCTTGTCAGCATCGAGGATCCGTTCCAGGAGAACGACTTCAAGACCACTGCCGAATTCACCAAGGTTGCAGGTTCCAAGTGTCAGATTGTCGGAGACGATCTCTTCGTCACCAACAGCAAGCGTCTTGCGACCGGTATCGAGGCCGGAGCCGCCAACGCACTTTTGCTCAAGGTCAACCAGATCGGAACCCTTACCGAGGCACAGGATGCGCAGGAGATGAGTTTCAAGAACGGTTACAACGTCGTCGTCTCCCACAGGTCCGGAGAGTCCGAGGACACCACTATTGCCGATCTCTCGGTCGGATGGGGTACCGGACAGATCAAGACCGGTGCACCCTGTCGCGGTGAGAGGACCGCCAAATACAACCGTCTTCTCAGGATCGAGGACCGTCTTGGAAGCAAGGCAGTCTATCCTGGAAAGAAAGCACTCAGGCTTTGAAACCATTGACACTGGTCCGTCTCGCCGACGGCCTCTGTCATTTTCTTCCTTTTCATTTTCATCTCTCGGACTGTTTCGGAACAGTCCATCTATGCATATTCTGAGGATTCATTCCCACTTTCTTTTTCAATGTGTTCTTTGAACATCCAGGCCTGAGTTTTTTTTACCTTTCCAGAACTGTTCGTAAAATAGAGTTAGATGTTTAATCCAACATTATTTTTGATGTTTTTCTTCGTGCGCAACGCCAGAAATTTCAAAATAGGAAGTATATAAAGCTGACCCGCCTTTAAAAGGCAGTTCCGAAGTCCTGTTCAAGTCTATTTATAGGGTTTCGAATGGCCCTGCACAACCCTTATATGCCATCTCAGAATTGGACAGAATTACGCTCTGTGAGAGTAGGGGATTATGGATGTATCTCACAGAAGTGCTCGATTGGGAGGAATGAACAGGACAGATATTGCTGCGTCGGATTGCTATATTCCGTGCGAAAATTCGTATCATTTTAGGCTTTTCGACGATATTAGGTCAAATTTTGACAAAATATACTGTTCCTGTGGCAGAATTGTCGATCTTGATTCTGGATCTATCAGACTAAAGAGGGCGCTCAAAAAACCCATTACTTGCTCCCATTGCAGGAACCTTCGCATCGCTGCGGAGCTCGATTCTCTCGATGCCAATTACTCGGTCATCGAATCCTGCGAACTTTACTGATCCTGCTCGATCTGATGCGTTTTTCGTAGAGCTGTCTTGTTACGAATTAATCTATTCGTAACACCATTTAAAGTATGACAACAGATTACATTATCACAACGAAAATCTGTTGAAACCACTCATTTTTGTAACGTGGAAAATGAAATAGAAAACGGTTTGAGAGGGCCGCGGAGATACCGCGGTCACTCCAGGTGCATGACCTTTCTGTAAAGCTCGTGGACCTTGTCGAGAAGCATGGGACAGTCGATCTTTCCGGCACTCGAGATAACGGCCGCTACTGAGGAACCTCCGCATCCCACACCTTCTTTGATGAATCCCCACTCGTATGCCTGAAGTCCTTCATACGGACTCTTGGAGTAGTCCATGTTGATGTAGATCATCGGCACATCAGTGGAGATGTTGTCGAGGATCTTTTTCATGTTGGAGTTGGGGTCTGACAGAAGCCATCTGGTGGTTCCCTGGAAAATGTTGCCCACAATGGTAGGGTCCAGTTTGATGGCGGCCGCGATCAGAGGTGCCATCTGGGTTCCTCCTCCGAAGATGACAGGGACCTTGGGGGCCGCTCCGAGCACGATGCCCACGTTGACGGGCATCATCGGGTCACCGAACAGTTCGATAGCCTTCAGGGGGTCGTCCGCCAGGGATCCGATCTCTACACCGGCCTTGGCGAAGCCATCCATCACCAGGGACCATTTGAGTTCCTTGGGGTTGCGGGGAGAACTGCTGCTTACCAGGTTCTCTTTGATGACCCCCATTGCAAGGAGCACTGCAAGTGCAGTGGTGGTTCCTCCCGCACAGCTTTCGCTTACGACCACATAATCATAGGTCTCGGCGAGCTGTGCACCGAGGATCTTTCCGTACTCGAAACTCTTGGAGACATCCTTGAGGGTATGTCCGGAGTTGACTTCCTTTCCGCATTCTCCGCCGACCTCTATGCAGGGGATGTTGGGGATGATTTTCGATCCCCCGTTGATGATCAGGAACGGGGTCTTTGAAAGATCCAGCGCGGCCTTTGTGAGGGTCGCAGGGGTGGGGATTCCTCCAGGATTGATAGGAATACCTTTCATGCAGGTGACATTCCCGGTCATCAGATACTCAGCATCGGCGGGGCCGGTGTATAAGGTGAGTTCCGGCGAGTCTCCGGCCTCGGAGACCCCGGGGATGGTGGATGTCAGTGTGTTGGCGATGGTGCAGGTGAATATCCCTCTTTTACCCCAGATACGGGAGAGGATGTCCATTGCGATCTCTTTGTTTCCGTTGATTCCCAAGGAGGGCGGCAGTTCGGTGATCATTTCATTTTCTCCATTACGGTCGGAACGAGTATGTCGAGCCCGACGAACTCTCCGTTGCCGAAGATCTGTTTGGTGGTTCTGAATGGAACGTTCATTAGAATGTGTTTGCCGGTGACGCAGGAGGTACCGTGGTCCACGAAGAACACGATGTTCTCTGCATCGGAGAAGTACTTCTCCATCATCGAGTCGATATGTTCCAGGACAGATATCTTCTTGTGTGCGTCCTTTTCGTGACTGTATTCGTCGACCTCGTCCATATGAAGGAACACGTTCCCCTCTTTCAGGGCTTCGACGGCTATGGGGAACCTGTCGTCGAGGTCGGGGACCAGGTGGATTTTATGCCCCAGGGTGGCGGCGATGCCGAGTGCGGTGGGACTGTCGGATATGGCGGTCATGCTGCCTATTCCGGGGTACGGGGGATATTCTGTCCCGACGCCTCCGATCCCCCATGGGTAGACCGTAAGTCCGTCCATGTCCTCGGCGACCTTGTCGATGAGGGTGCCCAAAGGTCCGGGTATTGGGACGAAGGGCCCGTCGACCGGGGCCTGCGGGCCGTCTGGCACATTAAAGTCATACTTCATGGTGATCACGGATCTGCCGTGGACGAAGAATTCGATCTGCGGGTCGCAGTCACAGAGGATGTCAAGATTGTCCTTAATGCACTTCTCAAGTTTGTCGGCCTGTTCGTCGACACCGTACGCCCATTGGACCATACCGTCTTTGATGAACGCGGGACTCATACGGAATGCTGTGCGTCCTTTGATGTTCATCCCGAGACCGCACGCTTCTATGGCGGCCCTGGCTATGTCTGGCGGATGTCCGGTCCAGAATTCGTTCAGAAACAGCTGGGTATATCCCCGCCCCGTGGTCCAATTGAGGAACGGGGCCTTCTTTCTTATGAACGGCATTTTCGCGACTTCATACGGTTTTTTACCGTCGAGTTCTGGGTTGGGGTCATCCTCCATACCATCAAGCAGCACATACAGCACATTCTGCATTTTATCCCCGGATTGATGCATTATGCATCCAACCTATCCCTGGATATGCACTATTTTTATTAGAAATCAGTTGTTTATTGGATTATGGCTCCATTATTTCTTTTACATAGGGCCGTCATAATCTGCTGAGTGCGATGGCGACCTGCCCAGTGGAGATGCCTCCATCACCGTTCGGTATGTTCTGGTGGTAGCAGAGCTTCAGCCCGTGTTTTGATGCGATCTCTTCCGCCATTTTGATCAGAGGAACATCGTAGGATACGCCGCCGGTGATCCCAATGTATCCGTCTCCGGAGGCCGCATCGGCTGCGGAGGCGACCATTTCATCAATAATGCCGTAAACGACCGAATACGCCGCATCCGCCTTGTTCCCGCATTGTCCCAGACGGGTGAACAGATGGGCGGTCATCACTGTACCGTTCTCGGTGTATGTTTCGAAACCGGGCACAAGATGTCCGCGGGCCAGCAGAGGTTCCAGTTTCATCGCCGGTTCTCCGTCATAGGTCCTTTTTTCACAAATACCCAGGTAGAAGGAAAGCGCGTCAAGGACCCTGCCGAGTGAGGAGGTTTTTACGCTCTTTGGCATGAGTTTGGATAGTACGGCGGCCTCTGAATCACTGAATGAGGTGCTGTTCTCTTCACCGTTTATCGAATCTATGGCGAAACGGAGTCTACGGAGGTCGGTGACCGCCTTCTGCCCGCCCAGGAGCGGGATGTATTCCAGATGTGCCAGACGTTTGTATCTGTGAAGATCGCACGATAATACCTCGCCACCCCATGCCATTCCGTCATCCCCGTGTCCGGTACCGTCAAGGGCGAGCACCGCCATATGATCGAGGTGTCCGCAGTCGGTCATGAGAGCGGCCGCATGGGCCCAGTGGTGCTGAACATCAATCAGTTCCGCATGATACTCTTCTGCCAGCCGCGATGCGAATTTCCTGTTGAGATATGCCGGGTGCAGATCCTCGGCGACTATCTGCGGTTCGCAGCCCACCAGTGACATCTGGAAACGAACGGCCTCCTCAAGATATTCGGGAACACCGATCCCCTCCCCGTTCCCGATATACTGTGTGGGATAGATGCGTCCGCCGACGGTCACGGCGCCCGCGAGGGATTCCTGTGCGCCGACGCCGACCACCTGACCGTTAAGCGGGAATCTGATGTACGAAGGGACCGCACCGCGGGATTTCCTCAGATAGAATGTGTTGTCCCCGCACATACGTATGACACTGTCGTCGGCACGGTTCAGGATAGGTTGGTTGTGAAGGAGATAGTACTCCGCACCCATGGAGAGGATCGCGTCATTGTCCACGATCATCGGCTCGCCTGGGACATTTCCGGAGGTCATTATGAGTGCATCCTCTTTCAGCTCGTCGAAGAGGAGGGTGTGCATCGCCGTGTACGGCAGGAAGATCCCCACGTTGTCTAGTCCCGGAGATATGAGTTCCATGGTCTGGGTCTTCTTCTTTTTGACGAGGACGATGGGTCTGAACGGCGACAGCAGCAGTTTTTCCTCTTCCGGTGTCGGGTCGGCATATTTCCTCACGGTGTCGATGTCGCGCACCATGATCGCAAAGGGTTTCTGTTTCCTCCCGTACCATTCCCTCATATGCTGGGTCTGTGAAAGTATGCAGCAGATGTGCATCCCGCCCCAGCTTTTGGCGATGCCGATCATTCCGGATTCCAGCATCCTTGCGAATTCAGGTATAGGGTCGCCTTCGACAGGGGCCCCGTTCCTGTCGAGAAGGAAATAATGAGGTCCGCATTCCGGACAGCAGATGGTCTGGTGGTGGAAACGTCTGTCCCCGGGATCGAGATATTCCCTTCTGCATTCTGGACACATCCCGAATGATGCCATGGCGGTGCTGGGTCTGTCATATGGGAGTGATCCGAGAAGGGTGAAACGCGGTCCGCAGTCGGTACATGCGGTGAACGCATAGCCCTTTCTTCTGCCGTTATGGAGGTCTTCGAAACATTTACTGCAAATCGCAGTGTCGGTGGGGATGGAGAATCCGCCCTTGGAACCGGAATTCGATCCGACGATGGAGAATCCCTTGATATTTTCCGGAAGTTCATACCCTATCTTTTCGATCGAATCTATCTTCGCCAATGGGGGCAGTTCTTTCAGAAACCTTTCTAAGAACAGGTCGGCATCGTCGATGTCGATGGTGACCTCGGACCCGTCATTGCGGACACATCCTTTAAGACCCAGATGTGTCGCGGTGCGATAGACCGCCGGCCGAAAGCCGACCCCTTGGACCGTACCCTTGATGATGAGTCTCATATACCTGGTGAATATGATTGTGTAATAAGTACTAAGTCCCTCGGTTCTTCCGGGGAGGTGTTAAAATGTCAACAGTCCAAGAAGAACTCAAGAATCTGAACCGGCCGATGTACTTTCTCATTCTGATCATCCTGATCGGGGCCGCCTGCATCGTGTTCGGAATCATAAAGGGGACGATAGCCCTTTGGATAAGCGGAATCGTCATCATTTTCGTGTTCTCCATCTACGGGATTCCATTCATATGGCTGCGCAACATCGAAAGGAAGAAGACATTCCGTCTGGGAGCGTTCGTCCTCGAACATGAGAGCATAACATTCGACCTGCTTGCGGGAAGCATCGGAGTTTCAGAGAACGTCGCGACGGAGAAGGTCAGGTGGTTGCTCACCAACGGTTATCTCCCCGGATACATCATCAGTGGGAACAGCGTCCTTCTCAGCAGGCTCGTGGACCCCAATCTCCAGGAACACGCCGCGGAATGTCCAAACTGCGGTGCAAGCTTCACCTATGTCGGAAAGATCGGGCAGTGTCCGTATTGCGGGGACTACTATCCGCCCAACACGAAGAAACAGTAAACCAATTCCACTCCGGAGTGCTGACGGAGGCCCTCCGGGTTCCACCTCTTATATTTCATCGGTTTTCTGATGCTCTTGGACAGTGCCAGAATTGTGTATCATACAGTTATTGTTCGTCTAATAATAGGTTGTCTGCAGAAGATTAATCTAAGACCTGCAGATAGGCTGGCTTATGAAACATATTGCTGTAGTGGACTGTGCGTCCTCTGGGCAGATGTACATCGATGATATCATCGACCTGGGTTACCGTCCTCTCGTCATCAACACCTACTTGGATGAGGTCGATGCTGACGAATGGGCACCTTTTTTCAACCTTGTACGGAAAGGGATCGGAGACAAGGCTGATTACTTCCAGCTTCCGAAGGATTACAGGATCGAAGAGATTGTCGAACAACTGAAGAAGTACGAAATCGTCTGCACGGTCCCCGGTTCCGAGATCGGCGTGCGTTTTGCAGATATTTTGAATAAAGCACTCGGTCTCAGAGGGAACGATCCTGAAACAACCTATCTCCGTTGCACCAAAGCTGGAATGTGCGAGGCATTGAGAAAAGCAGGCATCAGGCATATCGAATCCGAGGTCGTCAACTCGGAAGAACAGATTAAGAAGTTCTGGAACAACAATAAACTTACAAAGGCTGTTTTGAAATTCTCCGAGAACTCCGGAACTTTCGGCCTGAAGATCTGCAATTCCCTTGAGGATTCCATCGAACACTATCATCATATGCGGGCGATGTTCGCCGGGACAGAGGCATCCGACTGCGTCATTCTGATTCAGGAGTACATCGGAGGCACGGAGTATATCGTTAATTGCCTCAGTATCGATGGGAAACACAAGATCACGGATATCTGGAGATATGAGAAGATCTTACAGCCCGATGGAGTGCTTGTCTATGATACTATGATCCTCGTGGACCGTCTAGTCCCCGGTATGCAGGATATTCTGCAATACACGTACAAGGTCCTCGATGCGGTCGATATGAAGAACGGATTCAGTCACAACGAGATCAAAGTGGATGAAAAAGGTCCCGTTCTGATCGAGGTCAACGCAAGGGTCATGGGTGGGACCCTCACTCCCGAATATCTTGACGAAATCTTCGGCAGCCACATGACCGATATCACGCTGAAGGCACTGCTCGAACCTGCGTTCTTCGATCATTTCCTGCTCACGCATTATCTTCCCCGCAAATCCGCCATGTTCAAGTTCTCCATCGTCCCCCGTGATGTGAAAGCGGACCTGGGTCCGTTTTTCGAACTGGTGAGACATTTGGATTCCTACAGGGAGATCGTCCACTTCGGAGAGGCCGGGGTGCAGGAGTATCCCCGTACCATCGACCTGGACACCACCCCGTTCATCATCCGGATGATCAACGAGGATTACGGGAAATTGAAGAAGGATTACGAGTGTATCAGGCTCATGGAGGAACGTTACTTCGATCTGCTGTTCGCAGTGAACGACAAGGTCGAAGAGACTGTCCTGAAAACCGATCTTGACGCGATCATAACCCGTCTGCCCCTTTCCCGCAGATTCGTTTTGATCGAGGATGACAGGATCATGGCCATACAGTACGGAAAGCGGTCAGTCACCACGGATTGGGAGATCTACGACGGGGCTGTCATCGCCGTCTCCGGTCAGTCGACCCTTACACAGCGTTTCCGTCAGATGATGAGCTGTATGAATCACATCAGAAGGGGAGGACCGGTCATCATCGTTCCGGAGACCTATCGGAATCTTCCCTACGGTGCCGTCGGTGCCGAGGTCGTGATGACAATAATGGGATTTAACGAAGAGATCCCGCCATCAGTAAGCAACGGCATCATCTATGGTATAAAGAGGTGACCTAAGTATGAACAAATTCGAGAACAGCCGCAATCTGGGTCTGCTGTTGGTGCTCCTGGCACTGTCGACGATCCTTGATGGATTGGATGCGTCCATCGTCAATGTGGCCCTGCCTGTGATTGCATCCGATTTCAACATCGCCATCGGTGACTCCTCCTGGATCACCCTCGTCTATGTGGTGGCCCTTGCATCGCTCCTGCTGCCGTTGGCCAAACTGGCGAAGAACGGTACTGTGAAGAAGATCTTTTTCTGGGGTATAGTCATCTTCACCGGTTCATCGATCGCCTGCGGGACCTCCACCGATTTCTTCATGTTGGTTCTGTTCAGACTCATCCAGGGTGTCGGTGCGGCGCTAATGACCGCTGCAGTGCCCGTACTTATCACGAACTTCCTGCCGTCGGACAAGAAAGGTATCGGGATGGGCGTTCTTGCCGTCGCATCCGGCGTCTCCATCGTCATAGGCCCTTCCGTGGGAGGACTCATCACCTATGCACTCAGTTGGCACTGGATTTTCCTGATCAACATTCCGTTCGGTATCGTCGCGGCCTTATTGACTGTCAAGGTTCTTCCCCAGGACGAGGGATATGACAGGTCCCAGAATCCGGATTTCTTCAACAGTGTTCTAACGATCTTCGGTATCGGTGCGGGAATGGTGTGTCTCCAGAACATCATGGGAGAGGATCTGTCGTACGCTGCTGTCGTGGCCTGCGGAGTGGTCTCCGTGGTGTTCCTGGTGATCATGGGCCGCAGGATGGTCAGTCGGCCGGATCATGCCCTGATCTCCCCCAAACTGTTGAAACGCCGTGATTTTCAGATCCTGTCGATCGCATTCACGATGACCTGTATGGTCATCATGGGTACCGAGTATGTTCTGCCGTATTTCCTTCAGATCTACGGCGGATACTCTGTATCGCATTCCGGATTCCTGATGTCCGTGGCATCCATTTTCGCGATCCTCCTTTCCATCCCCGTGGGAAGATGGTGCGACACCCGCGGATGCAAAGTGCCTTCCGTTCTGGCAGGAGTGGGACGTCTCGTGTTCTGTATGCTCTTCGCAGCCGTGGTCCTTCCCGACGGCATCATACTTCTGTTGCTGGGTCTTATTGTAATGGGGTGTTCCATGGCATTCGCCGGAACAGGTCTCGCCACCGCATTGATCCATCATGCCGATGAAGATCAGCAGGCGGACGCCGCCACATTCCTGCTGGAAGTGAACTATGTCGCGGCCTCTCTCGGTGTGGTCCTCTATTCGATCATATTCCAGCTCGGAATGGGAATGGACACGGTCGAGTCCGTGGCCCCCGGAGTTCTCGAAGACAGTTTCGACATATCCATGCTCGTGGGTTGTGTTCTTTCCGTCGTGGCCATCATCTGCGCCGCGGCCGTGAAGAATGTCATTCCGAAAAAGAGCGAAGACCCAGAATCCTGAATCGTTCAGTACGGTGCAGGTCCGAGGGGGATCACCTCCCCCTTGGAAAATCCGTTTCCGCACGCAATCTGTGGTGATTACCGATTTGTTCTGTCTGGATGCGGATTTCGACGTTAATTTAATTAGGGTCGATGTGCAGTCTTAACTATGAAATATATCGCCGTGGTGGATTGTGCGTCGTCCGGACAGATGTATACTGAGGATATCCTCCGGATGGGCTGTCGGCCACTTGCAATTTATACTTATTTTGATGAAGAGCACGCCCCGAGCTGGAGCGCGAACGTCAGGAGTGTGAAGAAAAGCCTCGGAGACAGAGCGGACATAATCCAATTGACGAAAGATTTCTCTCTCGACGATTTTGTGGAACAGCTGAAGAAATACGAGATTATCTGTGTAGTTCCCGGTTCTGAGACAGGTGTACGTTTCGCTGATATCCTGAACAAGGCTCTAGGGCTGAGAGGAAACGATCCCGAGACCACCTATATGCGCTGTACCAAAGCGGGAATGTTCGAGGCCTTGGGAAAGGCAGGTATCAGGCGTATCGAATCCGAGGTCGTCACCTCAGCCGAACAGATCAGGAAATTCTGGGCGGACAACGATCTGAAGAAGGCGGTCATGAAGTACTCTGAGAGCGGAGGGACCGTCGGTCTGAAGATCTGTGATTCGCTCGAAGCATGTATCGAACATTTCGAACACATGCAGGCAGAGTACAACTGCTACGGTTCGTCAGGCACCCCCATCATGATCCAGGAGTTCATCGGCGGTACGGAATACATTGTGAACAGCCTCAGTATCGACGGGAAACACAAGATCACTGATATCTGGAGGTATGAGAAGTTCATCCAGGATGACGGTGTGCTCGTTTACGACACCTGTGTCCTTGTGGACCGTCTTGTTCCCGGTATGCAGGACCTTCTGCAATACACCTACAAGGTCCTCGATGCTGTAGAAATGAAGAACGGATTCAGTCACAATGAGATCAAGGTCGATGAGAAAGGGCCGGTTCTTATCGAAGTGAATGCGAGGATCATGGGAGGAAACCTCACCAGCGAGTACCTTGACGAGATCTTCGGCAGCCATATGACCGATGTCACTCTGAAGTCGCTGCTCGAACCCACTTTCTTCGACAATTTCCTGCTCACGCCGTACCTTCCCCGTAAATCCGCCATGTTCAAGTTCTCCATCGTCCCTCATGATGTGAATGCGGACCTGGGTCCCTTCTTCGAACTGGTGAGGCATTTGGATTCTTACAGAGAGATAGTCTATTTCGGAGAGACCGGGGTACACGAATACCCCCGTACCATCGATCTGGAGACCTCACCCTTCTTCATCAGACTGATAAACGAGAATTACGGGAAATTGAAGAAGGATTACGAACTTCTCCGGCTCATGGAGGAACGTTACTTCGATATGCTGTTCGCAGTGAACGACAAGGTCGAAGGCGTTGCCATGAAAACTGATCTCTCCGGAATAATCGCACACCTCCCTCTTTCACGCAGGTTCGCCCTGATCGAGGATGATAAGACCTCGGTCATACAGTACGGAAAGCAGACCGTCACTGAGGAGTGGGAGATCTACGACGGTGCTATCTTCGCTGTCTGCGGCTCCTCCTCGCTTACGCAACGTTTCCGTCAGATGATGAGGTGTCTGAACCATATCAGAAGGGGCGGACCGGTCATAATCCTTCCCGAATCATATCAGACCCTTCCCTACGGTGCTGTCGGTGCCGAGGTCGTGATGTCCGTGATGGGATTCAACGAGGAGATTCCACCGTCAGTTAGCGACGGCGTCATCTACGGATTTAAGAGATGATCCGAGGGGGACGAAACCCCCCTTTGAAACCCATTATCTGCATACGCAGAAATTGTGGATGGATACGGAATTCTGTATCCGGATTCAGATTTTCGGAATCAATTTAATTAGGTGGACACCGAATTCGGTTTATGAAACACATCGCTGTGGTGGATTGTGCATCTTCCGGACAGATGTATGTCGACGATATTATCAGAATGGGGTACCGTCCCCTCCTCATCAATATCTATTTTGATGTAGAACACGCACAGGCATGGAACTCCAAAGTGGAGTATATGAAGAGAAGCATCGGCGATGCTGCAGATTTCGTTCAGCTTCCGAAAGAATACGTCATGGATGATCTCCTGGAACTGCTGAAGGGATATGATATCGCCTGTGTGGTCCCCGGGTCGGATTCAGGTATCCGTTTCGCCGATAAATTGAACAAGGCCCTCGGGCTCAGGGGGAACGACCCTGAAACGACAGATCTCCGCTGCACCAAGGCAGGAATGTTCGAGGCCTTGGGAAAGGCAGGAATCAGGCGTATCGAATCCGCAGTGGTCACCTCGGCCGAACAGGTCAGGAAGTTCTGGGGCGATAATAGACTTACAAAAGCAGTTCTAAAGTTCTCTGAGAGTTCCGGAACCGTTGGCCTGAAGATCTGCGAGTCTCTCGAGGATGCTCTCGAGCATTTCGAGAAAATGCATGCCATATACAATTCCCGCGGCCGCGGAGACAGTCCGATTCTGATCCAGGAGTACATCGGGGGTACCGAGTATATCGTGAACAGCCTCAGCATCGACGGGAAACATAAGATCACCGATATCTGGAGGTACGAGAAGATCGTGCAGCCTGACGGTGTGCTCGTTTATGATACCTGCATCCTCGTGGACCGTCTCGTTCCCGGTATGCAGGATCTCCTTCAGTACTGTTATCAGGTCCTCGACGCCGTCGATATGAAGAATGGATTCAGCCATAACGAGTTCAAGGTGGACGAGAAAGGTCCTGTTCTCATCGAAGTGAATGCGAGGGTCATGGGAGGAAATCTCACCCGCGAATATCTTGACGAGATATTCGGCAGCCACATGACCGACATAACCCTGAAGGCACTGCTCGAACCTGCCTTCTTTGACAGTTTCCTGCTCACTCCGTATCTTCCCCGCAAATCGGCCATGTTCAAGTTCTCCATCGTCCCTCAGGATGTGAAGGCGGACCTGGCACCGTTCTTCGAACTGGTGAGGCATTTGGATTCCTACAGGGAGATCATCTACTTCGGGAAGCTCGGAATGCAGGAGTACCTGCGCACCATCGATCTCGAGACATCCCCCTTCTTCATCAGGCTGGTAAACGAAGACTATGGGAAGCTGAAGAAGGATTACGAACTCCTGAGGCTTATGGAGGAACGTTACTTCGGTATGCTTTTCGCGGTGAATGATAAAGTGGAAGGTACTGTTATGAAAACAGACATCGCGGGGATCGTTTCCCATCTCCCCCTTTCACGTAAATTTGCCCTGATCGAGGATGACAAGGTCTCGGTCATACAGTACGGAAAATAGGTCGTCACCGATGAGTGGGAGATCTACGACGGTGCGGTCTTCGCTACCTGCGGACCTTCCACTCTCACACAGCGTTTCCGTCAGATGATGAGGTGCCTGAACCACATCAGAAGAGGGGGCCCTGTCATCATAGTCCCAGAGGCCTATCAGAACCTTCCCTACGGTGCCGTCGGTGCAGAAGTGATCATGTCGGTCATGGGATTCAATGAGGAGATCCCGCCGTCTGTCAGCAATGGTGTCATCTACGGAATTAAGAGATGATTCCAGCTTAATGCGTCCCAGAACCCTTTTTGAGGTCAGAGTGTAAATACCTGACCTCGAATCGGAGTTCATGAGAAAAGAGATACCGATAATCGCGGCCATATTGGCGATTCTCATCGGAGCTTCGGTGTGTTATGTCTGCCTCGGGAACGACGGCGAGGACAAAAAGGACTGCGATACGATCTATCAGGTCTCCCTGCTTGATGCGCTGAAGAAAGGAGATTATTACGGATCCGTCACCGTTGGCGAGCTCAAACAGCACGGAGATACAGGTCTCGGTACATTCGACACTTTGAACGGTGAGATGATCGTCTATCAGGGTGTTGTCTATCAGGCACTGTCCGACGGTACGGTAAGGGTTGCCGATGATTCGACGACCGTACCTTTCGCAAACATCGCATATATGGAGACCGATTTCAGTAGGTCTGATGTAAGTGCGACTTCCATTGAGGTATTGGAAGAATCAATGACCCAGACTGTGAGTGCTTACGGTAAGAATTCGATGTATGTCGCGGTGATCGAAGGTACTTTCGACACCTTGACCATACGCAGTGAAAGGGCACAGACCGAGCCTTATGAGCCGCTTGATAAGGTTCTTGATCGCGACGAAGTGAGGTGGGATTACACATCGATCACCGGAACCATCGTGGCATTCTATTTCCCAGAGTATGCCGGAAGTTTCAATTCGGCCGGATGGCACCTTCATTTTATCTCTGAGGACCATACCATCGGCGGACATGTTCATTACCTGAGTGTCTCCGATTGCGGCATAACTTACAATAAGATCACGGCCTTGGATGTTGTGACCCCTTCCGGAGATTATTTCCAGGACCTGGATTTCAGTGCCTAAACACTATTGATTCATTCAATTCCGGTACAGGTTTTCATAGCCGTACCGGAGTAATCGACCTCGAGAATTTCCGTTCTGGGTCTTTTAATTTTCAGGATAAAAACACCGAGGGGGAAGGCCCCCTCATAAAACAGTTTCACTGAATCGCATCGAGAGAACCGCAGCCGAGGGCGCCGTTCTCGCATCCGCAAGAAGACTCGCCGATCTTGGGAAGACCCAGCTCGAGAAGTCTGAGAACTTTGTCGAGGCATTCAGCCATGGTTTTGGTGACCATTTCAATGGTGACGTCCTCGTCTTTCCAGCAGTCGTAGTCGGTGACCGTGGCGAGGGAACAGTAGCACATTCCGAGTTCCCTGGCGAGCTGTGCCTCGGGGACCATGGTCATACCGATGATGTGTCCGAACTGGCGGAACATGTTGGATTCCGCACGGGTGGAGAAGCGGGGACCTTCGATGCAGACATAGGTTCCTCCGAGGTGATATGGGATCCCCATTGCCTTTGCGGTGTCCGCGAAGACAGAGTTGAGGTAGGGGCAGCAGGGGTCGGGCATCGAGATGTGGACCGTCTTGTCCATGAAGAAAGTGTAGTCCCTCTTCTTGGTGAAGTCGATGAACTGGTCCGCGATGACGAGGTCTCCGGGTTTGTATTCCTCTTTGAGGGAACCGACCGCACATGCGGAGATGACATACCTCACTCCGAGTTTCCACAGAGCGTACATGTTCGCCCTGTATGGGACGGAGGACGGGGGGTGCTGGTGCTGTTTGCCATGTCTGAAGAGGAATGCGACCTCGATCCCGTTGATCTTTCCGATCATAATAGGGTCGGAGGGTTTCCCGTAGGGAGTGTCCGGGAACTCTTCCTTGATCATTTCGAATGTGTCCGGGTTGTAAATCCCGGTTCCGCCGATGATTGCAATCTTTGGCATAAGGGGCTGATGTCAGCGATTACTTATTTACTGTTGGGTATATCCGGGCCATATGGCAGACGGTGAGAAGGCGGACACCGAGATGATGTCCGAGGAAGAACTGCTGAAACTGCTTCTTTATGAGGACGACGAGGTCAAGGATCAGGGCCGCGAGCTTTATCTCGAAGAGGTCCTGAAGAAGATCAGGTCCGACCTTGAGAAAGACGATTCCGAGTGAGAACGTCTTTCCACAAGGCCGTCCCATAAGTGTTCTGTGAACACTCAGATGAGATGTTTGGTCATTTCGTAAGGCGTTTTGTGAAGGGCGATGTCCGCTTCCTTTTCGGACAATCCTGCGCCTAATGCGACGACCTTTGCGGCGGCATCATCCATGAGGTTCTCGGGCTGATGGGTATCTGAATCGATCACCATTTTGGCACCTACTTCGTGGGCCATCTGATAGACATGTCCGTTGGTGATGTTGTGTCCGGCCCTGCCGCTTATCTCCAGAAGGACATCGTTGTCCTTGGCTATCTGCGCCTCTTCGAGAGTGATGAATCCGGGATGTGCCAGCACATCGATGTCGGGGTTCTCTACCGAGGCTCTGTTGGTACCGGGTGCGACCGGTTCTACAACGGTCTCTCCGTGAACGACGACCCATTTGGCACCGAATTTCCTCGCCATCTTGGCGACCTCTGCGATCTTTCTCGGGGGGACGTGGGTGATCTCCACTCCGGGAAGGACGGTGCAGTAATCCTCGCTGAGTTCGCATGCCTTCACCACATTGGTGACGACCCATTCGACATTGGTCATGTCGACGTGGTCGGTGATGGCGATGAGGTCATGTCCCAGCACCTGTGCTCTCCTGACGAGTTCAGCAGGGATGAGTTCGCCGTCGCTGTACAACGAATGGGTGTGAAGATCTGCTCTGGGGACCATTTCAATGCCTCTCACTGAGTTCGGAATATACCTTCTCCAGATCGAGTCCTTCCTTCTCGACGGCGACCAGTGTGTGGTAGATGAGATCGGCGATCTCTCCAGCAAGGTCCGTCTGGTCTGGGTCATTGTCGCGGTCCTTGATCGCAAGGACGACCTCAGCGGCCTCCTCGACGATCTTCTTGCACATCTTGGTCTCGTTCTTGAAGAGTTTGCAGGTGTAGCTCTCGTCGGAGGGGTTCTCCTTGCGGTCTCTGATGGTCCTGATGAGTTCGGGAAGGATGGCCGCGGTCTCGTCGAGGTTCCCATAGACCAGTTTGTAGAAACATGACGGATTTCCGGTGTGGCAGGCGATACCTCCTGCCTGTTCGACGCGTACCAGAAGGGTGTCGTCATCGCAGTCGGCCTGGATCGACTTGATCTTCTGCACATGTCCGGACTCTTCCCCCTTCATCCACAGCTTCTGCCTGCTGCGGCTCCAGAAGTGGGTGTATCCAGTTTCGTACATCAGTCTGACTGCCTCTTCGTTCGAGTAGGCCATCATGAGAACTTCGTTGGTCCTGCAGTCCTGAACGATGACTGGGATCAGTCCGTCTTTTCCGTAATTGAGTTTCGGTATGTCGGTCATCTTACTTCGATCCCCCTTTCTCTCAGGTAATCGTGCACTTCACCCACAGTGCACTGTCCGTAGTGGAAAATGGATGCGGCAAGGGCGGCCGAACAGTCGGTCTTTTCGAACACCTGGTAGATGTCTTCCATATTTCCGCATCCGCCGGACGCGACGACGGGGATGTCGGTGGCGTCCACGACGGCCTTGGTCAACGGGATGTCATATCCTTTTTTGGTGCCGTCAGCGTCGATGGAGGTGAGGAGGATCTCCCCTGCTCCTAGGTCTTCCGCTTTTCCAGCCCATTCCAGAGCATCGATCCCGGTGGGTTCCTTTCCGCCTTTCACGTACACCTCCCATCCTTTCTCGGTGCGTTTGGCGTCGATGGCGACGACGACGCACTGCCTTCCGTACCTTCTGGCGGATTCGGAGATGAGTTCGGGGTGGAAGACCGCAGCGGAGTTCATTGAGACCTTGTCCGCTCCGGCCATGAGTGCGGCGTGGACGTCGTCAGCTGTTCTTATGCCTCCGCCCACGGTGAGGGGGACGAAGACCTTCTCCGCGGTCTCCTTCACCAGGTCGAGGGTGGTGCCCCTGGATTCCTGGGAGGCGGCGATATCGAGGAAGGTGACTTCGTCAGCGCCTTGAAGACTGTATTTCTGTGCCATGTCGGGAGGATATCCGACATCTCTGAGGTTGACGAATTCGGTCCCTTTGACGACCTTTCCGTCCTTGACATCAAGGCAGGGGATCACCCTTTTGGCTAGCGCCATCACTTCACCCTGACTTCGTCTTTGGTGCTCAGAAGTTTGTCTCTGGGTCTTGTCGCCGCATACAGTGATTTCCCGAGTCCTTTGAATCCCGCCTCGATGATGTGGTGGTCATCGAATCCGCGGATCTTCACGACGTGCAGCGTGATCCCGGCGGACATGGCGAAGCTTCTGAAGAAGTGCAGATAGTTGTTGTCGGGACAGTCGGCATCGCAGTAGGGACGGTCGACGAGGTCCAGCGCCACCATGATCAGGGCATCGTCCATCGGGATGATGCAGGATGCGGTCCTTTCGACAGGGGCATCTCCGAGGGCCTGTTTCAGGGCGGATCCGAGGGCGATGGCAGTGTCTTCGATGATATGGTGGTCGTTGTCACCTGTCGCTGTCAGGCACAGGTCGAAGTTCGCGTACCTGGCGAGGGTCTCTGTCATATGCTTCAGGAACGGAACATCACTTTTGACATCGAATTTCCCGTCTCCGTCGATGTTCAGCTCCACGCAGATCTTAGTTTCCCTGGTGCTGCGCTCCAGTTTAGCTGTTCTGTCAGTCATGGTAATGATTACGTCTATGCGCGTGGATTATATTAAGGGTACGCGCGAGAATGCAGAATGTGTCCGGGGACGGAAAAATATGGTGTCCCCGGGACCTGTGTAGGAATCCTGATTTTAAAAGACCCAGATGTGAAAAACGGATCTTATTTCAGGACCTGCCGATCACTTGATGATGACACTTGCGACACCGTTGACGGACCTGATCTCCGCCAGCGTGTTGCCAGGGATCTTCCCGTCCGCCACGATGATGAGGTGCGATCCGGCCGTGTCCTGCGGATCGCTGACGACCGCCTGCCTGACGTTGATCCTTTCACGGGACAGCACACCGAGGATATCCGCCATGAGCCCTGGCACTTGCGAATCCACAGGTATGACCTCTATGGATGAACATCCGATCTCGGGAGCGGCCTCGTCGAGGAGAAGGGTCGATTTGACCTTTGAGAAAAGGCGGTAGAGTTCGGGCTCCGATGTGATACGGTCGATGGTGTATCTGACGACACGCCTGTCGACGTTCAGTGCCCTTGCGACTGCAGCGTCGGTCTGTTTGATGGGCCCGCAATATGCGTCCCCCGACCTCACACTGATTCCGAGTTTCAGCATCAGCCTTGCGACCTGTTCCTGTTTGGGGACTAAATAGAAATGACGATTAATGCGGTCCATAGTACAAAAACGTGCATTTTGTATATAATTTAGTTGGGTAAGTGCCTTATATCCGCGTATAATAAAACGCCAGGATAATATGGAGTCCACCTCAGTCAAGGAACTCAGGGATGAAATTCACGATATCGATGCTGATATCATCGACCTTCTCGCCACGCGTATGGATCTCACGGACGAGCTCGCAAGGGCCAAGAAAGCGGCCGGACAGAGCGTCTGGGACGAGAGCGTGGAAAAGGTCATCATCGACCGTTACCGTGACCTCTGCAACGAGGTAAATCTCACTGAGGACGAAGCTGAGAAGATCGCCACTCTCATCCTTGCCATTTCCAAGGAGAGGCAGTTGAAGATCTACAACGAGTGAACTCCGGACAGTCATATTTTCCGCTGTCGATATCGTTTTGAAGGTAATCATATGAGTGCTAAGATCAGTGTGGCGGTGCTCGGAGCGACCGGAATGATCGGTCAGAGATTCGTCCAGATGCTTGAAAACCATCCCTATTTCGAGATTGAAGGACTTTATGCGTCGGAGAGGTCGGAAGGAAAGAAGTTCGGCGACACCCTCAAGGTCCGCGACTACCCCTACGCCCAGGAGACCCTTGATATGAAGATCTCCAAGATGGACCTCGACCGCATCTCCAAGAACTGCAGGATCGCATTCTCGGGAATCCCCTCGGACCTTGCAGGTCCCACCGAGACCGAGCTTGCGGAGAAGGGTGTCGCAGTGTACACCAATGCGGGTTCCCACAGGATGGACAAGCATGTTCCCATCATAGTTCCAGAGGTCAACACCGACCAGTTTGAATCGATCAAGGACCAGGCCACCTACGGCAACGGCGGATACATCGTGACCAACGCTAACTGTTCCTCCACCGGTATTGTGGTGCCCCTGAAAGCCCTTCGTGACGCCTTCGGACTCGAACAGGTTTTCGTCTCCACCTATCAGGCCATCTCTGGTGCAGGATATCCCGGGGTACCCTCGCTCGACATTGTCGGCAACGTCATCCCTTACATCTCCCATGAGGAGGAGAAGATGGAGACCGAGCTCTGCAAGATGCTCGGAACCTATGCAGACGGAGAGTTCAAATACGCTGACTTCAGGGTCATGGCCAACTGTGCCAGGGTGCCTGTGATAGACGGTCATACAGAATCTCTCGTGCTCGATCTCAAGGAGCAGCCGACTCTTGAAGAGGTCTCCAAGGCCCTTTCCGGATTCCGCGGTGAACCTCAGAAACTGGGGCTTCCGTCCGCTCCCGAACAGCCTATTATCGTAAGGTCTGAGGAGAACCGTCCCCAGCCCATCTTCGATGTGTCCGCCGGATCCCCTGCGAGGGCGAGAGGCATGGCCTCCACCGTCGGAAGGATCAGGCAGTCCAACGGCTACTACAAAATGTGGGTTGTATCTCACAACACCCTCCGCGGTGGGGCCGGCGGTTCCATGCTCAATGCGGAGTATGCCTACAAGAAGGGCATTCTCTGAGCCAAAGACCCCCCTTATCGGGGGTCTGGCACATATATTTTAAATGAAACGGCCAGTAAACTATTTAGTGTACTTTACAATCATTTTCTTGTGCCAAAGAATATTCTCATCCGCAGAAAATACCTTGATACCTTGATGGGTCTCGTTGACGACCCCAGGATGAAAGCCATTATGGGTCCCGCGTTCGTCGGCAAGACAGTACTGTTGAACCAGTTCAAAGGAGAACTTCTCCTTCATGGATTCTCTGAGACCTCTATCGCATCGTTGTCCTACAACCGCACCGTCGTTCTCATCGAGAACGCTGACGAGTTTTATACAGCCCTAGAAAAGGCCTGTGAAAAAAACCCTAAGGTCTTGCTCATCGACAGCATCCATTTGGTACCCCAGTACCGCGAGGCCATCCTGAAGTTCCATCTCGCCCGCCCTGAGATCTCGATCTACGCCACCGCCAGCACAAGTTCGCTCTTCGATCAGGCAGAGGTCCCCGAATTCTCAGAAAATGTGACGGTCATCCACCTCTATCCGTTTACCTTCAAGGAATTCCTTCAGAGATATCCCGGAAACCCCCAGGAACAGTTCCAGAAGTATCTCGCTAACGGAGGATTCCCCTTCATGACCCCCGATCTCGATCCCACTGACAGGGCGATGATGCTTGAAGGTTTCATGCACCTCGTGGCCCTCAAGCTCGTTCTCAGGGAGAACAAGACCAACCCTAAGGGAATGGCCGCTCTGTTGGCATATCTTTTCGCCAACGTCTCGAGCTGCCTTACCATGAAAGAGGTCCTGGCCCAGTCCGGAATCGTCGATAACCGTACCCTCGAGAAATACATCAACCGTATCGTCGAGTCCGGTATCCTGTACCGCAGCGTCGGATATCAGATGGACCGCGGAATGAAGGAGAGTGCCAAGATGACCTTCTTCGCCGCCGATACCCTCAACGGTGCGTTCATAAACTTCAGGGGTGTTCAGCCCACCCCCTGGCGCAACCTTGTCACCAACGTCCTCTTCACTGATCTGAAGGCCCGTGGATACGAACCCGACACCCTCATGTACAAGGGAGAACCCGTCGGAATGCGTATCTTCGTCGGTGACAAGCCTCTGCTTCTCCGTGTCGACCTGAGTGCCGAGCCCGACACCCAGTCGAACTCGTTCACCGCCTACAGGACCACTTCCATGGACAAGGTCCTGCTGACTCTGGACCCCACGACCCCCGAGCTCAAGAGGTTCCACCATATGAACCTGGTCGAATTCCTGATGAAGGAAGACCTCAACGAACTCCTTGTCGACGAAGAAACATCCAAGAAATCCGAGTGATCCGAGAGAGTCACAGGGGCATCAGCCCCCTGGCTCCCTCGCGCGTTCTTTACTACGCAAAATATAATAGAGCGGGGTCAATGGTGTCATGATTACATGACGCTTAAATTGGCCATACCCAACAAGGGCCGGCTTAACGAGAGGGCTATAGAACTTCTGACCAAGGCAGGTATCGACCTCGGTCCCGCCTGGGGAAGGAGTCTGAACATAAAGATCCCCGACCTTGATCTCGAGGTCATCTTCGTCCGCGCACAGGACATCCCTGTGTTCATCAATTCCGGTGCCGTGGATTTCGGCATCACCGGACAGGACGTTGCCGCAGAGGCGGGTTCCGAACTTATACTCATACAGAACCTCCGCTTCGGACATTGCAGATTCAGCGTCATCGTTCCCGAGGAGAGTCCCTACAAGTGCATTAAGGACCTTCCCGACGGTGTCCGCGTGGCCACCACATTCACATACATCACCGGCAGGTACTTCGAATCCGTCGGCATCAAAGCACAGGTCGTCGAGGTCCAGGGTGCGGCGGAGATCATGCCTTACCTCGGTGTTTCCGACATCATCACCGATCTTGTCGAGACCGGCGGAACCCTGAGGACCAACCATCTCCGCGAGATCGGAACCATCATGGAATCCGATGCCTGTCTGTTCTCCTCGGAGTCGGCAATGGCGGATCCCGTGAAGAGGGCGAAGATCGACGAGATCAGTGATGCGATCAGGTCCGTCCTCGATGCGGACCAGAAGAAGTATGTCATGGCCGACGTACCTAAAGCCAAACTTTCCGAGATCGAGAAGATCCTTCCCGGAATCGGAGGTCCCACTATCCTCAACATCGCAGGCAATGATTCTGTCATGGCGGTCCATGCAGTGGTATCCTCCAAGGACACCTACCGTGTCGTCCGTGACCTCAAGAAACTTGGTGCCACCGGCATCCTCACCATGCCCATCGAAAGGATGGTGGAATGAATGGATCGCAGCAACATGAGGGCAAGTGTCCGCGACCTCACCATGTATTATAACCCGAAGGTCGGCGACGCGCTCAGGATGGACACCAACACCAACGTCCTCGGTTCCAACCCCGCGGCGATGGAGTACCTCCGCAACCTAAAGATCGATCTCAACGGATACCCCAACACCTACTCTGACGGTCTCAGGATCGAGCTCGCGAAGCTTTACGGACTGAAAATGGAGAATTTCGTGGCCGGAAACGGTTCGGACGAGATCCTCAACACTATCTTCACCACATTCACCGAGCCAGGACACATCTGTACCATTCCTGTTCCGTCATATTCTCTTTACTCGTACTTCGTCAGCCTCGCCTGCGGCAAGATGAGGGAAGTTGACCTCACCGAGGATTTCCAGCTTGACGTCGATGCTATGGTCGGCAAAGGCGATGCAAACAAGGGTGTCCTCATCATGCCATCTCCCAATAACCCTACCGGGAACTGTTTCAGGCAGAAAGACATTGAAGAGATCCTTTCGAAGCACGAAGGTATCGTCATCCTCGACGAGGCATACTCCGAATATGCGAAACAGACCATGACCGGAAAGGTCGATGAGTTCGAGAACCTTATCGTCTGCAAGACCTTCTCCAAAGCATATGCGATGGCCAACCTGAGGGTCGGCTACTGTGCCACCAACCTCAAAGTGGCCGATATGCTGAATTCCGTGAAGGTCCCCTATTCCCTTAACTCGGTCTCCGAAGGAGCGGCCATCGCCGCCCTCAAAGACCAGGCGTTCGTGAAGAAGAGTGTGGACATCGTCGCTGAGCAGAGGCCTCTGGTCGCCGCCAAGCTCAAGGAACTCGGATTCGAACCTTATCCTTCCGATTCCAACTTCATACTTGCAAAATCCCCCATCGATCACACCAAGGTCATCGAGGGCATGAAGAAGAGGAATGTCCTCATCCGTGATTTCGGAAGCAAGAGGAGGACCGAGAACTGCGTCAGGATGACCGTCGGCACCCCCGAACTCAATAAGATCATGATGGACGCTCTGGAATCGGTCCTGGAGGATGAAAAGAGATGAAGGTGACGATGGCCGACTACAATGTCGGAAATCTCCACTCGCTCAAGAAGGCCCTGGAGCTCGCAGGTTCCGAGGTAGAAATCGTCACTGATATGTCGAAACTTCTCGATGCCGAATGTATCGTCTTCCCGGGAGTAGGTGCCTTCGACTGCACCGTGTCCCCTCTGGGACAGTACAAATCAGCTATCAGGGAACGTCTCGAGGCCGGAGTGCCCTGTCTCGGGGTCTGCATCGGTACGCACATCATGTTCCCCGGAAGTGACGAAGGTTCCCTGGAGGGAATCGGTTTCTTCGACGGAAGGGTCAGGAAGCTGAAATCCCGTACCGTCCCTCATATGGGATGGAACACCGTGGCCGGTGAGGACCCCATGTTCGAGGGAGTTAAGGACCGTCACTTCTATTTCGCACATTCCTACTATTGTGACCCCGTTTCTCAGAACGATGTCAAGGGGAGGACCGAATACGAAGGATTCGAGTTCGCCACTCTGATGAGGCGCAAAAACGTTGTTGCCACCCAGTTCCACCCTGAGAAGAGTTCGGAGTCCGGACTCACATTCCTGAAGAACTTCGTCGCATTTGCGGAGGAAAAGATATGATCGTGATCCCGGCAGTGGATGTCCTCGACCATAAGGTCGTACAGCTGGTCGGAGGGAAGCCCGGAACCACGCAGATCTCTCTCGACGATCCGTATTCGGTCGCTGAGGAATGGGTCCGCAAGGGTGCACAGTACCTTCACCTGGTGGACCTCGACGCCGCCTTCGGAAAGGAGGACAACTCAGATGTGTTCTGCGACATCATCCGTAACATCGGCGTTCCTGTGGAAGTGGGCGGAGGTATCCGTTCGGCCGAGATAATCCAGAAGTATGTGGATGCGGGGGCCGAGAGGATCATCGTCGGGACCAAGGCCATCACCGATACGGATTGGCTTGCCGAGGTCGCGAACCGTTTCCCCAACAAGCTCATGGTCGGAATGGATACAAAGGGCGGAAAGATCGCTATCAAAGGATGGCAGGAATCCGCACCGATCTCTGTCGAGAACATGTTCGCGCTCATCCGCGAACTCCCCATTGTCGCCGTTCTTCACACCGATATCGACGTGGAGGGACAGGAACAGGGTGTCGTCAAGGACAAGGTCGTCGGTTTCTGTTCGCAATGTCCCAGGAGTGTCATAATCTCCGGCGGAGTGACCACCGAGGCCGATGTCAGGATCGCATCCGAGGCAGGCGCCGGAGGTGTGGTTGTCGGTATGGCTCTGTACAAAGGCAACCTCAGGCCCTGGGAATTCGAACGGCCCTGGTCCGTCTGAATCTTCTTATGGGACACATGTCCCAGCAATCCTTTTTTTAACGACATCCTGCTCCTGAGTGTTCCGGATCAACACCTATTGTTCTGCCGTGACTAAATATTGGAATCAGATACGGACATACGCTCAAAGGTGTACAGCCAGTGTCCGTCCCTAAAGTATCTGTCATCCTCGCGATATACAATGTCGAACCTTATCTCAGGGAATCTCTCGATTCACTTGCCGCTCAGACCCTGAAGGACATTGAAGTGATCGGTGTCGATGACGGTTCTACCGACGGCTGTCTGCAGATCCTGAAGGAATATGCTGCAAAGTACCCCAATTTCAGAACGTCACCAAACCCAACGGAGGCATAGGTTCGGCAAGGAACGCGGGTGTCGCCGTGGCAAAGGGCGAATACATCGGATTCACAGATCCCGACGATTACGTTGCTCACAGTATGTACGAGGTCCTGTACAACACCGCCGTGAATGACAATTCGGAGGTCGTCGTGTGCGGAGGGACCGCATTCCCTGACGACCCGGAACCGCCTCAATGGCTTGTAGATGCTTTATCTCCCAGGAGGGTTAGATATTCAGCCTTTGATAAGGCGTTGCTTTTCACCGAGAACTCAAGGCAGTTCACCTGGCGTATGCTGATCAAAAGAAGTCTCTACACCGACAACCGCATCGAGCAGGACGAGAACATTGTTCTCGGAGAGGATGTCGGTCTGCAGTTCAAGATCTATCCTCTCGCACACGGGATATCTCTCATCCCCGACAAGCTGTACCATTACCGTTGGGTCCGCCCCGGTTCCATCATGTACTGTGATTCAGCAGCGAAACTCGCCGAAAAAGCGGATAAACGTATACTTCTGGTGGAGCACCTGCTTGAAACCTTGACAGAGTACAATATTTTCAAGGAGACCCGCAAGGATTTCCTTCAGTGGAGTGCGGAATTCATCTACGACGACCTGATGAAACTTTCCAGGGAGGACAGGCTCCGCTTCTCTGACAGGCTGTACAGGATTTACCAGAAAGCCGACCTCAGGACCGAATGGTCAGGTTACCGGCCTGAACTGAAAGCGATGTTCGAGGATTTTGTCATCCCTAATGACAAGGTCTCTTCCGAATAACCCAGACCGTGCATTTTGCTATCTGACCCATCCATTCGGACCGACAGAATGCTGTATTCAGCGGACGCTGTACGGTCTCGATCGAAAGAACAGAAAGCAATCAATGTACAGTCAATTTGAAAATGAAAGAGAAATGAGTGCAACCGCCGGGATTCGAACCCGGGTGGCAAGCTTGGAAGGCTTGAATCCTAACCAGCTAGATTACAGTTGCAACTAAGTTGAGTATCTGACCGCCATATTTAATAGTTGGGATTGGCCCTCGGTCAGATTCCGTCGTCTGGAGCCAGATATCAACCAGGAATACCCAGGTTTTGCATGGTTCCAAAATTCTTATAGAAGAATACTGATGGGGACGGTATGTCGGAAGGGGTGTTCGCAAGTGATTCCGAAGCGAAGCTTTGGAAAAGGATCGAAAGGGCAGACAGCAATAAAAATTCTGAGCGCAGGCTCAAAGAGATCCGGGCCATTTTGAATCTTATAGAAGACTCGGATGAGAAGCACGATTCAAGGTCCCTTTGCAAACTTATCGACATCGTGTCGATGGAAGAGGCCAAAGGATGGGGAGACGACATCACTGATCTCGTGTCCAGGGGCCGCCAGGGAGACTGTCATCCTGTACTCACCGCCGCCATGCGTTACGCCCGCAAGGGATTTGTCCCGGAAGCGGAGAACTATCTTTCCCGCATCACCGAGGCTCCCGACAAAGCATTGTACTATCTTGTGAAGGCACAGGTCGAGATCGCCAAGAACAACTGCCCCGATGCGATAGCCGACCTTCATCTGGCACTGTGCAGTGACAGACTTCTTCACGATGCATATCTCACACTTTCCAAACTTGATTCTCGTACAAACTGGGCCGCCCTCGAGGCTTGCGAACGTCTCTCCTGCGGTCTGCCCATAGATGAACCGGAGGATGATGGGGCTGCCGAACTCCAGCTGTACCGTATCTATAAGGAGTGGTACACCGGAAACAAGGACAAGGCTACCCGTATGCTCATCGCGTCCCCCCAATACGATAACAAAGACCCAGACTACTGCATTCTGTCCGCCAGGATGTCCCGTGACGAAGGCGACTGGAAATCCTGTCAGATGATGCTCGAAGAGGCCAGCCGCACCAGACAGGAGGACGCGTCCCTCCTCTGCGAGCTCGGCGAGGCCTATCTGCAGGGAGGGAACTTCGAACACGCCCTGTCCTGTTTCAGAAATGCGGAGGCTTTCGATGCCGCCAACCCCAGGGTCTCCAAGGGACATATCAACACCTGTATCGCCCTCGGAAAGAACAACGAGGCTCTGCAGATCATCAGCGAGTTCTTCGATTCCGAGATGGTCACCTATGAGGATTTCGAGACCTTCACCGAGAAACTGCTCCACATGGGATTCTACAATGAGGCCGCGGAGTTCGCCGCGAAGATCCTCTACAGCAATCCCGGAGACGCTCTGGCATATGTGATCCTCAGCAAGGTCGCCATGAATGACGGCCGTTACCGCGAAGGTGAGGAATATGCTAAGAAGGCCGTTTCGGAGAACAAGAAGAACGCGGTATGTCTGGCACAGCTGTCCACCGTGTATCTGACGCTGAGGCACACTTCCAAGGCCGCATCGTTTGCAAAGAAGGCGGTGTCCGCAGATGGAAAGAGCATCGACGCGCTCATGGCGCTTCTTGCAGTTTACAGGGAGACGGGAGAGAACACCCGTGCGATCGCCACCTGCAGGGAAATTCTGGACATCGATCCTAAGAACAAGGCCGCCTCCGATACACTTTACACCCTCGAACTCGCCAGTGCCCTGAGGGAGAAGGACGGTTCGGAGGTCATGTCGACCGTCGTCGGTGAGGAGGATTTCGTCAAGCTCATCCGCACCCTCATCGAGGAGGGGAAATACACTGAGGCGGAGAAGCTCTGCAAGGACAACAACAGTAAGTTCGGAGGTTCCAAGGATGTCAGGTTCCTCAGGGGAAATGCCGAATATGCTCTGGGAGAGTACCTTCATGCATCCGCATCCTACGCCTCCGCGGCTGTTCTGATGAAGAACAATGCCGAGGTCTGGCACTCCAAAGGTCTGGCGGACGAGAAGGCCGGGGATTTCGATTCCGCAGAGGAGGCGTTCGGAAAGGCGGTCCTCCTTGATATGAACAATTCCGGATACTGGGTCTCCATGGGTTGCATCAAGGAGAAGAAAGGGGACCTCAATGCAGCCATCAAGGCGTTCAACCACGCCATTGAGCTCGATCCCCGTTCGTCCTATGCCCTGGTCCGCAAGGCGGCCATCCTCGCATGCAAGGGAATGTATTCCGAGGCATTGGTATTTCTTGACATGGCGGAGGCCACCGATCCCAAGAACACGAATATCCAGACCGTGAAGATGAAGGTCTGCGTGAAGGCCACCAAATATGCCGATGCGGTCAACATCGGAAAGAGGCTGATGAAGAAGGATCCGGACGCGTCCACGGTCGCGACCTATGCCCGCGCCAACATCGAATTGAACGATCTGGGTCTTGCAAGAAAAGTGCTTGATAAGGCACTTGCGCTGGAGCCCGACTCCTACGAACTCCTCACCGCCTACAGGGATATGGTGGTGAAGACCGCGAACACGGATGAAATCATCAAAGTCTGCACCGAGATCCTCAAGATCAACCAGTACGATAAGGTCACGAAGAAGAACCTCGCCGATGCACTGATGATGGCGGGACGCAGTGATGAGGCCAACATGTACTACGCTTCTATTAGGAATGAGTCCGCCACTGCTGAGGAGGCCGATGATTCGGATGTCGAGGCGGATCCCGCGGCCAGGTTTGCCATTGCCAAATCGCTTTACGAAGCGGATAATCTTGTCAGTGCGGCAAGGCTCACCGACAAGATCCTCACTGTAGACCCAGACAATGTGGATTATGTTCTTCTGAGAGCACAGATCTACCGTAAATCCGGAGACAAGAGGGTGGCCGATATGTTCCTCAGTCAATATCTCGACAGGAACCCCACCAATGGATTCCTGCATGAGGCCATCGGTGACATGAGGGTCGAGGACGGGGATTACAAAGGCGCGTCCGCATCCTATGCGAGTGCGATCTCCAGCGGTACGAAGAATCCGGGGATCTATGTCAAACTCGGAAATGTGCAGGAGAAACTCGGAGGTTATGCAAATGCTGTCAAGAGCTTCAACACCGCTGTCATGCTGGATCCCCACGATGCCGATGCGAACCGTAGTCTGGCATATTCGCAGATGCGCACCAAGGACTTCGATGCCGCACTGCGTTCGGTACAGGCATCCTTGTCGGTGGAACCCACCAGGGAGGCCTATGCCATCCTGGCGATGGTGTTCCAGGCCAAGAAGGACCGTGACGGTGTCCGTGACGCATATCATGGATTCCTCAGGTTCGAGAACATCGCCGACGAGTGGAACAATGCGGTCATAACCGCTCTTAACAGCGTCGGACTCAGGACCGAGGCCAGTCTTCTCGGAAGCCGCACCACTCCCGAGAAACCTGCCACGGCCAACGAGGTCTCCCCCGAGATCAAACGCTGTGCCGAGCGTATCCTCCGCAGGGCCTACACAAGGGGTGTCGAACCCACAGACCCAGGGGTCGCGGAGATGTCCGAGAACGACGAGAATCTGGTACAGAACGCACTTGCCTACATCTCCGAGGTCAAAGACTACGGAGACGTCCTCTACGGTACGAACGAGACCGACCGTCTCGAGAACCTGTCCCTTCAGATTGTTCAGCGTGCCAAGAACAGGTCGCTCGACGACATCAAGGTGGAGACCGCCTACGTTGCCGGAGGCGCGAGGGATGTGGATGAGGCACTGACACTCACTGCATATGTCCGTTCGGCATTGGTCTCCAAACTTCCCCGTGAGATCCCGGAGAAGTTCGTCCTGATGGGAAAGGCGACCGACAAGAACATGAGCATCACAGAAGTAATGTTGGAGAACAGCATCGGAGTGTTCTCCGCACGCATGGTTTTGGCCAGTGTCGAGGACTGAATCCCCTGTCCGGCCCCCGACACTCCGCGGGGCCGTACTCCGGGGTCGGGCGGAAGGTCTGTTCACGGCAACTCAAAGTTGTTTCAATGTCGTGCAAATTTGTCGGATGTCAGACAACGTTTTTCTATCCTTGTAATATCGAATCCACGTTCATTATATAGGACACACCGTTGTGATTTAATCCCGATGGCAAAGAGTTATTTGGTTCTCGAAGACGGGACTGTTTATGAAGGCGAGCCCTTCGGTCACCGGTCTGATGCATTCGGAGAAGTTGTTTTCGCAACCGGGATGTGCGGTTATCAGGAGAGTCTGACCGACCCGTCATACAAGGGACAGATCCTCGTTATGACGTTCCCACTGATCGGAAACTACGGCACCACATCCGATTTCTACCAGTCCGACAGCGTCCACGCGAGGGCCGTGGTCTGCAGGGAGTATTGCAAGGAACCGTCCGACATGTACGGCGGAAAAACCATCGACGAGTTCCTTAAGGACCATCACGTACCGGGTATCTCAGGTGTCGACACCAGAGACCTGGTGATCAAGATCAGGAACGGCGGTACGCTCAAAGGCGCACTGACCGAGGATTATGACAGCATTCCTGACCTCATCGAGAAGATCAGGGCCGCCCCCGCGCCATCAGAGGGCAACCTGGTCGGAGAGGTCAGCTGCAAGCAGATCGTCGAATACTACGAAGGAAAGGACATCACCGTGGGTCTTCTCGACTGCGGAGAGAAGTCCGGTATCCTCAGGGACCTCAGGTCGAGGTATAACGTCGTCATGTTCCCCTACGACACCCCTTCGGACATCATCACCGAGTACAAGCTCAACGGCAGGAAGATCCAGGGAGTACAGCTTTCCAACGGTCCCGGAGATCCTTCCCATCCCATCATCCGCGACACCGCGGTCAAGACCATCAAGAACCTGGCGGTACAGCTTCCTCTATTCGGTATCTGTTTCGGAAACCAGCTCACCGCCATCGCGTTCGGCGCAAGCACCTACAAGATGAAGTTCGGACACCGTGGATGCAACCAGCCTGTCATGTACGAGGGCAAGGTGTACATCACCTCGCAGAACCACGGATTCGCCGTGGACGATGATACCCTTGAAGGCACCGGACTCATCGCCGACCAGTTCAATGTCAACGACGGCACCGTGGAGGGTATGAGGCACAAGGACCTCCCCATCTACACCGCCCAATATCACCCCGAGGCATCCCCCGGACCGTGGGACACCTCATTCCTTTTCGACAAGTTCGGCAAGATCATCAAGGAGGGACGTCTATGAGAAAAGATTACAAGAAACTGATGGTCATCGGTTCCGGACCCATTGTCATCGGTCAGGCCGCGGAATTCGACTTCTCCGGTTCGCAGGCATGCAGGTCCCTCCGCGAAGAGGGCTACAAGACCGTTCTCGTCAATTCCAACCCCGCCACCATCCAGACCGACCCTGACACTGCAGATAAGGTCTACATCGAGCCCATGACCGCGGACATGGTCGCTAAGATCATCGAGAAGGAGGGGGTGGACGGTATCGTCTCCGGAATGGGGGGACAGACCGCACTCAACATCTGCTCCGAACTCGCGGAGAAAGGATATCTTGATAAACTGGGGGCCACCCTCGTCGGAACCCAGCCCGATGCGATCGAGAAATCGGAGGACAGGGAACTGTTCAAAGAGGCCATGGAGGCCATCGGAGAACCCGTCCCCAAGTCCAAACCCGCCAACAGTCTGGAAGAGGCCCTTGCAGCGGTCGAATACATCGGAAAATACCCCGTGCTCATCAGGCCCGCATTCACCCTTGGAGGTACCGGAGGAGGTATCGCATACAACGAGGCCGAGCTGAAGGAGATATGTGCCAGAGGTCTCGCCTACAGCCGTATCCACCAGGTCCTCATCGAAGAGTCTATCCTCGGATGGAAGGAGTTCGAGTACGAGGTCATGAGGGATGGAAAGGACAACTGCATCATCGTTTGTAACATGGAGAACCTTGACGCAATGGGTATCCACACCGGAGAATCCATCGTCTGCGCCCCGTGTCTCACCCTTTCCGACAGGGAACACCAGATGTTCAGGACCGCTTCGCTCAAAATTATCCGCGCACTCGGAATCGAGGGCGGTTGCAACGTCCAGTTCGCATTGGATCCCGTCACCAAATCATACAGGGTCATCGAGGTCAACCCCCGTGTCTCCAGGTCTTCCGCGCTCGCCTCCAAAGCGACCGGATACCCGATCGCCAGGGTCGCCACCAAGATCGCCGTCGGATACACTCTCGACGAGATTCCCAACAAGATCACCGGCAACACCTATGCCGCCTTCGAACCCACCCTCGACTACGTCGTCGTGAAAATACCCAGATGGCCTTTCGACAAGTTCAGGACCGTCGATCGCCACCTCGGTACTCAGATGAAATCCACCGGAGAGATGATGTCCATCGGAAGGACCTTCGAGGAAGCTCTCCTCAAAGGACTCCGCTCCCTTGAGATCGGCGTTGACGGTCTCGACCCCGTCAATATGACCGAGGACGAGATCCACGAGGAGTTCAAACACGCCACCGACCGCCGTATCTTCGCCATCGCCCAGGCCCTTCGCATGGGCTGGGACACCGAGGCCGTGGCCAAGGAGACCCAGTGGGATGTCTTCTTCGTCAAGAAGATCAAGAACATCATCGACATGGAGAAGAGGCTCAGGAAGGAGACCCTCACCGACGACCTTCTCAAACAGGCCAAGTACATGGGATTCGGGGATGAGACCATCTCCAGACTCACCAACAAGAGCATCTGGGACATCTGCGGTCAGAGGGAACAGGCAGGCATCATCCCCAAGTACAAGATGGTCGACACCTGTGCCGCCGAATTCGCCGCGGAGACCCCCTACTTCTACTCCACCTACAACGGAAGGTCCTCCGAGGTCGTTCCCGATATGGACAGGAAACGTGTCGTCCTCATCGGTTCCGGACCCATCAGGATCGGACAGGGAATCGAGTTCGACTACTGCTGTGTCCACGGTGTCATGGCACTTCAGGAGGAAGGCTGCGAGGCCATCATGATCAACAACAACCCTGAGACCGTCTCCACCGACTATGACATCTCGGACAGGCTTTACTTCGAGCCTCTCGACCTCGAAGATGTTCTCAACATCATCAAAGAGGAGAAGGCCGACGGTGTCATCTGTCAGTACGGGGGACAGACATCTGTCAATCTGGCACTTGATATCGAGAAGGGCCTCAAAGGAACATCCACCAAGATCCTGGGAACCTCCCCCGACCATATGGACCTCGCAGAGGACAGGAGAAGGTTCACTGACCTGATGAAGAAGCTGAACATCAAACAACCCAAATCCGGTACCGCATACTCCTACGACGAGGCCCGTGCCATCGCCGCGGACATCGAGTATCCTGTTCTTGTGAGGCCTTCATATGTTCTCGGAGGACGCGGAATGGAGATCGTCTATTCCGAAGACGAGCTCAAGACCTACATGGAGACCGCTGTGAAGGTCTCCAGGAACCACCCCGTCCTTATCGACAAGTATCTCACCGAAGCGATCGAGATCGATGTTGACTCCGTCTGCGACGGAGAGGACGTCTACATCGGCGGAATCATGGAACACATCGAGTATGCCGGATGCCACTCCGGTGACGCCACCATGGTCCTTCCGCCCTTCTCGCTTCCGCAGAAGATCATCGACGAGATCGTGGACCTCAACACCCGTCTGGCACTTGCCCTCGGAACCATAGGCCTGATGAACCTTCAGCTCGCATACAAGGACGGTCAGATCTGGATGATCGAGGCCAACCCCAGGGCCTCCAGGACCGTTCCGTTCATTTCCAAAGCAACCGGAGTACCTCTCGCCAAGATCGGCGTCAAGGTCATGCTCGGAAAGAAGCTCAAGGACTTCGGCCTGAAAGGATACAAGGCGATCGACCACTATGCGGTCAAAGCATCCGTGTTCCCCTTCCTCAAGTTGCCCGGTGTCGATTCCATCCTCACTCCTGAGATGAAATCCACCGGAGAGGTCATGGGTATCGATGCGGACTTCTACACCGCATGCTTCAAGGCCTTCGCCGCCGCAGGACAGAATCTTCCGCTCAAAGGCGGAGTGTATCTCACCGTCAACGACAACGACAAGCCCACCCTTCTGCCGATCGCCAAAGACCTCGCGGAAATGGGATTCAAGCTCTACGGAACCAAAGGAACCGCTTCCTTCCTCCGTGAGAACGGCGTCGCCTGTATCTCGGTGTTCAGGAATGACGAGCAGATGAAGCCCAACGCCACCTCCTTGATGAGGGACGGAGAGATCAATCTGGTCATTAACACCCCTACCGAACACTCCGGTGCTGTCCGCGACGGACACAGGATGAGGAGACTGGCTGTCGAACTTGAAATTCCCTTCGTCACCACCATCAATGGTGCGAAGATTGCCACTGGTGCAATCAAGGTCGCACGCAAAGGAAACATCAGCGTCAAATCGATGCAGGACTTCCACGGCCTGGTCTGAAAGAAGAACGGTCCTTCGGGATCCTTCTTTCAGATAAGGTTAATAACGCCCCATTAATGCAAGATTCAATCAGAAACCATTTCAGAACATGAAGGAAAGAATATGACGGGCCACGAGGATTATTACAGTGAGAAGGCAAAGATCTGTGAGCAGCAGGCCGAGATCCCAGTGGACCTCTATGACGAGTACGACGTCAAGAAAGGGCTCCGCGACAAGAACGGAAAAGGCGTCCTCACCGGAATCACCAGGATCTCGAGGCTTGACGGATACAAGACCGTGGACGGCGTCCGCATGCCCATCGACGGTATCCTCGAGTACCGCGGATATCATATCAACGACCTCGTCTCCCGCCACGTCAAGCGTTGCGGATTCGAAGAGACCTCATATCTTCTTCTTTTCGGCAACCTTCCCACGATGTCCGATCTGAAATCCTATTAGCAGATCATCAGCGACAACATGGAGCTCCCCACTAACTTCGTTAAGAACGTGATCCTCCGTCAGAACTGTCAGGATATCATGAACACTATGGCGAGGAGCGTCCTGGAACTCGAAGCATACGACAGGGATATCCACGACACTTCGATCGCACACGTCCTGGAACAGTGCCTCAAGATCATCAGCACACTACCTCTCTTCGCAGTGTACGGTTATCAGGCATACAACCACTACGACTGCAACAACAGCCTTATCATCCACCGTCCCGACCCCGAGCTCTCCATGGCCGAGAACATCCTTATGATGCTCCGTCCCGATGGAAAGTACAGTGCATGTGAGGCCGAAGCTCTTGACAGGGCGCTCATCATCCAGATGGAGCACGGAGGAGGAAACAACTCCGCCTTCACCACCAGGGTCATCACCTCTGCGGGTTCTGATACATATTCCGTCATCGCGGGAGCTTTACTTTCACTGAAGGGTCCGAAGCATGGTGGTGCCAACATCAAATGCATTCAGATGATGGACGACATCCGTGCCAACGTCTCCGACATCACCGATGAGAAGGAAATTTCCGAGTACCTCACCAAGATCCTCAAGGGTGAGACGTTCGACCACCAGGGTCTGATCTACGGTATGGGCCATGCGGTCTATTCCATTTCCGATCCCAGAGCAATACTCCTTAAGAAATCGGTCCACAAGCTCGCCGCGGAAAAGGGATATGACAAGGAACTCGAATTCTACGAGACCGTCGCCAGGCTTGCGCCTGAGATCATCGCGACCAAGAGGAAATCTCCTGTCAAGGTGTGCATCAATGTCGATTACTACTCTGGATTCCTATACCGGATGCTGGGTATCCCTGAGGAGCTCTTCACACCTCTCTTCGCCATTGCGAGGGCCAGCGGATGGAGCGCACACAGGATCGAGGAGATGATCAGTTCTGGAAAGATCATCCGTCCCGCCTATGTGAGCATCGCGAAAGAAAGGGAGTTTTTGGAGATCGAGAAGCGTAACTGATAACGTCGCACTTACTTTCGGGCCATCTGGAAGGCACTATCAGCAGCATTTCTGATACTTGTTGATCTGAAGATTGTATTCTTTAGGCGGGGTATATCAATACCTCGCCCTCAATCATACTGTCGATGAATGTTTCGTCACCGAAATCTGTGCGTGTGACCTCCACCACATCTCTTCTCTGGCCACAGAATCAAAAAGATAAACTGCGTTTGCTCCGAATTTTTCCTACAGCATTATGGTCTTTCTTTCAGCATGCGTGTTCGGAGTATGCGTAGGTATCTTTCCCACTTTGATTTCCGATTGTGTTCAGAGATATGCTCAGTACAGGTTTATCTTATGACTTTCCAGTAACCGTTTTTGTTATTTCCTACTCTTTCGATGTATCTTTTTTCAACAAGAGACTCAAAAATCCGAGATACTGTTCTTCTGGAGATGCTAAGTTGGACAACAAGCGTGTCATAAGGAATGATTGGATTATTGATCAGCTCGAGAAGTACTCTTTTCTCATTATCAGTTAATCCATCGGAATGTGATGTATGCTCATACTTACCATCATTCGAGTCATCATTTTTGACAGGCCGGATTTTTTCCATCACGTTTTTGTTGAACGGTATGACGACGTTTAGATAGGAATCGTGTATATCGAATGCTTCTTTTCCGTATTTTTTGATTATCATCGGAATTCCATGTCCTGTATGCTCCACAATGCCGAGTTTCAGGAATATCCTCATTAGGACAGTATTGCGAGGGTGGCTGACACCGTTGAAGAAATCATCCCTTGTTATCTCCTTAGGTATGCCACCGTGAGAAGTTATCTCTAGTCTGTCCTCGTACATGGAAACAAGTGGCTCGGATATCGTCCAATCATTGTGGACGAATGCATTGACCAATGCCTCATTTACGCAATCCATATCATAAAGATACTCATCTATGCGTGGTCTCACTGTAGTGTCAGTCACACAAATGTTCTCTGCGATTAGGCGATCTTTCAGGCGTTGGAGACCCAGAAGAATGCTCTGATCACCATAATCACTTCTTTGTGAAATTGAGGCTTTGGTCTTACCTCTGAATTTGACAAGGATCATCGGGACCATATTTTTGTCTGAAAGGAGCTCGGCCATCAGATTATACTCGCCATTCTTCAGGAGGAGGTTGAAATTAGATTCAAAAGCAGTTTGATTTATGTGATACCCTCTGCTTGTCAGCAGAATCTTCAGCATATCGAAAGACAATGGGGCATAGTGAGCCGGTGCTTTTAAGATATAATCATCATCAATGAATCCGCTTTGATATCTGTGTTCTATTTCGGAGGAATTCATTTCTTTACATGTGGTCCCGATCCGGATGAGGCATCCTTTTGAAGAGAATCCGTATTTCTTTATGCAGTATATCGGCTTGAATCCTTTGTTTATCTTGAGTTGGAGGACATTTTTTGCATCTTCAATCAAGGTGACGACACTGATTTCACTCAATGGATGTGGTTCAATCTGATTTGTGATACAGTCAGATATCTTTTTTTGAATTTCGTCCAATTGGTTGGTATCGATACCCTTTATTGCACCGTCATCGGATATGCCGATGTAAATGTCACCGCCTTGTGAGTTAAGAAATGCGACGATGTCTCTGATTATTGCATCGGTGTATTTTTCTTTCAATTCCAGTGTTTCGGATTCGACATAGCTCATTCAATTCAATGTTTTATTACAGAATGTACTAAAATATTTTTGCCATTTAATCGAGATTTTTGCCAACATTTTTGCCACGGTTTTTGCCATTTAATCGAGATTTTTGCCAACATTTTTGCCACGGTTTTTGCCATTTAATCGAGATTTTTGCCAACATTTTTGCCACGGTTTTTGCCATTTAATCGAGATTTTTGCCA
>CAVATL010000002.1:0-149691 GCA_963591575.1 Candidatus Methanomethylophilaceae archaeon
ATATTAATATTTCCCAAAAATCACTCAAAACAAGCGTATTGATACAGTAAAATCGTTGATTAGTTAGTATTGATTACATCAAATTACAATTTTAATTGATATTCTGGAGTTCCGAAGCACAATCCATCCCCGCATTTCCGTAATCGCAGGATATTCTCAATGACGAAAATTCAGCAGGCACAATAAGAAATCCTCTGCCATCCACTACCGTACAAGACGCCACATAATATAGATCAAGAAAATAAGAATCCAATCAAAATTGTAGCACACCCGAGACGGAACAATATAAGCTCGTATGAGAAGATCCTGGGAAAGTGAGCCTCAATCAGACATACCTTCGACGGTCACAAGATTGGCATCAGAACGAAGGCCCACCGAACGAAGCCGGCATAATCTGAATTTTAATAGAAAAGAATGGAGCCACAGGAGGGAATTGAACCCTCGGCCTACGCCTTACCAAGGCGTCGCTATACCCCTTAGCCACTGCGGCAGTAAAATCGCATAATGTTAGACGCTACATAAACCTTTCTAGATACTGGCCTGCCGAGAAACCCGTCTACAGGTATTCCAGCGGCAAAACAGCACACTTGAAACACTACTTATTTGAAAATGCAGTCCATCCCCATGCTCATGAAGAAGGAAATGAGCTCGTTCGATGTCAGTGCCCTGGTCGCGGAACTGGCCGTCCTCGAAGATGCCCACCTCGATAAGACATACCAATGGGACGACAACGTCCTTTTCCGTATCAATTCAAAGAACAACGGTAAGGTCGACCTTTTCTTCAAGAACAAGAAATGGCTCTACCTGTCCCCGGACAGGCCCGATACCCCCACCACACCCACCTCTTTCGCCACATTCATGAGAAAATATCTCACGAACGCCAGGGTCGGAAAGACCACTCAGATGGGATTCGACCGTGTGGTCGTCATCGAGGTCTTCAAAGCGGAAGCGGACTACAAACTGATCTTCGAGATGTTCGGCGGGGGAAACGTGCTCCTCGTACAGGACGGAAAAATCGTCAACTGTCTGACCCAGAGGACCTTCCGGGACAGGGCCACCCGCCCTGGTGAAGACTATGTGACACCCAAGGAACGTTTCAATCCCCTCACCTCCGATCTGAGATCCTTCAGCGACCTTTTCAGAACCTCCGAATCAGACACTGTCAGGACCCTCGCCACGGTCAACAACCTGGGAGGACAGTATGCGGAGGAGGTCTGCAGACGCGCAGGAGCGGATAAGACCGTTCCTGCCAAGGATGTCGACGAAAACACAGTCACCGCCCTCCATTCCGCGGTCATGGACATCGCTTCACACATGACGGGGACCCCCGCCCCCACTGTATTCCGTAAAGACGGAAAGATCGTGGATATCGCCCCCATGGACCTGATGATCTACGACGACTGCGAGAAGGAGTTCGTCCCCACCATCTCTGAGGCCATCGGAAAATACATCGAAGAGAACAGGGAGGTGGAGAAGAGGGAGTTCGTAGATCCAGAGATAGAGAAGCTCAAGAAGAGGATCGAGAAACAGAAGGAGACCGTCGGTGCATACCGCGTGGAGGCCGAACGCCTCAAGGCCCAGGCCGATTCCCTTTACACCGAATACCAGAAGATCTCCGAACTCCTGACAGTCCTGGGAGAACAATGCAAGAAGCTCTCCTGGGAGAAGCTCACCGCAGGTGCCCTGAAGATCCCCTACGTCGCATATATCGACCCTTCCAAGAACATTGTGGCAGCCAATATCGGCATACTGGAGGTGGAGCTCGATTATACCAAGAACATCGACACCAATGCCTCCGACATCTATGCCAGAGGAAAAGAACAAAGCGCCAAGGCAGACAACGCGGAGAAGGCCCTCAACGACTCTCTTGCAGAACTCGAGAAAAAACAAAAAGGATTTGACAAAAAAGTCGCTGCAGAACTTTCCAAGGCGAAACCGACCAAGAGGTTCTGGTTCGAGTCGTACAAGTGGTTCATCTCCTCCGGAGGAAGACTGATCATCTCCGGAAGGGATGCCCACTCCAACGATCAAGCTGTCAAGAAACACCTGAAGGACGGCGACGTCTATGCCCACGCCGATATCCACGGAGCACCGTCCATCATTGTCAAAGACGGCCTCAAAGCGTCTGAGGAGGAGCTCAGAGAGGCCTGCTGGTTCGCTCTCGCACACTCGAAGGCATGGATGGCCGGATCGGCCGAAGGCGGTGCTTTCTGGGTCTACCCCGACCAGGTCAGCAAGACCCCGAATGCAGGAGAATTCGTCCCCAAAGGGGCATTCATCATCAGGGGAAAGAGGAACTACGAGTACAACCTCCCGCTGGAAATGGCCATCGGGGAGATGTACTACGAGAATGAACGCAAGGTCATGTGCGCACCCACACCTGTGATCGAGAAATGCAGCGAGAAGTACTGCATCATCCGCCCCTCGAAAGAGAAAAACGGCAGGATGGCCGGAGACATCGCAAAGATGTTCGAGGTTCCGGAAGAAGAGGTTTCGAGGATCCTCCCGCCCGGATCCCTGGAGATCGTCAGAAAGGTCTTCCCCAAGGTCGAAGAGGAAGAATAAACAGGCCTCGGACAGACATCCCCTTACCGATGCCTGTCCCCGACCTGGTCTTTTTATCGATATATACATCGACCATTACCGAAACTGCGGATCGCGTCGAAGACAGATGCCTCTGATGTATGGAATCTAAAACCAAAATAGGCTATGGCGGGCTTGCCGCGATTCGAACGCGGGTCTGGGGCTCCGCAAGCCCTCAGGATATCCAAGCTACCCCACAAGCCCAATTTTAAATGCGGACCTTATTCGAGATAAGTAAGAGGTTTTACCTTCAAGCCTCAGGGTGAGACAGGTAACGAGTGATGTATCCCGCGATCTTGTTCCTCATAGGCACGGTCTTGACATCGGTCAGCTGAGCGACCATTTCTTTGTTGTTGTCAAAATCCTTGCTGAATGCCTGAGGATATTTGTTGATGAGTTCGATGGATACTCTCTTGATGTAGGTGGGTCTTATTCTTCCCATATCGTTCACCGAGTTAATGAGTTGTGGATAGGTATTCGCTATATAAATATTAGTTATGACCGAGCTGTTCCGGAGTGAGGAATTCAGCCCTGCGGGAGTGTCCGCAGGACTTCTCTCCTTCTGGGCAAGGACCCGCGACACAGGACGGACCGGCATATGCGAATATGGCCGGACAGACCGCTTTGCACTGCCTCAGCATCTCATCAGCGAGGTCGCGGATCTCCTTCTGGGCCCGGGTGCAGCACCTCAGTCTGAAGAAGTGCATCAGTTCCCGGGCGTTCATGGTGACGGTGATGTTGGAGGCACATGCGTTGGGAAGCACATAACGTGCATCCTCCTTATCGATGCCCATATCCTCCAGTTCGTTGTAGGTCCTCCAGATGTCGGCCATGAGTTTATCGTAGATCGCTTTCGCCTCCGGATTATCGGCGATGGTGGCAGGGGTCACGTAATCGGGCTCGTTGAGGGAGACATACCTCTGACTCTGCTGCGAGAAGGAGGCGACCCTGTGCCTGACCAGCTGATGGGTCAGCGAACGGGAGACGCCTTCGATGGAAAAGGTGAACACGGCATGCTCGATGACGGAATGGTGCCCCATGGCCACGATACGAGAGAGTATGGCTGCTGGGTCTTTCATTTTCTCCGCAAGTACGGCGGATGATTTCTCAGAATAACAGGAACGGGCGGCGGCTGCGCAGACCCTGTCGGCGTCGGGTGTGTATGCAAGTAATTTCACTATCATTGTTCGGGGGCCTCCCAGAATTCGCTTTTGATCTTGTTGAGTTTTTCGGGATCCATCAGGTCCACCAGACGGACGGTGCGGATCTCACCCACATCGTGGATCAGATGGAGAAGCCCGTCTACATGCCCGTCACCCACGACGGCCACGACCTGATCGTAATCCGAACAGACGTGCATTATCTCTTCGGCCATGTGCTCGTTGCGTTCGTCAATAAGGACGCGCACCAGGGTCGGATACTTCTTCCTCATCTCTTCGATGTATGCTGCCTGGTCCTTGGAATAGTCCCTCTGGGTCTTGTTGACACGGGACTTCTTGAAAAGGTTGTCAGCTATGGTAGATATCCTGTATCTGAAACGTTCCATGCCATGCATCTCGCTCCACATGCGTGCCAGAGACTCCTGACCATCGAGATCTATGCAGAAAATCTGCGCATCGACGGATTTCGCTGCACCGATGGCGGCGGCCATGTCAGCACCGGCGGATACCTTGTTCTCCTTCGACACCCTCTCCTGGTACTTTGCTGATTTACGGTAAATGGCGGGAGCGGCCTTCATCCGCTCCTCCTTTGAGGCATCGGGGTCGATCCCGCGCTCGCGGAGATCTCTGCGGAGCGCATCCTTGTCTCCGATGAGGGCGTGGTATCTCATGGGATCCAGCTCGACACATACGGCTTCGGGCCAACTCTGACGGGTCAGGAAAGAGACCGCCTCAGAAATGCGGAAAACGTGGCCGGTACCGATGATCGTGAGCATATTGTATCCCTGTATACGTCGCTCCCATTAAAATTTGAGTTCAGTCCTTCAAGCGGGGATCGTCCGTATTGATCGCACAGCCGCCAATCCACGGCCCGTCATAGACGATGGAACCGTCCGCGGCATAGTAACGGCCTTCGCCGTCCATCAGATTGTCCTTGAACTGGCCTTCGTAACGGTCTCCGCTGGCAAATGTCCTGATACCTTTTCCGACCATCACACCGTTGGCGAAATCGCCCTCGTAACGGTCTCCAGACGGCCAGGTCATGATACCTTTTCCGGAGATGGTGTCATCGAGGAACTCTCCCTCATAGATCCTGCCGTCGGCCCAGACGTAACGTCCCTTGCCGCAGAGTGTTCCGTTGCGGAAGTCGCCGATGTACACATTCCCATTGTCCCAGGCGAACATTCCATGACCGTTCTCGGTGCTGCCGTCGGCGGCCACCTGGCCCCAATAGTACCCGTCCGCATACTGAATCCTGACATAATCCTCGGGAATCTGCATACCTGGGAGATTCAGTCCTTCTAGATAACGATATATTGCCTCAGAGGATTGCGGAGCATATGCCGAACAAGTACGACCTGGCCTGTTTCGATATGGACGGCACCCTCACCAACATCAGAAGCACGTGGAAATGGATCCACCAGTGCCTCGGGACCGAGAACGAGCAGGGCTACAAAGACTTCATCAACCAGAAGATCACGGAGGAGGAGTTCATGCGCAGCGACATCTCGACCTGGAAGAGCGTGAAACCCGACCTCTGCATGCAGGACTTGGTGAAGATATTCCAGCAGACCCCCCTTGTGGACGGGATCCAGGAGACAGTGGCCTCCCTTCAGGACTGCGGCATGCGTTGCGTTATCGTCAGTGGCGGCATTGACATTGCAGCGAGAATGCTGGCAAACGAGTTCGGATTCGACGACTGCGTGGCCGACAGTCTCAAGATCGATGACGACGGAAAACTGACCGGAGAAGGGGTCAAGATCGTGGACCTCGCCGACAAAGGTGTCTGGGTCAGAGAGTATATCAAACGTTACGGTACGACACCAGAAAGAACGGTCTCCATCGGAAACTCGTTCACAGACATACCGATGTTCAAGAACTCGGGACTCTCGATAGCATTCAATCCTCTCGATGAGTACACATCGGCGGCCGCCACTTACACGGTCCGTTCCCAGAACATCTCTGACATCCTCGATTACATCATCGGGGAAGCGAACTGATCAGTTCTCGTCGAAATCCATAATGGCATCGTCGGCGAACTCGAGCTGTTCGTCATCAAGCTCGTAGTCGTCTTCCATGACCGCTCCGGTACCGTCACGGTGCCTGATCTTCGCGTAGATACGGACGATGTCCCTGGCCTCGGCGGTTCCTTTTCTGATGAGCTTGTCCTTGGTCTTGATGGCGTGGATGACACAGTCCCAGAGGTCGAAATGCATGTACATTCCGACAGTGAATTCGTCATCGGGTTCCGCATCGCTGATCATCGAGTAGGTCTTCTTGTAATCGTTGACGGAGACCTTGATCTGAAGGTTGTCGAACGCCTTGACCCACAGGGCCTTGATCTCGGGGGCGGGGACCTTCTTCCTCCTGCTTCCATCGGGCATCTCGATGTAGGTGATCTGAACGTGACGTCCGTCATCAAGATCGAACTCGTCACCGACAGCGAGGATCTCGTTCTCAAGAAGCGTGGTCTGAGTGGTGTCGGTGACGTCCCCTTCGCTGAAAAGCACCTTCACGGAAAACTTCTTCGGAAGCTTGATGGTGCCGGAGAAGACACGTCCGCATTCAGTGCACTGAAATGTCCCAGTCACACTGGATTTGCCCTCTTTGGCCCGAAGGATCCTGTGTTCGGTGACATCGTCGCAATCCGGGCATTCGTTGTAAATATATTCGGGCATTTCGTCTGACATCTTCTCACGCTCAGTTCCTTATCCCTATCGTTAACTTATCTTTTACGCACGGTGAACGGCTTGTCGTGCCCGGGAATAATGACGTCCGCATATGTGATTATCTTCTTCATACTCTCCATGGCCAGGCCCTCGTCGTAATTGAGCTTGGGGGGCAGCATCTTATGATAGTTGTCAGCGAGGGGCATCGCATCTCCTGCGATAACGTACTTGCGGTCGGCCTCGACGAAGACGCTCATGGAACCGGGGGAGTGGCCGGGTGTATGGACAAGCCTGACACCTTTGGCGATCTCTTTGTCGGAGTCGACTCCGACAGCTCCTGGCACATGTTCCAGCTCTTCCTTTCTGACACAGATCTTGGCGTTCTTGAACATGGAACAGTTGCCGATATGGTCAGGGTGTGAATGGGTCAGGACGATCATGTCGACGTCCTCCGGGAAGATCTTTCCGATCTGTTTGAATGAGGTCTTGATGCCGGATTTCATATACTGCATACTGGTGTCGACCACGATGTTGTGGCCGTCATCGGTCCTTATCAGAGTGGATGTGGACCAGGTGTTGTTCAGGTCCACGCTTCCGTCCTCGTTGCGTTCGAGATGACCCAGGACCAGGATGTCAAGCGAATTCATAGGCCTATGACACAAGAACAACTTTATAGGGATTTTGTCAGATGACCAGGTATGGAATATCGGCCGGATATCAACATCGCAGAAGACCCAGAGGTCTATCCTCCGTCCGATGACAGCATCCTCCTCATCGAATCACTCGATATCAGAAAGGGCGAAAAGGTGCTGGAGATCGGCTGCGGTTCCGGAGTTGTCTCCATCCATTGCGCCGTGAACGGTGCGGTCGTTTCATGCGGGGACATCAACCCGCACGCGGTTGAACTGACCCGTAAAAACGCTCAGAAGAACAATGTGGACCTCGATGTGAGAAGCACCGATATCTATTCCGCCTTCCCGGGAAGATACGACACGATCATCTTCAATCTCCCGTATCTGCCTGTGCAGGAAGAGGGGGAATTGGCAAAAGCATGGTCCGGCGGTGAGGACGGAATGGGCCCGCTCCCGGAGCTGCTGGCACATGCACCCGAACACCTTCTGCCGGACGGCCGTGTGGTGGTCGTCGTATCATCACTGATGGACCAGGACCGTCTGAAAGAGGTCCTCGGAAAAAGAAAGACGAAGGTCCTGGAAACGCTTCCGCTGTTCTTCGAACGTCTTGATGTTTTAGAGATAAGATCCGACCGAACCGGGAACTGAACCCGGCCCGGCCGCCTGACCGGAGGTCAGGAAAGGAGTTTCTTGATAGCGGCGGTGAGGAGCTCGTTCGCCTGTTTACCGTCGATCTTACCCCTGAGTGCACCCATGACGGGACCCATGAGTCCACCGATCGCGGCCATTCCCTTGGAACGGACGAAGTCTGCACGCTCTGCGACGATTTTCTCGATGATGGCGGCCGCCTCGTCGGCACCGACAGCGGAGACACCGAGTTTCTTGACGGCAGATTCCAGATCGGATCCGCCTGCGATCTCCTTCAGAATTGCAGGGACTGCCTCTTTGGCATATTTGTTGGCCTTGAGTCCGGCGAAGACCCCATAAAGTTCCTCGTAGGAGAACAGGTCGGTGTCCACACCCTCGTGTTCCAGCTCCTGGAAGGTGTTCTGGAAGGTGGTGGCCGCAACAGCGGAAAGACCGAACTCGTCGGAGATACTGCTGAACACATCATCACGGCCCTGCCTGACGATCTGATGGGCCTGCTGCGCATTGATTCCGTACTTGCTCACAAGACGGGCCTCGACCTGCTCGGGGAACTCCGGGAGGTTAGCCTTAATGCGTCCGAGCCTGGCGGCGGTGATGGTGGTCGGGGGCACATCGGTCTCAGGGTACATCCTGGCGGCACCAGGAAGAGGCCTGGAATACCGGGTGGTTCCATCGGGCAGGGGGTCACGGGTCTCCTCAGGGACGCCGTCGAGGGCCATGTTCGCCCTTCCGACGGCAAGGTTGAGTGCATCGGTGGCCTTCTTCTGGGATGCAGCGCAGATGACGAATCCGTCGAACTCGCCGGTCATGCCGAGCTTCTCGCGGAGAGCGTCGACATAGGACTGTTCGATACCGTAGTTGGGAAGCTCGTCGGAGTGGAAGATTCCCTTCACGCCGACGGTACGGGCGTACTGTGCCATCTCCGCACCCAGCCTGAGAGTCTTGTTATCGCCGTTCATGACGCCGGCGAAACCGGGCAGCCTGACGGCCAGGACCTTTCCGTTGGCCTTGAGGGCGGTGACGATGACCTTGGACTCGCAGTCCTTGAACAGGTCGGTGACATCTTCGATCTTGATCTCAACGGGCTTGGTTCCCCTCTCCGCCAGGATCTTCTTGACCCTGACGAGGTTCTGCTGTCTCTTGACCTCGTTGGCGACGAAATCGGGCAGAAGCCTGAGCTCCTGCACACCTTTGATTTCAATACGGGCGCCCTCGGGGATGGAGATGTTGAGATCTTCGCGGATGGTTCCCAGACCTCTCTTGACCCTCTTGGTGGCCCTGAGCAGCGCTCCGATTCTCGAAGCGACCTCGTAGACCTCCTCGGGAGTCCTCATGTCAGGTGCGGTCGCTACCTCAATGAGCGGAATACCCAGACGATCGGTCCTCCAGGTGACAGTGTCAGCAGAGGTCTCGATCTTACGGCAGGCATCCTCTTCGAGACAGACCGAAAGGATACCTACCTTCCTTCCGATGGCGGCGACGTCGATGGAACCGTCCACGGCGACGAGGGAGGTCCTCTGGAAACCAGAGGTGTTGGAACCGTCGACGACGATCTTCCTCATGAACTGCACCTCATCGATCACCTGTGCCTTGACAAGTTCGGAGAATATCAGAGTGGTCTCGAGGGCATCGGCGTTCACCTCGTGGGGAGGTTCCTCATCGAGCTCCACAAGGCAGGTCTCACACTTGCAGCTCTGGTAGCTGTATCCGTAGCCTCTCATGAACTGTGCCAGAGCAGCACGGTCGACCTCTCCCATCTCGGAGGTGGTGGGCCTCAGACGCCTGTAGATGCCACCGAAACCGTCCTCGGAGAGTTCGCTGCGACAGTCGCAGAACAGCTTATGGGTGTCGAGCTGCTGGTGAATCTCGATACCGCACATCATCTCGGGCTTGTCGGTCATAATAACTCCCTCCTGTCGCTCATCTCGCCGGCAAGATCGGCCTTCATGACCTCCTTGGCGGCATCAACTGATTTGGTGTTGGCGAGGGCCCACATGAGCTTCACGTAGGCGGTCTCGGGAAGCATGTCCTGAACGGTGATCACACCTGCATTGAGCATGTCCCGCCCGGTGTTGTAGACGTTGAGATTGGTCCTTCCGTTGAGACACTGGGAGGTGGCGACCACAATAGTGCCAGCATCCACAGCGTCCTTGATCAGAGGGACCATGTTGGCATTGACGTGGCCTAGACCAGAACCGGCGATAACCACTCCTTTGCTCTTCATGAAGATGTCACGGAAAAGCTCCGGATCCATTCCCGGGTAAAACTGCAGCAGAACAACCTGCTGGCACATATCGGATGCAACCTCTACGGGAGCGTTTCCGACAGGCCTTCCGTCGGTGTTGAAAGTGATCTTTCCGGCGGCGTCGATGACGGCCACGGGGGGCACGTTGATGCTCTTGAAGGCATCCCTGCGGGACGTGTGCATCTTCCTGACCCTGGTTCCGCAGTGCACCGCAAAGGAGTCATCTCCGGACCCTTCATGCATGACGACGAACACTCCGGCCCTGTTTCCGTTGACACAGAAACGAGCGGCGGCCATCAGGTTGCTGCTTGCATCGGAGGAAGGCCTGTCGGAGGACCTCTGGGCACCCACGAAAACCACAGGCTTCTGGATGTCGCCGAGCATGAAGGACACCGCGGCAGCGGTGTATCCCATGGTGTCAGTACCATGGGGAACGATAACCGCATCCGCACCGGAGTTCAGCTCGGATGCGATAGCCTCGGCGAGCTTCTGCCAGTGGGGGACGGTCATGTTCTCGGAGAAGATCGAGAAGAGGACGTTCGCCTTGAGGTTGGCGATATCCTTGATCTCGGGAACGGCATTGATCATATCCGAGGTTGACAGTGCAGGGTGCACGGCACCGGTACGGTAGTCCACATAGGACGCGATGGTACCGCCGGTTCCGATCAGCACGATGGTCTTCAGACCCTCTTTCGGGCCCTCATGGGCCTCGGGTTTGACCCTCTCTACAGGCCTGGACTCCACAGTGATGGTGGATGTCTCATCGAGTCTGATCCCGATGTTGTAACCGCTCTTGACCTTGAGAATAAGGATGTCATGACCGCTGAACTCGTGGTGGGGCATCAGGACACCTCTATAGTCCTTCTCTCCGACCTTGACGTTCAGCATACATCCCTCTTCAGCACCGGCATCGGCCAGTTTTTTGGACAGGAAATCTGCATAGCTCATAATGGGCCCGACTATGCGGATTATGACTTTAAAGTAATCGCGGACACCCAGGTTCCCCGGTATGTTCGGCAATGTCCGTAGGGTTTGTTTTACCTAAACATATAAATGCGCACGGGCGCGCGTGCATACCCTTATAACAGGTACAAGGTATCCCAACCGCATGCACATCATCCAAGCCGGAATGGAATTCGACGTTCTCAGGGCGAACAACAAGGTCGCACACGAGAACTACCACCGGTTCAAAGAGCACGGGATAAAGACAGTGGACTTCATGGGTTCCATCGGGGCCGGAAAGACCTCTCTTATCATCAAAATCGGAAAGAGACTGACTGATGAAGGAAAAAGGGTATGCATCATCGCCGGGGATGTGACCGGAGACGACGATTTCAAGAGGTTCAGAGAGGCAGGACTCGATGCAGTCAACTGCAACACGGGAAAGGAATGCCATCTCGACGCCAACCTGGTCAAGAAGGCACTGGACTCGATGGACCTTGACAGATACGACATTGTCATCATCGAGAACGTGGGCAACCTGGTCTGTCCCGCCGACTTCCCGCTGGGAACAGATTACCGTGCGGTCGTCATATCGACCACCGAGGGCGACGACATGGTGAGGAAACACCATGCCATATTCCAGCACTCGGACGTCGCCATACTGAACAAGATCGACATCGCGGACGCGGTGGGTGTGGACCCCGAGGTCATCATAAAAGACTATGAGAAACTGACCGGTGGACTCAAGAAGATCTATACCTGCAGCGCCAAAAAGGACGACGGTGTCAAGGAGATAATCGCCGCATTCGGCTTTTGAGGAGGATAACATGAAGATACTTACTATCGGAGGCGGCGCCAGAGAACATGCCGCAGTTGAAGCACTCGCCCGCTGCCCGGGCGTCGAGATCTACGCTGTAATGAAGAACGCCAACCCCGGAATCAAAGAAAAGGCCACCGATGTTCTGTACTGCAAAGAGGATGGCATCGATCATATCTGCGATTTCGCCATTAACAACTTCATCGAATACGCATTCGTCGGACCGGAAGCACCCCTGTCGTCCGGAATCGTCGATGCGCTGGAACATATCGGTGTCAAATGCGCCTCGCCCACCAAGAGCGCGGCGAGGATCGAGACCTCGAAGACCTTCATGAGGAACCTCGTCGAGAAATACGGCATCGAAGGAAACCTCAGGTACAACAGCTTCGACACCGCGGAGGATGCCATCGCATTCGTCAAGACGGTTCCTTACAAGATCGCTGTCAAACCCGTCGGACTGACCGGCGGAAAAGGAGTGAAGGTCCAGGGAGACCAGCTCCAGAACATTGATGAGACCATCGAGTACATCAAGGAGATCTTCAACGACGACATCGGCGGAGGAAAGGTCATCATAGAAGAGAAAGCAGAGGGAGAAGAGTTCACCCAGATGGTCTTCACCAACGGAGAGGACGTCTTCCCCATGCCCCTGGTCCAGGACCACAAGAGGGCATACGAGGGCGACAAAGGACCCAACACAGGCGGTATGGGTTCCTACAGCGATGCAGACCATCTTCTGCCCTTTGTCACCCAGGAGGAGCGCCAGAAGGCAATCGACATCGTATGCGCCATCATCAAGGCCCTGGCCGAGGAGGGCTGCCCCTACCGCGGACCGATGTACGGCCAGTTCATGCTCACCAAGGATGGACCCAAGATCATCGAGATCAACGCCAGGTTCGGAGACCCCGAGGCCATGAACGTCCTTACCGTTCTGTCCACCAATTTCAGCGATGTCGTGAAATGGATGGCCGGCGGCAAGATCAAAGGCGGGGTCGAGTTCTACAACAAGGCCACTGTCTGCAAATACGTGGTCCCCCGCGGATACGGAGTGGCACCAGAACCCGGACACACCATCTCCTTCGACCTCGAGAGCATCATCAACTCCGGTGCAGTGGTCTACTTCGGCAGTGTGGACGAGAAGGACGGCAAACTCATCACCGGAACCTCCAGGTCCATCGGTGTGGTCGGTATCGGTGACACCATCGCAGAGGCCGAGAAACACTGCGAAAAAGGACTCACCTTCATCAACTGCGATGCCATCGAAGTGCGTCACGACATCGGTACCGCAGAGCTGATCCAGAAAAGGATCGACCACATGAAGGCCATCCGCGGACAATGAGGCGCGTAGCAGTCAAGATCGCTTATCTGGGAGACGAGTTCAACGGCTCCCAGATACAGCCTGCCGAAACCAACCTCCGCACCGTAGCGGGTGAGGTCCTAAGGGATCTGGCACTTGTCGATCATGTCCCTCCGGAAGAAGTCGATCTGAAATTCGCCAGCCGCACCGATGCAGGCGTCAGTGCACTGGGAAACGTCATAACATTCTACACTGAATTCAAGGACCTGGGTCTTTTACTGAGAGCGGCCAGTTCCATCTCCCACGGAGTCTATTACAAGAGCGTCGCGGAGGTTGACGACAGATTCAATCCCCGCATAGCGTGGAAGAGATACTACCGCTACACCACACCCGATCTCGGCATTGATCTGGAACTTTTCACACAGGCCGCGAAACTCTTCGAAGGCCACCACGATTTCAAACGTTTCGCCAGGAACGAAACCGGCAAGTCAACTATCATGTCGATCGAGAGCATCGAGGTCAGACATACCGATGGAATGATTATCACCGACTTCTGTGCAGATTATTTCCTATGGAACCAGATCAGACGCATCATGGCCGCGGTCATCCAGGTCGGCAAAGGAATGTCCTCCCTGGACGATGTGAAGGCGAAACTCGCAGGAGAGGACGGCACCTTCGGCATTGCGAAACCCGACGGACTCACACTTCTTGACGTGACCTATACAGACCTCGAATTCAAAACCCCTCCCTACTGCCCTTATGAGAAACGTCTCAGACAGGACCTTTATCTCGATTCCCTGCGGCAGATGTTCCATAAATCCTTGTAATCGGATGGATATCCGCACCTATGCAATTCCAGGAACTCCTCTCTGAGGTGGGCCAGGCCCTGTCCGCAGAGGAAAAAGCCACTGACCTCGCATTCGAAACATCCCGCAGGATCATCCGCAAGACCAAGACTGCCATACACGGGATCCACATGGGCGAGAGAGACCCGGAGCTTATAGACAGCATCTCCAGCGATGTGGCGGGCCTGGTGGCCTCGCTCAGAGAATATCCGGGACTGATCTTCGGCAACGACGTACAGGGCGCGATGTCGGAATTCGCTGAGACAGTGATCTACGATCAGGTCCTTCTGGGACATGAGATCCCTTCCTACAACGACCTTGAGATCACGCCTGCCGCATGGATCCTAGGTCTTGCGGACAGCATAGGCGAGTTAAGGCGCGATATGCTCACCGCACTTATCAAGGACGATCTCGACAGGGCTGTTGCCATCTTCAATTCGATGGAATGCCTGACCGACGCCCTGATGGATTTCGATATCAAAGAGAGCGTCGCTCCGATCAGGAGAAAACAGGATATTGCACGCAGCATCCTGGACCGTTCCCGTTCAGACCTCGCCACCGCGAAGATTATGAAAAAGTAAACTCCGGATTCCGGAACAAACCATTTACAATTTTTAAAAAGAAAAGACCCAGCAGTCGGAGATCGACTGTGGGGTCAGGGGCTTCCGCCCCCATTGTTTATCAGCGCCTTGCCTTGGGCTTACCGTAGTTCTTTACAGGCTTACGGAAGACCCAGACGGCGAAGATCACCATGATGATGAGGAGTACCACCATCAGGTAGACCATATAGTTGTAGTCGCCCTGGTTGTAGTAGAACTCGTACTCGACACCGAGTCCCTCGATGGCATACGCAGCATCGCCTGCCATGAGACAGTAGGTGTGCCTGCCAGAGGACAGGTTCTTGTCGAAGTACTTGTAGGTCACGGTCTCGCTGGAGCCGGCCTCGATGGAGATCTTCTGCTCGCTGTCAGCGATCTTGTTTCCGTCGACATAGAAGAACACAGTGGTGTTGGTGATGGCAAGACTGCCGGTGTTCTCGAGCTTGACGCTCAGGGTCAGAGGGGCCTTTGCCTCGATGGTCTTCGAAACGGTGATGGTCTTGCTCTCGGTGTTGTCACTGAACCTCTCGGTGATGGTGACCTCGAGCTTGTAGACTCCTGCAGTCGAAGGCATGGTGACCTTGATATCCACAGTCGAGTTGTTGCTGATGCTTCCGGACGAGGGGGTCAGAGCACTGGACTGAGTTACTCCGCTGGCATTGGTCAACTTTGCAGTATATGATGCACTGCTGAAGATCTCAGTGTCCTGTTCCTGGAAGGAGAGGGTCGCTGTGACCTCTCCTTCGGTGACCACGATGTTGTCTGAAAGCGTGATATCGGCCGAACTGACCGACTCGGCAGAGGTGTCGTCGGCGAGGACGAACACCCCTGCGCAAGAGGCGAAGGCCATGATGGCCACCGCAAAGATTGCGAAGTTCAGTTTTTGCGTGAGAACACCCCCCTCTTCATGCCGCCCCATATGGCGACAAGGAGTAGCAGAATGGTAATGACAGTGAGGATCCAGAATCCTGCGGACAGAGACTTGGCCTGATTGTCAGCGCCGTCACCGGAAACGGAGTTCTCCGAACTGGAGATCTTAGCCGCCATAGGCGTCAGTTCCTTACCGGATTCACTGCAGTCACCGGAGATGGTCACGGTAATCGAAGGCACATCGGCTGTGGAGTCACCTTTCTGGTTGATAAGCATCACATACCAGGTGGTGTCACCGAGACCGCTGAGCTCGCATGAACTGCCGAGGTTCTTGATGAGCAGACCGCTCGAATCGACCAGCATTGCAAACCAGCCATCGGGGACCGAGGTGATGTTGATGTTGACGGACTTGAACTGCGAGTTGTTGTTGGTGAATTTGAGTGCGTACTTGTAGGAGTATCCGTCAGCCGCATCATAGACACCGTCAGCGTCGGAGTATGCAACGGTCACGTCTCCCGTGACGTCAGCATTGAAGTCCTTGTCGACAGCGACCTTTCCGACGGAGGTTCCGTCGATGGTCTTGACCTCGATGGTCAGATCGGAGTTGCCTGCACCGATGTTATTCGCATGGTAGTAACCATACACAGTGATCTCTTTGGATGCAAAGTCCTCACCGGTGGCCTTGGCCGGGATGTCGATGGTCCATACCTGATCGAGGACCAGGGCGCCGTCTGCGGAGATGTAGTAGGTGACCGCATAGTCATTGGTGTTCTTGACCAGGAGAGTGACTGTGGCACGGCCATTGTCCATGGTGGCGGACTTGACGGTCACAGTGTCATCGGTTGCCTTCTTGTCAGTGGTAGAACCGAAGTTGAAGGTGGTGTCCTCATTGACCGTAAAGGCGGAGATCGCCACGGTCTGGGCCTCGTAGGTGTAGCTGTCATCGGTCGCCTTTGCAACAAGGTCCATGGCCTCGACATTGAATCCCTTGGGCAGTTCGACGACGTATGCTCCGTCTTCGACCTCGACCTGGATCGTTATGTCTCCGGACTTGATGTACAGATGACCGTCGACCTCTGCACCCACGTATCCCTTAAGGGTGACCTTTTCGACAGTTGTGTAGTCCTTGACCTCACCGGCATCGTCAAAGGTCTTGGAGTAGACGACCTTTCCGTCGGAATCGGTGATCTTGAAGTAGTATGTGTAACCCTTCTGGAGGAAGTAGCATCCGTCATCATCCTTGAGGTAGGTGCCGGTTGTTACATCCTTGGAGTCATCTTCGATCGCAACGATTTCGACAGTATCCTTCTCGTTGACCTTGGTCACGCTGACCTCGAAGCAGACGACGGCATCGAGCACAGTGTCCTTGGCATCAGGGTAGACGTTGATAACCTGGGAATCGATGTACTGGTTGTCAGTGGCTTTGTCCTGGATGGTCACGGTGTAACGGCCGGGGATGATGTAGTGGATCTCATCTCCGACGGTCTTGGAGGAGATGGTGTATTTGTTGATCATCTCGATCGTACCGCCGTTGACCTTCACGAGAAGGTCGTAATCACTGCCTGCATATGCATCAAGCACAAGAGTTCCGGTGAAACCAGCGGTCTTGTCATCGTCGGTGTAGAACTTGAAGCCGGTATCGGCGATGGTCTTCACACTGCTCTTCTTGCCTTCGGAGTCGTATGCAACGATCGAGAAGGTATCGAGTACCGCAGTGGATGTGACTGTGGTCTCATTCGACTTGAATGCAAGATCGGATTCTCCCTCTACAGGAACGATGTTGAAGATGTCATTGTAAACATCCATCGCAGTCTTGGAGACAGTGTAGGAGACAACTGCATCCTTCGGCACATACAGTTTGTATGATCCGTCGGAACCGGTCACTGCGGGAATGGTGTAGGTGGCATCTCCGACCTTCACGGTGAAGGTGAGCGGGATGAACGGAATTCCCACAGAGGTGGTGGTCATGTTGGTCTTGTAGTTCACGGTGGCGCTGGCACTGTATGCGACATCCATCTTGATGGTGAGGTCGGCACCTGCGGTGATCTTCGAGAGATATGCCTGAGTACCGTTAGTGGCATAGACTGTGTAGTCTCCGGCGGGAACGTGTCCGCTGAACTTTCCTTCAGAGTCGGCGGTGAAGACATAGACCTTTCCGTCAGCACTGATGAATGCGACGGTACCTGCGATCACCTTGTCGGAACTGTCCTTGAGGATACCGTTCACAACTTCGCCAGCTCCGGTATACTCAGTGAGGAATCCGTCAAGGGTCTTCGGGAGGTATACGGAGGTACCATTGGCGACAGTGCTGTATCCGAGGGCCGCCCAGATGCTTCCTTCGGCAGAGGTGATGGCACTTGCACGGTATACGGAAAGCGTCGCGGTAGCAGTACTGGTGGATTTGTCGAGAGAAACGGTCTTGGCCTGAACTGACACATACTCGGCAGATTTGATGAATACAGTGTATTCGCCGGCGGGCACATAGACCTCTCCGGTTCCCTTGACATTGAAGGTGAGGGTCAGTCCGTTGGTTCCGACGAAAGTGACAGGCACTTCAGTGTCCATCTGCTTTCCGAACATATCGTTGACAGTGACGGTGGTCTTGGCGGCACCGATGTCGATGGTCAAGTCCTTAAGTTCGTTGATGATTGTGACAGAGCTCACGGTGTTCAGGAGCGATCCATCTTTTCCGTACACATTGATGGTGTATACATCAGGGGCCATAGGTCCGACAGCGAATGCTCCCTCACTGTTGACGATGGCGGTTCCTTTGATGGCGCCGTCGCTTCCAACGAAACTGACTGTTACACCAGAGTAGTCTTTATACGGCTGGTTGCTGGAATCCACAATGGTTCCCTCCTGAGTCACAGGCTCAAGGTGACAGTCATAACTGGTCGTGGTGGCACTGGCGTTGATCGTATTCACGCAGATTCCATCTCTGAGGGAATCGGAACCCACGAAGAACTTCACAAGGTATTCGCCGGTCGCGGGGACGTAGATGCTGTAGTTTCCGTCCTTGTCGGTGTAGGTGGTGCTGCACTGGATGTAAGAGGAGGAGCTCTTCGAATCGTAATCGATCTTCTCGAAGACAGCGACCTTCACCCCGGCGACACCGTCAGTGGTGCTTCCGGTTCCGGTTCCGACGTGACCGGTCTTGACGACCTTCTCGTTGCCGTACTCGTACATGATGACAGAGGAGAGATAGTTGATGTATCCTCCGTTGAGGTTCTGCAGAGCGATGGCCTCGTAGGCATCCATCTCCTTCCATTGGCCGTCAGAGGTCGCCTTGTACATGACGTGCCAGTAGGCGATGTGGAAGTTGTCGATACCGGTTCCGGGCTGGGCCTTGACGGTACCGTCGGATTCGGACAATTTGGAAAGAAGGTCGAGCGAACTGCTGAGACCGAAGTCAGAGGGGGTCACTCCGATGAGAGCGTTCCAGAGGAAGGTCTCATACATGGCATCCTGGTAGGTGTAGTACAGCTGGGCGTAGTAACCGTACTTGTAGTACATCTCAGTGGTGCTGGTGACGTTGAACAGACTGGAGGGGCAGCCGCGGCTGTCACGTGCCAGATCGTTGAAGTAAGCGAGGGTGGTGGCGTAGGTTCCGTCGTTAGCATAGACGGGGATCATGGAGCTGTCGACCTCGATGTAGCTGATCTTGTTTCCGGACTTGGAGCAGATCTTGTTGTACAGGTCGGAAAGCTGGGCACTGTTCAGTTTCTCGTTGAGGTAGTGGACACCTACAACGTAGGGGAGGGACTCGGAGCTGAGAGTGGTGTTGTACTGCACGAAGTCATCTGCATGCTCGGCAACGTAACTCCTTGCATAGTTCTCATCGTCGATGATCTTGACGATGTAAGGTACACCGGCTTCATCGAGTTCGTCATACTCACTGAACTCATCAGTGTATTTCGCCGCGTTGTCCTCGGCAAGACGGACGATCAGGGAGGCGAGAGCACCAGAACTGCCGTTCGACAGATAGACAGATGCCATAGCGGAGGCACCGCCGCCGTTGGAACTGGTGATGGTGGAGAATCCGCCGTACTGGGCTGCGGCATCGGAATAGCCGTACCAGGAAACGAGGGCACCGTCCTTGACCTGGTTGCTGTAGTGGTTCCAGGCGCTGTTGGTGAGAGTGGAGTCGGAAGTGTTGATGGTGTAGCTGAGACCGCCGAAATAGTTGGCGTGCTCATCATTGGTGGGGGTGGACGCGTCGACCGCATACACTGCAGTGGGCAGTGCAACAAGGAGGACGGCCACGAGGAGAGAGACGAGGGGGAAGAAGTTCAGGGCCTTCTTGGCACCGGCCTTGAATCCGTTGCCCCTGATGGACCTGAGGTATGCCTTCATGTCGACCTTGCGGATGATGCTGACAATGACATACGCGGATGCGATGGCGAATGCCGATCCTGCAAGGATGGCGTACTCGGTACTGAACCATCCGACAAAGAAGGAGGCGAACATCCAGATCATGGTGAAGTGGTAGAGGAGGCTCCTGGTGTGTGCACGGTAGTTGTATGCCATCCAGAGGCCACAGAACAGGGGGAACCATACGGTAAGCCATCCGTAGTAGGCGGCCATGGTGGAGATGCTGGTCCTGCTGAACTGATCGGCAAGGGCCTTGGCAAGTTCGCCGGTCACAGGGACGCTTCCGGCAAGGATGTCGTGGGAGATCTCGGGCACTGCGACAGCAAGCACGACGGCGACGACGACCATGATGATCGCGGTAACGGGAATGGACATCACCCAAGGCTTCTTCTCAAGCGCGAGGAAGACAAGGCTGTACACGATCGCAAGGACCGCAAGGAGGCATCCTCCCTGGTAGACCGCGTCCCAGAGACCGGTGGGGATGTAGTAGACCGCACCGACGATGATACCGATTGCAAGGATGACCATCGGGATTCCGAGAAGGACTCCGAGGTCCCTTCCGCCGACACGCTGAACGATGGCGGCGATGAGCATCATGATGGAAATGACCATGACTGCAGCCCAGAAGCTGATCCAAGTCAGAACGATGAGGGCGAACAGTCCTCCAGCGACAAGGGTGTATGCCCTGATGGAAGAAACCTTCAGGACGGATTTGACGCCAGTGGCGTTGAGCTCATCTGCCTTGTCGTAGGCAGACGCGACGAAATACACGAACCAGGCCGTCAGGAAGCAGAGCAGCGGGTACTCGGTTCCGTTGGAGAAAACCGTGGTCAGAATGGATACGGCGAACACAGCGTAGAGGAGGGCACTGACAAGGGCGATGGTCTCGTCTTTGAAGAGCCTCTTTGCGAGCAGGTAGACCGGAAGGCAGGTAAGAGCACCGAGAATGGGTGCGGACCATGCAAGGGTTCCTGCAGCCGCAGTGGCGTTGCTTACACCGAAAAGGGTGACGACCCATGCAATATCGGCCATAAGATAGTCGAAGAAGGGGCCGGAGATGCTGGCTGTTCCATACGGGTAGTTCATCGTGATTTCGTTGGCAGGGTTGTAGGTACCTGCAAGAATCTCCGCGATGATGCGGAGGTGGTTGGAAGCGCTTGAACCACCTGACAGGGCATAGTTGTCCCCAGCAGATATCCCGTATGCGAAGACGAACCTCAGAAGGAACGCCACGATTACAATCGCTAACAGGGAGAGCAAGCGCCAATGCAATCTGAACCAGTTTCCATTGCCGCCTTTCACTGACGGTTTGGATGCCTCACCTTCAGATACAGTGGGGCTGGATTGTTCTTTGGCATGTATGCGCATTCTCAAATCTCCATAATGTCGATTTTTGTATCGGCGCAATTGCCTATGCTGTATTTAACCCTGCCCTAGTAATATATACTAAGAAAGGGGCCCCCGGACGGAGGGGGCGGATAAAGGAATGGAAGAATAATCCAAATCAGAATACGGAACGTATCTCGGAGGCGATCTGCTCCGCCACGACCCTCGGGTCCTCGGCCTTGTAGATCGCACGGCCCACGATGACGTAGTCGGCACCCGCCCTGATGGCGTCCGAAGCGGAACCTCCCTGAGCTCCCACACCGGGGGAGAGGATCTCCCTGTCGCCGATGATCCTGCGGATCTCAGCGATGCGTTCCGGACGGGTCGCAGGGGCGATGAATCCCCTGACTCCGCACTCGACACCCACATGTGCCAGAGCCTCCGCATTGGGGGCTGTGAACTCTTTTCCTCCGGGGTGGCTCATCTCGGTGACCGCATAGATCGCGACGTCCTTTCCTGCCGCCTTGACGGCTTCTGAAAGGGAGTCGCTCCCGGGGAACGCGTGGACGATGACCGCGGATGCACCGCGGGCGACGCTCTGCTCCACGATCAATCTGACGGTGTTGGGAATGTCCGCGACCTTGAAATCACAGATGACGTCGGATATCTGGGACAATTTGGTGATCATCTCCGGGCCGGCGGAAAGAACCAACGGCCAGTTGATCTTTATCGCATCCACGATGCCTGCCACTGAACGGGCGATGGACAGTGCCTTTTCGCCGTCGGTCTCATCAAGTGCCAGAATAAGATGCGATTTCTTCTGCATAATGGCCCATCACACGAACATTATATAACTCTCTCTGGCATGGAAATAAGCATGACCTTTCAGAAGTTCGAATCCGGTTCCGCCGCCAACGGAGAGTTGGCAGAAGGCTGCAAGTACTGTATCAACGGCTCCAAAATGGTCCTTTTTGTGACCGGCAGGTGCAAAGCAGGCTGTTTCTACTGCCCCGTATCGAACGAAAAGAAAGGAAAGGATGTCGTCTATGCCAACGAAGGCCACGCGCTCACCGATGATGCAGTGATCCGCGAAGCAGAGTCCATGAACGCCGAAGGCACCGGCATCACCGGCGGGGACCCGTCACTGGTTTTGGACCGCACCGTCCACTACATCGAGCTCCTGAAGGACAGGTTCGGTAAGGACCACCACATCCACATGTACACCGCGATCATCGACCTCGGGAACGCAAAGAAACTCAAAGCGGCAGGTCTGGACGAGATCAGATATCACCCAAAAGAGGACCTCTGGGACTGTATAGAAACCACTGATCTGAAGGCCATCGTCGAGACCTCCGGACTCGATGTGGGGATCGAGGTGCCGGCCCTCCCGGGCATGGAAGATCAACTGTGCCAGCTGCTGAAAACAGCATTCGAGATTGGTGTGAAATTCGCCAATCTCAACGAGCTTGAATTCTCTGAGAGCAACTGGCACATGATGGATGAGCAGCACCTCTCTATCAAAGACGAACTGTCCTCCGCTGTCTTAGGGTCCGAACAGACCGCCATTTCGGTCATGAAGAGACTTCCCGACCTCCCCATCCATTACTGTTCCTCAACCTTCAAGGACGGCATCCAGCTCAGGAACAGGCTCATCCGCAGGGCGGAGAACATCGCCAAGGAATATGAGGTTGTGACCGACGACGGGACCATCATCAAAGGCCTGATCTATGCCGACGATCTTGACGACGCGTCCGCTCTGCTGAGAAGAAATTACGATGTCCCAGACGAGCTGATGTTCATCGACCGCGACCGCAATGTGATGGAGATCGCGTCATGGGTCCTCGAGGAGATCGGTGAGGAACTGCCGTTCAGGTGCTACATCGTCGAGGTCTATCCCACCGAAGACCGGATGGAGGTCGAACGTACCCCGATAAGAAGAAAAAAGTGATTTATCCCCCTATGGGAGGATAGTAAAGGGTTTGGGAGAAGTTCACTCCACGCTGATGCTCTGGATATCGTGATGTCTGTTCACGATGTCCCTGGCGATGCGCAGGTTCCTTCCGCTCTTGCCGATGGCCCTTCCCTTGAGGTTGGGGTCGACCGTCACCGTTGCGTGGGTGATGTTGCCGCGCTGTTCGATAACGACCTTCTGAGGACCGTAGACATGGAACACGTTCTTCACGAACTGTTCCGGGTCGTCAGAGTATTCGACGACCTGGATACTCTTTCCGGTCTTCTCGCTCAGTTTGATGACATGATCGCCCTTCTTTCCGACGGCGATGTTGCCCTGTCCTTTCTCGACCACGAAGACGAGTTTGTCGTCCGCCTCCAGGCAGTCCACAGCGTTGGTGTGGGTGAGGGCCTGGAACAGTGCGATATAGCGAAGGGTGTCCTCCGTCAGTACGATATCTGCGGCCATACTTCTCACAGCGTTAAGATGTTGGATGTACCCTTGTCGATGATGGCAAGAGCAGAGACGGAGAAGGGCTTTCCGCAGAGAGCTCCGAGCTCCATGTTGTTTCCGTCGTAAACGTGGACCTTGACATCCTTGTTGTTGACGAGATCGGAACTGGGGCAGTTCGCGGATACGACGATCATCTGAGCGGATCCGTTCTTAACGGCCTTTGCGGTCTGGTCCACTCCGAATTCCACCTTTCCGGTGGAAATTGCTGCTTTCAATGCTCTGCTGATATCTACTGTTTCGCTCATTCAATATCCTCCTTGTTTTTCATTTCACTTGGAATCTTGTTTGGATCGTAATAAAGTTTGATTGCTCCCGTACCGAGAGTGACAGGCTGTCCGACGATGATGTTCTCGGTCACACCTTCGAGCTTATCGGACTCTCCCACCATTGCTGCATGCAGCAGATGGGCCGCGGTGATCTCGAAAGCCGCCCTCGCGAGTACGGAGGACTTCTTACCGGACACACCGTTCCTTCCGATTGCCCTGACAACACCGTCGTTGGTCATCAGATCGGCGACCAGCATGATGTGCCTGACATCGACGTCCAGACCTGCATCCTTAAGCGTGGAGGTCGCCTCATAGATGATAGCGTTCCTTGCCGCTTCGATGCCGAACACGTCCGCGATCTCCAGAATGGAGTTGGTCATGACGTGGTCCTTGTCAACACCATCGATCGTCAGCACTTCTTTCATGTTGCTACCTTCGGTGACGATGGAGTAGGCGTTGTTGTCGTTGATGACCAATGCCCTGGTGATGCCGGTGACGCCCTTGAGCGGTGCGTTCTTGATGGCCTCATACATCTCGAGCAGTTTGGTGAAGGGAGTGGGATTGTCGACGTCCGAGCTGATGACGATGTCACAGTCGCCGTCCTCGGGTCCTGCCTTGGCGACCTGTCCGCGGACCGCTTTGATCTTGCGGAGCTGTGCCAGGATAGTGTCGAGATCCAGATCGAGTTTGTCCAGTTTCTTGGAGTCGAACTTGATGAGGATCTTCATGTGGGTGATGTCGGTCTCGATGTCCGCGACGTTGGAGAGGGTGGTGATCTCAATCTCCGAAGCGACGTGCTCCGCAATGGCCTTATCCTCTTTGGCGAGGCCGACGAGGGGGATGGTCATGGACGGAGTACTGGGCTCGCGCCTTGCATCGACGATCTCGATGAGACGGGGCAGACCGCGGGTAACTGCGACCGATGCATCTCCTGCAACGTGGAAGGTACGCAGGTTCATCTGAGTACCCGGCTCACCGATGGAATGGGCCGCCATGACTCCGGCGGATTCGTTCTGTGCCATCTTGTGGGCGTCGTACATCTCCTGTGCACGGATGAGCAGTTTCTTGCAGACCTCGTCGTCGAGCTCGGAGTCCTTGATCCTGTCAGCGATGTCGCGGATGACCATCAGAGGGAGCTCGATCTCGTTGTCTTTGCAAAGACCCAGAAGCCTGGATTCGCTGGGGGTGTCGACGTGCTCGTTGGAATATTCGATACCGACAGGGGTCTCTTCGGCGGGAGCCTCGGGCTCAGCAGCGCCGACCTCGGGCTCGGGCTTGGCGCGGACCCTGGGCTTGCGGGTGCCGATGGCGGCGATTACGCTCTCCGCGATGTCCTGGGAGACACCTGCGTTCACGATGCCCTCGACACCGGCGGCGGAGATTCCGGCCATGGTCTTGAAATTGGTTGCAAGTACCGTGGCGACCTCTTCGCTGATGCCTCTTTTCTTCAATGCTGCGATAGTATCCTTAGCTGCCATTTCACTCGCCTCCCTCGTAGTCGGAATCACTCTGAGAATCGAGACTGTCCTCGTCTCCCTCGTAGTCGGAGTCATCCTCGAAGTTCTCGAGGTCCTTCTCACGGGATCCGTAGTCGTCTCCCTCGTTCTCCTTCTTGTCGAGGTTCAGCAGTTTGTCCGCGTCCTCGCCGAGGACCTCGGTGAAGAGGTCGTCGAGGTTGACGGATGCTCCGCGCACGGCCTTGGACGGATCCACTCCGTCCTCACCGTATTTGAACTGGACGATGGCACCGATGGTGTTGGTGATACGTCCGTTCTCGTACATGGTCGCGTCGTTCTCGTTGGTCAGTTTGAGGTCCTCGAGAGCGGAAATGAGACGCCTCTGCATGTAACCGGACCTTGCGGTACGAACAGCGGTATCGACCAGTCCTTCCCTTCCTCCCATAGCGTGGAAGAAGAACTCGGTGGGGTCGAGACCCGCTTTGTAGGAGTGCAGACAGAATCCTTTGGCGAAAGCTCCCAGATCTCCCTTGCGGAAGTGGGGGAGGGTCCTGCCCCAGTATCCCCTGGTGATCCTCTCACCACGGACGTTCTGCTGACCGACACAGCCTGCCATCTGAGACAGGTTGAGCATGGAACCACGGGCTCCGGTCTTTGCCATGATGACCGCAGGATTGTTCATTCCGAGGTGTTCTCCTGCGATTTCTCCTGCACGGGAACGGGCCTTACCGAGGACGGAACTCGCCCTCACCTCGAGGGTCTCCTTGAGGTCCCTTCCGGGCATCTCGCTGAGGGTTCCCTCGGCGTAGGAGGTTACGAGGTCCTGGACCTCCTGGATACGCTCCTTGCTGAACTCGGTGATCTGGTGGACCGCTTCCTCAGGAAGGTCTTCATCGCTGATACCGGTGGAGAATCCGTGGTTCATGATGGCACCGAGGGCGAGTCTGGTGGCATCGTAAAGGAACTTGGCGGCACGCTCGGAACCGTAGTCACGGGCGATCTTCTCGAGGATCTTACCGTCGCTGTTTCCGATACCTTTCTTGTCGATGGTTCCGGAGATCAGCTTTCCGTTACGGATCTTGACGTATCCGTCGGTGGGGCATTCCTTACCGGCCCTGCATCCGCATCCGGGGCCGCACTGACAGACAGCTGCCCTGAAGGTCAGGTTGAGATCGGAAGGCAGAGCGAGGGAGAACAGGTCTTTTCCAGACCAGTAGGGCTCTCCGTTCTCATCGGTTCCGGTGGGTTCGGGGACAGGCCTGCATCCTTCCCTGTTGAGTTCGTCGAACAGATAGTTCTTCTCGGAACCGAGTCCGATGTCGCTCAGCTTGTAGAGGATGTTCATGGTCTCATATCTGTTGAACCTGACATCACCGTGGGTGAGGAAGTACGAACCGGAGATGTGGTCGTGGATTCCTCCGATGATAGGTCCTCCGTACCTGGGGGAGAGGATGTTCTCCTGTACCTGCATGATAATGCGTGCCTCGGCACGGGCCTCCTCGGACTGGAGGACATGAAGGTTCATTTCATCTCCATCGAAGTCGGCGTTGTACGGGGCACAGTCGGTGAGGTTGAACCTGAAGGTACGTCCGGGCATGACGACGACACGGTGGGCCATGATGGACATCCTGTGCAGAGAAGGCTGCCTGTTGAAGAGGACGATATCCCTCTCACCGTTGCGTCCGTCGTTGAGCTGCCTCTCGATGGAATAGTCGATGTTGAGGTTCTCCGCGACGGTGGCGGCGTTCTCGGAGGTTACTTTGATCCTCCTTCCGTCGTTCCTGAAGACATAGTTGACACCGGTGAGGTAGTCGGAATCCATCTCGACATCGGTGCGCTCCTCGGAGACGTACTGGTTGGATGCATCGAGGTCGTAGGTTCCGTCCTCGCGGAGGAACTTGCCGAAGGCGAGAGGTCCGCGTCCGACGAACTTCCTCATCTCCTCAAGGTTGTGCTCGTTGACGTGCATACGCACAGTGAGCTCCCTTGCTGCACGTACAGGAACTCCGACGTGGTTGATGGAGAGATTGGGGTCGGGCGAGATGACGGTACGGGCCGAGAAGTTGACACGCTTACCGGACAGGTTGGACCTGAACCTTCCTTCCTTACCCTTCAGCCTCTGTGCGAGGGTCTTGAGGGGACGTCCGGACCTGTGCCTTGCAGGCGGGATTCCGGAGGTCTGGTTATCGAAGTAGGTGGTGACGTGGTACTGCAGAAGCTCCCAGAGATCCTCGACGATCAGCTGAGGAGCACCGTTGTCACGGTTCTCTCTGAGCCTCTGGTTGATCCTGAGGACATCGACGAGCTTGTGGGTGAGGTCATCCTCGGACCTGTCGCCGGATTCCAGGGTGATGGAAGGCCTGACGGTCACAGGGGGTACTGCGAGAACAGTGAGGACCATCCACTCGGGCCTGCAGACGGCAGGGTCGAGACCAAGTGCGGGAAGGTCCTCGTTGCTGACCTTCTCGAGCCTCTCGCGGACCTCTTCGGGGGTGAGCTTCTTGTTGTTCTCTTTGATGATACGGAATGTGGTGGGCTTGTCGAGCTTGATCTTGCTCTGCTCTACGGGCTTCTTGCGGGTGACTTTGAGAAGCCTCGCGCCGTCCTTGACGCAGTAGGTGATGCTGACCGCGTAGTCCACACGCTGCTCGATGGCCGCCTCTGATCCGTTGACGCGGGTGTTGACGATGACGGTTTCAAGCCGGGGGATGTATTCCATTCCCTCGCGGAGGTCGATGGGGATCCTCTCGGGCTCGGACTCGGTGTCCTCGTCGATGGAGTCGCATCCGCCGGCCTGGGCATCCTTGGCGCGGAGAACATAAAGACTCTCGATGTCGTCGAAGTCGAACAAGACGTCCTCGTGGTCCCCGTTGGCGCAGATACACCTCTTGTGCGTACAGAAGGTCCTGGAGGATGCCACCTTGACGGTGTCCTTCACGTAGAGCTTGAGGTCGTTGGTGTCTCCTCCGAGGTCGTGGATCTCCTTCATCCTGGCGATCCTCTCTTTGATCTCCTCGTTGGTGAGGAGAAGCCTTCCGCATTCGCAGCAGGTGGATTCGAGGATATCCTTGATCTCCTTCACATATCCGACGTGGATCACAGGCCTCGCGAGCTCGATGTGACCGAAGTGTCCGGGACAGTCGTCGACCTTGCATCCGCAGGTCTTACACTTGAGTCCGGGTTCGATGACACCCATACGGGAGTCCATGAGTCCCCCGACGAAGGGATAGCCCTCATCGTCGTAGGTGTCCGCGGTGATGATCTTGACGGCGGACATTGCCCTGATCTCCTCGGGGGAGAGACAGGAGAACTTGATTGATTTGATTTTCTTGTCGATAATGTCGATCATGATAAGTCCCCCAGCTGAAGTCTCATGGCAACACCCAAGGACAGCAGTTCGTCCATGAGGAGCTTGAAGGCGTAGGATGTCTGAATGAGGTGGATCCTGGTAGGCTTGTTGCAGACAGGACAGTGGCGTTCGCCCTGCCTGTTCTGGATGGCGATGTGTCCGCACTCGCTACAGACGTACTGCTGGGTTCCGTCGGACTGGTCGAGCAGACGGTCCTTGATGACCATTGCCACTCCGTGACCGATAAGACAGTCACGTTCCATCTCTCCGAACCTGAGACCTCCCTGTCTGGAACGTCCCTCGGTAGGCTGCCTGGTGAGGATCTGAACGGGTCCTCTGGACCTGTAGTGGAGCTTTCCGGATACCATGTGGTGAAGCTTCTCGTAGAAGATGACACCGGTGTAGATGTCGGCCTCGACCATGTGTCCGGTCCTTCCGTCGTACATGATCTCTTTTCCGGACCTGGTGAATCCGTTCCTGACGAGACCGTCACGGATGGAGTCCTCGGACTCTCCGGAGAAGGCGGTACCGTCGATGGTCCTTGCCTCCATGGAACCGACCTTTCCTGCGATCATTTCGAGAACGTGTCCGACGGTCATACGGGACGGGATACCGTGGGGGTTGACAACGATATCGGGAGTGATACCGCTGGAGGTGAAGGGCATGTCCCACTGGTCGACAAGCCTTCCGACGACACCCTTCTGACCGAACCTGGAACAGAACTTGTCACCGAGCTCGGGGATCCTCTCGTCCCTGACCTTGACGCGGACGAGCCTGGAGCCGTTCTCGCTGGCAGTGACGATGACAGAGTCTACGTATCCTTTCTCTCCGGGCCTGACGGTGACGGAGGTCTCACGGTACTTGTGGGTCGACAGGACACCTGCGTTCTCATCCTCCATGAACCTGGGGGGCGAAATCTTTCCGATAAGCACATCGGAACCTTCCACGAAGGACTCGGGGGAGATGAGACCGTCCTCGTCGAGGTTGGCGTATTTCTCCTCATCACGCATTCCGGTGACGTCCACGTCGGACAGGTTGGTGAAGTGGTCCTTGTCTCCTCCGGGATAGAGACGTTCCTCGGCACGGTACGACCTCATGAAGGTGGAGCGTCCCAGTCCCCTCTGGACGGAGGACTTGTTCATGACGATAGCATCTTCGATGTTGTATCCGTGGTAACACATGACCGCGATACAGAAGTTCTGTCCTGCGGGCCTGTACTTGTATCCCATGAAATCCATGGTCTGGGTCTGTACCATGGGCACCTGCGGGTAATGCATGAGGTGTCCGCGGGTGTCGGGCCTGATACGGTAGTTGGCGGTGGAGATACCCAGAGCCTGCTTTGCCATTCCTGCACCCATGGTGACACGAGGTGCGGAGTTGTGCTCAGGGTACGGAACGATACCTGCGGCGACTCCGAGGATGATCATGGGGTCGACCTCAAGGTGGGTGTGTTCCGGAGTGATCTTGGTCGGGAGGGTGAAGGTCTGATCGCACCACCTGCAGGTGAGGATACAGTCCTCGGCCTTGCCGGGGTTCATCCAGTCGACATCGGTCTCGGAAAGTGCGTGGTTACAGCAGGGACACCTGTTGGGCAGGTCGTAGGGGGAGACAAGGACGAAGGCGTCCTCCTCTTCCTCTGCGTCGATCCACTCAATGACGCCCAGGGTGAACAGCTCATCCCAGGTGAGTGCCTCTTCGTTCTCGCTGTGCAGGCTTTCCCTGACCTGCTCCACCTGGGTCCTGGTGAGGAGGGTCCTTCCGTCGCGGAGGACGAGAAGGGGCCTTCTGAGACGGCCGTCATCACAGTTGATGACGATCTCGTTCATCTCGGGATCGTAATGGATGTTGATGGTGTTGGGGAGGGCGGCGATCCTCCTCTGGCCTCTGATCTCGTCCACGAACCTCTGGGGGTCGCGGGAGCACCCGACAAGGTCTCCGTTGAGGAAGACACGGGTCTCCTCTTCGTTGACAGACTCGAGACCGAGTTCCTTGAGGCGCTTGTAGATCTGCTGCTCCTGAGCGGCGTGGGAGACATCGATGATCAAGGCTGCGTTCTTCACCAGACCGCAGTTCTGACCTTCAGGGGTCTCCGAGGGACAGAGCCTACCCCACTGGGTAGGGTGAAGGTCACGGGCCTCGAAGTGAGGCTGGCTCCTGGTAAGGGACGAGGTGATCCTCCTCAGGTGGGACATGGCGGACATGTTGGATGTCCTGTCGAGCAACTGGGAGACTCCTGCGCGTCCGCCGACCCAGTTACCGGTGGCGAGCGCGTGAATGAGCTTGTGGGTGAAGAGGTCGGGACGGATGGAGGAGGCGATATTATACTCCGCCTTCTTCCTGCCGAAGTTCCTCTCGAGCTGGTATTTCAGATCTTTAATAAGAGACGTGAAGCTGGTCCTGAAAAGGTCCTCCATAAGGTCGCCGGAGAGTTTGAGCCTCTTGTTGGCGTAGTGGTCCTTATCATCCTCTTTACGCTTCTTAAGTGAAAGTTCCAGAACGGATTTTGCGATACGTCCGAGGAAGATCGCTTTCTTCTTCCTGTCCTCGCGGCTGTCTCCGAGGTGGGGGAGCAGGGAACGGTCGAGGATGGACTCGACTTTCTTGATCCTGTACTCTTTGGCCTGACCCTGTGCGAAGGTCCTCTCGAGGTATGCGATTGCATCATCCTGAGTGTGGAATCCGTTCGGGGGGTAGTCCTTGGTGTTGAAGGAGTTCTCGATGTTGGCCATGATGGTGAGTTCCATGCCGTCATCGGAGTAGATGAGGTCGTGGATCTCTTTATCAGACTCCATTCCGAGGGCCTTCATGAGTGCGACGAGGGGGATGGCCTGGGGGACCGCAGGGACAGAGACCATGAGGATTCCGTCCTTCTTTTTCTCGACCTGGGTCAGTGCGCGGTATCCCTCTTTCTGAGAGAAGACCTTGGCGGTCTCGACGGCGGTGCCGTACCTCTCGCTGTACTCGACCATAATCCTGTTGGGGGCGAGATCCTCAAGGGTGATGAGTACCCTCTCGGTACCGCCGATGATGAAGTATCCTCCGGGTTCACGGGGGTCCTCCTTGCTGTCGATGAGGAACTGGTCGTAGTCGGCCTGGGGGATCTTGTGGTCATAGATGGTCTCCTCGACGATGCCCCTGTTGAGGTTGCATCCGTTGGATTTGACCATCATCGGGATCTCTCCGATGTGGACCCATCCGTCGTCAGGAATGTCTTTCCTCACACCGTCCTCATAGACCTCGAAGCGGACCTCGACACTGGACATGTAGTTGAGGTTCCTGAGCCTGGCCTCCATGGGGGTGAGCTTGTGCTTGTATCCGTTGGCCTCGGTGACCTCCGGAGGGTGGACCCTGATGGTGGGCTCGCCGGTGGCGATTCCATTCTTGTCCTTCTTGCGGCCGATACGGATCTCGATGTCCCTGCCGTTGGTACGCTCGGGATCGAGCTTGATGACACCCCTCTCAGCGTCATCGGTGGGAACCCTGATGTCGTCGACGATCCTCTGCATCCTGCTGTTCTGGTTCTCGCTGACGATCTTCTCAGTTCCTCTCTTGTCGGAATCGAGGACATTTGCCAGGAAGTCGTTGAAAGACTCCACGTGGTGGTTTACGATGTCCTTGTCCTTGAAGTATAGTTTAACCAAGTCCCTCAAAAATATCACCCATTGATGACGAGCCTGTATGCGACGAAGTCGCCTGCGGTCCCGCTTTTCCTAATGACCTTGATGATGCTCCCTTCTGCCACGGGGGTGCCGTGGACCTTGCCAAGATACTGGACGGCCGGGTCATCCGCCTTTATCTTCGGGAGTTTGTCCCTGTCGACATTGAGCTCCTTAAGAACTGCTTCCGCCTCCTCGTCAGAAAGAAGGTGGTGCTCGGGCACGAACTCATGCCGCGGATTATACGAATTTTCATTTTTGTCTGCCAAGTATTCACCATTCCATTGGTCCCGTACCGGTCAACGGGAAAAACAATCAAAAAACGATGTTCTGAATTCGCTCCTCATACTTGATCCGCCGTCGATCGCTCATGAAGTCCAAGCGGGCCTGGAGGGATTCGAACCCCCGACCACCTGATTAAAAGTCAGATGCTCTACCTAGCTGAGCTACAGGCCCTTTGATATCAAAGCTAGTAAAATTGGCAAATGCTGATTGTATTTAATATTATGCCGAATCGCGTGATATGCCTTTAGTAAATATTGGACGTTTTGAGGCCATTCATGCAAAAACACGTCTGATACAGTGATATATTGGAGAACTTATCCTCCCGCAATGGTCGAAACCCTCACGATGAAAGTGGAGATGCCGAAGCGCATGAACGAGGCAGGGTTCGGACGCGCACGTCTCGATCCCGACGCATACACCAAACTCGGACTCTCCATCGGCAACATCATCGAGATCACCGGCAAGAAGACCGTGGTCGCAAAGGTATTCAGAAGCGATGCCGAGGATGAGGGCACCAACTTCATCCGCATCGACGGTCTCACCCGCACCAGTGCCGAGGTCTCCATCGGGGAGAACGTCAAGGTCAGGAAATGCGAACCTTCCCGGGCAGACAGGATCGTCCTGGAACCCAAGAACGAGGACGGTGCCCGCCTGAACGTCGACAAGACGTTCACAGAGGTCCTCAAGAACAACCTCATCAGTCGTCCCGTGATCAACGGGATGGACATCACGGTCCAGAACATCTCGCTGATGGGTGCCCGCGCCATTTTCAACGTCGTGTCCACCGTCCCCTCTGGCCCGGTCGTGGTCTCCTCCATCACGGAACTCGTCGTGCTGGAGGAACCGAGGAAGCACAAGAACGCAGCCAAAGCAGAGAACGGCGGCATCGGACGCGACAACAAGAACACCACCTACGACGATATCGGCGGACTGAACGACGAGCTCAGGCGCATCAGGGAGATGAGTGAACTTCCGCTCAAACACCCTGAACTGTTCGACCGCATGGGCATATCGGCGCCCAAGGGACTCCTCCTATACGGACCACCTGGCACTGGTAAGACACTGATCGCCGAGGCGTTGGCGAACGAGTCCGGAGCGAACTTCTTCTCGATCCGCGGACCGGAGATCATGAGCAAGTATTACGGCGAGTCGGAGAGCAAGCTCCGCACACTGTTCCAGACAGCCGAGAAGAACGCTCCCAGCATCATCTTCCTCGACGAAATCGACTCCATCGCACCGAACCGTGAGAACACCCTCGGCGAACAGGAAAGGAGGGTCGTGGCCCAGCTCCTGTCCCTCATGGACGGGATGGGCGGGCGCGGAAACGTCATCGTGATCGGTGCCACAAACCGTGAGGATTCGATAGACCCAGCACTCAGAAGACCAGGACGTTTCGACAGAGAGATAGAGATCGGCGTGCCCAACCGTCAGGGCAGGGAGAACATCCTCGGGGTGCACACCCGCAACATGCCGCTGGCGGAAGATGTGAACCTCGACACCCTTTCAAGAATGACCCAGGGGTTCGTGGGCGCAGACCTTGCGGCACTTGCAAGAGAGGCCGCCATGAAATGCCTGAGCAGATACATGCATGACCTGGATCCGGACGGCCAGATCCCGCAGGAGGTCCTGGAGTCCATGAAAGTGAACATGAAGGACTTCGTGGACGCATTCAGCGAGGTGGAACCCAGTGGAATGAGGGAGGTCTCCATCGAGGTGCCCAAGGTCACCTGGGACGACATCGGAGGACTCGACGACATCCGCAACGAGCTCCGTGACACCCTCCTTCCCGAAGAGGAAAAGAGAGAATTCGAACGTCTGGGTATATCGCCCGGAAAGGGCGTTCTGCTGTACGGCCCTCCGGGAACCGGAAAGACCCTCATCGCCAAAGCCATCGCCAACGAATCGGGCGCCAACTTCATCCTTGTCAACGGCCCCGAGATCTCCAGCAAGTGGCTCGGAGAGAGTGAACTGGCCATCAGGAAGATCTTCAAGCGTGCGAAACAGATGGCCCCCTCGATCATCTTCTTCGATGAGATCGACTCCATCGCACCCAAGAGAGGCGGAGAGAACAGCGAGGCCTGGGAACGCGTCGTCGCACAGCTTCTGACCTCACTTGACGGAGTCGAACAGCTCAATCATGTCCTGGTCATGGCGGCCACCAACCGTCCCGACATGCTCGACCCCGCCCTGCTCCGTCCGGGGAGGATCGACAGGATGATCCTGGTCGGAAAACCGAACTTCGAAGGAAGGCTCAGCATCCTCAAGGTGCATACCAAAAAGATGCCTCTGGGACATGATGTCGATCTGAATTATATCGCAGAAACGACAGACGGTTTCGTGGGTGCAGACATATTCGCGCTCTGCCGTGAAGCGGGACTGAACGCATACCGCCGCGACCCCCGTACGGAGACCGTCAACGCCGAGGATTTCAACACCGCACTGCAGGTCATCAAGCCGTCGGTCAACGACAGCCTCCTGAAACAGTACGAACAGATGGGCAGCGAAATCAAGAAGAGGAAGGACCGTTGGAGTGACATCCCGTTCTACAACTGATCTCAGAGATCCTTTGCCATGTACGGCCTTTCAAGATGGTATCCCAGAGATGCATAATACTCTCTGACGCCGATCCCGCTTGTTATGCGGACCGATGTCTTTCCCTCCGATCTGGCGATCTCCTCGGCACGTGCCACCAGTCTTCTTCCGAAACCACGGTGCTGCCAGCTTTCTGCCACCGCTCCGATCGCGGTCTCGTTGCCGAACACCTTAAGCTCGCGGATATAGGCGATGTCCGATTCGGGAGTGGTGCGGAGACGCACATATCCGACCAGGGAATCCTTGTAAGTGAATGAGATGAAACGCTCGGTACCGCCCGCGGCCTCATACTCCAGGACCTCTGGCACTATGAGGGATTCATCTTCCATGACCGCACCAGTATGGCCCACCTCACGGCAGCGGATACACCTGCAGGCCATCCCGTGATCGGACATGTTCTTCTGCACCAGCTGACGCAGATTGCTCTTCAGGATACCTGCCGCGATCTCCGGCACCGGAATGTCCCTCTGGATACGCTGTATGCGCACATAATCGGGTATCTGGGACTTCATCTTCGAAAGGAGTTCCACAGCGGTCTCGGTCGAGTACGGAGCGTATTTTCCCTCGGCCCACATGTCGTATATTTTTGTGTTGGGGATCACCAGAGTGGGATAGAACTTCAGCATGTCCGGGCGGAAATCCGGATCGGCGAAACACTTCTGGAAGGATGCCATGTCCTTCTCCGGCGAGGAGCTGGGAAGACCGGGCATCAGATGGTAGCATATCTTAAGACCCAGACCACGACATTCGCGGGTGGCATCGATGACCTCCGCGACACCGTGGCCGCGTTCGACACCGTTCAGTACATCGTCGTCGAGGATCTGCACCCCGAGCTCCACCCTGGTGGCACCGAGAAGCATCATCCTCTGGATCTGGTCCTTCCTGCGGAAGTAATCAGGGCGGGTCTCCACAGTGAGTCCGATGCACCTGCGTTTTGAATGGGAATTGAGTTCCTGCGCGGATTCGAGATCTGCGGAAACGGTGCCGTTCATGGCGTCGAGACATCTCTTGACGAACCATTCCTGGTACTGCGGATTGCGGGAGGTGAACGTCCCGCCCATGATGATGAGGTCGATCTTATCGGTGTCGTGACCGATCTCCTCCAGCTGCACCAGACGCGCTGTGACCTGATCGAACGGATCGAAACGGTTCATGGATGCACGGCGGGCGGCCGGTTCCTTTCCGGTGTAGGACTGAGGTGAATTGTTCGAAACCCCTCCCGGACAGTATGCGCATTTTCCGTGCGGACACGGATACGGAGAGGTCATCACCGCGACCACGGCCACACCGCTGGCGGTACGCATCGGCTTCTTCACGAGGATCGGAAGGAACGTCTTCTTCTCGCTCTCGGGCACAAGTGCCAGGATCTCGGAATTGGAGGGTACCTTCTCTGCACCGTACTTGGCGCAGTACTTCATCTTCAAGCGCTGGAACCCGTCACGGTCGGTGACCTCTCCGGCACGGAGAGCCTCCAGCAGACGCTCGGCAACGATGCTCGCCATTCAGCTTTTCTCCGCCCTTTCCTTGACCAGCTGCTGGAAACGGAGAACCGTCTTTTTGTAGTTCTCCATCGCGAGTTCCACATTCGCCTCGGTGAAGCTCCACGCCTTTGCAAGGTCGCCGTAACGGATACGGAACCCCTTTCTGGTCTGACCGTCACTGCCCGGAACGTCCGCATTCTCCAGGATGTCCATAGAACGGAGCTTGTTGAGGTGGCGGTACACAGTGGGTTTGGAGGTGTCAAGAAGAGCAGCGAGTTCCTCGGCGGTCCACGCCTTGGACGGATTCTTCATGAGAAAATCCATGAAAAGACGGTAGGGGATGCTGTCCCTTACTGATAATGCACCTGCCGAACGTGGGTCGTATCCTTTCGGAAGATAACCGATCTGTACGAGAAAGGTCTCAGCTAGGACATCGACATCGTCGACACCTGTCATCGGGGTATTGGACACAACTTGAAGTTCGAACATGCTTAACCTTGATACGTACAAAGTTAAGCATATATATTAACAATTATCGAGGAACTCAGAAATCGTGCCTGATATCGTCGAGGATCCTTATGACACTGTCAAGGGGATATGCGGAATACACCCTGATGCTCAGGATCTTCTCGATGGTACTGGCGACGATGGGTGCGCAAATGACCCCGAGCGAACCTTCACGTTCCGCACGTACCGCTGCGATGATGGCGTCCTCCACGGTGGAGACTGCGTATTCTCTCAGCACGACCTTTCCGTTCTCCGTGGTGTCCATGGTGTGAGGAAGACCCTCCATGAACTGCGGAGAGGCGATGACCGCGATGAACTTCTCCTCATCCTTGCGGGTGAGCCTTTCGAGTGCCTTTATGATCTGTCTGACGGTACGCAGATTGGGCTCCCTGCGCTCCTCGAGGATCTTGTACATGGTGCTCTGAGATATTCCAGAGACCTGACAGAATTCATTAAGGGTCATATTCACTTCACGGTCGAGGATCTCGCGGAAGGCCTTCTGGAAGCCCCCTTCCTCCCGAAGCATTGTTGAGATAAGGGTCTGCACAGTCATTGTATCATCTTTTTGGAATAATCTGCTGCGGAGAGCCCGGCCACGGCACCTTCACCCACTGCCTTGGCCACCTGCCACGGCCTCCCGGTGACATCGCCGCAGGCGAACACTCCCGGAACCGATGTGGCGCAGGAGCGGTCCACTTTGAGGGAATCATCGATCTCCGGCATGAGGTCGATGTCCATGGCGAGGTCGGCAGAGGACCTGCCTCCGAGTTCGATGAACACTCCGTCGGTAGGGACCTCCTTTCCGTCGGAGAGGGTCACGGAGATCACCTTGGTCTCTCCTGAGATACTGACGATCGATGCCTCGATCATCTCGGCCCCGGCCTTCTTCGCAGCAGAGATCAGATTCTCCGAAGCGGTGAATTTTGAAAAGACCCAGTACACCTTCGATGCGTATTTCGTCATGAGTTCGGCGGCCACCGCGGCCTCGGATTCCCCGCCAGTGATGACGACCGTCTTCCCTTTGTAGAAGTTACAGTCGCATATAGCGCAGTAACTGACGCCTTTACCATTGGCGAACTCCTTCTCGCCAGGAACTCCGAGCTTCGTGCGGCGGATACCGGTCGCCAAAACCAGAGATCTGGCACATATGTCTGAACCGTCCTCCAGGGAGATGCTGAATCCCCTGTCGGAACGGCCCAGGGAAAGGACATTCATATCGACGACCGAGGCACCGAAGGACTTGGCCTGTCCAAGGCCGGTCTCGAGCAGTCCGGTGCCGGAGCATTTCCCCTCACCGAAATAATTGTCGATCTCGATACCGAACGTCGCACTGTTGGCGACCTTCCCGATAAGCGCTACCGACACCTTCTTCCTGGCAGCATGGATCGCGGCCTGTATGCCCGCAGGGCCTGCCCCTATGATCGCGACATCGACGCCCATGATGTGGCCTCAAAGAGACTTGATGTAGGCGAGGATGTCCTCTTTGGGCCTGAGTCCCACGAGAGGCTCCTCTGCGACACCGTCCTTGAAGAAGAGAAGGGTGGGGATCGCGTTGATCTCGAACCTGGCGGCGATATCCTGGTTCTCATCGGTGTTAAGTTTTGCGACAGCGACCTGTCCGGCGAGATCGTTGGCGACCTCTTCGATTATAGGCCCCATCCTCCTGCAGGGTCCGCACCAGGGGGCCCAGCAGTCGACGACGACGATACCGCTCTGTTTCACAAATGCTTCAAACTGTTCTCCGTTAAGTTCAGTGACCATTTCAATCACTGTTCAGATACCCGTTCTATACTATAAAGGTATAGAATTATTACAACTAGGAAAAACAATGCAGGGTCCGAACCTGTGCAGGCCCTGCGGATTTGATCAAGGTTTGACGTGTTTGAGCCTGGGGTATTCCCCGATCACATCGATGATGGTATCGAGGTCCTTGCCGTAAAGCGCGGACAGTTCCTGATGAAGTTTCTCCACCCGGTCGGCACCGCGTTCCGCGCCCTTGTTGCGGAGTTTGTCCACAGAATGCATGTGGGATACGACCTTGTTGTCGCTCACCATGTTGTCCGCGTGGGCAACGATCTTCTCCTCCAGAGTGGAAGGCATGTAGTCTCCCGGAGGCAGGCCCATTTCTTCGACATCCTGCTGGTCGAGTCCCGCACCGGTGTGCTTGCGGACGATCTCCGCAAGGACATCGGGAAGACCCAGATCGTGAACTATCTGCGATCCAAGGTAGGCATGCATGATACTGTGGTCACGGGAACGTCCAATATCATGGAGAAGCGCACCTGCGATCACGGTGTCCTTATCGGCCTGCGGGATCCCTTTCAGCATCTCTTCAGCCACGGCACGGACCGTGGCACAGTGCACGACGACGCGCTTTTTACAGCCAGCGTCCCAAAGATAATCGATGCACTGTTTGTCAGTCGGAATTTCAGTCGTCTTTGTTGACAACGGTTTTCCCCCTTTCGTTGGGAATCACTGTCATCTGGCCGTCGCGGTCTTCGTAAAGGTGTGTTCCGCCTGTGTACTGGTACAGGAAGATCGCCAATGCCGCGATCTCCGAATGAGGCTGGTTTCCGACGGAAACGTTGAAATCGGCCCTCTGGTACACTTCAGCAGGAACTTTTTCGGCACCGACGATGATCATTATGTCCTCGTCGTGAGGAATCTTCGGAAGGGCCTCGTCCACTCTCTGACCGTACATGGTCAGATGGACCACCTTTCCCTTGAAATCTTTCAATGCCTCCTGCCAGGTCACTCCGGTACGAATCTGATAGTCTCCTCCGAACCTTCCGACCACGCTACGGATGTTCTCTTCAAGGACAGGGTCCTCGGTATCGACAAAAATACCTTTGGCCCCCAATGCTCTCGAGGACAGGGCGACATGGGTGGTCACACGCTTGTCCCTCTCAGGGCGGTGACCGATCCTCATAATCCAGATGTCAGCCATGTTCACTCATCTTTGATCGGTTCGATCCTGTGGCCGCGGTAGTCCATCTTGACAGACCTGCGGACAAGGCTCTTGAGCATGGTGGATGAAAGTCCCAGGGTCTCGGCGACGTCGCCCGAGAACTTGCCGGTTCCGACCTGCTCGAGGATCTTAGATTCGATAAGAGCAAACTCCTCTTCACTCATCATGGCCGCAGAGAGAACGTCACTGATCTCGTAGACGGGCCACTGCGCGTTGATGCTGAATGCGGTGTAATAAGTGTGATAGGATTTCTCGGGATAGTTACCATTGACGGACATCCAGCGGGTCTCGACCAGCTTCATTTTCTCGAAGAAGATCGTGGCCTCACGTCCTTCGGGACCGAATTTCTTCTCGATCTCGTCGGCGGTCTTCCATTCAAGGGTCACCTCTTTGAGAACATCCCTTTTGACGGGAGTGTCAACAGCTCTGAGCATAGGCACAAGCTCAGACGGCTCGTTGATGACCTTAATTCTATTCATAGCGTCGGGTGATGTTATTTAACTTTATAAGCATTAAGTAAGAATACGTTAAGTTGGACAGGTCCTAAGACCAGTAAATGAAAGAAAATGAAGATATTTCCAATTGACAAGAAGGGTACTTGACAGAACAAATTCGGATCCGAAAACCTAGATCTGGGTCTGTTGATGGATGGGTATACGGAACGGCGGCATCTTCATCTGAAAACATTGCGCCAAATCCATCCAACCCCTCATATTATAGCTTTGATTCACAGATCCTCGTCGTTCCGACATCCAGCCGGACCGCATTCCTTAGGGCCTGGACTGCGGAAACACGCCCATATCCGGCCCGCAGATTATTTAAATGGGGGAACGTATCCCTGGACAATGAGATTCGATAGGAAAGCTCCCCTTACTGCATGTTTCCAATGTCTCAACTGCTACAAGACCTACAAAGCCGCTGGACCCTCCAAAGAGGACCAGGATGTAGCAGAACAGAAGGCACTGGATTGCTGTGGTTCCTTCATTCAGGGATTCTACGTAAACTACAGAAGGTGGGGAATCCAGAAATGGTACGGCCGCTGAGGCCCCATCCCCCCTTCCATCAAACCCACTAACCATGTTCCAGCTCGGGCTTTACCCGACTTTTTTCGGAACATTGGGCCATCGTTCCAGTTAATCTTATCAACCCCGAAACAATCTCCGTGTCAATGAGTGACAGGCTGTTTTCAGGAACATTCGACAAGATGGATCGCATCGAGCGCCACATTCTCATGCTGAAAACGACCAAACACAACCAGCCTGTCGGGATTATCCGCCTCTCCGAACTTCTGGGTATTCCCAAACACAAGGTCCGTTATTCATTGAGACTTCTTGAGAAGGAAGGCCTGATCGTCGCCACCCCTGAAGGCGCAATGGTCACTGAAAAGTACGATGAATTCATGAACGATGTCTCCTCGGAAATGGACGAACTGATCGAACGTATCAATTCGGTCCGCAAAGAAACATACGAGAAATGACAGTTTCAGTGCCAGATTCCGTCAAAAAGGCCTGGGGATAAATTAATATATCGGGGATTGTTGACAGATTCTAAGCCGTTGTAGCTCAGTCGGTAGAGCGTGTGACTGTTAATCACAAGGTCCACGGTTCGATCCCGTGCGACGGCGCCATCTTTTCTTTACACTTCGGTTTCGGTGTTCACGCGATTTCGAGTCTGGACTTCGTATTGTTTTCCATTAAGTTCCCTCACGAAACGTGACGTCTGGCACATTTCAGAGGATATCTATCCCGCACTGCCTTCGGAACAATTCGGCCCAGATCGAAAGAATCAAGATCCGAACACGGCAAAAAGCAGGGAAATTGATATTAATACGAATATTATCCCGCATATATTGGGCTCATAGCTTAGCTAGGTAGAGCGCCCGACTCATAATCGGGTGGCCGCCGGTTCAAATCCGGCTGGGCCCACCATGTTCTGGTTTTCATCCCACTGTGTAATTTTCCGATCGAACAGCAGGCGTATCATCCTCGGAACACGAATGCATCGATTTCAGACGTCTGGAACTGTTGCTCTTTCACCTCACTTCCATACAGTTTGGATGGGCCCTGTACAAAGGTCACATATCTGCACCAGCCAGCGTCCCTACCAAAATATTTAAAATAGCGTTTAGCTTGTTCAGCCACTATCTATAAAGGAGAGAGGGCTGCATACCCGAATCTGCTTTTGCGGGAAAGGTGTAAGAATGGACCTAGTTATGAAAATCCCCCACATTGAACAGTCACTGACCGCCTGTGTACAGTGCGGTTACTGCATATCCGTTTGTCAGGCGCATGTCCAGACCCCCTGGGAATCTGTTACCCCCAGGGGAAAGATCTACTACCTCAACCAGCTCAACGTGGCCGGCCCTCTCGACAAGCCTATGAGGAGAGAGGTTTCCCTGAACCCCTACTTCGTCGAGGCAGTCTACAAATGTACCGGATGCGGAAACTGTGAGGCAGTCTGCCACGCCAAGATCCCGCTCGTGGAACTCTGGGAGACCGTCAGGACCTGGCTCGTCAAGAACGGTGTCGGACCCATGAGTGCCCACAAGGCCATGGCCGCAGCCATCGCCAAGAACCACAACCCCTACGGCGGAGACCAGAAACACAGAGGAGACTGGTGGCCCGCAGAGGTTCCCAAATACGATGTCCCAGATGTCATCCTTTACGCAGGATGTACGGGATCCTTCAGGCAGCAGCAGGTCCCCCAGATCGCAGTGCGTGTCCTCAACAGGGCCGGCGTGAAGATGAACTGCCTCGGAGAGGACGAATGGTGCTGTACCTCACCTCTTCTCAGGACCGGAACCACCAACCTCACCATCGACTCTGCAGAGCACATCGTCGAGAAAGCTGACGGAATGGGTGCCAAAGACCTCGTCGCCGCCTGCTCAGGATGTTACAAGACCATCATGTCCGACTTCGGAAACTACTATGCCAAAGCAGGACAGCAGGTCTACCACTTCACCCAGTACGCTGCAAAACTCATCAAAGAGAAGAAACTGGCAATTCTCCAGCCCTTCAACCACAAGGTCACCTACCACGACCCCTGCCACCTCGGAAGGCACATGGGCGTCTACGACGCACCCAGGGATATCCTGAAAGCCATCAAAGGTGTCGAACTCATCGAGATGCCCAGGAACAAGGTCAACTCAATGTGCTGCGGTGCAGGCGGAGGATACAAGAGTCAGTTCAACAACTTCGCTGTCAAGATCGCATCCGAGAGGGTCAGGGAAGCTGAGGCAACCGGTGCTGAGTACCTCGTCACCAGCTGTCCGTTCTGCGTCACCAACCTTTCCCAGGGTGCCAAGGCAATCGGTTCGAAGATCAAGGTAGTCGACGTCTCCGAGATCCTCCTTCAGGTCACCGCACCTGCCGAACCCGCAGAAGAACCCAAAGCATAAACACACTAACTTCGGCCGACCGGGCCCATTCTCCCGGTCGGCTATTTTTATCATGCCCTTCACAGACCTTTCTCCCAAACTCAACGAGGTTCTGAAAGAAAGGGGCATAACCGACCCGACAGATCCCCAGAAGGACGCCATTCCGAAGATCCTGAAAGGGAAGAACGTTCTTGTGGTCGCTCCGACAGGTATCGGAAAGACCGAATCCGCAATGCTGCCGATCTTCGACATGCTTTACCGCGAAGGTCCAGGGGCGGGGATTGAATGTATCTACATCACGCCGCTGAGGGCACTGAACCGCGACATGCTCAAAAGGATGGATTCTCTTGGTTCGGAACTGGGGATCACCGTCGGAGTGAGACATGGTGATACATCCTCATATGAAAGGCAGAAACAGTCCAAAGATCCTCCGAGGATCCTCATCACCACGCCTGAAACGCTTCAGGTCCTTTTCATAGGTAAGAATCTGAGGGAACATCTGAAACATGTCAGATGGGTCGTGATCGACGAAATCCACGAACTAGCAGGAAACGAAAGAGGTGCCCAGCTTGCGGTGGCATTGGAAAGACTCACTCTCTTTTCCGGCGAGTTCCAGCGTATCGGGCTTTCGGCCACGGTCGGAGATACAAAGACGGTCCTCGAATACCTTACGGGGACCGGCCGCACAGCAGACCTCTGCAGACATGACACTCATCGTGATTTTTCGATCTCGGTGGAATGCCCCGTTCTGAAGGGTGACCAGTCCCAGCTCAAGGATAAACTACAGAGCGACCCCGACATCCTGGCGGTGATGATCAGAGCGAAAGAGCTCATGGACAGTGTCAAATCCGCACTTTTCTTCGTAAATACCAGAGAGACCGCAGAATGGATCGGGTCCAGGTACCACATGTGGGATGAGAACTATCCTCTCGAGGTCCACCACGGTTCCCTTTCCAAAGAGATACGTACGGAGACCGAGGACCGTTTCAAGAACGAGGAACTGAAAGCACTGATCTGCACTTCATCGCTTGAATTGGGTATTGATATCGGAAGTGCAGACCTGGTGATCCAATACAACTCTCCGAGACGTGTTGCAAGAATGACACAGCGTGCCGGACGTGCTGGCCATAGGGTCGGCGGAAAGATACACGCGAAAATTCTCGCCACTGCCCCAGATGAACTTGCTGAGGCCATGATCGTGGCCCGTCGGTGCGAAGCGAAACTGATGGAGGGTAACGTAGGCCGTGACAATCCCCTCTCAGTGCTGGCAAACCAGATCATCGCCATGACCATGGCGGGAGAGGTCGTGCCTGATGATGCTTATGCTCTTGTGAAAAGATCGTTCCCGTTCAGAAATCTTGATAGGAAGACCTTCGACGACACCCTTGCACAGCTGCAGTCCATTAAAATGGTGATGAACTATGACAATGTACTGAAAAAGTCCCGCAAAGGAATGAACTACTTCTTCGAAAACATATCAATGATCCCCGATGAGAAGACCTACCTCATCCGCAACATAGCGACCAGGGGGATCATCGGTACTCTCGACGAGAACTTCGTCGCCGCACTGGAGAGCGAGGGAGAAATGGCGCTTTTCATCGCCAAAGGCCGCACCTGGAGGATCGTTGAACAAAGAGAGGATGAGCTTCTCGTCGAAGAGGCACGCACCATCGGTACAGTCCCGGCATGGGTCGGATCGGACATTCCGGTTCCGTTCGAGGTGGCAATGGAAGTGGGAAAACTTCGTCGTCTAAGAAATTTTAACGATTATCCTGCTGACGCCGATGCGATGGCCAAAGTCACCGAATACCTTGATGATCAGATGGAAAGATGGGTAATGCCGTCAGACCAGGTGATCACCGTAGAATCAGGCAACAGACTTGCCATTATCAACTGCTGTTTCGGAAGCAGGGTCAACGACACCCTGTCAAAGATTGTCTCCGCGCTGCTGATGTCTCGTATGGGAGAGAGCATAGGGGTCAGCACTGATGCGTACCGCATAATCATCTCGCTGCCACATGACGTCCGTGCGGATGAGATTGTCGAGATCCTCAAAGGGCTGAAACCCGGAACCGTCGAAGCATACAGCAGACTGACGATTATGAACTCGTCCTACCTCAGATGGAGATTCATGAACGTCGCAAAGAAGTTCGGGATCATAGAGAAAAATGCCGACCGCAGATTCATCAATTACGGCCGCCTCTTCGATCTTCACCGGGATACGCCTGCATTCAACGATTCAATAAACAAGGTACTGAAAGAAGATCTTGACATCCCGAACACAGAACGTGTCCTTCGGATGATCTACAACGGAGAGATCACCATCGTCGGAGGTGGGATCTCCCGTATCGGTCTCGAAGGAATCACCGCCACCAAGGAGCTCATGCAGCCTGCGAGAGCGGATCATGCCATCCTCGCGGCCATGAAGAAAAGGCTAGAGGACGAGGTCCTCTATGCATCGTGCATCAGATGCAAGACCCAGCACAGGATGAGGGTGTGCGATGTGCCTCGGAAGATAGTCTGTTCCAAATGCGGAGGAACGATGGTCGCCCTCCTGAAAGATTACGAACGCGATGATTTCAAGAAGTTCGGAGGTCCGGGTTCCACAGCAGCCGTCGACCGCCGTATCAGAAAGAACGCCAACCTCATCAATTCCTACGGTGGCGGTGCGGCCCTGGTCCTGGCAGGAAGAGGCATCGGACCGGACACTGCAGCAAGAATACTGTCGAAGATGCATGCTGATGAGGACAGTCTCATCCGCGATATCATGGCGTCCGAGATCAACTACGCCAAAACCAAACAGTTCTGGGACTGATCAGAAGTTTCCGCCTTTGGCCGAGAACTCAGGTTTCGCCTCTTCCTTGACAAGGTTCTTGGGTTTCACATTGTGAAGTCCCAGGAATCCGGTGGAGATGACGTATAACTCAGAAGATGTCGGACGGGAGGCTTTCGGAGAATGGACGGTGACCTTCTCAAATCTCTTCTCAAGTTCCTTGATGTATCCGTCGAAAAGATCTCCCTGGAACACCTTCGTCACGAGTTTGCCGTGGTTCTTCAGAATACGGTCGCAGACATCGACCGCATACATGCAGAGTTCGATAGACCTCGCATGATCCATAGAATAGGCTCCGGCGATATTGGGTGCCATGTCGGAAAGGACGACATCCACCTTTCCTCCGACCATATCGAGAAGTTTGATCATGGTCGCATCGTCGGTGATGTCTCCGATGATGAACGACACGCCGTCCAGAGGATGAATGTACCTAAGATCCACGCCGATGACCTGTCCGGACTCGCCGACACGTTCTTTGGCGACCTGGGACCAGCCTCCGGGACAGGCTCCGAGGTCCACCACAGAGTCCCCTTCCTTGAAGATCTTGAAACGGTCGTCGATCTGGAGCAATTTAAAGGATGCCCTGGAACGGTAGTCCATTTTCTTGGCAAGACGATAGTAATACTCCCTGCGGCGTTCCGCGACCCAACGGTCATGAAGGTCTGACACAGAGGTCACTATCCACTCCGCCGATAAGAACGTAACTATGTTTTGGAAAAGCCTAATAACTTAAACCCATACAGACGCACGATAATATGGCAGCAGGCTGGACATACTCAAAAGCCGGAGTTAACATTGACAAAAAATCCAGTTCTATCGGTTCTCTCGTCAGCGAACTGAAATACCGCAGAAAGGGATTCGGACAGATGGTCCAGAAATCCGGTCTTTTTGCAAGTCTCATCGATTTCGGGGACAGGTATGTGACCCTCGCCACCGACGGTGTCGGAACCAAAATCCTCATCGCAGAGGAACTCGGCATCTGGGACACCATCGGAATCGACTGCATCGCCATGAACGTCAACGACACCATCTGTGTGAACGCAGAGCCTGTCTCCTTTGTGGACTACATTGCCATCGATAAGCCCGACGACGAGATCACCCAGCAGGTCGGTATCGGCCTGAACAAAGGTGCCGAGCTTTCCGATATGGAGATCGTCGGAGGAGAGATCGCCGTCCTCCCCGAGATCGTCAACGGACTCGACCTGTCCGGAACATGCATGGGTATCGTCGACAAGGACAAGGTCATCACAGGTGAGACCTGTCAGAAGGGAGATGTCATCGTGGCGCTTCAGGCGTCTGGTCTCCACTCCAACGGACTCACCCTCGCAAGGAAGGTTGTCGAGGCGAACAATATCGGTCTCAAAGACAATGTCCCAGGACTCCAGAAATCCATCGGTATGGAACTTCTCACGCCTACTGAAATCTACGTGAAACAGGTCCTGGAGATCACCAGGGATCATAATGTACACGGACTTGTGGACATCACCGGCGGAGGACTCCGCAACATCCTGCGTATGAGAAAAGGTCTCAGATACACCATCGACGACCCCATCAAGCCCAACCCCGTCTTCGGTATCCTTCAGGAACTCGGAAACATCGAGTCCCAGGAGATCTACCAGACCTTCAACATGGGTATGGGATTCACTATCATCGCGCCCGAAGAGGATGCCGAGGATATTGCAAAGAAGTATTCCAACGCAAAGGTCGTCGGTCGCGTAGAAGAGGGCAGCGGGGTCTACTTCGCACCTGAGAAACTCACATATGAGCACTATTGAAAGTGCTCATTTGTTGAGTTTGCAGTCCAATGCGCCGCACACCGCTCCGAGTGCGGTGCAGGTCTCCAGCGAGTAATTTCCGCCGGTGACCTCGAAATCTATTTCGGACATGGCATGGACCTCCTTGGGGGTTCCGTGCGGCCCGATACCGAAGATCAAGAGAATGCTCTGACCTCCGTCGACCAACTGTGCCAGCTGTGCTGTTGTCATCTGTTTTTTCGCATCAGGGCAGCAGGTGGTGAGCACCACCTTCCCCAGCTGCGGAGGGAACCCACGGGCGGGGAACGGGAAGGTCTGAAAACGTCCCAGCTCTGCCAGCTGAACGAAGTTGTCCCCGTGTCCGCCGATACTGGTCGTCCCTGCGATAAAATCCGCGATCTCCTTGGGGGTGCGGCAATCCTCAGGAATGGGAAAACCGAACAGTGCCAGATTCATTCCGAACGCAAGTGCCAGATCACCAGCACGGGCGATTACCCTGCGGTGGGGTTCGCGGAAATTACGGGGGTCGTACGCATTGTAGATCCCGATGGTCATGCGGCCTCTGCGATTGCTCTTTTCGTATACCATCATCTCGCCTTCAGACGTGCGACGATGGCATATCTGTCACCGTCGAGGAAAATCTCATAATTGCTGTAACGGGGATCCTGTTTGTACTGGTCAATACGTGCCAGCACCTCGAAAAGGGTGAGTTCCGTGGTCTTGATATCTATCAGAACCTCATCGAAACTTTCTTCGCTCATTGGAATCCCTGCGACCAAAACGATCGAATTGATAAAGAGAAAAAAGCATGGTGCCGCCAGCCGGGCTCGAACCAGCGACCTCGTGATCTTCAGTCACGCGCTCTCCCAACTGAGCTACGGCGGCTTAATTTTCCCCTATCGACTCAACCATTATAAACTTGTGGGAAGGGGTGTGTCCCCCTCCCAGGCCTGTTCATTCGGTATTCTGGGTCTCTCCCGGGACCTCTTCGTCGGTGCTCACAATGGGGACCACGGAGACGATGACATCGTCGTCCTTGAGCTCCATGATCTTGACGCCCTGCGCATTGCGGCCAGTCTTGCGGATAGAGTCGACCTTCATACGGATGATCTTTCCGGACTTGGAGATAACCATGAGCTCATCGTTGTCGCTGACCCTGCGGACGCTGACGACGTCGCCGTTCCTGCGGGTGGTCTTGATGGTGATGACACCTCTGCCTCCCCTGTGGGTCTTCCTGTAGTCATCGACGGTGGAGATCTTTCCGAATCCGTTCTCGGTCACAGTGAGAAGAAGATCGGTGGACTTGACGACGGCCATGGAGACCACCTTGTCATGGTTGAGGACAGTCATTCCCCTGACCCCCATGGTGTCCCTTCCGGTGGGGCGAACCTCGGACTCGTCGAACCTGCATGCAGAACCGCCTGCAGTGGCGAGGATGACCTCGTCGTTGCCGTCGGTCATCCAGGTCTCGATCAGCCTGTCGCCGTCATCGAGCTTGATGCCCTTGATACCCTTGTTGCGGATGTTTCCGTACTGGCTCATCGCGGTCTTCTTGAGAAGCCCGTTCTCGGTGCAGAACACGAGGTAGCGGTCGTCAGGGAACTCGTTGGTGGGAATGATGTTCGTGATGGACTCTTCGGGCTGCAGATCGGAAAGCATGTTGATGATGGGCTTACCCTTGGACTGCCTGCTTCCCTCGGGGATGTTGTATCCCTTGAGCCAGAGGATACGACCGGTGTTGGTGATGAACAGAAGATAGGTATGGGAGGATGCCACGAGCATGTTCTTCATGACGTCTCCCTCCTTGGTCTGCATTCCGGTGAGGCCGACGCCTCCGCGGGTCTGCTGGCGGTAGGTTCTCAGCGGGATCCTCTTGATGTAGTTGTCCTCGGAGAGGGTGTACACCATGTCCTCCTTGGGGATCAGGTCCTCGGCGTCGACATCAAGAGCGTTGTTGTTGATCTCAGTGAGACGGTCGTCACCGTAGGTGTCCTCCATCTGCTTCAGCTCGTCCTTGATGATGGCGTCGATCCTTGCAGGGGTGGCGAGGATGTCCTTGAGGTCGTTCATCTTGACGATGAGTGCATTGTACTCGTCACGGATGGTATTGATCTCAAGTCCGGTCAATCTCTGCAGCCTCATGTCAAGAATGGCCTGTGCCTGCACCTGATCGATGGACAGCAGTTTCTGAAGTCCCTCGTTGGCCTCTGCACCGGTCTTGGATGCGCGGATCAGTTCGATGGTCTGATCGAGCATGTTCAGTGCCTTGATGAGACCGTCGAGGATATGGAACCTCTTCTCAGCCTCGTTCAGTTCGAACTTGACCCTGCGGGTGACGACACTCCTGCGGTGGGCGATGTAGTGCTCAATGAGCTGCTTGAGTCCGAGGAGAGTGGGCTTGTTGTTCACAAGTGCCAGATTGATGATTCCGTAGGTAATCTCCATCTGGGTCCTCTTCATCAGGTTCTCGAGAACGACATCGGGGATGGCGTCCTTGTGGAGCTCGATGACGATGCGCATTCCCTTCCTGTCGGACTCATCACGGAGGTCGGTGATGCCGGTGATCTCCTTATCCTTGACGAGTTCCGCGATGGATTTGACCAGTTCGGCCTTGTTGACCTGATAAGGGATCTCGTCGACGATGATCGAGGTCTTTCCGTTCTTCATCTCCTCATAGTGGGTCTTGGAACGTACCTTGATCCTTCCGCGGCCGGAGGTGTACGCCTCCACGATGCCCGCCTTACCGTTGATGATACCGCCGGTCGGGAAATCGGGTCCGGGAACGAACTCCATGAGCTTGGCGATGTCCACTTCCGGATTGTCGATGGTGTAGATGATCGCATCGCAGACCTCGCGGAGGTTGTGCGGAGGCATCTTGGTGGCCATACCGACGGCGATACCGTCTGAACCGTTCACGAGCAGATTGGGGAACTTGGACGGGAGAACTGACGGTTCCTTGAGGGATCCGTCGAAGTTGTCCACGAAGTCCACGGTATCGCGGTCCAGATCGAGAAGCAGATCGGACGCCATCTTGGAAAGTCTCGCTTCGGTGTAACGCATAGCTGCGGGCGGATCGCCGTCCACGGAACCGAAGTTACCCTGTCCGTCCACGAGAGGATACCTGAGGGAGAAGGGCTGACCCATCCTCACCATCGCATCATATGCCGCAGTGTCTCCGTGGGGGTGGTACTTACCGAGCACCTCTCCGACCACGGTGGCGGACTTCTTGTGGGGGCGGTTGTATGCAAGACCCAGCTCGTGCATCGCGAACATGATCTTTCTGTGAACGGGTTTCAGTCCGTCGCGGACATCGGGCAGCGCCCTGCTGACGATAACGGACATCGCGTAGTCGATGTAGGAGCGTTTCATCTCCCCTTCGACACTCTGTACAAGGATTCTTTCTTCGCCTTCCATGATATCACACATCCAGGTTAACGACCTCGTTCGCGTGCTCGATGATGAATTCCCTCCTGGGCTCCACATTGTCGCCCATCAGGGTCGAGAACAGCTGGTCGGCGACGATGGCGTCGGTGATCCTGATCTGTTTCATCATACGGTTCTCGGGATCCATGGTGGTCTCCCAGAGCTGCTGGGGATTCATTTCTCCCAGACCCTTGTACCTGCTGACGTTGGCACCGGGCATCTCGGCGAGGTACTTCTGCATCTCCTCGTCGTTGTATGCGTACTTCTGGGTCTTTCCTTTGTATACACGGTAGAGGGGAGGCATGGCGAGGTAGACGTAACCTTCCTCGACAAGAGGTTTCATCTGACGGTAGAAAAGGGTCAGGAGCAGGGTTGCGATGTGTGCTCCGTCGACATCGGCATCGGTCATGATGACGACCTTGTGATAACGGATCTTCGATGTGTCGAAGTCCTTTCCAATTCCTCCGCCGATGGCGATGGTCAGGTTCTTGATCTCCTCGTGGTCGAGGAGTTTGTCGGGACGGGTCTTCTCGACATTGAGGATCTTACCTCTGATGGGGAGGATGGCCTGGAATGCACGGTCGCGGCCCATTTTGGCGCTTCCTCCTGCAGACTCTCCCTCGACGATGAAGATCTCGCACTTGGTGGGATCCTTTTCAGAACAGTCCGCAAGTTTTCCGGGAAGACTGGTGGATTCGAGGAGGGATTTCCTTCTGGTGGCATCCCTCGCCTTCTTGGCGGCCATACGGCCCTCGTAGGCGCTGACGGCTTTCTTGATGAGCAGATGGGCAACGGAAGGGTTCTCATCGAGGAACTGCTTGAGGCGCTCGGAAACGACCGCAGAAACGGCATTCTGAGCGACACTGCTTCCGAGCTTCTCCTTGGTCTGACTCTCGAACTGGGGATCGGGCATGCGGATACTGATGATAGCGGTGAGACCCTCGCGGGTATCGGATCCCTCGAGGACGACGTCCTTGAGGAGGTTGTTCTCCTTCCCGTAATCATTGAAGGTCTTGGTGAGTGCGGTCCTGAAACCGGTGAGATGAGTACCTCCATCGGGGGTGGAGACAGTGTTGACGAAGGAGTCGACGGCCTCGGAATAGCCGTCGGTATACTGCATCGCCACATCTACGTCGACGGTGACAGGCCTGCCTTTGAGATCGGCGAAGGTCTTCATTCCCTTGATGACAATGGGGTTGTCATGGATGGGCTTCTTGGTCCTGTTGAGGAAGCGGACGAACTCGCTGACACCTCCGTCGTAGTGGTAGACCTCCTTCTTTCCGACGCGGGCGTCCTCGAAGATGATGGTCACCTTGGTGTTCAGGAAAGCCTGGTTCCTGAACCTGTTCTGAAGGGTATCGAAGTCGAACACGACGGTCTCGAACATCGTCTTGTCCGGCAGGAAAGAGATGGTGGTACCGGTCTCATCGGTCTCACCGATGACCTCGATGGGGCCGTCGGGCACACCGTAGCGGTACGACTGCCTGTGGACCTTCCCTTCCCTCTTCACGGTCGCGACAAGCCACTCGGAGAGGGCGTTGACGACAGAAACTCCGACACCGTGCAGACCTCCGGAGACCTTGTACGCGTTCTGATCGAACTTACCTCCGGCGTGGAGGTCCGTAAGACAGAGTTCCATTGCGGATTTGGTCTCCCCTTTCGGGATTCCGGTAGGGATACCCCTTCCGTCATCGACGACGGTGATTGAACCGTCGTTGTTGACGGTCACGTCGATGTGCGTGGCGAATCCTGCCATGACCTCGTCGATCGAGTTATCGACCACTTCGTACACAAGGTGGTGGAGACCCCTGGTGTCGGTGCTTCCGATGTACATTCCGGGCCTTTTGCGGACCGCTTCGAGTCCTTTGAGGGCCTTGATACTGTCAGCGTTGTACACTTCGCTGTTCCTGTATTCTTCTTCGCTACCCATAACTTCCCTTCCGAAAAATTATCAATGGGGGGTATGCTCCCATTCTATATTATAATTCATGCGCGCGCGTGCGACTATTAAGGGACCTGCAACTCTGATATACCGATTTCGACATAGGGTATCGATTCACAATGAGCACCATTATGGAAATTGCCGCAAGAGGCGCCTCGGACGAGAGGTTCAGGAAGATCGCAGAGAAGGAAGGGGTCACCGAACGTTTCGTGGCCGCAGGAATCGCCAGCGGTCACATCTGCATGCCCTGCAACCCTGTTCACGATCCGGCCCCTGCCGCCATCGGAGAGGGCCTCTCCGTGAAGATCAACGCGAACATCGGAACCTCCCGCGACATGCCCGACGTCGAGCCGGAGATCCGCAAGATGGACATCGCCATCAAGTACGGTGCGGACGCCATCATGGACCTCAGCACAGGCGGCGACATCGACGCCATCCGCCGCACCCTGCTCAAGAGATGCGATGTCATGATGGGATCGGTCCCGATCTACGAGACAGGACTCACCGCGGCAAGGAAGAACGCCATCGTGGAGCTCACCGAGGACGACATCTTCAAAGGCATCGAGATGCACGCCAAGGACGGAATGGACTTCATGACCGTCCACTGCGGAATAACCATGGAGACCGTCCAATGGCTGAAAAAGTCGAACAGGTTGATGGACGTCGTCTCCCGCGGAGGTTCGTTCCTTTCCGCATGGATCCTCCACAACGAGGAGGAGAATCCGCTCTACAAGAACTTCGACTACCTTCTCGAACTGGCGAGGAAATACGAGTTCGCACTTTCCCTCGGAGACGGTTTCAGACCCGGCTGCATCAACGATGCGACGGATCAGGCACAACTCTCGGAACTTATGACCCTGGGACATTTGGTCAAGAGGTCCCGTGAGGCAGGAGTTCAGGCCATGGTCGAAGGTCCCGGACACGTGAAGATGGACCAGATCGCGACCAATATGAAACTTCAAAAATCGCTCTGCGACGGTGCACCGTTCTACGTCCTCGGGCCGCTCGTCACCGACATCGCCCCCGGTTACGACCACATCACAAGCGCCATCGGAGGAGCCATCGCCGCTCAGAACGGCGCCGACTTCCTGTGTTATGTCACCCCTGCCGAACACTTATCCCTGCCCGATGAGGCCGATGTCAAAGAAGGCGTCATCGCAGCGAAGATCGCGGCCCACGCCGGAGACCTCTCCAGAGGCATCGGAAAGGAGCTCGACGACAGGATGGCCCGTGCCCGTAAGAAGCTCGACTGGGAGGAGATGTACGACGTCTGCCTCGATCCCGAGAAGGCCCGTGCCTACCGTGCCCGCGGATGCACCGAGGAAAAGGATGGATGCTCCATGTGCGGAGACCTCTGCGCGGTGAAGATCGTCAACCAGTACCTCATCAAGGACATCGATGACCCGGGCAAGTACAATTGTGAATGAATAAGATGGAGCCACTGGAGGGAATCGAACCCCCGGCCATCGGTTTACGAAACCGACGCTCTACCGCTGAGCCACAGTGGCATGATGAATGGGTGATTGATTAGCACTATAAAACATCGTCCCAGCATGCCGCATACAAACAACTGCTCAGAAACTCTTGACGAATGAGACTCTGAGCAGAATTCCAAACCATTTTCCAACCGAGATCTCTGGAAATGACTCCGTTCTATTGGATTTTATATGTCCCAGGTGATGTATCTTTATGGCGGAGGGGATTCTGCGCACAAGGTATCTCGAGTTCTTGACGAGATACAAAGATGTCGATCTTATCAAAGTCATAGTAGGGATGAAAGGAGTCGGCAAGTCCACCCTGCTGAGACAGTACATCGCACAGCTTGTTCAAAACGGCGTATCACGCGACCGTATCCTCTACATAGATATGGATTCCATACGGAACGACAGACTGAAAGACGGAAAATTGTTGTATTCCGAAGTTCTGGCACATTAAAGATCAGAGATGCTGTACATTCTGATCGATGAAGTGCAGAACATCAGGGATTGGGTACGCGTAGTCGAATCTCTCCGGAACGATATCGACTGCGACATCTGTATCACAGGATCCAACGCGTATATGCTGTCGTCGGAGATCGCCACCCTCCTCACCGGGAGAAGCATAACGGTCACCATGATGCCCCTGTCCCTGAAGGAGATCTGCTCACTTTACGAAGAGAACGACACCAGATCCGCTTTTCTCAGATACATGCGTCACGGAGGATTGCCGATCATCAGGCCGGAACAGCCCGAGGAGACCGTCTTTCGGATTCTTGATGAGCTCAAATCAGATATTATCCTGAAGGACGTTTGCAACAGAAAACCCAGCACTGACCCTATCAAGATCCGCAAGGTCATCGATTACCTGTATTCAGAGGTCGGAAACCCGATATCTGTTACCCGGATCTCAAAAAATCTAGGGATAAGTGCAACGACCGCCGGCGATTATCTCAGACTGATCACCGATTCCATGCTTTTCATAAAAGCGGAAAGATACGATCTCAAAGGACGGGAAGTGCTGTCTCAAGAACCGAAATATTACTGTTCCGACACCGGAATGAGGTATTCCCAACCGATCTCCGCAGAGAGGGATTTCGGAAAGACGATAGAGAATATCGTATTCCTCGAACTTATCAGAAGAGGCTACAGGGTTTATGTCGGAAGGACCGGTTCAGAAGACATCAAATCAAAAGATGCACACCTCGAAATCGACTTCATAGTTATTCGGGAAAACGGTACCGATTATTACCAGGTCACAAAAAGTCTGAATGACCCAGAGGTCAGAGAAAGAGAGTTCAGACCGCTGAAAAACCTCTCGGGAAGAGGCGAAAGATATGTCATAACCTATGACGACGTTCCCACCACCAAAGACTGCGATGCGGTCGTCATGAACATCATCGATTTCCTGCTGGATGACGGACAGCCTGCCGATGTCCGTCGGTCACAGGATGCCTCATATAACGAACTCTGCAGCATGCTGAAAGAATACCTCGAAACCTGCCGCCGCATATCTGGGACTGCGGTCACCGACGATAATTTCAACAGCATCTCGGACGAACTACAGAGCAGATTCTTCGATCTGCAGGCGCTTTTCAAGAATACAGGGCCTTCTGAAGATAACCTACTCCAGAACTTCCTGCCGATGCTGAAAAAGAACAACGTTAGAATGTTCGATTCCGTCACCGCATGCGCGTATGCCGAGAATAAAGGATACAAACCTGTGATCGGAAACGAGATCGAAGAACTTGCTCAGATATCGGAAATGATCGAAACCTATGTCGCCAAACGCAACAAAGATGTGAATGCATCTTAAAATCCATTTGATTGGATTTATTCTCAAAATCGAAAATAAATCCATTTGATTGGATTTTCATCTCGTCTCAGAAAAATTATTTTTTCAGAATGCTGCGCAATGGCATGTGCCAGACATCTGAAATTTTTTCCCTAAGATTCCATTGCGCAGCAAAAGAACGATCCGATAAAGTGCAGAACTACCGCTCAGACAAACACTCAAAATGGATCGAACCTCAGAAAAAGCTCAGTTCCTGCGGTAATGAGGGAACATATCTCTGAACACGACCGCATCTTTCTCGATGAGCGGCGACTCGCAGATGAAGGTACAGTCCTGCTTCGAATCGTCGAGAATATCGGCGAGATACTGCATATCTGGTTCCTTTTCGGTAAGCGGGAGGTGTGCGATCTCTCCTTTCTCCCCGTACTTTATACAACTGATATGGAAATGCGCGATGGGTCCGACCAATTTGAAATACTCGTCGATGAGGTCCTGCATATCTTGTTTCGTCTTCAAGCACCCGACGCCCCTAGCGTGAACATGGGCGACATCGAGAACAGGCCTCACCCCGTCCACCGAATCCATGACCTCGGCGATCTCAGATAAAGTACCGAACTGACCCTTCTTTCCCATGGTCTCCACTCCGAGGATAACGTCCTTGATACCCAGGTCGTCCAGTCTGTCCTTGGACCGGGTGAGGCCGGCGATCACGTTCTCCATAGCGGTCTCCGGATGCTTTCCGTAGGATGCCGCATGAATGACGATAATGTATGCCCCGAGATTGTGCGCCGCCACTGCGGTATCGACCACCCATTGGACACTCTTCTCTATGGTCTCGGGGGTGTCGGAGTTGAAACTGATGAAATAAGGTGCGTGACAGCTCAGGCGAACATCCAATGATCTGGCACATTGGCCTATCGCCTTGGCGCGCTCCTCCGAGATCCTCGCACCGCGGACGAACTCGACCTCCAAAGCGTTCAGTCCCAGATCATGGGTGTACTGCAATGATTTCTCTGGATCGCTCTTGCTGCCGACTGTAGGGTATCCTGCGGGCCCGAATCTCATGATTCCGGGATATCCGAAGAACTATTTAGGGCATGGCAAACCATATCATCCAGAGAATGGATACTGACAGTATGGAACTGCGTCTGGATATTTCTCTGGACCACACACTCGGCTGCGGACAGGCCCACCGCTGGAGAAAACTCGATTCCGGCCATTGGCAGGGGGTCATAAAAAACAGGCTGGTGACAATGACCCAGGCCGATAAAGGTCTGACCTTCGAAGGGAGCTCTATCGGAGATGTAAAGGAATATCTCCGTTACGATGACGACCTTAATTCGATCTACTCCGAACTTTCTGAAAAGGACCCGTACATCGCGGACCTCGCCTCCAGATGTCCCGGCCTGCGTATCCTGAAACAGCCAGAATGGGAGTGTCTTGCGACATATGTCCTCGCCACCAACGCCAACGTCAAGCGCATATCGAAGATGGTGGAGTCCGTCTGCAACCTTTTCGGAACGGATTTAGGCGGGCGCAGTTCGTTCCCGACCCCGAAGCAGATCCTCGATAGAAAAGAGCTTCTGCCCCAATGCAGACTCGGATTCAGAGAAGGGAGATTCCTCCGCTTGGCAGAACGTACAGAGTCCGGAGAGATCGATGTGGATGCAATGTGCCAGATGGATTATAATACGCTTATACGCGAACTGCAGACCATCGATGGAGTGGGCCCCAAAGTGGCAGACTGCGTGGCACTTTTCGGATTCGGAAAACTCGATGCATTCCCCGTCGACGTCCGCATACAGCATGCGGTCGAGAACCGTTACGGTGTGTCGGGACCCTACCGCACAGTTTCAAAATTCGGAAGGAACAGATTCGGAAGATATGCAGGATACGCACAGGAACTTCTCTATCATGCGGATTTTATCTGATCCTTCATGCATGCATCGAAGCCTGTGATCACAGTTGCCCCGTATTCCTTGGAACATCCGGTCACAGAGATATAGAGTTCTGTCGTGAGTCCGATCTTTCTCGCGAAATGACACAGCCTGCACAGTTCGAGAACGACGTCTTTCTCGTCAGACAGTACTGCTACCGCACTTTTGCGGACCTCATCGAGCAGGGCAGGATAATACTCGCTGCTTTCAACAAGAACGGATGCACCGCGCTTGTTTTTGAGGTACTGTGAAATGGCTGCATCGGTGACCCCGAAAAGACGACCCACATCTGCCTGTTTCATCTTATAGGATTTGACAAGTTCCATGGCCAGATCGCGCCGGATGACGGGGAGAAGGTACAGTACGACAACCTCAAATGGGGTTTTCATAAAAGTACCTATTTATTTTTTAAATATAAACGTTACTGATTGATATCTGTTCGTACGACGGAGTGGAAATTTTTTAGACATTTGTACATCTAAACAGCACTTAAACTAAACAGTACTTAATTCATAATCCAGGGTTGACCCGATTATAGAATTCCGATGCTTCCCAGTCGTCGTCGACGGTCTCGTGTCCCTCGACAAGCTGGATGCTGTAGATGTGAGCCAGGTCCTCGATGTATTTCTTTGCGATATCCGAACCTTCGAAATCCTCCACCTTGGCGGCAGTGGGGGTCAGTTTTCCTTTGAAGTGGCCGATGATCTTCGTACCTGTGAACACTACGGAGCAGGAACTTCCGCATTCCTTCTTGATGTAATCCCTCAGATACAGACTCAGATTGTCCTGCGTGTTGAGCAGGAACATCCCGGTGAACGGACGTACCCTCGACTCCGCGTCCTCCGCAAGCATCCAATAGGGGGTGGGGGAACCTTCGAGAAGGAATCCCTTTATCAGGAATCCTTCGTCCTCCAGAGAGGCCAGGATGCTCCTGACCATAGACATCTTGCAGCTCAGGAACTGTCCCAGGTGCTCGGCGCTGAAGACACCGAGGTCCTTGAAGTGCCAGCGGGTGATCTCCTTCAGAGCGTCTTCGATGGAAAGGTCCGATTTGGGGGTGACCGAATACTGAGAGTCCGAATCCTGGTAGATCTGGGACAGTTTCAGAAGACCGGATAAGGTCTCATTGGTGACGGTGGTGGAATAAGGGGACAGGGGGAGCAGGTCCTTCTTGGAGATCGGCTGGTGGTCGGAGATCAGTTTCCTGATGGCCACCTGTTCTCCGGTCAACGGGACCTTCTTGGCGGCCGCATAGACAGACATTCTCGAAAGGTCCGCATATCCGACGTATGTCGGGCACAGCGTTCCCTTGACGATGTTCCCAAGCTCCATCTGCTTCTTCAGACTGGACCTCATGGTCGTACGGGCAGGCAGTTCCTGGTCGCTGCGGATGTATCCGCGGCAACGGATGAGGTCGTCTGCGGTGGGGAAACGCGCAGTCTTCTCCAGGTGCTGCTTGTGGAACACATAGCTCAGCATCTCATCCTGGGACATCACGCGCATGATGAATCTTCCCTTCGCGTAGAATCCGTTCACGAAACGATATTCATGTTCGGCAAGGAGATCCTTCACAGTATCATCTACCTCGGCGGCATCGACCGAAAGCACCTCACGGATACGCACGAGGTCGATACCTTTCTGTTCGAAGTACTTCATGAAGGTATCAAGCGCGTCCAAAGCCGAGGGGAGGAAATCGGGAGAATCGAGGTCGATGGAACGGACCTCCACGCACCCGGACATCTCCCAGATCTCCATGGCACCGATGACGTGGGTGCCCTGAGCGACAGGGTAGATCCACTTGTCCCCGTAACGTGCGGAGATCTCGGCCCACTTCGAACCCATGTCCGGATCGTACAATGAAAGGATACGGACATCGGTAGGAATACTGCAGGTCGAGTCCAATGCAGAGATGTCGTCCTGCATGATATACATCGGGACCTGCCCAGGACCGACCAGGACCTGGGTCGCACCGATCCTTTCCAAGGTGGGCAGGATATCGTCGTCGGGAAGGTTTACGACGAAACGGAGGCTCATTGCAGGGATAGGCCCATAGGCACGCACGATCCTCTCGACAAGTTCGTCGGCAGGATTCTCCTCTGGCACCTCTGGGACATATGAAATGTAGGTGTTCTCGGAACTCCAGTCCTCACGGTCGGTGAACGCGTGAAGGAGCTTCATGGACTTATCGAGACGCAGGATGGAATCCTTCACCGCATCCTTCTCCATGCCGGTGGCGGCCACCAGTTCCCTCATGGTCATGCCTGCGGATCCTTCGATCCTGCGCAGGATCACATCATCTCCCGATTCGGTGATGTCACTGCGGAAGTAAGCATACTTGGCGGCATCCTCCGCAAGCATGTAACGGGCCCTTCCGCGGCAGAACCTTCCGAGGACGATCTTTCCCTCGGTACGGAGCCTCTGCCATTCCGAAAGCCGGAATCCAGGCACCCGGATGAAAACGTCGAGTTCGGTGCCCGCCATCAGATAGAATCTGAAGAAGTCCTCGATGGAGTCGAATTTCTCTCCTTTGGTCAGACGGTAATTCTCGACGGTCTCGAAATCATAGACGTTCTTCTTTCCGGAACGCAGTTTCATGCGGTCGGACTCGAGCATGTACTGGTCGTTCTCGGAGACAAGGAACCTTCCTTTGGCCGCCTCTCCGCCGGCCACGAGGGATTCGAGCGAGGCGGAAACGGTATCTTCGGGAATGTTCAGCGCAAAAGCGACCTCCTGAACGGTGGTGGGGGCATACGCGCCCAAATGGCGCATGACCACGGCATCGACAGCCTCTGAACGGACGCCTGCCGGAGGTTCGCTGCGGGCGAAGTACCAGCGGCCGTTCTCGGTGACACCGACACGGGTGATGAGGTACATCGATTCCAGTTTCCTGACGCATCTGAACACCACATCCTCGGACAGTTCGACCCCTGCCTGGATGTCGCTCATTAGGGTCCTTGTACCGATCTGTTCCAAAACCTGCTTGTCAGCATCGCCGAGTGTACGGTCGCGGACGGTCGCGGAGGCATAGGTGGGCACTTCAGAGCGGACCATGATGTGCATCTCGTCAAGGAACACTGTTCCGAGAACGCCTTCCGCCAGAAGCTCGCGGACCCAGCCATCGACGGTCTTCTTCTCGGGATCGCAGTAGGGATAAATGCTGCGTCCGCGCTCGCGAAATGCCTGGAGCGGCCCGGTACGCATCAGAAGCTTTGGGATATCCTCTTTCGTGCTTATACGCCCGATCTTCAACCTGAAATACTGGGTGACCTGGTCCGCATCGAACTCGAACTCGCGGATCTCGTCGCCCAATGCCCTCTCGAGGACCTTCCTGTGAAGTTCTTTGAGGAGTGCGGTACGGTCCTCCATAAGAACGATATCCGAGAATCCGGAAAGGATGACACTATGTGCGAACGGCGAGGGGGTGCCGGTGAAATGGATCGTCTTGACGGACATCTCCCCACTCTCGATCATGCCGAGGACCACGCGGGCATTGTTGATGTCCATATCATCCTCGAGAATCTCGCGGTAGGTCTCCTCGATGACGGGCTCGTTGTCCATGTCCCTGAGCATATCCAGAAGATAGGTGGAACGGATCTGCTGACGGTTGACCGAGATCGGACGGCCCATATAGTTGCGGAGGATCATGAAACTGCGAGAAGCAGTGTGCCTGAAACGCAGTTTGAATATCTCCGAGTCCTTGACGGCCTTTCTGAGCACAGGTTCGAGATCGGTTGTGTTGAGCATCGAGGGGATATTGTCGATGTCGATCTTGTGGGTGGTACCGATCATGAAGTTATCATCCGTGATGGTGACCGAAACGTTGGCGCCGGTGATACTGGTGATCCTGTATGCGTATCCTCTCGAGAGAGCGTCGTTGACACGGCGTCCGAAGGGGTAATGGAAGATGATGCGCTGATTTCCGGAGGGGTCGATGTATTCCTCCACGGCGAGATGGTCGATGTCGGGAATGAATCCCGCGGTGGCCTTCTGCTCGGAGAAATAGGACACCAAGGACCTTGCGGACCCTGTGTCGATATCAAACTCCTTCGACAGGTGATCGAGCTTGTCAGGGGAGTCCTCATCGATGATCTGGGACATCTCTTTTCTGAACCTTGCGACGTCCATAGAAAGGTCGAAGGAACGGGGCAACATCTCTCCGGCCCAGGACGGGACAGTGGGCTTGCGGCCGTTTGCCTCCTTGACGAATGCGGTCATTCCTTTTGAACGAACAAACTCGAGACTCCTTCCTCCGAGGACGAAGACGTCTCCAGGAGAGAGCCTTTCCACGAACTTCTCGGACAGTTCTCCGGCGACCGAACCGTAACTGTTGACGACACGGTAGTTGGCCTCCTCCGGAATGGTACCGAGGTTCATGAAATAAATCATCCTGGCACCTTTCTTCTTTCCGAACTGGTCGGTATCGGTGTCATACCAGATCTTCGAATAGACCCCTTCGTGCTCCTCTTTGCTTCCGAGGTAGTTCAGAACGTTGATGAACTTCTCACGGGGAAGGTTGTGATAACAATACGATGATTTCACTACCTGATAGGCCTCATCCACACCCCAGCGGCGGTCGAGACTCATACCCACAACCGCCTGGCACAGTACATCGAGACTGTTCTCAGGGATACCGACACGGTCGATGTTGCTGCGGTGGGCCGCCCTGCACATCACGGCGCACTCGGAGAGATCGTCGGGGTCGAATACGATGAGCCTTCCCTTGGCGATCTTACCGAAACTGTGTCCGCTACGGCCGATCCTCTGCAGCCCCTTTGCAACGGATTTGGGGGAACCGATCTGACACACCAGGTCTACGGAACCGATGTCGATACCGAGTTCCAGAGAAGTGGAGGAGACCACACATTTGATCTCTCCTTTCTTCAGACGTTCCTCCACATCGAGACGGATGTCCTTTCCCAGAGAGCTGTGGTGGACCTCGATGTTGTCGAGACCCCTCTCTTTCAATTTGTAGACCACGGCCTCGGCACCGGAACGGGTGTTGGTGAAGATCAGGGTGGTCTCATGCATGTCGACCAGTTCCTTTAGACGGTCATACATCATCGAACTGACGACATCGGTGGGCAGGGCGGTCATATCCTCTGTCGGACAGATGACCTTCAGGTCGAGGATCTTCTTGGAACTCGACTGAATGAGAACGACATCGCGCGGCTCCCCGTCGGGACGGTATCCTACGAGGTACTTCGCCACTTCTTCGATGGGGGCGACGGTGGCGGAGAGTCCGATACGGGTGAAATCGTGACCGCAGTACTCCCTCATCATCTCGATGGTGAGGGAAAGGAACGCGCCTCTCTTGGAATCGCATATGTCGTGGATCTCATCGAGGATGAGCCATTCGATGTCTTTGATCTTCTCCTTGAACTTGGGGGAGGCGAGGATCAACGCCATGGACTCAGGCGTAGTAATGAGGATGTGCGGCGGGTGGCGGACCATCTTCTGTCTTTCGCTCTGCGGAGTGTCCCCCGAACGGACGGCGACGCGGATGTCGGGAACGGGAAGACCTTCGCGTTCCGCCAGCTCCTTCATCTGGAACAGCGGATCGCTGAGATTGCGTTTGACATCGTTGGCAAGTGCTTTGAGCGGGGAGATGTAGACGCAGTAGATCTTCTCTTCAAGGATCCCTTCCGAAGAGTACTTGATCAGCTGGTTCAGAATGCTGGTGAAGGCAGTGAGGGTCTTTCCGGAACCGGTGGGTGAGGAGATAAGAACGTTCTTACGGTCATAGATGACCGGAATGGCCATCGACTGGGGCTCTGTCAACGAGTTGAAACGTTCACGGAACCATTTCGATACCAATGGCTCCATACGGGACAGTACTTCCTCAGTCGAATGAACCTTACTTACCTTCTCCATGCTTCACCAGCCGTTAAGAATGTAGTGTCTATCTTGTGGCTGTATATACTTTTATCCTAGAGGTGGCCGAAAGTGAACGAACAATATATTACCGTAAACCAGAATTCTCATACAATGAAAGGTAGATTCCTGCCGATGCTTGTTATGCTCTTCGCGGTCTCCGGATTGCTGTTCACCACGTTGCCTTCAGACAGCTCCGACGCTGCAGGGGACGGGAAGACCTACGTCAGCGGATTGATCTGCGAGATCGGCCAAAGCGGACCCACACCCGCTAAGAACATTCCCGTGGCGCTGATCTATGACGGTACCACATTCACTGGCAAAACAGGGTCTGACGGCTACTTCAAGATCGAGATAAACGACGGTTCGACGGTCGACACCTCAAAAAAGGTCTATTTTGACTTCTCTTTGAGTGGATACAGTATATTCACTCTGCCTGACACCATGACCACACTGGATCCGAATTCGGACCCTTCGTCCGAAACGGTCACTGCAGTTGCCACGATTGATCTCGCCACCATAACCCCGGTCGACGGAGTGTACTGTGCCACCAGCGATGCCCAGCACTGCATCCTCATCGGTGACACCTATGTGCCTGTCACATTCACCGTGACGAACGCTTCGACAGGCGTTGCGGTCAGGAATGCGGACGTAACCCTGAAATGCGGAAACATGACCTACCGCGGAACCACCGATTATGAGGGCGTATGCACATTCTCCACCGGAATCCTCATCGGAACATATGAGGTGACGATCAAATGCGACGGTTACGTCACTTTCGAAGAGGTCGTTCAAATCAACAAATCGGCGACATTCAAGACCGATTTTGAAATGACCCAGAAGGAACCGATAACCTACCTCGGAATGACCCTCTACCATCTGCTGATGATCCTCGGAGTGACCATCGGTCTGTGTCTCGTCGTCATCTCCTACGTGCTCTGCAGGCGTACGTGGAGGAACGTGGACAAGAAGGATGTGGACTGATCAGTCCGACGCCATGTTACGGGCGACCTCTTCACGGACCTTCTCATAAAGACTGTTGCCCTGGGCGTCGATCGCCACTATCAGCGGACCAAGCGATCTCGCATCGAATTTCCACAGTGCCTCAGGCATTCCAAGATCGTTCCATTCGCAGCCTGTGACGCGGGAGAGACCTTCTGCGTAGGAGACTGCAACGCCTCCGGTGGCAGCAAGATAGACGCAGCCGACCTCTTTCATGGTTGCGACGACCTCGGGCGACATTCCGCCCTTGCCGATTATGGCCCTGATACCGAACTCCCTGATGAAACGAGGTTCCAGTTTGTTCATCCTGGCACTTGTGGTCGGACCTGCTGCGACGACGACCCATTTGCCATCAGAGGTCTGCTTCATGATGGGTCCGCAATGGTACAGTGCGGCACCGCGGATACACCCGGGGATCTCTTTGCCTTCGTCGAGATATTCGAGGGCACGGATGTGAACCTCATCACGTCCGGTAATTATAGGGCCGGTCAGATTGACGACCTCTCCGAGCTTGAGGGACCTCACCGTATCTTCGGTGAGCGGAGTGCAGAGCGATTTCAAAGCCTGACCCCCTGTGAGTAGACGACATCAGTGTCAGTGATACGGGCACAGGCCCTCCTGGTGGCCCAGCAGCCGATGTTAACGGCCACCGGCAGACTGGCGGTGTGGCATGCCGATTTACGGACCTTGACTCCAAGGACGGTCGTGCTACCTCCGAGGCCCATAGGTCCGAGTCCGCTCTGATTGATCTTAACGAAGAGCTCTTCCTCAAGTGCCTGAATTTCAGGATCTGGGTCTTCCATATCGAGGGGTTCGAGAAGGGCACGTTTGGCCATCGCTGTGCATTCATCCGCAGTACCTCCGATGCCTACTCCGACGATGCCGGGCGGACATGGACGGCCGCCTGCCTCAATGACGGAATCGATGATGAAACGCTTGACGCCCTCCATTCCGTCGGACGGGTTGAGCATCTTCAGTTTGGTCATATTCTCAGAACCGGCACCTTTCAGAAGGACGGAGATTTCGGTGAAATCATCCTCAGTGGGAATGTAATGGATGCAGGGCATCCCCTCCCCGAGATTGTTGCCGTAATTGGTACGGATGATGGGATCCACGGTGTTGGGCCTCATAGGAATTGCAGAAGTGGAGTGGACTACCGCCTCTGCGATGTCGCGAGCGATGGTGCCATCGATCTTTCCACGGACATAGAATATCGGAATTCCGGTATCCTGGCACATCGGTTTTCCCAGATGTTCTGCCTTCCTCACATTCTCCATAATGGCGGCCAACTGGGTCGCTGCGACAGGGTTGGCCTCCCATCCGGCCGCCGCCTCGAGGGCCCACCCGATATCCTCAGGGAGCTTGGTGTTCGCGACTCTCAGCAGATTCTCGATGATCTTCTCTCTGGTTTCTGGTAATTTGACGACCATATGAATCACTCTGGCACATAGTAGAGGATGTCTTCAATGCGGACCATCTTGACGGTGTCTCCGATGGCCGCATCCTTGGGAACGAGCAGTTCCTTGGTGGAATAATCATGGGGATCCAAGATCTGAATCTCACCTTCGGACCGGGAGATGACATCGGCCGTCTCCAGCTCGGAGGATTTAGCATAGACCTTCAGATCGGGCATGTTCGGGCGCCTGATCGTCATGTCAGCGAAGTTATTCAAGGACTTTATCTTCCCGCCAGCACTGGAGACCCTGGTGAGAAGGTAGTATTTCTTCCCGTAGCGGATGATATCACCCACGTGGAACTCGGGAAGGCGGACAAGGTATGACACGCGGTACATATCGATACCGTCGCGGGTCTGACCGACCAATTTGGAAGAGTCGTCGGTCTCGGCGCAGTAAAGTTCGCTTAGGGTCTTGCAGATCTCGCGGCCCAGGGCGATCATGGAAAGGTATACATCTACACCCCCCGGAACGAGTTCCATCTTCGTGATGAACGCATTGGGATTGGTGGTTCCTGCATCGTCCACTAGTTTCTCGACACGGGCAAGGACCTCGTCCATGAGGTCAGGTGCGATCTCTTTCGCGGAAGTGCGCACCTGCAGGATCGATTCATAGTAATTTCCAGTACGTCTGGAACATATCTTGCAAACAGTGTTCTTGATGCGAACGATGGTGGATGCTATTGCCTCCGCTTCGAAATCAGAGATGGCGAGTCTGCAGTGGAGGGTGACCGAGTAGTTATATTCGTCACGCGGTGCGATCTCGGCATCACAATGGACAAGCTTGGCCTCCCTGATGGTTGTCAGTGCGGTCTTGGCGGCGAGGGCGATGGCCTTCTCTGTGGACATCGACTGATACTCCCCTCTCCACAGATACTGTCCGCAGCTCGTGCAGACAAAAAGATCCACGTGGTCGGGAAGGGTGACAAGGGTGCGGTCCCTGAGGAAACAGTCCATGCAGAGTCCGTTCACAGTTTGATCGGTGCTGACCCCGCATTCAACGCAGAATCCATTCACATCCTCACCGCCTGCGCATGCTTCATCCCGCCGATGTCCATGACGTTCGCGGGAGAGATGATCCCTGCGGAAATGGCGAGGTCGACGGCACGGTTGCCTGCAATGTTCAGGATCGTGAATGCAGTGATGTTGTCACGTACAAAGACCTCGTCCACCAGTTCTTCGCCGTAAAAGGCTGGGGACACGTAGAATTTCTTTCCGGTGTCGGTGAATGTGCATCCGAGAATATCGTCATCGCAGAGGGCGATGATCACCTCCGACTGGTGGCGGTGTGCTTTGAAATAGAATTTGTCAGACATTGGGATTGACCACCTTGTATTCGTTGTCGTTCGGACTGTAAATGGAGCCGTTCGCCATGAGGCGGCGGAGAGCAGAGTGGACCTCGTGCTCCTCTATCCCCTCCTGTGCGGCCTCATCGAGGATGTCGCGGATCGGCTTTCCTTCGACCCCGATGATGCCCATGATGACCTTGGCCTTCGAACGTTGGGTGCTGGTGACGGAACCCATGATGCGGTCGATATCGCCCGCACCGTCCTCTCCGCCGGCGACCTTCTTGAGATAGTAGGTGACAAGATCGATGGCGCGCTGGGCATCGATGACATCGACGGTATCGTTCAGACGCATCTTCGCAGAGGCTTCGGACAGACGGACGAAAGCCTCGAGCTGCCTGGCAGTGATAGGGATAGAATTGCTCTTTCCCCCAGACATCCTGATCTCCATGTAGGAGTTCTCGATCAATTCTGAGGCGGCCTCAGTCATGATCGGGGTCAGACGCTTGGAATAAGCGACGTATTTGCGCAGAAACTCCTGATCGAAATACGGTTTGATACTGCTCGTGTTGTCCTTGATGCGTTTCATGTCCACACCGGGTATCTCCTCAGTTTCGGAGTGCTGCAGTGCCTGTCCGCGGCGGTGGACGTTCAGAATGAACTTGGTGATGTTCCGGTCCTGTATCTCGTTCGGCTTATCGGTGAGGACAAAGATGAGATCGAAACGGGAAAGGAGTGCGGGCGGAAGATCTATCTGCCTTGCAAGGGGCTCCCCTTCAAGGTCAAACCTTCCTTCCTTAGGGTTTGCCGCTGCAAGCATGGAACACCTGCACTGAAGGGTGGTGGTGATACCCGCCTTTGCAACAGAGATCTTCTGCGATTCCATGGCCTCATGGAGAGATGAACGGTCCTGCGGAGTCATCTTATCCAACTCATCGATACAGGCGAGACCTTTATCCGCAAGGACCAGTGCTCCTGCCTCGAGGGTGAAACCGTCACCGCCGAAATCATCCTTGACAGCTGCCGCAGTGAGTCCTGCAGCGGATGCCGATTTACCCGAGGCGAAGATGCCTCTGGGGGCAAGGTTACTCATATAACGGAGGATCTGGGATTTTGCGACACCGGGGTCTCCGACGAGAAGGATATGGGTATCTCCTCTGATGGTCGATCCGTCGTCCAAAACTTTATGACATCCTCCGAAGAGCTGCAACGCGATGGCTTTTTTGACCTCATCCATACCGTAGATAGTCGGGGCGATAGAGGCAACGATGTGTTCAAAAAGTTTCGGATCGCGGGAGGTCGCAAGGATCTTCTTCTCATCCTCTTCTGTGATGTTTATCTCATCATATTCATGTTCCTCGAATTCGATGGAAATGACGTCGACATAGATATCAAAAATAGTGGTCTTGTCCCGCTCCTGCTTTTCAACAGGGCGGATGATCCCATTCAAAGTGATCCTGTTTCCCGCTGTCAAAATTCCTGCGACATCATCCTCAACGAAACCCGATATCTTCTCAGGCTGTGCTCCCCCGCGGAGGCCTTCGGGATTCTCCTGAATCTCGATCTTCTGAGTGTCGATGAACCTGCACTCCTTGTTGACCAGGAGGAAACGGTTCGGCTGCTTGTTGCAGACACCGTTGGTGTTAGGACACATGAGGGGTTCGCGGAGATACATCCCAGACTGGGGTTCCCAGATCTCTGCACCGCAGCGGGCGCAGGTGAACTTGGCGTAGGTCATACGGGGTTTGACGGCGGAGACCTTCTTTGCAAGACCTTCGATGGCGACGAGCTTTCCGAGGTGGTTCTCCCTCAGCTTACGCACACCGACCTTTGCATCACGAGGAAGCGCACGCAGTCTCAGCCTGATGGGATTCTTCGGATCCCAGTCAGCAGGCATCAGGCCGAGGATGACCTTTTCGCCGACCGGGATACAGACGTCGGGAGAATCGAGAACGAACATCGCGAAGTCTGTACTGTATGTATCAATGTCCACGTAATTCACGAACAGACTCCTCTTCTCAGGATAGGTATCAGAAATCTCTCTGATCGCCCGCCTGTATTCGTCCTTGGCGAAAATCTCGCCCCACGCATCAAGGATATCGTTTTCCCCGTATGTCTCCATATCCCATCACTCCTTTTTCTTCGAACGACATTCCCCGTCGACCCACCAGATCCATCCTCCGTCCTCGAAGGATATCTTTCCTTTGACCCACCCTTCCTTCTTCAGTTTGTTGAGGGTCTTGGCAAGATCGTCGGGACACTTGTACCTGAAGGCACTTTCAAGACGGTTAGCGGCTTCTGCAGTGGTGACGCGGTCATCCCCGAAGGCCTCCCAAATCATAGGTAGAAGTTCATCCGACATAAGCAAAGAGAGCATAAGGTCGGCCCTAAAAAACTATTGCTCATGGATTTTGAAATAGAACTCGACAAAAACAGGCTACTGCGTTTACCAAACGGATCAAAAACCGACATCTGGAACATCTGGATTCCAGATAAACGGGAGTCATTCCTCTTCTTCGGAGGAATCCTTTTTCCGCGGGGCGCATATAGATTCGATATACTCGTTCTGTATGCGTTCGATCTCCTCTCCGCTCTTGGCTGCACGGTATTTCTCGAGGAAATCACCGTTGATCCTGACGAATTCGGGGGCCCAGTTGAAACGGGTGAAGAACGGTTCCGCCTGATCATCCTGACCGAGGACCAGTAAAGATGCCAATACTGCCTCAGCACTGTTGAGTCTCCACGGTTTGCCCCAGTTGATAGGGTTGGCGGCCACGAAATACGGCAGTTTGCGGGCCTTTTCTCCGCGGATGTGGGGGATCTCATCAATATGCGTCCAGGTGAGGTCCAGGACCACGATGCCTCTGCGGGCGTATTTCATATCCGCAGGACTGAGTGTCTCCTTGCCGAACGGCGAAAGGACTATGCATCCTGGAGGGATCTTGTGCAGGGGGACCTCCTTTGCAAGACCGAACTTCTCCATCCTCTTGGCGGTGCACTTCTTGGGATCGCACTGGTCCTTGTCGTAGACGAGAATGGGTATCATGCGGATACCAGAGACTTCAGGTGCTCCGGGTCAGCCATGTTCTCTTCGACCCATGCACGGACCTTGTCGGCGAAGTCCGACATGCACTGTGCCAGCTCCGCGTCGTCAGTGGCCTCGAGACCCTGACGGGTTCCGATGTCGACAATGATCTGCTTGCCTTTCCACGGAGATTCATTGCCGATATCGTCGAAAAGAGACCTGTCAAGCCAGATGATAATATCATAAACGGCGTCCGCAGGAAGATGCTTGGTGTCCTGAAGGTCCTTCGACACCATGCTCCTGAGGTCCTCTCCGCGGCGGTACATCACGGAAAGGAGATCGCAGTCGATGATGTCACGCTCAGCACCTGCACTGTATGCGTCATAAAGATCGGAGAACAAAGATCTCGCGTAATACTCGGCAAGCTGTGATGAGAAATCGTTCTTGCGTTCGATGAAGAGCACGCGGAGTTTCTTCGTTTCTTTCGTCTTCTTCAGGTGGACCATACATTCGAATAAACTTGTTTATCATAAAGGTTACTCTGTCGCAGCGGCGGATTATCCTATCATATGTTTCCGGGCGTCGGTACCATACACAGTCAATTCTGAGCCTGGTCTGCACTCATCTCAGCTTTGGTCCGTCTCTTCCTTTTGACCCCATCCTTGCTACCTTTCGGCCGACCTTTTTTCTTCTTTTCAATGGGAATCACAGGGCGTTGCAGTATGCCTATCTTCTCGACAAGGTCTGCATCGATTTGGGCTATCTTCCTTACCCTCCATTCTGACTCTCCTAAAGTGTGGGTCATTTTGAAACATCACCTGACCTACGCTACTCTTTTATCATACGGGCACAATCAGAACCTGCTGCGATGATGATCGTTTATTGAGCTGATCATTGATGAGTGACGGGCGAGCTGAGCAGTATTCTTCTGTGTCCCGTTCATATACTACGATTCCAATCAACCCACTATGAATCCCGTTTTACAGGTCGCGTTGGACATGATGCAGCTGAAACGCAGCATCGGCATCGCACAGGAGGCCGTCGAGGGAGGTGCGGACTGGGTCGAAGTAGGGACACCGCTGATCAAAAGCGAGGGCGCCGAAGCGGTCCGTACCATCAAGAAAACATTCCCCGGCCACAAGGTGATCGCAGACACCAAGACCATGGACACCGGGGCGTTCGAGGTCGAGATAATGGCCAAAGCAGGTGCGGACATCGTCACCGTCCTGGGCCTTGCTGACGACGCCACCATCGCCGAAGCTGTGCTCTCCGGAAGGAAGTACGGGGCAGAGGTCATGGTCGACATGATCAATGTGCCAGACAAGGTGAAACGTGCCAAGGAAGTTGAAAAACTCGGAGTGGGATACATCTGCCTCCACATGGGTATCGACTCCCAGATGAGGGGGGAGGACGCACCTCTCGACGTGCTGAAGAAGATCGTCGCAGAGGTTTCCGTACCTGTGGCAGTCGCAGGAGGAATCACATCCGAGACCGTGAGAGGCTATGTCGAGGCGGGGGCCTACGACATCATTGTCGGAGGAGGAATCACCAAGACCGCCGACATCAAAGGTGCCGCATCCGATCTGAAGAAGGCGATGTCAGGTGCCAAAGTGAACGAGATCATCGCCAAGAAGTACACTGAGGGTGATCTGGAGGAGGCTTTCCTCAAGGTGTCCACCTGCAACATCTCCGATGCATATCACAAGAAGGGGATCATCTTCGATCTTCACCCGTACCTGAAACACAACACAAGGATGGTCGGCCGCGCACTGACCGTTCAGACCTGCAACGGGGACTGGGCCAAACCTGTCGAGGCCATCGACAGGGCGAAACCCGGTGATGTCATCGTCATCGACGTGGGCGGAGCACCTATGGCGGTATGGGGAGAGCTCGCCTCCAACTCGGCCATGAACAAAGGTGTGAAGGGAGTCGTCATCGACGGTTCCATCAGGGATATCGACGACATAGAAGAACTCGGATTCCCCGCATTCGCAAGACGCGCCGTCCCGTGTGCCGGAGAGGCAAAAGGCTGGGGCGGAATCGGAGTCGAGATCACCGTCGGCGGGCAGAGGGTCCGTACCGGGGACTGGATCATCGGTGACGAAAGCGGACTCATCGTCGTGCCCAAAGAAGAGGCCGTTGAGGTGGCCAACCGTGCCCTGGATGTTCATGAGCACGAGACCCGCACAAGGGCTGAAATAAAGAGGGGTTCCACACTTTCACAGATCAACGAGATCTGCAAGTGGGAACCCGTAAAATGAATGACCCAAACGGGTCATTCAAAGGAAAGTTTGGAACGGGATGGGTCCTCGTTCGGATCGTATTCGGGCACTGTCCCGTTCCCCATTTTTTCCGCCAGAATCTCCAAACGGTGGATACGCTCGGGGGTCGAAGGGTGGGTACTGAACAGATTGCTGAACGCAGATCTCTTGCGGACAGGGTTGGAGATCCACATGTCCGCATGGGCGGTGTCCGAGTAGTTGTTGCTGGACTGTCCGCAGCCGGATTCCAGGCGCCTGAGCGCACTTGCCAGTGCAAGTGGCTTTCCGCACATGCGGCCGCCGGTCTCGTCAGCCAGATATTCCCTGTTGCGAGAGACGGCCAGCTGAAGGATCAATGCCGCGATGGGCACGAAGATCGCACACACCAGTCCGATGGCAAGCATGACCCCCCTGTTCTCATCCCTGCTGTCACCGTTGAACAAAGCGGAATAGAAGATCATCCTCGAAGCGAAGGTGAGGACGGAGACCACGGTGGATGCGACGGACATCACCAGGATATCCCTGTTCTTGACATGAGAAAGCTCATGTGCCAGCACACCCTCGAGCTCATCATCGTTCAGGATGTTGAGCAGCCCGCGGGTAGCAACGACGGCCGCATTATGAGGGTTCCTTCCGGTGGCGAAGGCGTTGGGCATCGAGTATTCGCTGATACCTACTTCGGGCATGGGAAGTCCCGCCTTCTTGGCGAGCCTCTCGACGATATTGTACAGGCGGGGATCCTCTTCACGCTGAATGATGTGCACGCGGTTCGCCCTGAGCGCGCTGGATTTCGAGAACCAGTACGAGTAGAAGCTGATCATCACAGATATGACGAGCATCACGCTGAATCCGATCATGCCGTAGCCGAATATCCAACCGACGATGAAGCCGATCGCTACCATGAACAGGGTCAGGATTACGAAAACACTGAGTGTCTTTAACTGCCAAATTATTCTCATTCAATCGCCTCCGCGATCATATGATACGAAAGGTTACTGACTGTCCTGCATAAAAATCATTAACCCCGTGAAGACCGAGGGTGACCCTCAGACGGCCTATGCCGAACACGCCGGTGCAATGATTGAGGTACAGGTGCCTGCACCCGTTGTTTTTCAGGTACTCGGCGTACACATCGGCCAATTTGTCCTTCTTCTCTCCGATGTGGAGTCCGCCGATGACGGCGTTGGGGTATTCTCCGAAACGGTCCTTCACCATCTCGAAGGCGTGGTCGAGTCCGCAATGGCAGCACCCGGAGATCAGGACAGGGCCGTTCTTTTCTATCAGAACGACGAAGATCTCTTCTCCCACACCCTCGTGGAAGTTCATCGGGGGGCTGATGAACAGATGTTCGCTCAGCTGGACCCAGTCGGGGACGTCTTTCCTCACGTACTGACCGTCATGGTCCGCCGAAAGAAAGATCCCTGTCGCCCCGAGCATGGTCTTCGTACCCCAGGCGGAAGTGGGCGCATAGACATCAAGAGGGGTCTCGCGTGAACGGAGCAGTCCCGGTAGACCACCCCAGTGGTCGAGATGCCTGTGGGAGATCACGGCACGGTTTATCGATTCTGGATCTGTTTCAGACTCGTACAGATTCGCTGAGAAATAACGCGGTCTGCGCCCGACCCCGAACAGGGTCTTCTCACCGTCGACCTCGATCAGTACTGAGAATCCCTTCGCACCGATGTAGGGGGTGCCTTCCAGGGCCCCTTCATCATAGATGCAGGTAATCTTCGCTTCTTCCATGCCACCCCTACCCCCGTAACAATATAAAATAAAGACCCAGACACACAATTCTGCCTGTATCAGCGCTTGTAGTACCAGTCAGGTATATCCTTGCAGATGTGGCAGATCGTATCCTCATCGGCCAGTCCGGACCTGAGCATCCACTGTACCTTGTGCGGCACGGTGGTCACAGACATTATGGCCGACGGACGGTCAGGCTCGTCGATGTAATCGGTTTCGAGCATGAATTCAGAGGTACCTTTGCCCAAGGCCTCTTTGATATTGGTCTTGGAGGCGGGCATCGACGGGAACACCCCGAAGGTCTCTTCGGGAAGCACGAACGGAGGCGAGGAATGCTTAATCACAAGCTTCGGATCAAGTCCGGACCTGCGGGCAATTTCAGAAAGATCACGGTTGGTATCAGTGGCCCCAGATTCGCAGTGTATGATGACTGGCACATTGTTCTCCTTCGCGATCTCCATGCCTCTCCCCAATATCCTGTTGGAGGCTTCCCATATCTCTGGAGAACATTCGAAATGAGGCCTTCCGATCTCTCCGATGGCGACGGCCTTTCCTTCCTCGACCATCTTCCCTGCGGATTCCATGCCCTCCATCATCATCTCAACGGCGTCATCGAGTCCATGTTCCTCTGCCAAAGCGATAAGGAGCACAGGGTACGGCCCTACAGCCACATTTATCTCCAGAGTGGTCTCCGAACGGGCCTTCTCCGCAAGATCCAAAGTGATGTCATAAGACTCTTTGAAATCAGAACCTTTGGTTATCCTCACCTCCGGATGGGGCAGGGTCACCAGGGTCAAGGCCGTCCCGCCCGCGGATTCGTACTCCTTCAGAGCATCCACGTTGCGTCCGTGAGGGCTCATATGAATGTGATTGTCATAGACCGGAATGGATCCCATGCGGGATTATCGGGAACAATTTATTAAATCGTATACTCATCAGAAGACCGATGCTACAGCCGGGAGTCCCAGGGCAACAGAAATCCTTCTTCGACACGGAACTTGATCCCAACAGCCGTTTCCTGTTCAAGCTGTTCAGAAGATACTACCGTTCCTTCACCCCGGACATGCCTGACAGGTTCACCAGAAAGGAATACGGATTCATCCCGTTCGGAAAGACCATGCAGAGGCATATGGCGTTCGCAGGCCCCGATGAACTGAAGAACTTCATGATGTCCAAGGTGCCGGCGCACAGCTATTACTCCACCGCGTACTACCGCCACCCCTCCGCCCCCGATATGGCCGGGAAGGAATGGCTGGGTGCGGAACTCATCTTCGACCTCGATGCGGACCACCTTTCCGGTGCGGAGGAGATGACCTATTCGCAGATGATGGTGCAGATCCGTAAGGAGATGATCTCCCTGGTGGACGATTTCCTCATGTCCGACCTAGGCTTCGATGAGAAACAGGTCCACATCTGCTTCTCGGGAGGGAGGGGTTACCACGCGCACATCAGGTCCAACGACATCTTCTCCCTCGGAACGAACGAAAGAAGGGAACTTGTGGACTATGTCTCCTGCATGGGACTGGACCTCGACAGGGTTTTCAGACCTGAAGTAGAAGCTATAGGCACCTCTTTCGCCGGTAACGGACTCGTACGTGCATCCACTAACATCATCCGCAGGATCCCTCCGAAGGATGCGGGCGGATGGGACAAGAAGATGCGTGAAGCATTGTACCTCATCTGCAAGAACATCATGGAAGAGGATCCGAAAACTGTGAAAGCGATATATCCGGTCATCAGGACCAATACCGCGGCCCTTGAGGCATTGGGTGCAAAACTAAAGATCTGCATGAACGACATGTTCACCCGCAACAGCATGTCCCAGCTCACGAATTCCGAACAGATGCTCCTGCTGAATGCAGTAAAATACGTCTCGACCTCCCTCTCGAGTGAGGTCGATAAACCTGTCACCCCCGACATCAAAAGGCTGATCAGGCTCCCCGGTTCCCTGCACGGGAAAACAGGTCTCAAAGTGGTCCCCATAACCCGTGACCAGCTGACCGACTACGACCCCCTTCAGTCAGCAGTCCCAGACGTCTATACTTCCGACCCTGTCAAGGTCACAATGCACCGCGATATGTCATTATATATGCTCGGAGAACATATGAGCCTCAAGAATGAAACTGAGGTCCCGGAGTTCGCCGCACCATTGCTGATAGGAAGAAAATACGCACATATCGGCTGGGATTCGGAACCCAAAAAGTCACTTTTATGAGTGATGTTTCACTGATATCTCCAGTGACAGCCTATGCAATCCGAAAAACCGATCATCATTATCGCAGCAGTTCTGATTGCTGTACTGTTGATCGGGGAGGTGTTCACATACTGTGTCCACGAGGAGTATTCCGTCGGGGCCGAACGCACCTCGGACGGTATGGATTGGAACATCCGCACCACGGGATCGAACACCTATAATATCCTCGTGCTCGACAACGGAACTGCACAGACCCAGAAGACCTATTACTTCTATCTCGACGAGAGCTACGGACACACTTCCGTGCCCGGCAAACAACCTGTCGGTTCGAAAGCACTGGTCCCTGAAGAATATCTTTCCACCCTCGAAAAAGAACTGAATACCAGAGGGATCAACGACATACTTTACGTTGATGCAACGTCGCTTGCAGAGCTAATATCAGACCATTCCCGTTCAAAAGAGATCGCTTTGATAATGGTCTCCGGTTCTATCCCAGATACCGTTTACACCGCATCCGGCGGACTGGCCGAATGGGTCCGGTCAGGCGGCACGCTGTACTGGGCCGGCGGGATCATTGGCGAATATGAATCTCACAATGACGGGTCGGCCACCCACTTAACGAATGGTCCCCAGAAGATCATCGGATACGACTGCGTGAATCCGCAGCATTCGGACGGGGACAAGGACGCAGGACTAGTGGACAAGGTCATCACGGACAACAGGCTGCAGGAGGCCCTCGGCCTCACCAGCAACTGCGTACTGTACTCGGTGGATTCAAGCCGCCTCGGCAGTTCGGTCGGTCATCTGTCCCTCGGTTTCACCGACGGAAAATACGCCAGCATAACCTACATCCAATCGGGTTCGGGACAGGTCTGCGTGATCGGGGGCGACCTCACCCATCAGCAGAATTCGGATATGTCCCAGATCATCGCTTCCGGACTCTGTTACAATTCAACGGTCATCGCATTTGAGGACGGGACTGTAGGTTCGAACGCCGGAGGAAGTATCTCATTCACAGTAACCGGAAAGGTCAGAGCATACATCTATCTCGGCCACGGATCCGAATATGTAGTGTACGGAAGGGGGTTCGACATTTGAACTTCGGATCGCTGTCTGAGATCGACCTGAGCTGGTCCCGGATCTATTCGAAACTTAAACATCCGATCATACTGATCGTGATCATCGGACTTGCGGCCAGGTTCATTCTTGCACCTCTGCTCACTTACAACTTCGATTTCAGCGGCTGGGCCCTGGTCCTCAAGAACATACAGGCGGATTACGGCCTCTACGACATTTACGGATACTATTATTCTCCGCCGTGGGGGTACATTCTGGCGGTCTTCTCGAAGCTGACAAACCTTCTGGGACTGTCGGTATTCGGTGGCCAGTCCATCGAATCACTTCCCGTCGAATGGTACGGCTGGTACTTCGATGCCACCGTCACCACCCCCGTATTCAATCTGCTTCTGAAAACCCCGATCATCCTCGGAGACCTGCTGGCTGGATATCTGATCTATTGGCTTGTCATGGACCTCACAGATGACAAAAAGAAAGCCACACTTGCGTTTGCAATCTGGTTCCTGTGCCCGTTCGTCATCACCGTCGGATGCATCGGAGGACAGTTCGATTCCCTTTCGGCAGTATTCACCCTTCTTACGGTTATATTCATCCGCAAAAACAGATACATTCTCGCCGGGATGATGTTCTCTCTGGCATTCCTGACCAAACTCTTCCCTGCGATTTTGATTTTCGTGTTCATCGCATATATCTACCGCGGACACTCCGAAAAGGGAGATTGGATGAAATACCTCCTCAAAGCAGTACTCGGATTCATGATCACTACAGTGGTGATCCTTTTCCCGAACATTCTCAACGGCAACATCGGCGACTGTTTCGGATTCCTGACCAACCGTGTTTCAGATGGACTCGGCGGTTCGACATCCGGATACACTCAATATCTCACGATTATTGCATATCTTGCCATCGCGGCCATCGCACTGCTTCTCGCAAAGCAGATGGCCAGTTCGAAAAAGGACCTTTCTCATGATTTCCTTTTCTTCAGTCTGCTGACACTGACAGTGCTGTTCCTCTACCCATCGACACCACAGTACATGCTGCTCCTGTTCCCCCTGATGATCCTCTGGTATGTCCTCTGGGACAATTCGATTAGGAAACCGATTGTTCTGATGATCATTGGAACCACGCTATTCTCGGTGGCGTCCAATTTCACGCTCCTGCTTTCCGTGGCCAATTACACGGACTTCATCTCCCTCCCGAGCCTGCTGTCACTTATCAACATGTGCCAGCAGCCTATTCTGGGACTGTCGGTGATGGGGTGGCAGTACTATGCCGGCGGCGTGATGCAGTGGGTTTCGACAGTTTGGCTCCTGATTATCCTGCTTAAACGCTGGAAATCGGAAAAGACGATTATGCAGACACAAAACTAATATGTCCGTCACGCCCATTATTGCTCCGTATGGTGTTTGAACTCAGTACCCGTCAAAAGCATTATCTGCTTTTTGCTGGCATCTACGGACTCGCATCCCTGCTCCTGTTCGTGATCGTCAGTTTGGGAGATATCCCATCAAGTGTTTACGACGGGTATTTTCCGTATGCCGATGCGATGATGTCCGGTACTGTTCCCTACACCGATAATGTATTCGTCTACGGGAAATGGAGTGTCTGGGAATACCCCCCACTGGCATACCTTATCCTGTTCATACCCAGACTGTTTGCTTCCACACCTGTGGCATATGAAGCAGCCTTCATCGTGATGACGTTCGCAGTATATTTGATCGGCCTTTATTTTTCCGAGAGGATGGCGAACAACCTCGGATACGGTTCTTTCAAGGTCATGCTCCTGTACACCGTGGCAATGATGCTGATGTTCGAATTCCAGGTCGACAGGTTCGACATCATCCCTGCAGTCATCACACTTATCACTTTATCCATGATGATCGAAAAACGGTATGAATGGGCCTTCGTGCTTCTGGCGGTCGGAACCCTTATCAAACTGTATCCCGCGATTTTGATGCCTGTGCTTCTGATCTATCTGCTGTCGATCCGTGAGTACAAACATGCGGGAACCTCGGTCATGGCCGCCGTGATCACTGCCATGATTGTACTGGGAGCAATATTGGCCATGGGCAGCCATCCGCTCGCATTCCTCGATTATCACACGGAAAGACCGCTTGAGATAGAGTCCTTCGCAGCCTCGATAATCTCCTTCCTGGGACTGTTCATTAACCTGGAAATATCCACAGTGTTTTCATTCGGATCCGACAACATTGTAGGTCCGTTGCCCGACGGTGTTGCATCGGTACTGCTGTGGATCATGGTGGGGTTGCTCCTGGTTGTATACGCAGTATATGCATACTTTGCATTCAGCAGAAAAACAGAGAATCTCCGCGGGAGCTCCATTGCCATGTTGATGACGTTGCTTGTGTTCATGCTGTTCTCCACCGTGTTCTCAGGACAGTACATAATCTGGGCGATTCCTGCGATGGTATTCTGCATTCTGCTGCTGAAAAACAAGTCCGATTCGAAACTGATATTCGTACTGTTCATCGTCGCAGAGGTACTGACCCAGCTCAACTTCCTTCTCAATTTCGGACTCCGCGGAGAAGGTTTAGATATGAGTGCGGTCGGAATCGTGACAGTACTGGTCAGGAACATCATACTGCTGTACCTCCTCTATGTCCTGGCCTGTCTGCTTACGGAGAAGAGACCGCTGGTCCCCAAGAAACTCTCTGAACATCTGTGCGCAGAGACCCCCGAATAATCTTTTAAAAGAGATACCTATCCCGCCAACATGGAATCCAGGTCGGTGTTTCTAGCAGAGTTGATTGTGTCAATTGTAATTGCAGCGGTCGGATTGCTCAATACAGATTTTCTGGTCATCACTTATGCACTCTGCTCCACCCTGTTCTCCGTTGTCCTGATACACGTTTCCAAGGAGGGGGAGGTCGACACAAAGATCAGTATAATCTCAATGATCACGCTGATCATCGGAACAATCCTGTTCATCTATGTGCTGAACTACGACACCGAACCGTTCGTGGACAAACGTACCTATGCCCACATTGAAGGATTCATCGCATGGATCATCGCTTATCCCCTTGCTTATCTGGCCACCGAATGCATCGTCCTTTTGTTCAATGCGTCCCTGAACAAATACCTCGTCGCAGGATTCATGGTGTTCAACAGCGAGGCTCTGACATCGCTTATGCTCATCGCCATCTCCATTTTCGAAACCGAAGAGCTGGACATCACATTCATGTTCGTCGATGAACTGGCCTATCTGTTCATGGGACTTGTGATGTCAGTGATCGCAGCGTGCATCACATGCGTCGCACTTCGCGGAAAGAAATACAGAATGTGCCGCGAAACACTGGTGGTGAGCGAATGAGCGATATTGACGGGCACCGGGACAAAATACTGAGTCTTGCCGTCCTCATAGGAGAGGTGGCAATATTCTGTATCATGATCCTTACCATTGTCTGGGACATTGCACCCGGCCTTGATTATCATCCTTCCGAATACCTGATCACAACCTGCATCGCCTGTGCAGCGCTTCTGGCGGTCATCCCTGTCCTCAGGCTCGCCAATGTAGTCAAGATGCCCTGGTGGTTCAACATGCTGCTGATTCTTGATGTGTACGTTTACTCCATCTCCCTCTGTCTGGGTATGTATATGAGCGTATACTGGTGGGGCTTCGTGGGACATGTACTTTCCACCATGAGCGTGGGTGCGATCGTGTTCCTGGCATTGTGCATCATCGAAAAACATTCGCCTGCCCACATCACCTTCGGTTCCAATGCAGGAATTCACTGTTTCACCCTCATGATCTCCCTTGCATTCGGAGGTATCTGGGAGGTCATGGAAGGCTACATCGACATTGTGGCAGGTCAAGCCTACATGTCATACGGTGTTTTCGATTCTCTCGATGATCTCAGGGCAGACCTTGTGGGAAGTGTCCTTATGGTTATCCTGGCAGAATATCTACTCAGGAACAAAACCCCTGAGGAAATAGCCGGAGATACATTGGTCCACACCCCTAAATGGCACAAATCCTGATTAAAACACAATGTGTCAGATGTCAAAAAGTAAAATGTTTTGATCCAAGAGGAAAGGTAATCAAAACCTCCCTCTTGGAATTTAATACAGTTCAGGCAGACCTCCTTCTCTGCACAACAAAGAACCCGGCGACTACAAGCACAACAATGGTAGCAACTGCTGCAATTATTCATATAATCGAAGAATTCTGGTGGGACTTCCGGGAGAATCCGTATCATAAGTGAACACATGAAAATTTGTATTTCATCGATCAATCATTATCTATCATGGCCCGGATACGTTGAAGGACGATCTCATAATGCTCGCATTTGGACTCGAGTTCCTTTATTTTCTTCCGGAGTTCTTTGATCTCAGCATTCTTTTCCTCAAGAGTAAAGGACAAATTCGTGTGACTTACAGAGGAATCCGACTCTGTCGACCCGACCTGCGGAAGCAGGTCCGTGTCTGCAGGACTCGGTTTTCTGCCTGCTTTGCCTGTCGGAACGATCGCACCGGTCACAGGATCTATCTTTCCAATGAGTTTACGTCTGTTACGGGGCTGTTGCTTCTCTTTGTCCCAGTATGATTCAGACTCGTAAACATAGGTGATTCCGGTTTTTTTGTTGTGCATTTTGACTATTGACATCTTCGATCATTACCGCATAATCATAGGGATAAATAATATATAATCTTATTCCTATGTCAAAAATCAATCTTGAGGGGTTCTGAACAGTTACATTAATTATGTACGACAGATTGCGATTAAAATAAGGTCTTTAAACCCCAACCTTTATTAATATTATATAGATAACCTCGCACAGGTATATCTATGAAAGCATTCCTTGTCAAAGGTCACTTTGCAGACCCCAGGAAAGAACAGCCCTTCTCCATTGAACTGGCCGCCGAAGACGAAGCCGCAGCCAAAGAAAAGATCCTCTCCGAGATCGGAAGCAGGCACAAAATGAAGAGATGGCAAATCACCGTCACCAGCATCGAAGAGATCCCTGCTGACAAAGTCGAGAGCCACCTCGTAAAATACCAGATCGGTGCTTGAAAATGAACGATGAGGAACTCCGCCAGGCAATGCAGACCCTCGAGAGCTACAACAAACAGCTCGAGAACGTCAGTCGCCAGGCAAGGATCCTTCAGAACTCCAGGGACGACACTGTCAGGGCCCACAGAACACTGGAAGCCCTGAACGAAGCAAAACCCGGAGACGAGGTCCTGGTTCCTATCGGTTCCTCCTGTTTGGTCAACGTGTGTGTCTCCGACAAAAAAGAGGCGATTGTGGGAGTCGGAAGCAAAGTTTCCGTTTCGAAAGATTTTCCTTCCGCCATCGAATACCTCGATACAGGTATAAAAGAACTGAACGAGGCCATTCAGAAGACCGTTGCCGCCATGCAGGAGATACAGGCATACGTAGAACAGCTCTCCGCTGCCATTCAGAACGAATACAACCTGAGACAGAAACAGAGTCTCGGAAAACAGTGAGAGCATGTTTGATTCCCTCAAATCCAAGCTGAAGAACATCTTCAAAAAAGGTAAGGATCTCGACAAGGAGACCGTTTATGCCGAGGAACAGCCGGCTGTTGTAGAACAGCCCGTTCCTCAGACGGAGACCGTGCCGAAGAAAAAAGAGGAAATCATTCCCGAACCAATAAAACCGGTCGAACAACCGCAGGTTCCTCAGAAAGAAGAGAAACCAGTTGAAAAGGTAGCAGAGGTCACGAAGGAGAAGACTCCCGCACCGGCACCTACGCCTGCCCCTGCACCTGCCAAAAAGACCGAAAAACCCGTTTCAAACAAAAAGAAAAGATCTTCCGAGATGATGAGTACATCATTCCTCGGTAAAAAGATCAAAGACGACCCTCTTGACGATATTCTCGACGAACTTGAGGTCACCCTTCTCGAATCTGATGTTGCTTATCCTGTTGTTCAGGAGATCATTCTCGGAGTACGCAACAACCTCGCCGGAAAGAAATATGGACGTGAGTATACCCTTGAAGAGGTTGTCGAACTCGCCGTCAAAGAGGCTGTGAGTGATGTTCTTCAGATTAATGTCTTCGATTTTGATGCATGGCTGAAGGAACAGAAAAGACCCACAGTTATCATGTTCATCGGTATCAACGGTACCGGCAAGACCACCGCCATTGCAAAAATTGCCAACAGACTCAAACAGCAGGAATATACAACTGTACTTGCCGCCTGTGACACTTTCAGGGCAGGTGCAATCGAACAGCTGAACATTCACGCCGAAAAAATCAACACTAAGATCGTCAAGTCTGTACAGGATGCAGATCCGGCTTCCGTCGCCTACGATGCAATTGAACATGCCCGTTCCAAGATGAAGGATGTTGTTCTGATTGATACCGCCGGAAGGATGCAGACCAATAACAACCTCATCGCCGAAATGAAGAAGATCGCCAAGGTCGCCAAACCCGATCTGAAGATCTTCGTCGGAGATTCCCTCGCAGGTAACGATGCTGTCGAACAGGCCAAAGTGTTTGATGAGGCCGTCGGAATCGATGCCATCATTTTGACAAAGATTGACACCGATGCCAAAGGCGGTGCGGCACTTTCCATCGCCAAGACCATCGGAAAGCCCATTGCATTCGTGTGTGACGGTCAGGAGTATGAAGATATCGAAAAATTCGATGCCGAGTGGATGCTCAACAGACTTTTCGACTGATTGTTAAACTATATTTTACAATCGATCAAGTTTTTTTCAAAGACCCAGCATATAAAAATTAAACATTATATCCTGTGGGTTTGCCACAGGATTAAAGAGTTTCACTCGCGGCGGATAATGGTGGTGACCGCATTTCCGCCACCAAGACAGAGGGTCGCACAACCGACATCCTTCTGCCTGTCCATCATCGCGTAAAGAAGTGTTGTAAGAACACGGGTACCGGAACATCCGATCGGATGACCCAGTGCAACAGCACCTCCGTTCACATTGAAGATCTCATCTGGCACATTGAGTTCTTTCTTGACTGCGCAGGATGCAGATGCAAATGCCTCATTGTGTTCGAAGAGGTCAATATCATCGATGGTCATTCCTGCTTTCTTAAGAACATGCCTGGTGGTAGGAATAGGTGCTTCCATAATTCTCTCAGGGAGAACACCGCGCTCACCGTATGCAACAATGGATGCAAGAGGCTTGAAACCGTGCTCGTCGGCCCATTTCCTGGATGCAATGATCATTGCAGATGCACCGTCACTGAGCTGGGAAGAGTTTCCGGCAGTGACAATTCCGTCTTTCTTGAATACAGGTTTCAGTTTTGCAAGGGATTCCATGCTGGTGTCAGGACGAATTCCTTCATCCTTATCAAAGACAATGTCTCCTTTCTTAGTGTGAATGGTGTAAGGAACAATTTCCTTGTCAAATTTACCCTCCTGCTGTGCTTTGTTGGCTTTGAGATGACTCTCGACGGAAAGCTGATCTGCATCTTCTCTGGTGACGTTGAACCTCTCGGCAACAATCTCTCCGGTGAATCCCATATGTTGGTTGTTGAATATGTCCCAGAGACCGTCGTGGACCATACAATCGGTGACGGTCTGGTCGTTCATCCGGTATCCCCAGCGGGCACCATTCATAAGGTAGGGGGCGTTGGACATACTTTCCATACCACCTGCGGCAATAATATCATATTCACCTGCTTTGATGGCATCTGCACCGCACATAACAGCTTTCATTGCAGAACCACAGACAGCATTAACTGTAAAGGAACCGATCTCGACGGGAAGTCCTGCTCCGATCGCTGCCTGCCTTGCAGGATTCTGTCCGAGTCCGGCCTGAAGAACATTTCCCATAATACATTCTTCAATATCAGTGGACTCTATTCCTGCTCTTTTCACTGCTTCTTTGACACAGTGTGCACCGAGTTCAGTGGATTTTATTCCGTTCAGGGCTTTTCCGTATTTTCCGATTGCGGTCCTACATGCGCTGAGAATTACAACATCCTGCATTGTTACCTACTCCAGTGTAGTTACAGTCTGTTGGTAAAAACGATATATATTATTGTCGGTTATTAATTACGACAATTGACGAACTCAACAGGCTGAACAATATTCATTCTTTTCAAAGGTTTAGACAGATGTCTTCTTGCTGAAACAGGCGGTTCGTACCACCCTGGCACTATCCAACGGATGTTCTTTTTCATGATACAATCCTGAGCCTTTGTACCGCATTGTTTGCAGCGGTATCCTTTGTTTTTACCGATTGAAACCATGGACCTGCCGCAGGAGGGACATTTAGGATTTGATATTTTACTGAATTCATCCTTTGTTTTTATAATATGGATTTTTTCAATATTCAAGGTACGCGGAGAATCCCTCAATTCACCCATAACTTCCACAACATCTCCTTCTGACAACCAATCTATCACATATCTGAAATCACCGGAAGGTTCGTATGCCGCACATTCGAGCGGACCGAATTTTGTATTGATCGTTAAAAATGTGTGTCCGCCTTTCACACGTTCACTTTTTACAACTGTTCCTTTGATTAGATAGGAACTGTTCGGAATGAATTCGGATTCGGTGAAATCAGTAATAATATGATCATCAGTACCCTGGTTCGACTGGAAGATAATCCACCTGCTCTGTTCCTCTGTTTTGATTATTCTATGACCTCTGATCAGGTCATCTGGCACATCACCTCTGAAGCCGTAAAGCACAGGACACGGAGTGCCTGGAAATATCGCGATCTTTCCTGATCTGTTTTCAATGTTATTGAATGAAGTTGTTATCAGTTCATCGGCTTCTTTAACGGAAGAAACTTCAAAAATACGTTCGGTCCCCCACCTTTTCTGAGGGCGGTATGCAAGTAATTCAAACGTATAATCCTCAGGGATCCAGGCCATACCACATACACAGCCAATCAATCCTCTTCCGCATCCCAACTCGAATTTTTCAGCATTCAGACGCTGAATCTCTTTGATTATTGTATCACGTTTGATAATGCGCGTGACACCGTTGACATAAAATGAATAGGAAGGTCTTTCAGAGGATATTACAAGCCCGGGGTCCGAATCGACCGGATCGTGAAATTTTTCAATCAAAGGAATAATATGTTCTTTTATTTCCTTTGAAGAAGGTTCCCAATTTTCTTTATCCTCGAAAACAAAAACAGAAAAACCGTTTATTTCTCCGATTTTTGTTTTATTTCCTTTTCCTCTTCCGAATGACATCACGAGAGAACCGTTGCCGCGGGTCTTCCAGGGAACTGCAGGATTGAGTCTCACCAACTTAGGATATTCAACAAGATCCAGACCCATGTTTTCAACCAATTCATAAATGATCTCAGTTGCAAGATAGGTTGTACAATTTCCTCTCATCGAATCCGTATCATCTACGGCAACAAACATTGATTCCGAATTGAAATATCATATTTTATTCTGACCTGTAACAATACATTTTTGAAACAAAAAACATCGAATTATCATCAGAATATGAACCTTCGATAGAATAGATATTGTTCACCAGCGGACTTTCCTTGCAGAAACAGTGAATGGTTGAACCCTGCGGTGTTTCAATATCAAAAACAAATCCTTTTTCAGAAGTATTATTCTTTATCACAATACCGGTGATCATTTCTTTTGAATCTTCATCATCCTGATAGAAAAAACAGAATGATACCAACATCAAACATGAAACGACACATAAAATGAAGAATTTGTCATAGATTATATTCATAATTCATGAACTTCAAATGTTTTTAAAAGAAGTTCAGATACATTTACTAAATAAAGACCCGGACCCCTCTATTTCCACTGCAAACAAATTTCAGGAATTAGGGGTTGCGGAAAACCTCACCCCCACCCCTTCATTTCCACTGGAACTTTTTTCAGAAGCTGTCATTATTATTTTTACTTTCAAAATTATCAAAGGTCTTCTGTTTTGTGAATTTAGGAACATAATCAATGAACAGTTCGTCTGAATTCAGAATATTGATAACATCTTTTGAAATGTGAGTATCAATCTCTTTAGTTCTTCCTTTTTTACCAAAGGATTTGACCCTTGCATTGATAATACCCAGCATATCCAATTCCGAAATAAGATCCGCAACTCTTCTCTGGGTTAGAATCGAACAGGATAATTGAGGTGCAAGTTTGAAGTAAGTGACATAAACATCACCGGTTGTGATATAACCTTCTTCCTTGTTCATGTTTTCAATTATACTTTTGAGAACAATCTTTGATTGATCTGTCAGAGTTTTGATAATCTCAGTGACAGCATCTAATTCGATCTTCTGTCTTGCATAATCAACATGTGCAGTAGTAATACATTCATCGGAATTTCTTTCTGCAATATCTCCTGCAATTCTCAGAAGATCCAGAGCTTTTCTTGCATCACCGGAATCCTGAGCTGAAATTGCAGCACAATAATTGACAACAGCAGGATCGAGAACACCTTCATTGAATGCATATTTTGCCCTATCATTCAGAATATCAATCAGCTGCTGAGGTGAATACGGCGGAAAGATGATCTTTTCTTCTCCGAGTCTACTTCTGATCTGCGGAGAAAGACATTCTTCGGTGAATTTACTATTATTTGTAATGCCAATGATCGAAACTTTTGATTGTTTGAGCATCTCATTGATTGTAGTCAAGAAATAGAAAATATCATCGCCGTTCTTTTTAAATGATTTATCGATTTCATCAAGAACAATAATGAAAACCTTATTTTCATTGTCAACGACTTTGATAATTTCATTGAAGATCTTATCCAAACTCCAACCGGTAAAAGGAATCTTGCTGTTGGGATCTGTAATGATCTGATTTGAAATGTTGTAAAGAATGCTATACGGTGTGTCAATCACTTCACAGTTTACATAAATGTAACAACAGTTGTTGTTCTCATCTGCAGAACTCAGTTCTTTTCCAATATAATTCACAACTGCAGTTTTTCCGGTTCCCGTCTTTCCAATGATCAGGATGTTTGAAGGTTTATCCTTGTTGAGTGAAGGTGCGACAATATCAACAATGTCTCTGATCTGAATATCTCTGTGAAGAAGATGGTCAGGAACATATGTGGTCTGAAGAATTCCTCTGTTTTTGATCAAGACATTTTTCTTTTCAAGATAATGTTTGAAGATTGAATCTGCAACCACTTACAACACCACTATTTCCAGTAGAAACCTATATTGAATCTTTCATTTAAAGAGTTGGTATAATCCAACATATCGGTTTTATAATGGAAATATTATCTCTAGCAAGGTGCAACTCATGGATGGACGTCTCGTTATCGTCGGATGCATCGCAGCTATTGCAGTTGCGGTCGTTATTCTGTTTGGAATCACCAAACTTTGAAAATATTTACTTCGAAGGATCCGGTTTCAGGAATTGAAATCGGGTCCTTCATTCTTTTTCTTGTTCCAGTGGAAATGAAGGGGTGGGGGTATTATTCTCTTTTTTGAATTTGTTTATATCATAAACAAATCCTATTGAAAATAAAATCAGAATTATTGTCACAATAAATGTTATCAGATTTGGAATAGTGTTCGGAACATTCTCAGTAACATTATCCATTTTTCCGTTTGCAATTAGTTTGATTGCACCCAGCCACGGAATCTCTTTCCATGCCACGGATTTTATTTTATCTTTGGAGACAAGCGTGTTAAAGGATATATTTGATGAATTCTGATCGATATCCTGATTATTGTCTCCCATTGTCACATATCCGCTCTTATGGTTCAGAACATCAAGATTGATGTGTATATTGTTGACAGAACGGTAATCTCCTGGAAGATTGATGATCAATATTCCGTGAAGATTGTTAACATCAGGATCTGAAACTCCAACCACGTACCATCTGAGACCGTAATTTTCAAGACTCGGTGCACTCCAGGTGTCGCTGTCTGAATTATATTCAAGATAAAGGATGGCCCTGTGAATGACAGGATTGCCTATATCACGTTTGTAAACAATAACAGATCCATAATCTCCGAAATGTTGTTCACCTGTGGCATATCCTTCGACCAAGGTCACAATATTTGTTTTATCAGGACTTTTGACGAGGATCATATCACCAGTATCAATAATACCAATCTCTGAATTTTCAGAATGTTGCATACTCTGTGATTCAATGACTGTGAATGGGGGGTTCACTCCGGACATTGATTTTATTGCGGAAAATCCCATCATTACAGCTCCCAGGATGACGATTAATCCGATGACAAGATAGAGATCTTCCTTTTTCATTTGAAAGCCCAATATAATTTGAGATAATAAACTAATACTTCCTGTTCATAGGATTTTTCATGGAAAGACCCTCTCCGGACGAATATTTTATGGAAATGGCAAAATTGGCCGCCACCAGATCGACCTGTCTCAGAAGAAAGGTCGGAGCGGTGATTGTCAAGGACAATCATGTTATTTCGACCGGTTACAACGGTGCACCTAGAGGGGTTTCACATTGTGAGGAAAAAGGTTGTATGAGAATGCTGATGAACATTCCTTCTGGAACCAGACATGAACTCTGCAGAGGTGTTCATGCCGAACAGAATGCGGTCGCGCAGGCAGCATATTTCGGTATCAGCGTCAAAGGTGCAACCCTTTACACAACGACATTTCCGTGTTCGCTCTGTGCAAAGATCCTGATTAATTCCGGAATTACCGATGTCATCTATGAAGAAGGGTATATGGACGATCTTTCAAAAGAGATCCTGTCTGAAGCGAAATTAAAAATCAGACATTTTGAACCTGAAAAACCATGAATTTTTGATTTTTATTGATATTTTTTTGCATTTTTTATGGAATAAAATATCATTTGGATTGAATAAAAATTATTATTATTCTTTTGATTCACTTTATATATAATATTAAAAAATAATTTGGATTACTATTAAGTATTGTCAGATATTACTGCCTTCCACGAATGGTCGGGGAGTGAAACTTGAGCCGAACTGACATACTTTCGGAAATAAAGGAGGCTGAGTCCAACGCGGATCAGACAGTCTTACAGGCTGAAACTGACAAAAAATCCGCGGTTGCTCAGGCCCGCAGAGATTCTGTGGTAAAGATTCAGAACGAGATTGCTACACAGCGTTCTAACTATGAGTCTATTATCGCAGCTGAGAAAGCCAAACTTGAATCTGAGAAAGCTGAAAAGATCGCCCAGGGCGAACAGGAAGCTGACAGGATTCAGGAATCGGCTAAAAATAAGATCAAGGAAGTCAACGATTTCCTCACGAATGAATTCGAGAGGGCAATAAATGCTTCTTCCTGAGTCGATGAGTAGGATTGTGATTGTGGGTACCAAAACTCGCATGAAAGATGCAATCAATGCATTTTACAGCGAGAAATCCATCCACGTCATTGATCATACCACCGGCGACGATGGAATTTCGATCGGACACCCCATTGAGGGAACCTCAAAGGCATCTGAGAGGCTTCTCAAGGTAAGGGCGCTCGAGAAGGAACTTGGGATTGATAATACTACTAAGACCGACGATGTGTCTGTCGAGAAGATACAGGAATGTATTGAATCCGGCCGCATCGAAGGCGTCGAAGAAGAGGTCCTCAAGACCGTCGACGCAAGGAATGATCTTAATCAGAAAATCTCTGAATTAAACTCTAAACAAAAAGCCTTAGAACTTTTGACGAAACTGAACGAAGTGACTCTCGATCTCTACAGCGGATACAAGAGCATCACCGTTCTCGTCGGTACAACCACCGACGACGTTTCTTCGGTACAGATCGAAGATGCCGAGGTATTCTCCACTTATTCCAAAAAAGAAGGCGGCGTTGTTGCAGTCTTTGTTAAGAATGGGTCCAGAGACAAGGCATTGGATGCTCTCTCCGGAGTTGGTTTCAACGAGATCCAGATGCCCGCTTACACTGAGAAGATCAGTGCAGCCGATGCATATGCGAGTGTTGTAAAAGAGATCGAGCAGCTTAATGCAGAACTCGAGAACAACGCCAAAACTCTCGAAGAACTCAAAGCAAAATATATGCACTTCCTCAAAGGAAGTGACGAAGAGCTGTCTATTGAGGTCGAGAAGGGAAGTGTTCCCCTCAGGATCGCAGTAAGCAAGTACTCCTACATCATGGATGCATGGGTACCTACAAAGAACGTTGACAAAGTGAAAACAGACCTTGAGCGCAAGCTTGGGGATGATGTTCACGTCGAGTTTGAAGAGACCCGCGGCAGGAAACTTGAAGAATCCGAAACCCAGGAGTCTCGTTTCCAGAATGTTCCGGTCAAACAGAACAATGGTAAGATTGTATGTGAATACGAATATGCGACAAGTCTTGTGTCCCTCCCGAAATATCAGGAGATCGACCCGACATTCCTTATCGCTATTTTCCTTCCCCTGTTCTTTGGATTTATGGTCGGAGATATGGGTTATGCCATACCTTTCATCATTATCGGAGCATATGGACTTAAGAAAACAAAGCACAAGGACTGGCGTTCCATCGCACTCGTCCTCTTCTTCGGAGGATTATGGGCGTTCATTTTCGGTCTGTTCTTCTACGGTGAAATGCTGGGAATGCATTTTGTCGGAGGAGCATTCAACGATGCCGGAATCTGGCACTGGCATGATGATCATGTTGCCCTCGGCGGTACCAGTGTCACCTGGGACTGGATCTTCGGTACCCATTTCCCGCAGTGGTTCAATGATATGATCTGTACTGCAGAAATCTGGGAAGATGGTCATTGGGTCGCAGGCGAAGTCGGTATCGGAAAACTGGTAAACGTCGCTTTCCTTCTGAAGCTTTCCGTATATGTCGGTATCGTACACTTGTTCATCGGAATCATGTGCGGTGTCGTCAATGTTTCCAAACAGCATGGTGGAAAAGCAGCTTTCCTTGAAAAGGGCGGACTTCTGTTCACTTTCCTCGGAATGATTCTTTTCTGTTTTGCACTTACTCAGGCAATGTTCGGCGGAGAGATCGGAGACCTCTTTAAGGGAACCAATCTCATTATTTTCGTCGTTGGAATCGTTATTCTTGTTGTTGGAATTGCACTCAATTCCAAGACCGAAGGTGGTCTTCAGGCAATCATGGGCATTCCGGAGGTCATCGGTTGGATCCTTTCCTACACCAGGCTTGCGGCTATTACAATGTCCAAGGCAGGAATGGCCCTCGCTTTCAACTATATTGTCTTCAGTATGATTATGTGCACAAAAGAAGTGACACCAGGCGTTTTCGCGTTTGATCCCTTCGGAAATATCATCATGCTCGTTATCGGACTTTTACTGTTCGGTTTCCTCCATCTTGTCATCTGGACCCTCGCTATCCTGTCCGGTGGACTGCACGCACTCAGGTTGCAGTACGTCGAACTTATGATGAGGTTCTACGACGGAGGTGGAGAAGCGTATACTCCTCTTGCAGAAGTGCGCAAGAAAACATTTTTCAACAAAAATGCAAACAAAATCAAAGAGGTTTGAATAATATGGCAGCAGAATCAGGATTAATCGCAATCGGAGCAGGACTTGCAGTAGGACTCGCCGGACTCGGATCTGGACTTGCAGAGAAAGATATCGGTGCAGCAGCAGTCGGTGCAATCACTGAGAACCCCTCTCTCTTCGGAAGGGCAATGATTTTCACCGTTCTCCCTGAAACCATCGTCATCTTCGGTCTTGTCATTGCTATCATGGCTATATTCGTAATGTGAGTCTGGGGGCCTTTATTTGGCACTAGACAGCGTCACGAAGGAGATCCAGGCATCTGCCGCAGCAGAGGTCGCCCGCATCCGCAAGGAAATGGACGAGGAGATCGCTGCAATCAACGCGCAGACCGAAGCCCAGATCTCTGAAATGAAAGAAAAACAGGACAAAAGGGTCGCAGAAGAAAAGGAGACCCTTGCACGCCAGGAACGCTCCAGCGCAGACCTGGAAAGCAAAAAGCTGGTCCTGTCCAAGAAGAAGGAGATCCTCGCCGAGGCTTTCGAGTCCGCTCTCCAGCAGCTCGAGAATGTGCCAGCCGACAAGAAACTGGCATACTACAAAGCCATGGTGAACTCTGCAAAGACCATCATTCCCGCCCCCAAGGCCATCATCTCTGAGAAAGACACTTTCTCCGCAGCTGACCTTGGTGTCGTGTCCGTCGAGAAGGATCCCAGGGTCCGCTCCGGACTCCTCCTCCAGAGTGAGGACGGAAAGATTGAGGTCGACATGCAGTTTGAGGTTATACTCCAGAATATCTGGGACAATAACTTGAAGCAGCTATCCGAAATCCTGTTCGGGTGAAACCATGTTCAAGCGCAGCGGAGCAGGCAATTACGCATACACGGCGGCGAGAGTCAAGGCAAAGAAGTCCAAACTTCTCAAGGAAGAGGACTACAATAAACTGCTCATGATGACCGTCCCCGAGATTTCGCATTACATCAGTGATGCAGGTTACTCGAAAGAGATGACCGACCTCGCAGCGAGGTACTCCGGAATCTCTCTCGTGGAGTATGCTACCTACACGAACATGGCCAAACAGTTCCGCAGCATCCTGAGTTCGGCAACCGGTGATCTCAGCCGTATGGTCGCGGCCTACCTTACCAAATGGGACTTTGAGAATCTCAAAACCATCCTCCGCGGTAAGAACTATGGTCTGACTATCGATGATATCAAAGAGGACTTGGTCCCCGCCGGTTCACTGGGCACCGACGATCTGGAAAAGATCATCTCCGCACCCTCCATCGAGGATGCACTGGCACTTTTCAAGAGCAAGACAGGAATCTCCGTCTCCGACGAGGCGCTCAACGCCTACAAAGAAGAGGGGGTCCTGACCAAGATCGAGGACGAAATATCCAAGGGATATTACAAGAGTGTACTGGCATCTATTGAAGGAAGGGACAGAGCCACCAGCATCTTCCGCAATTACTTCAAATATGTCATCGATGCGAAGAACATCGAGACACTTCTGAAGCTCAAGGTGGAGAATGTCTCTAGTGAGAACGCTTCCGAATTCTTCATACCCGGAGGGTATGAGGTCAACCAGAAGGTCTTCTCCCAGATCGCTGCAGCGCCCGACTTCCAGTCGGCACTCAACGAGACCCAGCAGCTCAAAATCTACTCTGAGCTCAAGGACTCGCTGAACCAGAACGCCACAATCATGGAAGTCGTCAATGAGATCGACAAATACAAGATCAAACTGGCGAATCAGGTTGCTCACATGTACCCCCTTTCCGTGATTCCCGTCGTGGAATATATGATCCACAAGGAGATCGAGGTTAGGAACATCAGGATGATCGCTCACGGGACCGACAGTGGACTCGACAGAGACACTATGAAGAATCTGTTGGTGATCTGATGGACATAGCAGTTATTGGCAGTGATGAATTCACACTTGGTTTCCGCCTTGCAGGCGTGAAACGTGTTTTCATTGCGGACCAGACAAATTACCAGGAAAAAATGCAGGAAGCGATCTCCGATGCCAATGTCGGAGTCCTCGCGGTGAACGCGGACGACCTGCAGTATCTGCCCGCTAACTTCAAGACGAAGGTACTGGACCTTATCCAGCCTGTCGTTGTGCCTGTTGGCGGTGACCAGAGCGACCTTCGTGAGAAGGTCAAAAAAGTCATTGGCGTTGACTTGTTTAAGACAGAGGATGAATGAATGAGCACTGAAGGTGTAATTTACAGGGTCGCCGGACCCGTCGTAACCGCCACCGGTATCTCTCCCAGGATGTACGATGTCGTACACGTTGGAAATGAGAAACTGATGGGAGAGGTTATCAAAATCGTCGGCGACTACTCAATCATCCAGGTTTACGAAGACACCACCGGTATCAAACCCGGAGAGCCCGTCACCAACACGGGACTGCCTCTCGCCGTTGAACTCGGTCCCGGACTTCTGACCTCCGTTTACGACGGAATTCAGAGGCCTCTTCCTGTCCTCAGGGACATGACCGGAGACTTCATCGGACGTGGTGCAACCGCACCTGGACTCAGCAGGGAAGCAAAATGGGAATTCGTTCCCGCAGTAAAGGTCGGAGACGAGGTTTCCGCAGGTACCGTCATCGGTACTGTTCAGGAAGGACCTATGCTCCACAAGATCATGCTCCCCCCGAACGCACAGAAAGGAGTTGTCGAGAGCATCGAGGCAGGTTCCTTCACCGTTGAGGAACCCGTAGTAAAGGTCTCTGGTGTGGAATATCCCATGCTCCAGAAATGGCCTGTACGTCAGCCCAGGCCTGTCATTGAGAAATACAGCCCTGACGTACCTCTTGTCACCGGACTCCGTGTCCTTGACACCATGTTCCCCCTCGCAAAAGGAGGAGCAGCCGCAATCCCTGGTGCATTCGGTACCGGAAAGACCGTTACCCAGCAGTCCCTCGCAAAGTACTCCGACGCAGACATTGTCGTCTACATCGGATGCGGAGAGCGTGGAAACGAGATGACCGAGGTTCTTACTGAATTCCCCGAACTGGAAGACCCCAGGACCGGAGAATCCCTTATGAAGAGGACCGTCCTCATCGCCAACACCTCCAACATGCCTGTCGCTGCCCGTGAAGCATCCGTCTACACCGGAATGACCATCGCTGAATACTTCAGGGACATGGGATACAACGTCGCACTCATGGCTGACTCCACCTCCAGGTGGGCAGAGGCAATGAGGGAAATCTCCTCCAGGCTCGAAGAGATGCCCGGAGAAGAAGGATATCCTGCATACCTGTCCGGAAGGCTTTCCGAATTCTACGAGCGTGCATGCCGTGGCAAGTCCCTCTGCGGAGAAGACGGTTCCATCTCCGTTATCGGAGCAGTTTCTCCTCCTGGAGGAGACCTTTCGGAGCCTGTCACTCAGAACACCCTGCGTATTGTCCGTGTCTTCTGGGCACTCGATACCAAACTCAGGGAGAGGCGTCACTTCCCCACCATCAACTGGCTGACCTCGTACACCATGTACGATGCACAGCTCTCCGGCTGGTTCAAGAAGAACGTCGGCGAGGACTTCCCCGAACTCAAATCCTGGGCCATGAAGGTCCTTCAGAAAGAGTCCGAACTTCAGGAAGTCGTGCAGATGGTCGGATCCGACTCTCTGCCCGATGAGCAGAAGATCGTCCTCGAAGTCGCTAAGATGATCCGTGAGATCTTCCTTCAGCAGAACGCATATGACCCCGTTGACTGTTACTGTCCTCTTCCCAGGCAGCACAAGATGCTCACCCTGATCAAGAAGTACTCCGACCTCGCAGGCAAAGCCCTCGAAGGCGGTGTTGCAGTCGACAAGATCGCGTACCTCCCTGTCAGGCAGAAGTTCCAGCAGGCTAAATACGAGAAAGAGGTCGACTCCGAACTCGAGACCGTCGAGAAGGAGATGGACGAGCAGTTCGCCAAACTGGAGGCTTGAAAATGGAAGCAGTATCCAAAGAATACAAGACCATTCAGAACATCCAGGGACCTCTTGTCTTCGTCAAGACCGAGGAACCCGTCGGATACAAGGAACTGGTCAAGGTCAGGCTTTCCGACGGCAGCGTCAAGAACGGTGAAGTTCTCGATTCCGCCAACGGAATGGTCGTCATCCAGATCTTCGAGGGAACCACTGGTATCGACAGGTCCGCATCTGTCCGTTTCCTCGGCGACACCATGAAGATGCCCGTGTCCAAGGACATGCTCGGCAGGGTCCTCTCCGGATCCGCCAAGCCTCTGGACGGCGGAGCTGAGATCGTCCCCGACAAGATGCTCGACATCGCCGGAGCCGCTATCAACCCCTGGGCAAGGGACTCCCCTGCCGATTTCATCGAGACCGGTATCTCCACCATTGACGGTATGAACACCCTCGTCCGCGGTCAGAAGCTTCCTATCTTCTCCGCCTCCGGTCTTCCCCACAACGATATTGCTCTGCAGATCGCAAGGCAGGCCAAGGTCCGCGGTGAGAACGAACAGTTCGCTGTTGTGTTCATCGCTCTCGGTATCACCAACGAAGAGAAGCAGAAGTTCATGTCTGAGTTCGAGAGGACCGGCGCTCTCAAGAACGCTGTCGTCTTCCTGAACCTCGCAGACGACCCTGCTGTCGAGCGTATTGCCACTCCCCGTCTGGGACTTACCACCGCAGAGTACATGGCCTTCGAGCTCGGAATGCAGGTTCTTGTCATCATGACCGACATCACGAACTACTGTGAGGCTCTCCGTCAGGTCGGAGCAGCTCGTGAGGAAGTGCCCGGAAGGCGTGGCTATCCCGGTTACATGTACACCGACCTTGCTCAGCTCTACGAGCGTGCAGGTAAGATCAAAGGAAAGGCAGGATCCATCACTCAGATCCCCATCCTTACTATGCCCGGTGCGGATATCACCCACCCCATTCCCGATCTTTCTGGTTACATCACCGAGGGTCAGATCGTTCTTACGATGGACCTCCACAGGAACAACATCTATCCCCCCGTTAATGTGTCCAGCTCCCTGTCCAGGTTGATGAACAACGGTATCGGTGAGGGCAAGACCCGTGATGACCACAAGGCCGTCTCCGACCAGCTTTACGCATCCTATGCGGAAGGTAAGGACCTTCGCGGTCTGGTCGCAATCGTCGGAAAGGACTCGCTCAATGCAAAGGACAGGAAACTCCTGGACTTCGCTGACCTCTTCGAGGACCGTATCGTCCGCCAGGGTCTGTATGAGGACCGTTCCATTGAGACCACCCTTGACATCGCATGGGAGATCCTGACCGAGCTCGATATCGATCAGCTCACCAGGATCAAGAAATCGCTCATTGAGAAATATCTCCCAAAGAAGGAAGAGAAGTCTCTCCCCAAGGAGTGATGACCGATGGCAGCCCACGATATCACCCCGACCCGTTCTGTGTTGCTCGACCTCAAAAGGAGGATCAAACTGTCCCAGTCGGGACACAAGATCCTCAAAATGAAGAGGGACGGACTCATCCTTGAGTTCTTCGACGTCATGGAAAAGGCGAGGCAGATGCGTGTAGGCGTAGCTTCTGACTTCCAGCTCGCGATGAAGAAGATCACCATCGCAAGGGCAGTTGACGGTGAGGTCGCGGTCAAGAGTGCGGCATACGCACTCAAGACCCACCCCGAGGTCAAACTCAGCAGCAAATCCCTCATGGGGATGATGGTCCCCAAGGTGGAGGCCGACAACGTGCACACCGACATCCTTCACAAAGGATACGGTGTCATCGAGACCTCTGCCTATGTCGAGGAGGCCGCAGCAGCTTTCGAGAAACTTCTCGAGACCCTGATTCGCGCCGCCGAGATCGAGACCACCATGAAGAAACTGCTGGACGAGATCGAGAAGACCAAGAGGCGTGTAAACGCTCTTGAATTCAAGATCATCCCCGAGTTCAAAGAGTCGGAGAGATTCGTCAAATTCCGTCTCGAAGAGATGTCCAGGGAAGAGACCACCCGTCTTAAGCACCTTAAGAAAAAGGGAGCGTCAACCGAGTGAAGTCATTGAAGGAACGCCTCGAGGGTATCCTCGAAGACCCCGTCAAAACAAGACGGGGGTTCACGGCTATCTGGCTCATCAGCTATGGTATGCTCGTGTTCGGAGCGTTCCTGATAATCGCCGTATTCGCATTGAATTGGTTGTGAAACATTTTCCCCGACCGGGAGACCGGTCGGGATTTTTGAATGTCCCAGCAGGGTAAAATCAGACTTCTTTGTAGAAGTTCATTTCAGTTGTCAGTCCGGTTCCGAGATCGACTATGGGCATGATTCCGGGGTTCGGATAGAAGTTGTGCTGCTTCTGATAATCGGTCTGGGACTGCCAGGTGGAGGCATTGATGAGTCTGACTCCGTTATAGACCATTTTGCCGGCACCGTGAACGTGTCCGGAGACGAGAATGTCAGGGATCTGCTCAAGTGCCAGATAGTCCTTTTTCTCTGGTGCCAAGGCGTTCTTTGCACCGTACATGGGGGCAAGATGCCTGCGGACGACCATCTCCTTCATAACCCTGAGAGGATCCTCGTAGCTCATTCCTCTGACACCTGCGATCCAGTCGTCGATGCTCTTTCCGTGGTATGAGGTGACAAGCCTCCCTTCGACCTTCAGGTTGATCGGGTTGCCGGTCATGTAGATATTGGAGTCGAAGGATTTGGTGAACATCTCGTTCAGAGCAGGCTGCGGTTCCGCCAGTCTGCATGCATCGTGGTTTCCGGGGTGAAGGACGATCTTCATATGGTCGGGAAGTTCCTTGAGATATTCCGCCAGGGCGTCGTACTGCTTGTAGATGTCCATGATCTCAAGGTCCTTGTCTTGATCTGGGTATGCACCGATCCCGTCCACGACATCGCCGGGAAGAACGAGGTAGTTGACCTCTTCGTCGGCGGCGTTGCTCCTCATCCATGCGATCATCTTCTCCCACTGGGAGCGGAGGAATTCCTTGCTGCCGATGTGGATGTCAGACAGGAATGCGATCTTCGACACGCTGTCCGAGGGGGCCCACGTGTGGTTGGTAGGGACGTCGGGGCGGTAGATCTTGTCTGCCAGGAACAGGTCCTTTCCGTTGCTTTTTCCGGAGATTCCGATGACCTCGTCGTTTACGAAGATCTCGTCCGCCAGAGGAGAGGTCTTACTGATGAGCACAGGGCAGCTACCCGAGGGATCCTCGACCTCAAGAATGGTGTGACCGTTCTTTGTGGTCTTTTTCTCGTAGACCATTCCGATGATGTTGACCTCCCTGCTATATTCCATTGCTTTGCTGATAGGCAATGCGCGCTGGAAATCACTGCGGTTCTGGAGGACCTTACGAAGGATATCATATCTGCTTACGAAGTAATTCTGGAACTCTTTGATGTTCCCGACGCAGGTGCTCTCTCCGGTGATGTCGGAACCTGGAACGATCTGAAGGTCCAGATCCCTCTTCAGTTTCGGTTTGATGACCTTTTCTTTAGTGAAAAGAGACTTGTCTCCGTTGAGGAAATCGATGACATCTTTCTTCGTGACAAGAAAGCTGTTCTTTGACAGGGAGTTGAGAAGGGTGTTGACGAAATCAAGCGAATAACCGTTGGATTCGATTATTTCAAGCGCCTCGGGGGCCAGAAACAGGTCCCGCCTTGCAGCCGCTGTAAGGATTTCGTCTTTCATTTTCCTTGGATAGGATTGCTGATTTATATTGGTTAGCAGATTCCATCTCATGGTATCGGTCGAGGTGTCATGTCCCGTATTTCCCAGTGAGGATCCGGAGAAGATCCGTTCTGCATTGCTCAATATCTTTCCCACTGCCGTTCTGGAAGAGGGCGACGGAAAGATGTCAGGACAGGCGGACCTTGATACTTTTTCCAAACTGATCCGCAGACAGAAGATCCTCGACACCGCACGTAACCAGATGCAGAGGGGCATGCGCGGCAAATCTGACAGGACTATTTTCAACCTGAACAAACAGGTCGCCACCGTCGGAAAGGTCTCCTTCGTGGATTATCGTACCGCACTCGGAACCATTTCCGTGACCGTGCAGGCGGATGATATCGAAGCCCTTATCGACCGTGTGGCACCGATGACCGTCAACGGTGAAGAGGTCCACTGATCAGTGGCGGCCCCATTGTTCCAGCAGGTTGTTTTCCAGTTTTCTGGGGAACAGCGGCATACCCACGACCTCCTTCTTCAGTCCGGATATTTTGAAGATCCAGTAGATCAGGATGACGAAGCCCAGGATCAGGAGAAGTAGCATTGCCAATACCTCCACGCCCTGTCCGAAAGAGTATATCAGCGTGGATATCGTATCGTTAGCTGTATGGGCCAGTACTGAGGCGTAAAGTCCGTATTCGACGTAAAGGTATCCGAAGATCAATCCACCGATAGCGGCACTGGGAACCTTTCCCCAGCCCCATCCGTTCAAATGTGCCAGGCCAAATAAAATCGATGAAAAGACGATTAGGATGAAGGCCACCTTGGACATTCCGAATCCGCCCATCAAATACTGCCATGAGCGTCTGTCCTTGTTCACTGCAATGGCGATAATCATCATCGGGATACCGATCCAGACGAGCCTGAGTATGATCTCCTCTTCAAGTCCGGCCTTGGTCAGCATGAAGATCATCTGCAGGTCGGTGTATTTGGACATCCAGCTCGCGTCTGCGGCGTTACCGCTTACAGCCGTCAGACCAAGTATGATCATGCTGAGGACCAAGGAGACCGCAAGGGCGCTCGAGGTCGCCGAGAGGCCGGCGTGTTCGACGCAACATCCGTCTGCCTGGGTCTTTTCTCTGTTGAGTGCTTTGAAGAACCTGTGGAGGGCATATGCCAGGAATAATCCTTGTACGATAAGACACAGTGCCAGGGCGACTGCGACACCCACATCATGATACTTGAACAAGGTGATGTCCCCGAAACCGTACGACAGGCTGAATGAGAACAGTAACACGGAACAGTCATCCACGATGCGGTCGAAGAACGCCACCGAGAGGAAGGTGTTGTTGGCTACGATCAGGGTCACAACCATAACACAGATGATTACGGAGAGCCGGAGGATTGACGGAGTGCTCGGCCCTTTCATTTCAGGATCGGTTCCGGCCGTGAACACTGTTGCAGTGGGGCGGTCGGAGACGATAATACTTGGAGCATCAGAGAGCGATTTTCCGCAGTTGCCGCAGAATTTCGCACCGCGTTCTCTCCACATTTGGCACATCGGACAATCAGGCTGCATAACCGTTAACCTTCAGAATCTCGAGGACCCCATTGACCCTTTCGATCTCAATGACAGCCAGTATGGAGGTGCGGTATTTCGCTATATCTATTAGTTCCTCAGCGATGTGTTTCTCGCGCATCTTGTCCAATCTGCCGAAACCTTTCTTTTTGGACACCCACCTGTCCCACTCGAGGGCAAGGGCCTCCGGAGAGGACTCGTCCATTTTTGCGGCATATCCTTTTTTGGCAAGACGGTGGACCGTGGTGAATTCCACGGCACTCACGCATTCGAGGTATGCATCATCGAACTCGGTGTCGTTCATATCCAAAGCGATAACCTGGATCCCGTCGGCGGCACAGCGGTCGACAAGTTCGCAGAATGCGGGTGAGGGCACCTGGATCTCTCCGAAAACGGACATCTTCTTGGCATAGGCGATGTCCAACTCGCTTACTTCGATATCATCGACACCGATGGACTCTCTCTGTTTCAGCGCCTGCAGCGCCTCAATACCCAGAGATGCCGCGTACGCCTCGTATTTACCGTATTCGTTTCCGATCTTCTCCGCCTCGGAAACAAGTCCGTTGACCACGGGGAGGATATTCACTGCGCAATTTTCAATCGTGAGCGAGATCATTTCTTTGAACTCCGGGAAAGGACCATGTCTGTGAAGGAGGTTTTGTCGTCGATCTTCTTCAGTTCTTCATCGGTGATGAGCGCGGTAGATCCGATATTGTCCGAGGTGTGTTTCTTTTCCACGATCATGACCGAAGGTCTGTTGGAAAGATTCGACAGTTCTGCGGCTATCAGCGCTTTCTGGATAATTTTCGTCTTATCGGTGTCCAGCCCGGTGAGCACCACGGTATCGTGTCCGGAGTCCTTGGAAATGGCTTCGAACGGGCCTCTTATAATGGGAGTGATGGCGAATCCGATGTTAAGGAGGCGGTCCAGTCTTTGGGAGCCGGTGCTTCCGCCCACACTTATCTCGTGCACGGCCGCCGCATCATCCTTCCTGTATTCGAAAGGGTCCAGAGGCTGGATGATTTGGGCGTCGAGATATTCTTCAAGACGGAGTGCGGCATCGATCATGGCACCCATTCCTTTCTCGTACATCTGGATTGTACGTCTGGAGACCCCTGCGGTCTCCGCCAGGGTACCGAGGCTGATGCCGCGTTCCTCACGGAGTTCTTTTAGCACGTCGCTGTCGATCTTCACATAAAGTCCACCGGGAGCGGCAAATATGAATGGGGGGACCTCTTCAAGAAGATGTTCCGCCAGAGTCTTGTTGGAGACGATGGGGATCTTGAATCTGGTATAGACAATCCCTTCCTCCAGCGGGCCGGAGCTTGATGCCTCTCCAATGATCAGGGGGTTCGCATCCAAGGCCTCGGCCATGATCTTCATCTCATCTGCATTTTCATGTGAGAATGCGTCGACGTTCGACAGTACCTTGATGATGAGCAGCGTCTTGTCTTTCCTTCCGACGATGTCGAAGCAGATGCTTCTGATGTTAATCGCAGAGGAAATATCAAAACCCGCCCTCGCCAGGATCGAACGAGTGGTGTTAATCATATCCTCTCTTGTCATTGGTCAAAAAATGAATATCCTTCTATATAAGGGGTTTTAATCCGGGATTTCCCCGGAGGTAATGTGCCAGCAGGCCCTTTCGGGCCCGCCGGTCAGTTGCGATAGATACTTGTCTTGCCGTATTCCTTGATCCGGTCTGCGACCTTCGGACCGAATTTATCGACTGCACTGAGCATGTCAGCCATAGTGACCTTGCATCCGTCAATCTCCTTCTGCGTTGGCTCTTTTCCACCAGCGACCAGGCGTCTGACAGCGGTCATGACGGCCTCGTTGCATATGGCGGAGATGTCGGCACCGGTGCAGTTCTCGGTCTTATCGGCCAGGGCATCGAGGTCCACATCGTCGGCCAGAGGCTTTCCGCGGGTGTGGATCTGGAAGATGGACTTCCTGGATTCCTTATCGGGCGGGCCTACACATATCGACTTGTCGAACCTTCCTGGCCTCAGCAGGGCGGGATCGATCATGTCGGGACGGTTGGTGGCGGCGATGACCACGACATCGTTCATGGGTTCGAGGCCGTCGAGCTCAGTGAGCATCTGGGACACTACACGTTCGGTGACATTGCTGTCGCCTCCGGTACCTCTCACGGGCACGATGGAGTCGATCTCATCCATGAAGATCACACAGGGCGATGCCTGTCTCGCCTTCCTGAACGTCTCACGTACGGCCTTTTCGGATTCTCCGACCCATTTGTTCAGGAATTCAGGTCCTTTCACCGAGATGAAGTTGGCTTCCGACTCTGTCGCCACTGCTTTTGCAAGTAGGGTCTTACCCGTACCGGGAGGTCCGTACAGCAGGATGCCCTTCGGCGGTTTGGCGTTCATGTGTGCGAACACTTTTCCGTACTTCAGAGGCCATTCCACTGCTTCCTTGAGTTCCTGTTTAGCATCTGCAAGGGCGCCTATATCGTCCCATTTCACGTTGGGTTTTTCGATGAGCACCTCACGCATGGTGGAAGGCTGCAGACATTTCATGGCATTCTTGAAGTCCTCCATCTCGACCGAGATCTTGTTCAGCACTTCAGTGGGGATGGTGTCGTCGTCGGTGTTCACATCGGGCAGCACCCTCCTGAGCGCGGCCATTGCAGCTTCCCTGCACAGGGCGGCGAGGTCCGCACCCACATATCCGTGGGTCTTCTCTGCGATCTTGTTGAGGTCGACATCGCTGGTCAGAGGCATACCGCGAGTATGGATCTGAAGGATCTCCAGACGTCCGTGGACGTCAGGCACTCCGATCTCGATCTCCCTGTCGAACCTACCCGGTCTTCTCAATGCCTCATCTATGGAGTTGGGTCTGTTGGTGGCACCGATGATCACCACCTTTCCTCTCGACTTCAGACCGTCCATCAGGGACAGCAGCTGGGCGACGATACGGCGCTCGGCCTCTCCCTGCACCTCGTCCCTTTTGGGGGCGATGGAGTCTATCTCATCGATGAAGATGATGCTCGGTGAATTCTCTTCGGCGTTCTTGAAGATCTCTCTGAGCTTCTCCTCGGATTCTCCGTAGAATTTGCTCATGATCTCAGGTCCGCCGATCGAGATGAAGTTGCTGCTGGTCTCACCGGCCACAGCCTTTGCGAGCATGGTCTTACCGGTTCCCGGTGGTCCGTGAAGGAGGACACCTTTAGGAGCATCGATACCCAGTCTCTTGAAGAGTTCAGGGTGCTTGAGTGGAAGCTCGACCATCTCCCTTATCTGGCTGATGACGTCTCCGAGACCCCCCACATCATCGTAGGACACCTTCGGGACGTCCATGTTCTCCTTCGAGATCGGCTTGTCACTGATCTTCACCTGGGTGGAGGGGCCCATGACACAGGCTTCGGCCGTAGGGCTGAAAGATGTGACCACCAGGTCGATCTTGTTGCCCATGAAGTTCAGAGTGAGCACATCTCCCTTGACGAAGGCACGTCCGACCAGTACCTGTGCTAGGTAGTCCCCGCCGCCGATGAGGTTGGATTCTTCTGTGGGCGAGAAGGTGATCTTCGCCGCTTCTTTCGCCTCTGCGAGTTTGACATCGACCCTCTCATCCAACGATGTGCCAGCGTTACGTCTTGTGGATCCGTCAAGCCTGATTATTCCGCGGTTCGTATCCTCCGCGGGACCGCTGAGTATCTTCACGGCGGTCTTCTTGTTGCCGTTGACGACTGCTATGTCGCCGACCTTGATGTTCAGGATGTTCATAAGGGCGGGATCGAGCCGGGCGACGCCTCTGCCGGCCTCTCCCGGTTTCAATTCCGCAACTTTGATCGCTTTATCATTGACCATATTCATCACCTGTCCATTGACCTGCAGAACTGCAGGATCTCATCGATCATTCTTGATATCGTATTCTCATTGAATCCCATGTTTTTCGACATCTCTTCAGAACTCCAATTGGGCCGGTTCAACATATCATAGAGCAGTTCTCTGTGCTGATAGCCCAGGTTGTCCAGGTCCGCAATGTGGAGGAACTCGTCGATGAGATCGTTACGTTCTCTGACCAGTTTCGCCCTGCGGCGGTCGAACTCGGAGATCTGGCGGTCTATCTGGGATATCCTGGCACGGACCGCCTCCAATTTCTGTTCCTCAGTTGTCTTTTCAGTGTCTGGGTCTTTTGCTGTTTTGTCTTTTGTATCCTCCTCAATCGGAATCATCCGGACCTCGAACATGTTGTTGCGCATGTCGATGGTGATGGTGAACTCCGAACTGGGTTTGTAGAAGATCCTTTCAGGTCCTCTGTCGCTGCTCTGACGGTAGCTCGTGACCACGCCCTCTTTCTCCATCAGATTCAGATTCTTCACGATCGCCTGCTGGCTGATCCCCAGCTCTTTGGATAGCTGAAGGGGATAGTGCGGCTCCTTTACCACGGCCTGGAGGATCTTTCTCCTTGTGGGGTTCTCCACCACGGCCAGTATGCTATCCATACCGATCATTGATTGTTCTCCTGTTGTTCACTCTCGGTTTACAACTAAAGGTTACATAGTTTAAACTTCTATAAAAATCTATCTATTATACCTTGAACTCGGAAAGAATCTTGTCTGTCTGTATTATTCAATAATCGTTATATCGGCGGGACGGATTGTGCAACCTATGCCAGGCGAACTTAAGGACAGTTCAGTCTTCATATACGACGTCCGTGAGGCCAGTCAGACCTTCAGCAAGGGCAATTTCGGGTATCCTCTGAGCGGAGGCTCGTTGGAGCTGGACCTTGTGGAGGCGGCCTTCCTTGTACAGTGCAACCGCCTGGAAGTGAAACAAGGCAGAAAGACGGTCCCGTTCAATGCTCTTTTCGAATACGCGTCCGGTCAGGTCGACGATTTCGATATCAAATATCTCGTTTTCAAAGATCTCCGCGAAAGGGGATTCATCGTGAAACCGGAGTCGGGCAGTTTCGATCTCCGCGTCTATCCCCGCGGGATGTCACCGTCCCATTCCGCACCCCTTTACATGGTGTGTGCGGTCTCCGAACGTTCCGCCCTGAACATCAACGAGTTCCTCGATGAGGTCGCGCAAAGTGAGGACCGGGGAAAGCAGCTTCTCTACGCCGTCGTGGATGAGGAGGGAGACATCACCTATTATAAGATGGCCATGCTCGATCCCACCGGAAGCATATATGCCAGCAGGCTTGAGAATCCTGTAGAGGGGATGCTCATCTCGGACAGGATCTTCGTTTTTGATGAGGCGCAGAGTGAGGCCATCCACGCCACTGCATTCTACGGAAAACCGATGCAGGGTGTGCTCCAGCTGTCCATGATCGAAGGGTGCTATCTGCTACATACGGGCGAACTGATCCTTTACGATTCCAACGGAAACCGCCTTTCCGAACAGGCCTTGATCTCCCTGGGAGAGAAGAATCAGGATGAGTTCAGGCTTCGCCTGAAGGCGTATACGGATCTCAGGCGCAGAGGGCTCGTCGTCAAGACCGGTTTCAAGTACGGAACCCACTTTAGGGTCTACGAGAAATCGCCCGATGAATGTCATGCCCGTTACCTGGTACATGCCGTGCCGGCATCGATGCTGGCACTGTGGCCCGACATCTCCCGTACCGTACGTCTTTCGGGCGGAGTGAAGAAGCAGATCCTCTTCTGCAGGGTCAGCAAAGAGACGGAATATCTGGAATTCAAATGGTTCCGTCCCTAAGGTCAGAGACACTCGATCTGAAGGATTAGAAGAGTATGGTAATCTCTGCCGGTCTTTTCCAATGATGTGCAGCCGAATCTATCGGCTGATACGGCTTTGAGACATGCCGTTCTGAGAAGTTCATCCGTATCGGTATCCATTTCTTTGTTCTCGGCAAGGCGGGAAAGGAAATCTCTGACCGGCCGGTAAACACGTTCCGACCTTTCATTCTCAAGCAGGTCTGTCAGTTTCGAGGTCCCGTTCCGATAGAAATCCGCAAGGGCGACGGCAATGATCCGAGGGAGTTCCGGATCGGTATCTTCCATCAGATTTTTCATATCTGGGTCTTTCACATCCACGAACGAGAAGCCCAATCCTCTCCTGCGCATGTAGTTCATTCTGTGATGGAGATCTACCGATCCGGAAAGCTCTGCAGGCCACTTTTCTCCTAGGACATACCTCGAGTCCATGGCCTCCCACTCCTCTGCATCGCGTACAGTCATTCCGCCGGCGATCACATATTCGAAAGCGGTCTTTGCACTGCCTTCCAGCAGTATATGGGGTTTGGTCACCATTCAGTTGCCTCCGAAAACAACTTCGATTCCGAGGCCTTCCTTCAGTTCCTTGAATCTGCTTCTGAGCGTAACTTCCGAAATTCCGACCGCCACTGAGACCTCTCTTTGGGACCTTGGGTCGTTGCATTTCTGTGATGCCATGTAGACCGCCGCAGCGGCGATACCTGCCGGCCCCAGTCCGGATGCGAGTCCTTTTTCGGTCGCGTTCTGTAGGAGGTCCAATGCAGTGTTCCAGACATCTTCATTCAGGTTCAGTTTTGAACAGTATCTCTGCACATAATCCTGTGGTTTGGCGGGGAGGAGATCGAGCCTCAGGCTTTTGCTGATGAACCGGAACGTACGTCCCAGGCTTTTCTTTTCGATGCCTGCGGCGTCAGCGATCTCCTCGATGGTGCGGGGCATCCCCTGACTGCGGCATGCTGCATACACCGCTGCAGCCGCAAGAAGTTCGATCGATCTTCCGCGCACCAGTCCGCGGGAAACGGCTTTTCTGTAGATTCCCGATGCGGATTCCCTCACCTGGCGGGGAAGTCCGCTTGCCGTGGATATCCTGTCGAGTTCGGACAGGGCGAAGGCGAGATTCCTCTCTGTGGCGTTGCTGACCCTAATGCGTTTCTGCCATTTTCTGAAGCGGAGTTCAACAGTGCCAGACGAAACATTTTCCGTATTGTCGGCCCTGTTCCTGACCAGGATATCATTCTTGTAAAATGCACCGCAATTGGAGCATGATATCTCTCCGGTGACCGAATCAGGGACCAGATGTCCGACCTTGCAGTACGGACAGGAATCAGTTTCTGCGGCCCTTCTTTTTTGCTTGGCCATTCCTGCCACCGTCGAAGAACACTTTTCTGCCTTCGAGTCCGCGGCCGATACTGTCGCCAGTCACGGAGGCGTAAGGGGAATCCACGGGGCCGAGGAGTCTTCTGACCGTGCCGATACGACGTTTTCCGTCGAACACGGCGGCCCCCAAATCCGGAACGTTCTCGCAGCGGACCAATGCATGCCCATCAGATGTGATACCTTCGACAATACCCAGAATGTCCATATGATTCGCGTTACCATTCCTGGAACGCTATTTATTGATTTTTATATCTGGCAAAGAGTAACATTTTATAAGGCGAATTCCATGGTCAGTCATTCGGGGTGCCTATGGTGCCCGTTAACGGAGGATTTAAAATATGGATATAATCAGCTGGGATTTCCTCAGTCTCGTCCTGATCGTCTTCTCGGTCGTGATGATTCTCGCGGGAATTTTCTCTGCATATTTCGGAAAAGGCAAGAACAGGGTATACGGAATTCTCATCACCGTCGTCGGACTCGTCGTCGCGTTGGTTATGATCTACCTCCTCGGATGGAGCGATGTTTCCGAGTTCCGTGACATCGACACCTGGGACATGGTCTACAACGTCATCGTTAACCTCATTGGTGTCATCATCGGTGCTCTTGTCGCCGTCGGAATCTTCCTTGTCACCGTTCTGAAAAGCTGAACAAAAATCTCTTCCGGACGGCCGGACCATTCCGGTCGCCCGCTTATATATTTTAATAGGTCCTTGCAGTCATCTGGTCCATGGCCAAGGTATTCATAATCATGGGAAGCAAAAGTGATTTCCCGGTTGCTGAGAAAGCGATAAAGGTTCTGCGCAAATTCGGCGTGGAGTTCGAGATCGCAGTCGCTTCTGCTCACAGGACCCCTCGCAGGGTCGAGGAACTCGTAAATAACGCCGACGCAGGCGTTTTCATATCAATTGCAGGCCTCTCTGCGGCACTCCCCGGAGTTATCGCATCGTTCACCTGCAAACCCGTCATCGGCGTTCCCGTCAGCGGAGCATTGAACTACGATGCTCTCCTTTCAATGGTCCAGATGCCCCCCGGAATCCCTGTTGCCACGGTCGGAATGGACCGCGGAGACAATGCCGCCACCCTTGCAATCGAGATGCTGGCACTTTCCGATTCCGCACTTTCCAAGAAGCTTGCGGATGACCGTGTGAAGATGGCTGACAAGGTGGAGGCCGATTCAGAATTCGTTATCAACGAGGCAAAGAAGGTGGAATGAATGAGCGGATTTTTCGACGAACAGGAATTTATCAATGAGGCACTGGAACAGATCACCAGGGAGATCCCTGCCCCCGGCAAGGCAATCATCGCCTGCTCCGGAGGGGTCGACAGTATGGTCACCGCCGCACTTGCGAGCCGTGCCATCGGTGACCGTCTTCTTGCAGTATACGTTGACAATGGACTCATGAGAATGGGCGAGACCGAAGAGGTCGAGGCCATGATGAAGAACAGCGGTATCAACTATAAGATCGCCCGCGTGGCCGACGAGTACTTCGAGGCGCTCAAAGGCGTCGAAGACCCAGAGCAGAAAAGGAAGATCATCGGGGACAAGTTCATCAGGGTCTTCGAGAGGTATGCGAAGGAGTTCGGAGCAACCTATCTCCTTCAGGGCACCATCGCTCCTGACTGGATCGAATCCGGTGACGGCACCAGGGACACCATCAAATCCCACCACAATGTGGGCGGACTTCCCAAGGACATGGGCATGACCCTCTGCGAACCCCTCAGAGACCTCTACAAGGACGAGGTCAGACAGGTCGCCAGGGCACTGAAGGTCGAGGCCTCCGAGAGGCAGCCTTTCCCAGGTCCCGCACTTGCCATCAGATGTCTCGGTGAGGTCACTCCCGAAAAGGTCGAGATCGTCCGTAAGGCATGTTTCATCGTCGAGGACGAGATCATGAATGCCGTGAAGAACGGTGAGGCTGTCCGCCCTTGGCAGTATTTCGCTGCGCTTCTTCCCAGCAAATCGGTCGGTGTGCAGGGTGACCGCAGGGCGTACGGATATACCATCGCTGTCCGTGCCGTCGACTCCATCGACGGAATGACCGCGACGTTCTCCCGTCTTTCCCTCGAGCTTCTCAACAAGATCTCGGTGCGCATCACCGATTCGATGAAAGACAGCGTCAACCGTGTCGTTTACGACATCACTAGCAAACCCCCGAGCACCATCGAGTGGGAGTGATCTCCACACTCGCCTGCGCGCAATGCTGAGCTTTGCCGAAATGATCCACTTACCGGATTTATTTCAGAAATACCCGTTAAGGTCAAATCAGCATTGCGTGCATTCATTTTTAAGAGCAAAGCGGTCGGAAAACACATTTGTGCTGTTTCGCGATATGCAATTGTCACACTTTGTTTAAGAAATGCCAGGCTGTGTCCGGCAAATCGCGCAGATCACAAATTCCCTCCTGGCGCACAATAATTAATTTAAACAGGACATTTATGACTGAACATGAAAATCTACGTTATCGATAACGGTGGTCAGTGGACGCATCGCGAGTGGCGTGTGCTGAAATACCTGAAAGTCGAAACCAAGATTGTTCCCAACACCACACCTTTTGAAGAGATCACGGATCTCGACGGTCTCGTCCTTTCCGGTGGCGCACCGAGCATCGCGTGTGAAGGAAACCGTATGGGCAACAACGGCGAATATCTTGACCGTGCGGAGTACCCCATCCTCGGTATCTGCGCCGGCCATCAGTTCATGTGCCAGCACTTCGGATCTGAACTGGGCCCTGCAGACATGCCCGAGTTCGGAGAAGTGAAGCTCCACGTCGAAGATCATTCCGATCTCTTCGCGGGAATGCCTGACGATTTCACCGTTTGGGGATCTCACAACGACGAGGTCAAATCCGTTCCGAAAGGATTCAAACTCACCGCATCCTCGCCTTCCTGTAAGGTCGAGGCCGTATCCTGTCTCACCCGCCCCCTCTTCGGAGTACAGTATCACCCTGAAGTGGAAAACAGCGAGTTCGGGCCTGAGCTCTTCCAGAATTTCATTGAAATCATAAAGAGCCAGAAGCAGTAAAACTGTAATGTGTTTTAAAAAAGGATGGGGCCCCGAGTGGGGCCCATCCGTCATCACTCTTTGCCGACGGTCTCGAGCTGACTGATGATCTGCCAGATAAGGGTCCTGGCGTGAAGGGGTACATTGGGGTCGTTTGCAAGGTCGTCGAGGATGTTGACGGCGCCTGCGGCACGGACGTCCATAGGTTCTTTGGTGTCGAGAAGTCTTGCTTTGGCGTCGGTGGCTCCTTTCCTGATGTTCCTGGGGACGGACTGGTCCTCTGCGAGCATGTTCATTGCATCCGATATCTGTTTGATCTTGTCTGCCATTTTTTCACCGCCGTTCAAGCAATCTCGAATTCTTCCTGAAGATCCATCGTCATCTGCTCGAGGACCTCTTCAAAATTCGAAGATTTGTATTCTCTCATGCCACCGATATCACTCTGGATCTTGGCGACAAAATTGTTGTTGTCCTTAATAATCTCGATGTTGCACAAAACCTCTTCCATGTTTAAACACCTCATGAGGGAATACGAGTCAATCTGCAACCAATATAAAATAGTGACCTATCTGCGCGGGGCGGGCGGTAACGAATCCGATGTCTTTCCGCTGAGCATAGATTTATCATTGGAAATAATATACAGCGGTTGACGAGAGCAGGTACGGTAACGACCGTTGTCTTGCTGACAAAGCATCAACAATGACAGAATTCGAGGGTCAGAACCGTATTGATGAGCGAAAGCTATAAAAGAAACATGCTAAGTTAAGGTCTTGCTCATCTGCTTTATTCATTAATAAATGAAAGGGCGGATTGCAACACCTGAATCACAGGAAGGTAAACAGATGGCAGGCGAAAATGTGGAACCCGGCAAAGCTGAACAGATCCAGAGCAGCCTCGACTCCAAGATCAGCGGTCTTGGAAAAGGCAAGTACGGCAGGATCCTTCAGATGGCCCACACCCCCGACAAAGAGGAATATCTCAAGACCGCGAAGATCTCCGCAATCGGAATCATCATCCTGGGACTTCTGGGTTTCGCAGTAATGTGGGTTATGACCTACCTTCCCAACTATTTCTGAGGCAGAACAATGGCAGAGTTACAGACCAATCCTGAATTTTCCGGGGACAGCGGAACGAAAGATGTTCACGCCGGCGGTAAAGCCTTCTGGGACTTCCAGGTCGTTCCCGGTGCGGAAGAGGTCGTGTTCAACTTCTCGGTCAACGCATCCGATCCCGAGGAAGGTCCCGAGTGGAGGGTCACCCTTTACGATTCTGATGAGAATGAGGTCTGGGACAATTTCAATTCCGGATCCGAGCTCAATATCTCCTTCCCCAAAGGTGAAGCAAAAGCGTTCCGGATCGAGATCATCTGCCCCCGTGGTGCCAGGTACGACGACTCCGTGGACGTGGACGTCACCGTCCAATCCGATTTCGGATCTGCGGTCACCTCGTTCGGAGCATGTGCGAAACAGTCCATCCTCACCTTGAAGACCCAGATGGACCACGAGAAAGATGTGGTCATGAGTCTCTATGCAAAGGCGGACCAGGGTGAGAAGGATGTTTATGCTGTCCTCAGCCCTGTGAAACTCAGAGGATACGTCTTCGTCGAGGGAATGAACACCGACAGGCTTCAGGAGAAGGCCCGTGGAATTAAGAAGGCGAAATCGTTCGTCGATGTCAAGGACGGAAGCGCTCCCCGTGATGCGCATATTCCTGCCGAGATTTCGATCGCTGAGATCAGCTCGTATCTTACGCCCGTCTCGCCGGTCATCGGAATCGAGGACGGAGACACCGTGGAACTCGTCAACGGACCCTTCAAGGGCGAGAGGGCGAGAGTCCAGAAGATTGATCAAACTAAAGAGGAGATCACGGTCGAACTCATCGACGCAATGGTCCCCATACCCGTTACTGTCAAAGCTGACAGTGTCAGAGTAATCGAAAAGGAGAATTGAATATGGTAGACAAAGTAGAGGCAATGGTCGACGGCGGCAAAGCAACAGCGGGACCCCCGCTCGGACCCGCACTCGGTCCCAAAGGCGTGAACATCGGTCAGGTCATCGCCAAGATCAACGAGAAAACCAAGGCGTTCGACGGAATGAAGGTTCCCGTCACTATCCTTATCAACGATGACAAGACCTTCGACATCAAAGTCGGAACTCCCCCCATGTCCGCACTGATCAAGGCTGAGCTTAACATTCCGCTCGGATCCGGCAACCCCAAGACCACCAAGGTCGGAAACCTTACTATTGAGCAGGCAAAGAAGATCGCAGCACAGAAAGCTGACGACCTCCTCGGTGCAACCGTCAAAGCCCGCGTCATGGAAGTTTCCGGAAATTGCGTCTCCCTCGGTGTAACTATCGATGGAAAGGATGCAAAGGTCTTCCAGGCCGATGTCAGGGCCGGCGTCTACGACGACCAGCTCCAGTGAAACATTAACAAGGGCTTCGGCCCTTTTCTTTATCTCTTCAACAGATTTAATCCCAGTTGTAGTTTCGTTTCGAATCTCAACGGCTCAACTGTTTTTTGTATTCACCGAAGGGATCTGTAGTGTATATAGAATCATTTACCGATATTCCTGCATTTCTGTAGGATACCATAATTCTATCAAATGCATCAGTGACCTCTTTTGAAGGTATTTCAAGTCTGAGCGCAATAGATTCGGGACTCATTCCGTCGAAGTGCATTCCGAGTATGACTGCATCTGTTGTGTCCAGGCTCAAGAGTTCCTGGAGATAGTCGACCTTTTTGAGATAATCATTGCGCCGATCGTACATCCTGTGAGCGATCTTTTCCATTTCTGCATCTGTGGTGTTATCTAAAAATTCTTTTTGAGATTTATTCAGCAGATTCAGAACGTCCGGGAGATTGACCGCGGTCACCGGTTTTCCATTTTGTACGAGAAGACCTCCAAACAATCTGGAGGCAGCAGCACTTCTACATCTGACATCACGATATCCTCTGTCAGATACAGTGACAAGAAGTTGTATCTGTCGGGCACCTCATCGTTGTCTGTGGTGCATTTTGCGGTTTTCCAGAACGATGTCAAGTGCAGTACCGAAGGATTTGCACCGGTTTCGGATGGAAACTATTCCACATATATGTTGATCGAAGAGGGACTGTCTGCAGGAATCTATGCAGTAAAAGTATGGGGTACTGAACCGGATATCGCGACAATGAATTTCAGTGTCGGATCCTCCGATACTGAGAAGTTCGTACCTTCAGGAACCGGAGATAATGTCACTGTCGATCCGGCAGAGATCGAAGCTTACATCGACGGGCTATCTCAGAACGATACCCTGGAGATCGACACGTCTGCTTCGTCGCTCACCATATCGAAGTCTGATGTCAGCAAAATCAAAGACAAGAGCGCATCCCTCGAGATCGTTCTTTCGAAGGGTTCGGTTATCCTTGACAAGAATTCCCTTGCAACGTTGACCGACACCGAAGGTTCGGCTGTCAAACTGCTACTGAATGCTGCAGACACCTCTGCTCTGGACCAAAAGCTGAAGATCCTGCTCGGGGACTCGCCTGTCTTCGACATAACCCTGAGTGTGGGAAACAACATTGTCTCCTCCCTCAATGGAACGGCTATGGTCACTGTCAGCTATGTCTTGGCCAGTGATAAGGATGTTTCGAAACTGGCTGTCTGGCACATTGGAACCGATGGCAAGATCGAAGCACTTCCGTGTACTTACAATGGCGACGGTACGGTAACATTCACCACTACACATTTCTCCGATTATGCGGTGGTGTATGACCTTGCGGTCCCGAGTCCGGAACGTGATGTGGATCCGACCCCGGTTCCGAGCGACAATGATAACGGAGGAAACAGCATGATGATCATTGCGATCCTCGTAGTGTTGGCGATTGTCATCGTGGCCGGCCTGGTTGTCGTCAAGAAGAAGAATGCTTGAATACATCGTGGGCCCTGACCCTTTCCTAAACCATTTCCGCCCGGGCATTGGCCGCCCGGGCCCGATTCATTGCCCGACGTTCTCTGTCTGTGGTTTTTATATTCTTTTATACCGCAGAGTGATTTTGTTTGCTGTTACCTTTATATATGGGCCCCACTTACGACACTTTGCTCGTAGGAGGGCTTGATACACCCGCTAGAACTACGAGGAGGAATTGTATTGGCAGATAAACCAACCGTAATAGTTGTGCAGAAGGCACTTGAGAGTGCGAAGAAGCGCAAATTTGTTGAGACGGTTGAGTTGGCCATCAATCTCAAAGATGTTGACCTTTCTCTTCCTAAGAACCGTATTCAGGAGGATATCGTCCTCCCTAAGGGACGCGGAAAAGACGTCAAGATCGCTGTGATTGGTGGTGGCGAACTAGCCTTGAAAGCCAAAGACGTTGCCGACCTTGTGATCACTCCCGAAGAACTCGGAACTCTCGCAGGGAACAAGAAACAGGCAAAGAAGATCGCAAACGAGATCGACTACTTTATCGCAGAAGCACCTCTCATGGCGCAGGTCGGTAAAAGGCTCGGTACCGTTCTCGGTCCTCGCGGAAAAATGCCTAAGCCCATCGCGCCCGGTGCAGACCCCGCGCCTCTTATCGCAAACTTCCGCAAGTCTGTTACTGTCAGGACGAAAGACAAGACGACCTTCCATGTACCCATCGGAACTGTCAACATGTCTGCTGAGGACATCGCTGAAAACGCGGACCTCATCATGAAGCGTGTTGAAGGACACCTTGAAAAGGGATCCCACAACCTCGCTTCCGCATACATCAAGACCACCATGGGTCCCTCGGAGAGGTTGCTCTGAGGAGGTCTAAGGATGGCACACGTTGCAAGTTGGAAGAAGGAACTCGTCGGTGAGATCGTCGAGGATATCAAGAATGCACCTGTTGTTGCAGTCGTCAGCATGAACGGTATCCCCGGACAGCAGATTCAAGCGATGAGGGCTGGAATGCGTGCCCACGCAAAGATCAAGATGACTAAGAACAACCTTATCCGTCTTGCTCTTGACGAGGCCGCTCAGTACAAGCCCGGAATCGATGCTCTTGCAGATCACGTCGAAGGACAGTGCGCTATTGTCACCACGGACATGAACGCCTTCAAGCTCTTTAACAAGCTGAAAGCGACCATGTCTCCCGCACCCGCAAGGGCAGGCGACAAAGCACCGTTCGACATCGTAGTCCCTGCCGGACCTACTCCGTTCGGACCTGGACCTATCATCGGTGAACTTCAGAAACTCGGGCTTCCCGCTCAGATCATGAACGGGAAAATAACCATCAAGAAAGATACCACTGTTGCTAAAGCGGGAGAGGAAATCAAAGCCGATCTCGCTGCAATGCTTCCCAAGCTGGAAATCCTTCCTATGATCGTCGGAATGGACGCGAAAGCGATCTACGGCGACGGAATCGTTTACAGCAGAAGTGTTCTGGATATTCCTGATGATTATTACAGCAATATGTTCGCTACGGCCGCCCACGACGCAATTGCACTCGCAGTTGAAGTTGCATACCCTGCAAAAGAGACTGTCCCGCTGCTTATTGCGAAGGCATACAGGAGTGCATATGCGCTCTCTGTTGAGGCCGCGATACCGACTAATGAGACAATTGGAGCGCTTTTTGCCAAGGCAGACAGTCAGATGCTTGCCATCGCTTCTGCAACCGGATACACTAACGACGACATCGCAGCGAGACTTTCCGCAGTGCCCGTCGTTACCGCAGCAGAACCCGCCGCCCCGGCGGAGCAGAAAGCAGACGAAGAAGAATCCGAAGAAGTCAGCGAAGACGAGGCCGCAGCCGGTCTCAGTGCTCTCTTCGGATGAAAATGGAGATGAATGAAATGCAGTATATTTACAGCGCAATGGTCCTCTACTCTGCTGGAAAAGAGATTACCGAAGATGCTATCACGGCTATCCTCACCGCAGCAGGCGTAGAAGTTGACGCCGCTAAAGTCAAAGCACTCGTTGCATCCCTCGAGGGAGTCGACATCAAAGAAGCTATCGCAAACGCTTCTGTCGCAGCTCCCGCCGCAGCAGCCGCAGCCGCACCCGCAGCCGCAGCTGACGCACCCGCAGCAGCTCCTGCTGAGGAAGAAGAGGAAGCAGTCAGCGAAGACGAAGCCGCAGCTGGACTCAGCGCACTCTTCGGATGAGCTTAGACTCTATCGGAACTTCAAACGCTTTAACCCCCTCGGGGTTTTTTCTTATTTACCGGTGATATTGTGGGCAAAGAGGAACGGATCGTCGTCAGGCTGCCTGCAGACCAGCTGGTCTTATTGTCGGAACTTGTCCGGAAAGGAAAGTATTCCAGCGAATCCGATGCGGTGAAGGATGCCGTAACCACCTTGTTGAAGGCCAATTTCACCGAAGATGAGGCTGAGAAGACGATCTCATCTCGTTCCGCCGAGCAGGATCTGGATCTTGACGATTTCACCTCGAACGAGTCTCCTGCCGATGAGGTACTTTACAATGTCCTGGTCAAAGGCCTGGAATCCGAGCGGAAGGATCTCTGATGGACAGCACCCTTGTTATCGCTTACGGTACTGGTAGCAGGAATCTTGCCAAGAGGTATTCGAACGGAAAATATCCGATAGTCTTGATGGACAGGGCAAATTTTGATGATCCAGCCGCCCCCTGCGAGACCTGTATCCATGTAGGCGAAGATATCGAAAGTGACCTCAAAGAGGTTTGCAGGCTGATGTCCGGATACGCGTATGCGGTGCTGATCTTCTCTCCGTCAAGTGTCTCCGGTCAGGAGATCTACGAAGGGATGATCAAATGTGCCAGCAATGCAAAAACGAAGCTGATCATATTCTGCATATTTCCGTTTTCCTTCGAGACCGAAAAGTTGGATCGGGCCGCCAGTTTCATCACTGATTTCGGATCCGACACAGGCAATATCTTTGTTTTCGATTATCAGAAGACCATAGATAGGGAATATTCCCCTGTGAATTACAATGTGTTTTTGGAATCTACGAACGATCTTGCGGCGCAGATTTTCGGAACAATCGTCAATCTTCTAGAATCCTCGCCGTTCTTTTCGTACTGCTCCGATCCCGTGTATACCATGGCAGTGGGGACAGGTCAGGCCCTAACCGAATCAATAAACGATGCTCTGGCACATCCGTTCTTCAATACCTGCCCGGGGTGCGGCAAGATCCTCATCCTTTCAGATCGGGAACCGGATGAAGCGGAACGCGAATCTGCAGTTCAGTTGCTGACCCTGAAAGCGAATGCGATGCCCGAATTCGCCGGACGTTCGGGACTGGGGGAGGACAAGGTCCTCCTGTTCATTCCCACTTCCTTCCGCCAGCACGAATGATCTTGGCGGCGTCACCGAGCACGCCCATGATGGTGTGGTACTCGTATTTGGTGGGGATGGAACGTCCCATCATGCGTCTGAACATGACACTTGTGGCCTCTCTCCTTGCATCGAGATAACCGATCTCCTCGAGAAGGTCTCCGAAGAACTGGAAGAGAAGTTCCTTTTCCTGATGGTCTGCGGGGACGCAGCGGTTGGGGATGTTGGATGTCTGGAACATTTCATAAAGGACCACTCCGACAGAGTGGGAGAGGTTCATGATTGGGTAGGTTTCGGATGCGGGGATGGTGATGAGCACGTCGCAGCAGTTGAGCTCAGACTGGAGCAGACCGATATCCTCCCTTCCGAAAACAAGTGCGATCTTCTCTTCATAACCCTTGGTGGATTCTGCAAACTCACGGACGGGTACGGGGATCCTGGTGTAGTTCTTGTCGCCTTTGGTGGTGACCCCGCTGGTGCCGACCACGAGGAAGCAGTCCTTCAAGGCGTCTTCCATGGAGGTCACGGTGACCGCGTTCTCCAGGATGTGGGAGCCGTGTTTCGACCTGTTGAACGCGGTGTCCCCGAGTTCGCAGGGGTTTACAAGATAGAGTTCTTCAACATCAAAATTGGCCATGCAGCGAGCAATGGCACCGACATTTCCTTCGAATTTCGGTCCGACGAGGACCACCCGGATATCTGGCATATTAACGATGTGCCAGAACACAATGTGACTATATCCTTTTCGGTTTATCTGGGTCATATGATGCCATCGGGAAATAGTCTCTCTTTCTTACATATGTCTTCAAATCAGAAATTAAACCCAGATTTTGAGAAAAAGTCACAATATTTTAATTAAATTTTTACATAATGCTGTTCATGATAGTACGCTTCAGTGTGTCCAATTATCGTTTGTTTTATGAAAAGGCCACACTATCGATGGAAGCGACAAGAGATAAGGTCCTTTCCGAAACAAGTTCTCCTGCAAAGAATACAAGAACGATTGTTGAAGATGGCCATCATCTACGGGGCGAATGCCTCAGGTAAAAGTGCAATGTTCCAGGCGTTGAATTTATTCACGGAGTTCATCAGGACTTCGGCAACATATAACCAGAACACATCACTTGATTACGCTCCTTTTGCTTTCTATAATTTCACGTTGCCGATCTCGATGGAATGTGAGTTCATCACAAAAGGTATATGCTATCAGTATGGATTTTCATATAAGTGCGAAGAGATCGTCAGTGAGTTCTGTACAGTTATCCGGATGCTCGGAAGACAACTGTTTTCGAACGCATAGGGGAGAGATATACTTTCAAATCCTAATCAAGACTCAGGAAAGAGAATGCTCGGAAGGTCGTTCCGAAGTCGCTTTATGTCTCTGTCTGTTCCCAATTCAAGGATAAAGACTGTGCCAATGTTTTCGAATGGGCTTCCAGGGAGATCTCTGTTCTCGCCGACCATGATCTCTATGCATCCCTCAAGGCATTTGCAGATATGGCGAATACTGACGGAAGACTGTGGGAATACGTTTTGAAAGCAATACGTCTCACGGACCTCGGGATGATTGACGTGTGTCGCAAGGGAAAGAACAAATCCTCTGCGGATGCGGGAGTCGTTTCCCGCTCAATTCAGGATATCTGGGTTATGCACAATTCCGACGGAGTTCTAAAGGGGCTTCCGATCAGTGCAGAGTCCTCAGGGACCGTCCGCCTTCTGGCAATAATCGGACCAATTGTCCAGGCTTTGGCGAATGGAATGACCTTGGAGATCGATGAAATCGATCTCAGTCTCCATCCGGACCTGTGCAGATGGGTCGTCGGTCTGTTCCTGGACCCTTCGGAGAATCAGAAAAACGCACAACCGATTGTAAATATACAGGATGTTTCGCTGTTGACCAATCTATTGTTCGGCGCGACCAGGTGTGGCTGTCGATCAGGGATTCCGGTACTGGAAAGGGATAGATAAGGAGGCTGTCTGATTACAGCGTCCGTAATGATCTGGATATCCGGAAATCATATCTCAATGACAGTTTCGGAGGCAGGCCGTTCATAGTCCCAGAGAAGATGTTCGAGGACAAAGGTTGATGTTGAGAGTGCACTTCACTTTCGGCCACCTCCCCCGCTTACGCTTATATTCTCAACCATTCATAGATATCTGAGAGGTGTGGTATGAACACGTACTACTACGATGGGATATCTTTCAACAGCATCGACAACATGATCGATGCGGTCAGACATGATGTGGACTTCAGCTTCGGGGATGCGGACCTCGACAGGATCCTCAGAGACAACGGAAGCGCAGACATCGATGGTCTGGGTCTTTCGACGAGTTCGGCTCTGAAGAGACATAACTACAGCGAATACAGGAAGCGCCGCAATGACATCATCGACCAGATCGTGTCCGAGATAAGGGAAGGCGTCGAGCTGGAACTGTTCCCGATAAGGGTCCCGTACACGTATAATGTCATAGAATGCAGCGAATGAGTCTGACCCTGTTCTAAATAGTTGGTTCACAGTAACAGGTCTGTGTCAACACCTAAAAATCATCCACGTTACAAGTCCCTCATGGTGAGGGAGCATCTCGCAGAGATGGTGGAACAGGGTCTGGTAACCCCGACAGGCCTCATCTCCCATGGAAGGGGGGAGGCCTTCGACTATCTTATGGGAGAGCACACCATAGCTCCCGCACTGGAAGCGGAACGTGCCGCTGCGGCCTTCCTTCTGAAGGCGAAACGTCCGGTCGTCTGCGTCAACGGGAACTCCATCGCATTGGATCCCAAAGGCCTCATCGGCCTTGCAAAGGCCGTTCCGGCGAAGATGGAGGTCAACATCTTTCACCGCACCGAAGAACGCATGAAACAGCTTGTGGACTACATGGTGTCCCAGGGGGCCGACGGTATCCTCGGCCTCGATCCTGACGAGAGGATCCCGAACCTCACTTCCGACAGAGCACTCTGCACCAAAGAGGGAATTTTCGATTCCGACGTCATCGTGGTTCCCATCGAGGACGGCGACCGCGCCGAAGCACTCATCGCCATGGGAAAGATCGTCATTTCCATCGATCTCAACCCGCTTTCCCGCACATCCAAGGTGGCATCCGTTCCTATTTCGGATGAGATCACCCGTGCCGTGGAGAACATCACGAAGTTCGTGGAGGAGCTCCGCGGAGATGACAAACAGATCGAAGATATCATCAGCAATTATTCATCGGTCAGGACCCGCAGGGACACCATTTCCTGTATCTGCGGATCCCTGGTGGCCGAATTCAAGGAGGATTGACAATGGACGAACTGGTCAGAAAAGGCAGTCTGCGTCTCCACTGGGCATATGACCATATGCCCGTTCTGCAGGAGATCGACAAAAGATTCAGAAAAGAACAGCCCCTTGCAGGCCTCCGCATCGGAATGGCCCTGCACACCGAGGCCAAGACAGGAATGCTCGCGGTGACACTTGCCAACGCCGGCGCGAAGATCTGTCTTGCAAGCTGCAACCCGCTGTCCACCGACGATTCGGTGGCCGCCGCCCTCCGTGAGGAGTTCGGGCTTGAAGTGTATGCCAAGAAATTCGAGAGCGACGAGGAATATTACTCGAACCTCAACAAGGTCCTCGATATCAGACCTGACTTCGTCATCGACGACGGTGCCGACCTCATCACTATGGCACACACCTCCCGCCGCGAGGTACTTTCCAACATCAAAGGCGGAAACGAGGAGACCACCACCGGTGTCGTGCGCCTCAAGGCCATGGCTGCGGACGGAAAACTGGAATTCCCCGTGATGGACGTCAACGATTCGAAGATGAAATATCTGTTCGACAACAGGTACGGTACCGGGCAGTCGGTCTTTGACGGATGGATGAACGCCACCAATCTCATCGTGGCAGGTAAACACGTCGTGGTCGCAGGTTACGGATGGTGCGGAAAAGGTGTTGCCATGAGGTCCAAAGGACTCGGTGCACTTGTAACCGTTACCGAAGTGGACCCTGTCAAGGCCATCGAGGCCCGTATGGATGGATTCGAAGTCAAACCCATGAGCGAGGCCGTCAAGACCGCAGACATGGTGTTCACCGTCACCGGATGCAAGGACATCGTCACCGCCAAGGACATTGCCAACATGAAGGACGGATGTGTCCTCGGCAACGCGGGACACTTCGACAACGAGATCTCCAAGAAGGACCTCAATGAGATATCTGTCTCCAAAGAGCAGGTCAGGGACTTCATCGACTGCTACACTCTCAAGGACGGAAGGAGGATCTACCTCATCGGAGATGGCAGGCTGATGAACCTCGCCGCAGGTCAGGGACATCCTGCCGAGATTATGGACACCAGTTTCTCCACTCAGGCCATGGCCATCGAGTACATGGTGGAGAATCATGACGCCCTTCCCAACGGGGTCATCAGGGTGCCCGACGAGATCGATGAGAAACTCGCCCGCATCAAACTCGACACTCTGGGTATATCGATCGACTCGCTCACCGACGAGCAGTACAACTATATCCACAGCTGGCAGGAAGGAACCTGAGTTGCGCATAGCGATCATGACCGACAGTTACCGCCCCACCACCGACGGGGTGGTGACTGCCGTTCTTGTCACCCGCCGTGTGCTCGAAGAACTGGGGCACACGGTCTTTATCATCGCCCCCGATCCGGGGGAGGAATATCGGGAGGAAGGAGTCTATTACTTCCGTGCGGTCAAGTTCCGCAGTTATCCTGGATACTTCGTTCCTCTTTTCCCATCGGACAAGTCGGACCTCATCCGTAAGCTGAAACCGGATGTGATCCACATCAGAGGGGTGGCTTTCATGGCGGTGAAGGCATTGATCGCATCCCACAACACAGGGGTTCCCACCGTCCTGACATATGATACGATGGTCACAGACGTCATCGAACAGTATTCTCCCATCAAGCTTCCGAAGAATGTGTTGGTGGGCGGGGCTTCGAAATACATCCGTTTCCTTCTGAAACGTCCCGACGCGGTGGCGGTGCCGACACCAAGCACCGGAAGGGAGCTGACCGAGATCATAGGTGCAAGACCCAGACGTATGGAGGTGATTCCCACTGGTATCGACACCGACCATTTCTCCCGCTCGGATGCAGGTCCTGCCATACGCGAGAAATACAGCCTTACTGGAAAGAGGATAGTCATCTATGTAGGCAGATTGTCCTATGAGAAGAACATCGACCTCCTGATCCGTTCCATGAAACTCATGGATGAAGATGTGGTGCTGATGGTCGTCGGACAGGGTCCTGCCGGAGACAGTCTTCACGATCTGGTGGAAAAGGAAGGTCTTTCGGATAGGGTCGTCTTCACTGGATACATATTCGATCAGGTCCTGGTCGACCATTATTCCTGTGCGGACGCCTTTGCATCCGCATCCGTGTTCGAGACCCAGGGATTCACTGTCCAGGAGGCCATGTCCTGTGGACTGCCGGTGGCCTGCGGCAACGGCAGGGCGTTCACCGATTTTATTGTCAACGGAGAGAACGGGTATCTCTTCGATCTGACGGAGGGGGACTGCGCACGTGCGATGAACCTTGCGCTCAACGCTCCGGATGACGTCAGGGCAAGGTCCAAAGAGACCGCTTTGGCCTACGGGCTGAAACCGACCACCGAGAGACTTGTGAAATTATATGAGGAAGTCATATCCAAAAAGAAAGAGGGTGTGAAATGAAGATCGTCGACGTCAATCCGTTCTTCATGCCGTACAACGGCGGGATCGAGAACAGGATGTATGATACCTCCCGCCTTTTGGCGGCCAAAGGCCACGAGGTGACCGTTGTGACAGGCCGTCTGTCCGATGATTCGCCGGAGGAGGAGACCGTCGACGGGTTCAGGATAATCCGTCTGAAGTCGCGGCAGATCCGTCTTTACAACCCGCCGTTCATATCGTCCACAGGCATCTCCGAAGCATTGAATTCAATAGACCCAGACATCGTGAATTTCAATTACCGCTGGGCCCCGAGCTATACAAAGGCGCTTCACAGATACGACGGAAAGAAGGTGTTCACCTACCACAATATGTGGGGTGAAGGAACCGGTGTGGTCGCGAAATTCTCCGAGTACAACGATAACCGTTTCGCCAAGACCATGGAGACCTTCGACCATATCATTGCCGTAAGCGACTTCGTCCGCAAGGATCTCATCCGCCGTGGATATTCTGAAAATTACATTACAACCGTACCGTCCTGTCTCCGCGGAGACGTCGTTCCCGGGGAGGGGAAAGGGGATTTCGCATTGTCCCTGGGACGTCTTGTGAAGACCAAGGGTCTGAACTATCTGATCGAGGCCATGCGGGACACCCCCCACAGACTGGTCCTCTGCGGAAAAGGGCCCGAAGAACACAGATTAAGGAAGCTCATCGCAAAATACGGTCTTGAAGACCGGGTCGAGATGAAAGGCTATGTCAGCGAAGAGGAGAAGAACAGGCTCATGGGTGACTGCAGGTTCTTCGTGATGCCTTCTTTGCACGAATCCCTGGGTCTTGCGGCCGAGGAGCTTATGGCCCACGGAAGGCCCATAATCTGCTCTGATGCGGACGGTCTTCCCGACACCGTGGGTGACTGCGGATACGTCGTGCCTGCCGGCGACAGCGTCGCTCTTGCACATGCGATGAACAATCTTTTCGCCGATGACGGGAAGTGCAGCAGACTGGCCGCCGAGGCCGTCAAACGTGCAAAATATTTCGACTGGGACGTTCATCTTCGGGGCATCGAGGAGGTTTATCAGAAAGTGATCTCCGGTGAATACAAGGCCTCCGATGCGCATTCCGAAAAGGTGTGACAATGACAGCAAAGAAGCCGTTCCTCAGTGTCTACGGACACATCACCATCGATCAGATCATCTCCGTGGAGAGGTTCCCAAACCTCAACGAGACGGTCGACATACTTTCGAAGACCACCACTCTGGGCGGGACCGGAGCCAACATAGCGATCGCGGCCGCCAGGCTCGGGGTGCCGACCGCTATCTGTGCGTTCGTCGGTTCGGACATCCCGATGAAATACGTCAGGGAGATAGAGGATTCCGGCCTGATAACCGACGAACTGGTCACGGTGAACGATTTTGAGACCTCGCAGTGCACCGTTCTTAACGATGCGGAACTCAGGCAGAAGGTCATCTTCTATCAGGGTCCGCAGGGATACGCATCGCAGATCGGTAAGGACCTTCTGAAGAACGCACGCGAATCGGAATGGGTGCATTTCTGTACCGGCGAGCCAGAGTATTATCTGCGTCTGATGTCCGAGCTGTCAGGCCACAGTGCCAGACTATCAATGGACCCCGCTCAGGAGACATACCGCCTGTGGCCTGAAGACAGGTTATCGCGCGGGATCTCGATGGCCGATGCCGTGTTCTGCAACGAGTATGAGGCGAAGGTCATCGAGGAGCGTTTGGGTATCAATTCTGTATTGGACCTTGACAAATCCCTGGTGGTCAAGACTCTCGGTGCGGCAGGAAGCATCGCACGCATCGGTGACGAGATCATCGAGATCCCCTGTGTACAGTGTGTCAAAGCGGTGGATGCCACCGGCTGCGGTGACACCTTTCGTGCGGGATTCTATTCTGGACTCTATCACGGTTATTCTGTGAAGGAGTCATTGATCCTCGCTTCTGCGGTTTCTTCTTTCACCATTGAATGCACGGGTGCACTGAACAACCTTCCCGAATGGTCCGCTGTGGAAGAGAGGGCCGCACCGTATCTGAGGTGAACCATGGCCGTCATCGCGATTACCGGGACCCCCGGGGTCGGAAAGACCTCCGTTTCCACCGAACTGAGGGCCCGCGGATACGAAGTGGTGGACATCAACGAGCATCTCCGCAAATACGGTCTTCTCGGTGAGAAGGACGTCGCCCGCGACACCTACAACGTCGATATGGAAGCACTCAATGATTCTCTTGAGGGGTACCGGAAAAAGGACGGGGTAGTGTTCCTGGATTCGCATCTGGCACATGAGACCGACTGTTCCAGGATCATCGTTCTCCGCTGCAATCCGAAGGCCCTTGCCGGGCGTCTCAGAGCCCGCGGATATTCGGAGCAGAAGGTCCGCGAGAACGTTCAGGCGGAGATCCTCGATGTGATCCTCTGCGAGGCCACGGATTCGGATATTCCGGTGAACGAATATGACTGTTCATCCGGAACGGTTTCCGACGCAGTCGATTTTATAGAACGGATTCTTAAGGGGGAGACAGAGATCGGTCTGCCGGGTTCGGTGGATTGGACCGGAGAGATGGACGAATGGTTCTAGACAAGCACAGAAAAGAAGCAGACTTCACGTTGGCCCCCGTTGCCAAAAGATTGATCAACGTGAATCCCAACACGATTTCGTGGCTGGGACTTATCATGGCCGCCGTGAGTGGAGTCCTTCTTTATCTCAGCTGGGACTATCATTACATGCTGTGTTTTGCCGCCATTGCTGTCATCGTTTCCGGTTATTTTGACGCATTGGACGGCAAGATCGCAAAGCTTGCCGGAAAATGTACTGTGAAAGGAGATTATCTCGACCACGTCTTCGACCGTTACGCTGATATGTTCATGATCGCCGCCATCGCGCTCAGCGGATGGTGCGATACCACCATCGGACTGCTTGCGGTCATCGGTGTCCTTCTCACCTCATACATGGGTACCCAGGCCCAGGCCATCGGTGCCAAGAGGCTTTACGACGGGCTTCTCGGAAGGGCGGACCGTGTCGTCCTCTGTTTCCTGTTCCCGATCATCCAGGGTATCATGCTCATTTTCGGATACGGTTCTTTCGAGTTCATCGGCCACACCTTCACCTGGATGGAGATCATGATGATCTACTTCGCTGTCCTCGGCAATCTGACCGCGGTGCAGAGGGTATTGATCACCTGGAAGAATCTCGGTGAAGCAGAAAAGACCCAGAGTGAAGAAAAAGATCACTGAGGCCCGGAGCGGCGTCCACTTCCGGATTTGATCCTGTAATAGTTCAGCGGATGATTTATCCTATCACACAGCGGGTCGGGGTTGAAGCAGATCCCGTTGGTGCGCATGGTGGAACATTCCGGAGGGGTGTAACCGTCCGTTCCGTTGAGTTCCCCCGTGATGTGCTTGATCTGATATTCCGACACGGATTCGTTGAAGTCGGGCGATACAGCGAATATCGCCACAATATGCTGATAGTCCAATCCCAGGGTGTGCAGATATGACACAAGTGCGAATCTGGCACTGTGAGGAAGATTCTGCCCTTCCTGCGCCATAGCGATGATAGCACGTATGCATGGGGGGAGGAACTCCTGTTTCATCTCCCCTCCGCCGGTGGGGCTGAGCCTCGCCTTCATCTCGTTCAGTGACAGGGAGATCAGGTTCGTGTCGGGTTTGACAGCCTTTTTCAGGGTGTCGTCCACCTTAAGAGGCAGTTCGCTTTCAATCCTCTGGCGATAGGCGTTCTGGACGACCCTGATGTATTTCTCGCGCGTCAGGGTCACATACCCGTCGTGGATGTCCATGTTGATGAGATTCCATTCCACGGCCTTCATGACGTAACTGTACCTGAGGAAATCACCGAAGTGGATCTCCACCTCGTCGCCCGCATAACGGACGTTCATCTCGCATTCCTCGGACACGATGTTTATGGAGTCTGGGTCTTTTGAAAGTCTGGCGCTCAGATGCTCCGCTTCAGCAAGGGCGTACCTCTTCGTGAGCATTCTGTCATCGATGCAGGAGACAAGGATCCTCGCATAAGGGTAGGAAAGAACCTCCATCAGCCGGTTGAACTCCGAGTTCACTGATGTCTCGGGGATGGTGTGGTCCTTGATCGCTCCGAGGACCCGGTTCAGTCCGCGTTTGCGCGCTTCGGCATATACGGACGAGGACAGCAATGCTTCGAGACCTTCGGATTCGTTTCTGGCGAATTCAGCCGCTTCCTTAAGAAAAGGGTACCTTGCCGCGCGGAGACTGTCCATGCCAGGACATATGCGTTATGATAGTTAATCTGTCGGCCCGAAGGTCACGAACTATCTGAGGTCTTCGATGACGCGGGGGTCGTCGATGACCCTTGAAAGGTCGTCCGGTCCGGAGAACGGACGGTGGGCGGCGATGGCGGTCGCCCTTTTCTTTCCTATACCGGGAAGTGCGGACAGGGAGGACATGGGTGCAGAGTTGATGTCGAAGGGTTGGACGACGCCGGTGACGGAACGGAACCCCCAGTCGGTGATCCTTACATCGTAACTTTTCTCCAGTTCGAGTTTGTAAGGAACACCGACCAGAAGCGGATAAGACCCAGGCTGTCTTCCGAATGTGGTGTTCCCGTCGTGGATCTCCATGTAGACCTCTTTCAGAAGGGTGCCTTTGGGGACCATGCGGACCAGCATCTCGTGATCGATCTCGTCGCGGACGGATTCCTTGAATTTCTTGAATCTCTTCTCGTTTATGCGGACGTTGAACGGTCTTCTGGACCCGAGGACCTGACGGATGTTGATGCGACGCACGAGAAGTCCCTCGTCGAGCACCTTTTTCAGAAATGCCATATCGAGTTTGTATGTCTCAGCGGATTCCTCGTCCAAACCGCAGATAATGTTCAGTCCGGGAAGGATCTTCGGGAGGCCTGTGAGGCCTCTTTCGGAACCGATCTCGTTGATGATCCTTATCGCTTCGAGGACCTGTTCCGCAGTGCTGTTGAGGTTGTTCGCCTCGCCGACCGCGGGGTCGGCGGATTCCAGACCGAGGGCAAGCACATTGCCGGAGGAACAGTTGTCGGCGAGGATGCGAATGATCTCCTTTGACTCGTCTGGGTATGTCGCTATCACTGCAGGATTCGCATTGTCCACGCACAGGTTGTCGAAGTTCAGAGCGTTCAGTCCTTCGAAGAGTTTTCTCACTGCTTCGGGTACCGGGCGGGGCAGTCCGGATTCGAAATCCGTGGAACCGTAGGATACGATGCAGGTCTGTCCGCCGATGCGGACGTTCCTCACACCGAGTTCCTTCAGTTTCGTGGCCTCTGCAAGAATGTCTTCCGGACTGCGCATCAGCGGCTTTCCTTTGAGAGGTTCCACGCAGAACGAGCACCCTCCGGAAGCATATCTGTGACATCCGCGGTAGGTCTCGATCTCCACCATCAGCGGCTGCGGGAAATCCTGGTGCTGAGTGACCACCTCTGCACCCAAAAGCATCCATCTGTTCCATTCGTCGAGTGTTCTTCTCCTCTCTCCGATCTCCTTTCCCGTCATTCCGTCGTAGAGCGATGCAGCAAGGTCCTGACAAATACGAAAATCGAAGAGTTCGGATTCGGGAGCGTAGGCAGCAGAACCGCCGATCCAGGTCCATCCTTTCATTTTCGGGACCCACTCGCGTATCTCCTTCAGGGACATCGGCATGGAGCGGAGATACTTGCCTGGCACTGTGTTGCCAGATAAGAGGACTGTAACATCCGCGTCGGGAAGTTCCCTGCCGTTGCGGAGCATATCCACCGAAATATAAGTGACCTCACCCCCCGCATCGACGGCCGCACCGGCTATCGCACGTATCATCGGGGATATGTACGGAGGTACGCCCAAGGCTGCTGGGTCATCGATGTATCCGTCGATGAGGACCACCTTGACAGGGGATTTCTTGCGGGTCATGTCGGATTTTTCCTATACCAAATATCTATAAAAAGGAAGAGTATTAGGGTGTTTTAAGAGATTCGAAGAATTTCTTACGAAATTCGTATCGGAGGAAGAAACATGAGTCTTTTCAGCAAGAAAAAGAACAACGAACAGGCACCCGTTGCCGAGAAGAAGGAACTGACCGTTGAAGAGCGTCTCGCCCTTGCCAAGAAGCCCGGAATCGACGCCATGAAGATGCACCCCTACTACGGCGGAAAGATCGAGACCGTACCCAAGGCCTGCATCAGGTCTTTCGACGACTTCTCCATCTGGTACTCCCCCGGAGTTGCAGAGCCCTGTAAGGACATCGCCGCCAACCCCGAGAAGGTCTACGAGCACACCTGCAAGTGGAATACCGTGGCCGTCGTATCCGACGGTACCCGTGTACTGGGACTCGGTGACATCGGACCTGAGGCCGCCATGCCCGTCATGGAAGGAAAATCCATGCTCTTCAAGTACCTTGGCGGTGTGGACTGCGTCCCCATCTGCCTTGACACCAAGGACCCCGAGAAGATTATCGAGACCGTCAGGCTCCTCGCCCCCTCCTTCGGAGGAATCAACCTCGAAGACATCTCCAATCCGAAGTGTTTCGACATCCTCGACGAGCTCAGAAAGGACTGCAAGATCCCCGTATGGCACGACGATCAGCAGGGTACCGCAACCGTTGAGGTCGCAGGTGCCATGAACGCCATGAAACTCGTCGGAAAGAAGTTTGAGGACGCCAACGTCACCATCCTTGGAGCCGGAGCTGCATCCATTGCCATCGCAAGGCTGCTCCTCGCCACCGGATTCAGGGCGGACCACCTCTGCATGTGCGACTCCAAGGGGATCCTGAACATGTCCAGGACCGACCTCGACGCCGCACACAAGCACAAGAAGATCATCGCCGACAAGACCAACGGTGCCGGAAAGACCGGAGGGCTCAAAGAGGCCATGGAAGGAGCAGACCTTCTCATCGCCGCATCCAAGCCTGGACCCGGAACCATTCCTCCCGAGTACATCGACGCAATGGCAGACGATCCCGTCATCTTCGCCACCGCCAACCCTGTCCCCGAGATCTGGCCCTGGGAGGCAAAAGAGCACGGCGTGAAGGTATTCGCCACCGGACGTTCCGACTTCCCCAACCAGGTCAACAACTCGATGGGATTCCCTGCGATCTTCCGTGGAGTCCTTGATGTCAGGGCAAAGACCATCACCGATGAGATGTGCATCGCAGCGGCCACCGAGCTTGCCAAGTGCGCAGAGGAGAAGGGTCTGACCGAGGATTACATCATCCCCAACATGGCTGAAGAGGACGTGTTCCCCAGAGAGGCCGCCGCTGTTGCTATGAAGGCTATCGAGCAGGGTGTCGCCCGTATCAAGATGAGCCGCGAAGAGGAATACGACAACGCTGCCAGGATCATCAGCAGGTCCAGGAAGCTCACCCAGTCCATGATGGACAACAAGTTCATCAAACCCTACACCGAGTGATACTGCCCGGGGGCCTTCGGCCCCCTTGGCGGATCCAATAGAATTCAGTTTTCAGGAAAGATCAGTTTGACCACATTCGTGCCTACTGGCACATTGAAGGAATTTGCCACGGGAAGGCATTTTGTTTTGAGAAGATAAGCGACCGGAATATCGAGTTCACGGTCGGAAAGGGATTCGAAATTTGCCATTCCTTTTGCCAGGAAAAGATCCGCTTGGGACAGTTCATCGAGCATATCTCTGTCCCTGATCTCAGCGGGGATACCGACCGCGAATGCGCCTGTGGTGACGATTCTGTCGAGCTCTTTATCGAGACTGATCCTTTTGGCATCTTCAAGGGTGACATCGTTCAGGATGGGCACTCCTTTCACTACTCCGACCACGCGTTTTCCCATCGAACGGAGTTCTCTGATGAGAATCTTGTCGAATTGGCTTTCTCCGCAGTTATCGAATGCATAAAGAACGGTCTCCGACCGTTCCACCATGGCTTTCAGCTTGTCGCATTCATCAAGTCCGATCTCCTGTGCCAGCAGCCTGTCGAAGATCTTCTCGAACTCTTCCGGCGAATCGATGGCGATGCCGGAACCGAAGTCCATGATGTTCCCGATGATGGCTACGGACACCGCGGTACGGAATCTATCCTCACTCTCATCAACTGCTTTCTGAACCCTTCCGAGATATGTCCCAGCAATACGGTCCGCGTCGATCTTCATGTCATGATACGGGTCATTGCAGCGCACTGTATCGTACGCCAACCTATGCACCTTCGTGGCGATCTCCGCCGAACACATTGAGACATCCATCAGTCCGGAATAGAGCGCCATGCACTTTCTGACCGCTTCGAATTCCATATCGGTCCCGGCAAGGCGGGACTGGAACAGCACACGTTTCATCAGACAGGGGCCGCAATCCGCACAGGTCTTCATGCCATGTGATTCGCAGCAGACCTATTTATACTGGGGCCGTCGGTTTAACCTTTGCTTTATATAAGAGTATCATATCCGTTCGACTATGGCTACTGATAAAATATGCTCTTCCTGCGGAAAGAGGCTCATCGGCCACGGCAACACTTTCTTCAAGTGCCCCAAATGCGGGGAAGTCGAGATCGGAAGGTGTGCCACCTGCCGCGACCAGAGCGTTCCTTACGAATGTCCCAAATGCGGATTCATCGGACCTTGAGGGATTCGAATGGCAGAGATCTATTCCGTTTACGAGGTATTCCCTGACGGAGATACCACCGATGTCGCCGCCATTGCGGCCAAGCTCGCCGACCTTGTCCCTGCCGGTGTGAAAGTTCAGAAGACCGAGGTCCGCGACCACGTCTTCGGACTCAAGAAGGTATACGCAGAGTTCCTTATCAACGCTGACGATGAGAACATCGGAAGCAAACTCGAAGATGCGCTCTCCTCCATCGAGGGAGTCGGAAGCATCGAGTGCGTATCCTCCACCAACGTTTGAAACTTCAACAATCCCGGGTCCTCTCGGGATTTCTCCTTTTTCAGAACTTCTTGTACATCCCGTTCGAGCCTTTACGCTTGTAAACGGTAGCGACGTATGTGCGGATGGCGATCCAGTAAAGGGTCGGCAGGTGGATGTGCCACCAGCCCTCGAAGGTACCTTTGAGGTATTTATTGTAGGATTCACGGTTCTCGGGGCTCTTCGCGTATTGTCTGAAGCACTTGTGGGACATGTGTCCGCTGGAACGGATCTTCATTACCGCGTTCCTGCGGAGGACCTCCGGATCGTTTGAAAAGAGGCGGTCCACCTCGCAGTATGCCTCGATCTCCGCACGCCCTCTGGCGTCCGGGTCCTGGCTGCAGAGTGATTCTTTGTGCTGGCGGTATGCATAGAGGGGCCTGTCGTAGATGCAGATCTTATTGCATTTCTCGACGCACCTGTAGGTGTGGATCACGTCCTCGGACATGGTGTCCTCGAACAGAAGACCGTTGTCGATAAGGAAATCTCTACGGAACAGTTTGCTCCAGGTCGATACGGGGAAGAGGTCGCGGTTGCGGGCATCGATCGCTTCCTCTCTGTTCAGAACGAGGCGATGGTATTCTTTTCCGGGTTTCTCTTTGACGGTGCCATTCGCATCCGTATTGATGAAGTTGCAGCAGACGAGGTCCGAACCGGTCTCTTTGATCAGCCTTACCATGTCTTTGAGGAAGTCCTTCGAAGGGGCGTCATCCACGTCGAGGAACCATACATATCTGCCCTTGGAATCAGTAAGGCCCAGATTGCGGTTCCCGCCCAGTTTCAGGCTCTTGTCCTGAAGGATCAGGCGGGCACCCTTACGGGAATCTACGATTGATTCCACTTTTTTCACAGTGTCATCGGTGCTGCCTGCATCGACCACGAAAACGATCTCAAAATCCTCATATGTCTGTGCGGACAGGAATCCGACGCAGTCGTCCAGGAATCTGGCACCGTTGCGGATGGGGACTATGACGGAAACGGATATCTGCTGATCAGGAGTGTCCAGATGACCTTCTCCCGAGGAACGAATGATATCTCCGTTCGGAACATCAGATGCCTGTCCCGGATTGTTCTTTCCTGCCATAATCAAATCCATCCAACTGTGATGTTGCTCATGGCCTATGGCCCTTCTGACTTATAGTATGTTAGTCGTTATTTCGGCATCTGAATACAAGAATGGTTCAAAATGACATCTGTCCCATACCGCCAATTATTTGTGATTCTCACGTCTGGGACATGACACAGATTATAACCGATGAGCCTGATTGCCGGATATGGATATCAAACAGGGTGTGATCATGGTCGGGGGGAAGGGTACCCGTCTTCACCCGCTCACGGAGACGATCCCCAAACCCGCGCTGCCGGTGCTGGACAGGCCGTGTCTGAAATACCTGATACAATCATTTTCGGATGCAGGCATCAAGGAGATCTTCCTCGCCTGCGGTTATAAATCGGATATTCTCCGCAGGGAGATCGGAGACGGTTCCGATCTGGGCGTGAACATCGTTTATTCAGATGAGGACACGCCATTGGGGACCGGCGGGGCCATGAAACAGCTGGAATCCGTTCTGGATCCGGTATTTGTGGCGGCCAACGGCGATACCCTGGTGGACATCGATGTGCGTAAGGTCGTCGGAACGCATCTGAAGAAGAATGCGAAGATCACCATCGCTTTGACCCAGGTGGAGAATCCCTGTGAGTACGGCATCGCTCGTCTGGAGAAGGACGGTCGTATCTCCGAATTCAAGGACAAACCGCGTCCCGAGGAGGTGTTCTCCGACCGTATCAACGCAGGCGTGTACGTCGTCGACAGAAGCGTTCTGCAATATGTGCCAGAGTACTCATTTTTCGATTTCTCAAAGGACCTTGTTCCACTGATCACCGAGAAGGGATGGAGGGTGCAGGGACACCTTCTCGAAGGCGGCGTGTGGATGGATGTCGGCCGTCCGTCCGATCTGATAAGAGCAAACCTGGTCATGGCGGACAGGCGCTTCTCCGATGTCAAATTCCCTGTGGGTGCAGGCACCGAGACCGTCCGTCCGTTCTACATGGGAAAAGGATCAGCGATCTCGGATTCGAAACTGGACTCCTGTGCGGTATTGGACGATTGCAGGATTTCCGGCAGCACTGTTTCGAAATCTTTAATAATGCGCGGGTGTAATATAGCGAACGCGAGCATCACAGACAGTATTCTGGGTTGTGATTGTGTCGTGGAAGAAGGGGCTGTTGTGCACGGTTGCGTTCTGAGGGACGGGACCGTTGTGAGCAAAGGAACGGTCCTGGACAAACGGATCTGATGACAATGTCTGAGATAATTCGCTCACGTGCCCCTATGCGTATCGGATTGGCCGGCGGAGGTACCGATGTAAATCCGTATGCGTCCGAGAAAGGCGGGTATGTGTTCAACACGACCATCAACAAATATGCGTACAGTACGCTGAAGGCCAGGGACGACCACGTCATGCGTGTCACCTCTGAATATTACGGAAGGTATCAGGCACCTCTGGACGGTGGACCTCTGCCCCTGGACGGCAACATGGACCTTATCAAATCCGTCACGAATCATTTCGGTATTACAGATGGATTCGAGATCTCCATCAGTTCCGATGTTCCGGCAGGTTCCGGACTCGGCGGTTCGTCCACGATGATCGTTTCCATGATCGGCGCGGTCGCTAATTGGCTGGATATCGACATGTCCAAAATGGAGATGGCCGCTCTGGCATATCACCTCGAGAGGGATGTCATCGGACTTTCCGGCGGTAAGCAGGATCAGTATGCGGCCGTTTTCGGAGGATTCAATTCGTTCAAGATCGACGCGAACGGCGTCAATGTCCTTCCTGCGAAGATCCATCCTGATATCATTCATGAACTTCAGTGCCGTTCCGTGATGTGTTTCACCGGAACCACGCATGATTCTGCAGCGATCATCGATACTCAGGTCAAATCCTACAAAGAAGGAAAGAACGACGATGCCCTGGATCATTCGAAGGTCATTGCGGTTCAGCTCCGTCAGGCACTTCGTCATGGGGACATCAATGAGGTCGGAAAACTGCTGGGTGAGTCCTGGATCTACAAGAAGCAGTTCTCGAACAAGGTCTCCAACCCGCTCATCGACAATCTTTACGATACTGCCATCAAGGCTGGGGCGATCGGAGGTAAGATCTCCGGTGCCGGAGGCGGCGGATTCATGTACTTCATATGTGACTACGACAAGAAGGCAAGCGTTTCCCGTGCACTGGCCGCCAAGGGTGCCACGGTCTCCGAGTTCTCATACGAACCCGAAGGCGTGATCTCCTGGAGGAGCAAGGTTTGAACAGGGGCAAGAAAAGGGCGGTCTTGGTCGATCGGGACGATACGCTTTGCCCCAATGTCCCCTATTGTGACGATCCTTCGAAGATACATGTTTTTCCGGATGTTCCGGAAGCTGTCAGACAGCTTAATCAGGCAGGTTTCCTGGTGCTGATGGTGACCAATCAGTCCGGCATCGGAAGAGGGTATTTCGGATATTCCGAGCTCGAATCGGTCAATCACGAACTGATGTCCCAGATCCGGGCCGGCGGAGGAAGGATCGATGACGTCTTTTTCTGTCCGCATGCCCCGGAAGATAATTGCGATTGCCGCAAACCGAAGATAGGCATGGGGAAATGGGCGATTGAGAAATACAATCTCGATCCTGCTGAATGCTGGATGATCGGTGACAAGGATCTTGACATCGAATTCGGTCAGAACCTGGGTATGAGATGCATTAAAGTTTCTCCGGAGCATCTGTTTTCAGAGGCTGTGATGACGATTTTGTCTGAATATTCATCTTGATTTGTAGTGCATAATATATGAGTACGTTTTGTTGGGTGGGTGGATATGTTTTTTGAAACCGAGTCATTGAACAAGATGGGCCGTGAGATCGGTGGATTCGCTGATGATCTGTCTGCAGCTCTTAAAATCGAAACCGGGATTACCAAAAATTACAAACATGTGATGATCTGCGGAATGGGTGCCTCGGCCATCGGCGGGGCTCTTTTGGTCGATGCGATGTATTATTCTTCCAAGATCAGTGTCGAGGTCATAAAGACAATGGATCTTCCCGCATGGGTTGATAGTGACACACTTTTTGTCGCCTGCAGTTACTCCGGCAATACCTATGAAACGTTACAGATGTACAAGGCCGCCGTCGCTGCAGGGGTAGACGTTCTGGCTGTCACTCACGGGGGCGAACTCAGCTCTTTATGTGCTCAGAACGTAACTCCGGTACTGATAATCGGTGGAGAATTGATTCAGCCACGTTCTGCATTAGGATGGTTCCTCGGCATTCTTGGTGGAATTATTGAGGACGCAGGCGGACCTTGTGTGCGGTCTCAGCTGACCTCTTTATTGCCCCGCATTCGCGAGTATCTGTCTGAGTTCCAGGCTGAGGATAATTACGCATATGCGGTAGCTATGAAAATCAAGGGAAAGATTCCCGTCATTTACGGTGCACCGAACCTTGCCGCGATGGCGCTGAGGATGAAGACCCAGCTTAATGAGAATTCAAAGGTAATCGCCTTTTCCGGAATTCTTCCCGAATTCAACCATAACGAGATCGTGGGCTGGTATGAAGACGATCAGAAATACTCCTTCCATCCGATACTGGTGGTCGATGATGCGTATGATGAGCTTGCCAGCATTATAAAAGCTACAAAGGGCCTGTTAGTGAGCCGTGATGTTGATCTGGACGTTTTAAAGGTCAAGGGCGATTCAGTGCTTGAAAAGAACATCTACGGCGTATTGTTCGGAGATTATGTTTCATTGTACCTGGCTGCGATGCGTGAGGTCGACCCTTGTAATGTCGATCCGATTGTCGATATCAAACAGCGGATGCGTAAGGCATTATCCAAGACGGGGCAGGATATTGCATAAGATTTCAAATCTATTTGCATAGGTTGCCAACGGCTAGGGGTGGATAAACCCACATGTCCAAAGGAATTGAACATTCGTTGTTATCATTGGAACGATATTTTCGATTTGGATTATAGCTTAAGGGATGCTAATGGAAGCCAACAATTCGGAACAGACTTCTAAACGTCTGATCGGAGTTCTTATTCCGCGGTTAGAAGACAAGAAATGGATTATGAAAATCTCGGCCGTTTCTCTTTTTATTATATTCCTTCATGTCGCGATCACTAATGGCTGGGCCGATTTGAACAACTATTACAAAAATGCAAGTGAAGTCCTGCAAGGTCTAATACCATATAGCCAAACCAGATTCGAGTATCCACCTCTGGCACTTGTGTTTATGGTAATTCCCTGTGCATTAAGTTGGAACAAAGAGTCTTTTTTTGTATTTTATTCGGTTCTTGCATGTCTGTTCTTTTTCATTGGCGTTCATTACCTGTATAAAATTGTTGATCGGTACTATGCGGAAAAATGGCGCATAGGTGCTTTGATCCTCTGTTTGATCTTTTTTGGAACGTACTTTCTGATTACAAGGAATGATATTTTTCCTGCGACAATAGTCGTAATCGGATTATGGATGTATCTCAATAAAAAATACACCTCTGCTTTTGTTTTGATCGCTGTCGCAACGATGATAAAATTATACCCTGGCATATTTCTTCTGGCCATGATTCTGCCGTTGGTTGTGAAGCATGAGTGGAAGATCTGTATCAGATCGATCTTTTCAGTCGCAGCGGTCTGCCTTCTGGTAGAACTGCCGTTTTTGATCACGGATCCTTCGACTGCATTTGCCTATCTCAGTTATCATTCTGAAAGAGGAATTCAGATAGAATCTGTGGTGGGAAGTGTGTTTCTGGCCTACCAGATGATAGCATCAAGCGATATTTCTGTCATATTTGCTTATGGATGTCATGCATTATCCGGGGTCGGACCAGATGCTGTGGCCCCGTGGATGAATCTGTTGCTGTTTGCTTCATTGATCTCTTTCATTGTTCTAATCTTCATCCGTTGTTACCGTTTCAAGACCTCTATTGACAATCTGCTGTATTCGAGTACTCTTATGATGATGGCATTGTTGTTGCTGTTTATCCTGTTCAGCAAGGTCTATTCCGCACAGTATGTAATTTGGATCGCGTTGATGATGCCTTTTACACAATTATCCTGTTTTGGCATGGAGCAAAAAGCTTCGATTTTAAAGGCATATGTGATATTAGGTGTTTTTTCATTTTTGAGTTATATTACCTACTCTCCGTTGGGTCTGATCAATCTTAACACGGTTCCTGTTCTGCTGACCGTTCTGAAAAATGTCTTCTTCGTGGTGTTTTTGTGTGTCATACTGCGGTACTGTTGGCTATGTACAGATTCGGATCAAAGTGTGTGCTGACAATTCGGCCAGATGTCCTGCCGTAACACTTCTCAGATTCCGTCGAATGCCTGGATAACAATGCGATATCTAAACCTAAATATTACTTCAGCAATGGTTGTGCAAGTCGTGGACATATGTTTGTTATATCCCTGATTGTTAAGAACGAGTTCGGCGTCATGCAGAGGGTTATGGGCGAATTCACCCGTAACAAGATCAATGTCGAGACCATCGTGGTCGGCAAGTGTGAACAGGCCGGCAAATCCCGTATGGTTCTTTCTGTGATCGATGAGAACGAGGCCCGCCTTGCAATCGGCAGGCTGCAGAAACTGCAGGATGTCTATGATGCAGAATTGGTTCCCGAATCCGGTCAGTCCGCCTATGCGCTTATTTCCACATCCAACGGTAATGTCGGTGTGGTCGGCGGTTCGGACCAGGTCGAGGAGATCATCGCCCGTTCTGAGCCGGACAGGTATGTCAAGGCGCTCAACGCGTTGTAAACAGAGGTTTTTCTTATGGGAGAGAAATGCGAAAAGATTTGGCTCGATGGTAAGATTGTGAACTGGGATGAGGCAAAAGTGCACGTTCTGGCACATGCATTGAACTACGGTACCGGTGTCTTCGAAGGCATCAGGGTCTACCAGACCCCCAAGGGACCTGCCATCTTCAGGCTCAAGGACCACGTCCGCAGGCTCGTCGACGGATGCAAGCTCATGGGCTTCGAGATGAAGTTCGGCGGCAAGCAGTACGATTTCGACAGCATCTGCGAAGCGATCAAAGAGGCTGTCAGGGCGAACAAGAAGGTCGATTATGTGAAACCCTGCATCTTCCTCAGCGGAGAAGAGGTCGGACTCAACCCCGTCGGAGTTCCTGAGAGCATGGCCATCACCTGCATCTACATGGGCGCATACCTGGGTAAGGGTGCAACCGCTGGAACCAAGCTCATCACTGCTTCCTGGCAGAGGCCTGACTATCTTTGCGGCCCTGCAGGCGCCAAGGTTAACGGTTCCTACGTCGCATCCTGTCTCGCCAAGAGGGAGGCCATCCGTCAGGGCGCAGGAGAAGCACTCATGCTCAACAAAGAGGGCCGTCCCGCCGAGTGTACCGGAGAGAATATCTTCTTCTACAAGTTCGGAAAGGTCTTCACCCCGTGCACCTCCGAGGGTATCCTTCAGGGTGTCACCCGCAGCTCCATCATCACTGTTGCCAAGGACCTCGGTTATGAGGTTGTTGAAGCACCCATCACCAGGTTCCAGCTCACCACTGCAGATGAGATATGGATGACCGGTACTGCTGCAGAGATCGCACCTGTCACCTCCATCGACGGACGTGTCGTCGGCAACGGTCAGCCCGGTGAGGTTTCTGCCAAGATCCACGCCAAGTTCCATGACATCGTCGAAGGCAAGGATCACAAGTACGACTCCTGGCTCGACTACGTCAACTGATTTTAAATTCATACCCTGGCTTTCAGCCAGGGCCCCCATTGTGGGGTGTGACCATCAACGTCGGGCAGTTCATTTATGATATTTTCGGAGAGGAAGGCGAGCTGGGGCTTGTCTTCTGCATCTTCCTGATATTCCTGCTGGACGCATTACTTATTCCGACGCTGCCGGAACTGTTCTTTGTGCTCGGGTTCATCGGCGGGGCCAACTATGGGCATCCGCTTCTTTTCGGGGTGGAACTGCTGATCGCCGCCATTATCGCCGAACAGATCGGCGTGTTCTCTCTGTATTGTGTGGTCAAACATTATCAAGACAGCAACCGCGTTCCCAAAAAGATCCAATCTGCTTTGGACAAATATGCGCATTTCCTGGTTGTCAGCGACGAAAGACTTCTGCTCCTGAACCGTGTGGCACCTATGTTGCCGTTTGCAGGTGCTTTCATCGCAAATCAGAAGTGGAGCGTTCCCAGATCCTCCGCGTATCTGATCCTCGGATGTGTTCTGAAGTTCGGAGTAATTTTGCTGTTAAGCAACTTCTTTTACGAGTTCTTCAAATCCGAACAGTCCCAGATGTTCACAATTGTGATGATCCTTCTTGTCATTGGAATCAGTATAATCTCTTCGCTGTTCTTCAAGAAAAAGAAAGGGCTTGAGTGAATCGTCATTCTTTCGAGTTGTTGTGTTTGAAGACCAGATATTTGCTGATAAAGTAATTCAGCGCGGTCTCGATCACTGTGATCACGATCTTCGAAAGGAATCCGTCAACCCCCATGAACTGCTGGTTGAGACCCAGATTGTAGAGTACGGGGAATCCGAGGATGGCTATGATCCCTGTGGCGATCCTGCCCAGAGTGAATGAGGCCACCTCTTTTCCGACAGTCTTGGTTTCTAGGGTCTTGCTGTTGAATACATACAGTTTATTGACGACGAATGCGAACGTGACCCCGATGACCCAGGATGCTGCGTTGCTTATGGTCGGGGCAATTCCCAAAAGGACGAGGGCGGCGTAGGATACCCAGGTGACGACCACGTTGAGGCATCCGAAAAAGATGTAACGGAATGCTTCTCCGTGTTTGCCGTAGAAAAGATCGTGAATCATGCCGCTCATTGTACAGGACTTGATATCCACGGACCTATATATCGTGAACGGAACAAAACCCGGTCGTTAAGTATTGGTCAGTTGAGCCGTTTATAACGAATACTTTCATTTCTGTGAAAATACAATCAATTCTTCTGAGTGGCAGTAAGTGTTTATTTATATCTGCGCCTGTTAGCCTGGGCAATGTTCGAGATGCTCAGGGAGTTGTACGCGTACAAGTCTATGGTATACAATCTCGTAAGGCGGGACCTGAGGGGCAGATATAAAGGATCTCTCCTGGGGATGCTTTGGAATTTTATCCTTCCTTTGATGCAGATAATCGTTTATGTTTTGGTGTTCAGCATCATATTTAGGCAGAATATCGAACATTATTATGTTTATCTTATAATCGGAATGATTCCGTGGATTTTATTTTCCGATTCCATAAGTTGCGGTTCAGGATCGGTTGTTGAAAATTCATCATTGGTTACTAAGATTTACTTTCCGCGCTCAGTAATTCCGGTTTCTATCGTTATCTCTAAACTGGTGAATTTCTTTATTTCCCTTGTAATTATATTCGTTGTCCTTATTATAAGCAGACACGGCATTGATGCTGTTTCGCTTTCTGCGTTGCCTCTTGCTATAATTTGCATTTTTTTCTTCACACTTGGGCTGACTTTGCTTTTGGCTGCAGCAAACGTGTTTATGAGGGATATTCAGTATCTTATCACAGTTCTGCTGATGATGTGGATCTGGCTCACGCCCATAATGTATGTGCAAGATTTTGTAGATAGCGACTTTATGCAGTGTTTATTGAACATCAATCCTTTGACATATCTCATAAGTCTGTTTCAGGATTCATTATACTGGAAAGTGTTTCCTGATTTCTCTACGATAGGGATCTGTGTTATGGAGTCGGTTCTGATGCTGATCATCGGGCTGGCTGTTTATAACAAATATTCTTCAGATTTTGCTGAGGTGCTTTGATGGAAAGTGGAAACAAAATCGAAGTACGTGGCGTAAGTAAAATTTTCGGCACGCATCGCTCCATGTCTTTAAAGGATCGTGTAGTGTATTATTCAAAACGTAAAAAAAATCCGGGCAGAGAAGTGCTTCATGATATTTCCTTTGATGTTAAAAAAGGCGAAGCTCTGGCGATAATCGGACGTAACGGATCGGGAAAGAGCACTCTTCTTAAGTTGTTAACAAAGATTATCCGTCCGAACAAAGGTACAATAGAAACTGATGGCAGAGTCTCCTGTTTGATCGAATTAGGTGCAGGGTTTCATCCGGATATGTCCGGAAAAGAGAATATTTACATCAACGCATCTATTTTCGGATTAAGCGGCAAGGAAATCGATGCCCGCATGCAGGATATTCTCGATTTTTCAGAAATTGCTGATTATATTGATGATCGGGTACGGGACTATTCGTCGGGAATGTATATGAGACTGGCATTTTCGGTTGCTATCAATGTTGATGCGGAAATTCTTATTGTGGATGAAATCCTTTCAGTCGGAGACATCGCATTTCAAAAGAAATGTTTTGACAAGATTTTGGAACTCAAGAAAAAAGGTACAACCATTGTATTGGTGACCCAGTCTCCAGATCAGGCTGAATTGTTTTGTGATCGGACAATGTGGTTGGATAACGGAGTCATTCGTGCCCTCGGCGAGAGTAAACCGGTTTGTGATCAATATCGGGCACACATGCTCGGTGAGGAATCTCTTTTTAAAAGCTGATCTGTTTCACACAACTTTGTCAGTTATTGGTTAGTAGGCGGTCCAAATAACAATCTATTTTTTCACTAAGCGCCGAAATGGATTTGGTTAAGCGTTTGAGTTGGTTGTCGATTATTTTGATTCTTATTAATTCGATTATTGAACATATTGCGAATATTGTTCCCGCCATAAATAGCACATATAGGAATAATGTTTGAGAATATGTGTGTCCAAGACATTCAAAGAAGTCTGAATAGATCCATTGTCTTACCCATGGATGGTCATGTAGGAGATATACCCCGAAGACTGTTGAAGACACAATATTCACTGCTTTTATTTTTCCGATATCAATTTTACAGAATGCTAACATAAGACAGACTGAGATTATCAATGCGAATATGCTGTTCATCCTGTTATTGTAATCAATGAAATTGTAAATGCCCCAGAACTCAGAGGTATATCCGGTTAGGTCAATGCAGTAAGCTACTGTCATTAAAATAACATAAACTGCCACTGCGATTGTTATATCAGTCGAGGATTTTCTGTGGAAACGGTGCGGATACAGCCGAACATACGCTGCGATTGTGTAAAGAACGAAAAACCAAATAATATCATTATACTGCAGATTTATACCAGTGATTGCAGGTGCTACGACCCAAAGTATCATCATACCCAGGATTAAACGGAGATGACCTTTCTCATTACAAGCAAGTATCATCTTATTGAGGAACGGTGAAAGTGCCAATAAGATTAGATATGCTGATGAGAACCACCAGGTATTCGACAGAAAGGGTAAAAAAACATCCAAAATCTGGCGGGATGAAAGTGTGGTGCCGTCGAATAGAACAAATAATCCTGATATCAGAACGGAATAAAATAGCATTTCTGCCCATATCATAAACAATTTCGGCCAAGTGCATTTTGAATATGAAATCAGAAAATAGCCCGATATGAGCACAAATATGTTTACACCGATTTTTCCAAGTGGGAGAATACTCTGAAGGAATATGGCATTGAATGTGATATTCTCTGGGAAGAACACTCCGCCGTTTCCCCAATTGCCGTGAACTGCAATGTGGTGTAGAATTATGAATAGCATCGATAGGATTCTTAATACTTCAAAATTCGATTCTCTTTCTATTCTATCCATAATGTGGGCACCAATAATCAATCGAAGATAACTGTGGTAAATTATTTAATTAATGCTTTCCCAATTTGATATGTTTTAGAAACCAATTAATTTTACTGCAAAATAGGCGCGAGTGAGGGCTGTCTTTCTCGCCATTTAGTTTAAGTATTGGAATTCAGTCTTCTGAGTGTAAGATTATCTTCTTTCTAAAACACTTGTACCTATAGTTTCGATAGGCTTTATTATACAGATACTTATAAGGATGCACTTTGAACGGACGAGTCGATTGGATTCATGATTCTATTCTGCAAATATTTGTGGGAGGGGGGGAGAAGAATAATGACACACGGGAACAAATCTTCTAATTTGTTTGATTATAATGGTGATTACGAAGAGTATTTTAGTGCTAAAATACACAGTTTCCTAACAAACCCTGATAAAAAAGGTTCATACCTAAGGTGGCTTTTCAACAGTTTCTGTAATTTTTATTTAAAATGGAAAGCCAATAATGTTGCATCAAAAAAAATCAGGGCTGTGCGCCTTAATTTTCGTGATTTCAAAACTCTGCACGGGGCGCCGGAGAATAAATCTAATATACAAGGAAAAATTTGCACGATTTTCTCTACCTTCTCCTCGGATGGCAAAATTCCCCCTCGCGTAGTGTATGCACTCAATGAATACAGCAAAGTATCAGATTATATTATTGTGGTTGGAGATTACGCTCTTCGTGATTCCGCAGAATACGCTAAGATCGGTAATATTGTTAATTGTGCGTATTACGTAAGACATCACCAATACGATATCGGATCTTGGCATAGGGCGATGCAATACCTTAAAAAACAAAAAATGTTGGATGTGTTTGATTATCTCATTCTTACAAATGACAGCAATTATGGTCCGATATATCCTCTTGTGGATATATATAATAAAATGGATTGTAAAAATACAGATTTTTGGGGCATTACGAAAAATTACGAACCTGTTGAACATATACAATCCTATTTCCTTGCATTCAGAAAAAAAGTATTCCTGGATGACACGTTTCAAAATTTTTTCCAAAAGATACCTTCGGAGGTTTCTTTTGACATTGCTGTGAACCAATATGAATTGAAATTAACATCAACCCTTTCTAAAAAATATACTTATTCTACTTTAGTTACTGGGTTGTGTGAAGATATCCGTGGTGCAATCGCAGGGACTGGTAATCCTACCATTTGGCCTTTAAGTCTGATTTCTGCGGGATCCCCCTTTGTTAAAAGAAAAGCGATTAACATGTCCTTTGGTGGGGACCTGCATCAATCCGAACTCGATGTGATTTGTTATATTCGTTTAGTAAACCCTGATTTGGCTAATATTATCGAAGAAGAAAATCCCTGCATATCGTCGAAAAATTATGATTCCACGGAGCATAGGTGCAATCCCTTGAATATAACTAGCTTGATAAACAATGTTGATGTAGTAAGTTTTGATATATTCGACACCTTGTTGATACGTCCTTTTGTAAATCCCGTGGATCTCTTTCAGCATATTGGTAATGAATATAATCTCCCGGAATTTCCAGAAAAAAGAATTCAAGCCGAATCTGCAGCAAGGTTAAAGGTGCCGTCGGGGGAAATTACATTAAATGAGATTTATGATGAAATTGATTCGAAATATCGGTTTTTAAAAGAAGTAGAATTAAGGGTGGAGATTGATTTAATTCGTCCCAATAAAAATATTTTAAATTATTTTGAAGAGGTTAAAAAGAATAAAAAGAAGATAATTTGCGTATCGGATACATATTTCGATAAACCACAGATTGAAAAAATGTTGCACAAATGTGGATTTAATGGCATTTATGCAATTTATCTTTCTTCTGCTGAAGGTGATAATAAAGGCAGGAATCTGTTTAGCAGAGTTATCTCAGATTTAAAAATCAATCCTGATAAAATATTGCATATCGGGGACAATACAGTTTCTGACTATGAAATACCGATAAAAAAAGGAATGCACGCATTACATATTACCAAGTTGTGTGATTTATTTTTAAATATGCCCGCATCCACACCATATAACATTTTTTATAATAATACTAAAACCTTGAGTTCTTCCGTATACATCGCGTTAATATCTAGATATAGAGATACAGTTTCAAAGGATGTCTCATTCTGGTTTGATTTTGGGTACTGTTTAGGTGGGCCATTTGTCTGTGGGTATTTGCATTACATACGTAACATTGTAAAGCTCAATCAAATTGACAAAATATTTTTTGCAGCCCGTGATGGGTATCAATTAAAAACTCTTTTCGAAAAATATTTTTCAACTGGATTGGATGTTGTTTCTGAATATGTGTATTTGTCCCGGCATGTGGGGTTGATTTCCACCTTAGATTATGAGGACGAACCGACATATTTACAAGATTTATTGACGATTGTTTCCAAAGATCTGCCCCAGATAGTTGTATCTGATAATTATCAGGATAACAAAACAACATTCGTGTCTTTGTATAGTGAACTAAAAAAATGGTCTGCACCGTATTACGAATCATTCTCTAGGCATCTGCTAAAATGTGCAGGTGATTCGAAACGTATTGTGACCGTAGATATGACAACAACGAAAATGTCATCGTACCGTTATGCTAAACATATCCTGGGAGATCGTATTTTATTTGGTATTGGTTCTGCGTCATTTGCAAATGGATATAGTGTACCACACAAATTTTACTTGGATCGTACGCTGCTTCCCGAGGACACTCCCGTAATGATGTTGACTGAACAGCTTATTACTTCCCCGGAAGCTCCAATAATGTACCTTGATGATGGCTTAAAACCGGTTTATAGTTCAGTTAACATAAGTAATCCAAAAATTATTAGTGAAATTCAAAAAGGTATAGAATATTTCGTCAAAGATTTTACGCAGTTATTTAGTGAAGATGCAAAGTGTACGCTTACCATGTCCGAATGTCTAAATTTACTCGAAAATTATTTGCATTATCCGACGCCAACAACGTTTATGTTCTTAGATAAATTAAAACACACTTCGAAAATGGATGGGGTTTCGGAGTGTATCTCTTTTGGAGAGTATGTCCACAAATTCAAAACCGACATGAGATTTTGAGACATAGGCTATTGCCTTCTTGGCACATGTCGGAATACGAGTGGAATCACTGGTATTCCAGGAGATAATTGGGTT
>CAVATL010000003.1:0-141518 GCA_963591575.1 Candidatus Methanomethylophilaceae archaeon
ATACGCAGGACACGTTCCCAACTACAACCTCAAGAACTACGGTCTCTGAGATTGTTCACCAAACCTCTTCCCCCGCCCTGGGGGTCATCGGGGCAATTGTTTTTTTAATGTGCCAGCGGTACTAAATACTAATTGTCCATAGGTCAGGTATGGACTTTTTGGCCGTGGTTCTTGTGGGTGTGGCATTGGCAATGGATGCCTTTGCAGTATCACTTTGCAAAGGATTGGCCATCGGCAAAGTAAAGGCCAAATCGATGTTGATCATCGGCTTTTGGTTCGGATTCTTCCAGTTCCTTATGCCGGTCATCGGGTTCTACGTAGGTAGGTCGTTCTATGATCTGATCTCGGAATTCGATCATTGGGTTGCATTCCTGCTTTTGGCCGCGATCGGTGCGAATATGGTCCGCGAGGCCCTCTCTTCCGAAGAAGAAGACAATGACCCAGACATCGGATTCAGGATAATGCTGCTCCTCGCCATTGCTACCAGTATCGACGCGCTCGCAGTGGGTATATCTCTTGCGATGGAAGGCGGAAACATCTGGTATGAGGCATCAGTCATCGGAGTGCTGACGTTTGCGATCTCTGCCGTTGGAGTCAAGATCGGCAGCCTCTTCGGTAACCGCTTCGGAAATAAAGCGGAGATCCTCGGTGGAGCGATTCTCATTCTGATCGGTCTGAAGATTCTTCTGGAAGGCATTCTTTGATCTATCTGGGTCTTTGATAGAATACGACCGAACGAAGTTTTAGGCTGAGAAAAACCGGGCCTTCAGACGTCTGCCTTATCCGGCTCAGTGACTATATCATCACTGAATGACACCATATTGGAGAACATGTTCTCAAGACCCCATTTGGCCAACTGTTCCAGGATAGGAATAAGAGTAAGGCCTCTTTCTGAAAGGGAGTATTCCACGAATTTAGGGGAGGTGGATACGACGTTGCGGATGATGATGCCGTCGCTTTCCAGCTCTTTGAGCTGAATTGAGAAGATCCTCGGGGAGATTCCGCTGATCTTGCTGAAAAGTTGATTGAACCGCATAGGGGACATGTTTCTAGCCAGAATACAGATTATCACTGTCTTCCAGCGACCCTCTATGACGGACATTGCGGCATCGATGGCGCAGTCCGTTCTCGGCGATCCTTTCATATTATCACCTATGCGTATTCAATATTTTATGATTAGTAATCAACTTCGGAAGAGGTCACTTCTTCTGGAATTTACCGTCTTTCTTGTGAGAGACGACGCGGGATCCTTCGTTGTTGGCGGAAAGGGTTTTGACGTATTCCTCTGCCTCTTTCTTGGTGTTGAAGAGCTTCGTGGCCTTGGTGCTGCCTTCTGCTTTGACGGCCCATTTGTTCTCGTCTTCGCGTTTGGTGATGTGCCAGACCTTCTTCTCCTTGGGTGCTGCCACCTTTTTGGCGGGAGCCTCTTTCGTGGCAGGAGTTTTCTTGGCACAGGTCTTGGTGGCGGTTGTTGCTGCTTTCTCGGGCATTCTATATTCTCCTTTGAGTGTGAACTATCAAGTTGTTTCTTTCATTGATTATGTTTCTTGGGTTTGATCATTTGGTGCCGAGCACTTTGATAATGTGCCAGCCGAATTCGGTTTTCACAGGACCGACGACATCTCCCTCTTTGGCGGCGAATGCGGCCTGTTCGAATTCAGGAACCATCTGCCCCTTCTTGAACCATCCGAGGTCTCCGCCTTTCTTCTTCGAGGGGCAGTGGGACCATTTCTTGGCAAGTTCGGCGAAATCGGCACCCTGGTCGATCTTAGCCTTCAGTTCTTTTGCTTTTTTCTCATCCGGCACAAGGATGTGTGCGGCGCGAACTTGGTTAACCATAGTACTGATACGCAGATTTGATTATAAAACAGGTTTTGCTGAAAAGACCCAGACCAGCTTGATTTCAGTTGTTGTTACCACTTGCGGGCGGGCGATTTTCAGTACCGTCCGCGGCCTTGAAGAAACGTTCGGTCCCCAGCGGTTGTTTCTGATTGACATACTGCCAGGGCCATTCCTCATGTTCGGCATATCTAATCGTGTTGTTGGCCTCACGGACCTCTTTGTTGCTTCCGAGGACCGCAGGTCCCCAGGAGACCTGTCTCTCATCGATGGGGTCACCCTCCAAGACCCAGATCTCCGAATCCGTGTCTCCCATACTGACGGTGACGGCGGCGGTCGGATCCATTTTGAGACGGGTCTCTTTGAGATACGATACGTCGTTCACGGTGATCGGTCCGTCGGTGGCATAGATGTTCCTGTTGACAGACCCAGAAGGCGGAAGTTCGATCGACGAACCCGCCTCCATTTCTATGCAGAGGATCAGGACATGATGCTTCGGATCGGAGACCCATGAGTTCTTCGGGGGTTCGATACCTTTCTTTCCGCCGAATTCTCCCGCAATGACGGTCGCCTTCCACCCTTCACCTGTGAGAACAGACAGTTCCTCCCTCCAGATCGTCCTGACGGTCGGTGCCGTGTTCTTTTCGCTGAGCGGGAGGTTCAGCATGATCTGGGTGATCAGCTGAGGGTTGTCCCTGTCCTGATGTACCAGGGGGTACATCTCGCAGTGGTGGTATCTTCCGCCAGCGGTGACCCATTGGACGTCTCCATTACCGTAACGGCCCTGGTTTCCGAGGGAATCGAAATGGTCCACGTACCCCTTGGAAGCAATGGTGATCGTCTCGTATCCCCAGTGAGAATGGAGCTGGAATCCGGGCGTGACCTTTCCGGTGTACATCCTGTACCCGAATATCTTCTTGTCGTAGTCCTGTCCCAGAGTCTTTCCTTTGACCTCCGAATACGGGGGGGCCTGCAGTTCGTTGCCTTTCGGATAAAGGTCGAAATGATGCGAAGCGAAAAGGAACGGATCCGTAGTGTCCCAGTGCAGTGCAGCCGTCTGTTCTCTGAGGACAGGACCTGATACCTTCTTTCCGCCGAATAATCCCATGCTCCCGCATTCTTTTGTGGTTATTAGCAACTACCGATGCAGGCACCATGCAGGGATGCCATATTTGTTAATAGGGGAAGATTATAGGTGAGTCTATGGCCGAGGACGGAGTTCGTCTTAACAAATACATCGCAGAAGCAGGCGTCAGTTCCAGAAGGGGTGCCGACCGTCTCATCGAGGACGGAGAGGTATCGATCAACGGCAGACGTGCGGTCCTCGGAGACAAGGTCTACGACGGAGATGTTGTGTCCGTCAGCGGAAAGCCCATCAAGCATGATAATGGAGGTTCTGTTCTTCTTGTTTTCAACAAGCCCCGCGGACTCACGTGTACATCAGATCCAGGTGACAAGGACAACGTCATCGATTATATCGGATACCCCCGCAGGATATTCACAATAGGCCGTCTTGATAAGGATTCCGAAGGTCTTTTGCTTCTGACCAATGATGGGGACCTTGCGAACAAGATCATGCGTTCACGCTACGGTCATGAGAAGGAGTATATTGTGACCGTCGACAGGGAGATCACCCGCGATTTCATCAAAGGGATGTCCGGAGGGGTCCCTATCGACGAGAACATTGTCACCCGTCGCTGTAAGGTCACGGAAGTGGATCCGTTCACTTTCCGCATCGTCCTTAAACAGGGACTTAACAGGCAAATCCGCCGTATGTGCGATTATTTCGGATACGATGTCGTGAAGCTTGTCAGGGTGAGGATAATCAACATCAATCTCGGAAATCTCAAGTCCGGACGCTACAGAGATACCACCAGAAAGGAACGTGAGGAATTGCTTGCGATCCTGTCCGTCAGCGAGCTCGAGGATAAAGACCCAGAGTGACCGGTTTAATCATTTAAAAAAACAGATCCCGTCCCGTCGGGGACGGATAAAAGGTTTCAGTGAACTTTTCAGCTGAGATCTCTCTCGATGAGGCGCCTGCAGTTCCTGATCTCTTCCTCATTCATGGAGGTCTTGGTCTTGAGCTGATATTCGGTGTGCTCATTCTTGCATTCGACGTATGCGGAAAGCATTCCGTCGTCGGCCACAGAGAACCTGACATTGATCGGTGTGTTCTTGGTCACATCGTCGGGAAGCTGCATGGGGAAGGAACCGACAAGGTTCGAGTCGAGGATGTCCACGCGGAGTCCGTCGTCGTTCTTGTAGGCGTTGTTCTCGTAGATGTCGACCTCGATCGAGGGCTGTCCGTCGACGAACGGATAGAACGTCTTGTTGTCCACTATAGGCAGGGTGACGTCCCTGAACACGATGTTGGAAACATAATCGTTTCCGCTTTCGTCACTTACTTTGATACCGAAGGTCTTGCTGAGCACATTGTGGACGACGATGGCGTTCTTGACATTCGCCGCAGCCTCATCGACGGCCCTGGAGACCTCTGCAATGTCCGCAGGTGCATCCCCCACCTTGGTCCTGAGCTTGACGCCGTCGCTGATGTCCTCGAGGAGACTCTGGGACCTGGAGTAGAGGGCGGCACCTTTGGCGACCGACTGGTCCGGGTCGAACAGTTTGACATTGGCCTCGGGGAACCTCTCGGAGATCGCAGTATGTACCTGCGGCATCTTGGAGGAACCGCCCACGAGGAGGAATGAATCCAGTTCGCTCACTTTGAGGCCGTGTTCGTCAAGGACCTTCTGAACGACATCGACGGTGCTCTCGATGAGATCGCGGGTGGCCTCTTCGAATTCTTTCCTGGTGACAGTGTAGATGACCTTCCTGCCGCCGACGTTCATCGTTCCTCTGGTGGATTCGGAGGTGGAAAGCCTCTTCTTCATATCCTCGGATTCCTGGATCAGACGGTCCATGATGTCAGAGTCAGCTTCGAGCTCGCTTTCACTGAGACCGCTCATTTCAGAGATCTTGGTGATGATGATGTGTTTGAGTGCCTCATCCCAGTCTTTTCCTCCGAGCAGTCTTTTTCCGTCTGTGGCGACGGCATTGAAGTGTTTTCCGTCAATCTCCAGGACGGTAACATCGAAGGTACCTCCTCCGAGGTCGTATACCAGGACCTTCTTGGGTCCGCCTGTGTTGTGGGCGTATCCGAAACAGATGGCCGCCGCCGTCGGTTCGTTGATGATGGTGACCTCGTCGAGGCCGGCGATACGGCCTGCATTGACGGTAGCCTCCCTGTCGGTGTATCCGAAATAGGCGGGAACGGTGATCACCGCTTTTTTAACGGTACCTTCGTCTAGTCCGCGGTTGTTCTCAAAGTCCTTGATGAGTTTCTTGAGGATCAGTGCCGAGAGCGAAGAGGGCGTGAAGATCCTTCCGTCGATGTCCAGGGTGTAATCCTGTCCAATCTTCCTTTTGATGTCAAGTACGAACCTGTCGCTGGGGTACATCAGCATCAGGTCTTTGGCAGGTGTTCCGACGAGGGTCTCCCCCACGTCGTTGAAGAGGATGACGGAAGGGGTGGTGTCGTCCTGTTCGTAGTTCTTGGATACAATGGGATTTCCGTCATCGCCGATGTAAGCAAGGCAGGAATAGGTGGTTCCGAGGTCTATTCCGATATTGTATTCTTCGTCCATGTGAATTCATCTCGTTTACTGTGTTGGGGCCATCCTGAAGCCGGTCTGGGTCTTTGCATCTTCAGGCTGTGGTTTTGTATCGTTGGTCTGGGGTTTCGGTTCGGGCTGTTCGTTCGACTTGTAGGCCTGTACCTTCTCTTTGATGATGGCGCGGCCGTCGTATTCGTATCCGTCGGATATTCTCTTGGCGACCGTACCGTTCTTGGCAGGGTCCGTGGTCGGCACGATGCCGACTATCCTCTGGTGCATGACGTCGATCTGATCTCCGTCCGAACCGTAGGGTCCGATGACGACACCGGCGTCCTCGAGCATGTTCTCAAGGTCCACCAGATATGCTTCGAAGGATGTCACTACATCCCTTGCAGAGAATGATTCGACGTTCTGCTTGATGTCCGAGCAGAGTTTGGAATAGTCGTCGCGCAGGGCGCACATCCTCTCCATGAGCGTGAGGAACTTCTTGTTGGCGAGTTCTCCGTCTCTGCGGAGGAACTGTTTGCTGTATTTATCGAATATCTCGCGGGTGGTGACGAAACCTTTTACTGCATCGGAGGTCAGTGCCTGATATTCCTCGGATCCGTCGTCGTCTTTGCCGATCTCTTCCTGGCAGGCGGCAACTCCGGTCTGGATATCGTCCACTTTCTGAGCGAGCACCTCTGTTGTGACGGACATGGTATCGATCTTGTCCATTACCTCCAGGAGCGCGCCGGTCAGTTTGTTCTGGACCTCTTTCAGGTCGTTATTGGATTCAAGCACTTTATTCTGTGCATCCTTCAAGTCCAGGTTGGACTCCAGAACCTTGTTCTGAGCCTCTTTCAGACCTTGATTGGATTCGAGAACTTTATCCTGTGCATCCTTCAGATTCTGGTTCGATTCCAGGACCTTGTCGAAAATGTCCCTGATCTCGGAGTTCTTGACAGTGACGGCCTTAGGGTTGCGCTGTTTCTTGGGTCTGTCCGGATCGATATCCACCAATACTTGCTGTTCGCCACTCAAAACCATTTCCTCCTGTCGGAATTGTTGAGGAACCATATCATCGGGTCTTCCACACGGTAAGGGGACACTCCATTGATAAGGTTACCTTCTAACGGGCTGGTCCCGATCGCGGAAACCGCGAAGTATTCGTGTTTTTCGAAGCGTGAGACGATATCCAGGAACTCCTGTCCGGCGTTGCGGCGGAGGTATTCCTCCAGCTCGGTGCTGACCTGGATTATGTTCTCCGTGTCGGCTTTTCCGTGTTCGCGGGGGATGTGGAGTGCCGACTCAGGGCCCAGCAGGGCATCCTCATCCTCTCCGTCGCCGGCAGGACGCTGGATGAGGTCGCATTTGGAGATGATGACTGCCAGAGGTATGTCGAAGGTGCTCTTCGGTTTCATGTGGTTCTTGTCCCTGATGATCTCCGAGATATATTCCAGGGTCTCGGCGGGGGATCTGCAGTCTTTCGTGGGCAGTCCGAGCTTCCTTCTGACCTCCGGCAGCTGGAGGGGGTCGATGAAGAACAGGATACCCGAGGCATCCGCGAGGAAGGTGCTGATGTTCAATGAGGCGAGCCTGTCGGTGGTGTCGAGGTCGGTACCGCTGGTGTCGAACAGGGCGACCGTCGAGGCGACACCTTTGTCGGAGGTAATGTCATACAGGAGCGGATCCCTGGTCTCCACCTCGGTGTATGAGGGGGTGACGGGGAGGCATTTGCCCTCGTCGAAGACGGTCTTCTCGTATTCTTCCCTGAATTTGGCCGCGGTGTTGTCGCTGGCGGGTTTCACGGTCAGTCCGAACTCGGCGGACAGGTCGGAGAGTCCCAGCTCGACGAGTGACGCAAGATAGTGGCTCTTTCCGGAGCACCTGGAACCGACGAGCGCGTAGATCGAGGTTCCGGTCTTCTCGGCCTCCTTGGATATCACATTGTGGCATCTGGGACATAGCTTGACGGTGTTCCTTGCGCCGCAGATGTCGCATTTTCCGTCGGTGGATCCGCGGATGATGTGGTACCTGGTGGTGACCGCGAGGGGTCCGTTGGGATCGAGTCCCAGGAACTCGGACCTCTCGACATCGATCTCCTCTTCGGGCTTGTATGCGGAGGAATAGCGTTTGGCTTCGTTATCCTTGCATGTGTTAAGGAACATCCTGGCACATTGCGGGTCGTTGCAGGCGTAATGGACCTGTTCCAGGTCCACGGTCCCATAGCACACGGGGCAGATGTATCTCATTGTTTTCTTCTTGGCCATTTCAGTTCCTCCTGAAAATCGGGTGCATGAAGTGACATTTGTTGTACTCCTCCTTGTCGGCGAAGAACAGCCTCATATGTGCCAGATCGGCATATTCTTTGGGTGTAACGAAGCTTGTCTCGGTGGAACCGTCGAGAAGGACGACGGGTTCGTCGGATTCCCAGATGACCTTTCCGTCATCCATTCTCAGGGGGATGAATCCGTCGGAGACGACCATCATGCAGCGGGGGACGCAGCTTCTGTTGCCGCAGCTGAAATTGATCTTCACGCGGGCGACCTTCCTGTCACCTTTGACGGACTCGAGGCTTAATGCATACCTGATCGTACTGGTGCGGTAGCTCAGGACCTCCACGGAGCGTCCGATGGAACGCAGGGTCTTGTCGTCGACCGCATATTCGGCGTAAACAGTGACCTTGGTCTTGGAGGACCCTTTCAGCGGGAATGCGAATGCGCCGTAGGAATCGTATTCGCTGCGGGATACTGTGTATTCCGAACTGTCCTCTCTGCCGTCGGCGTTCCTTCCGGAGACCACGGCGTAGAGTCCCTCGGCATCCGTAGGCCAGATAAAGGTCAGTTTGCCGGTACGGTCCTCCACCGAATATGCCAGGTTCTTGAAGGGATGCAGATCCGCGACGATGCATTCCGCACCCCTGATGCAGGTGTTGCCGACCCTGGTGACAGGGCAGACGTAGATCGCAGTGGTCACAGGCAGTTTGAAACGGAATTTGCCGTCGTCGGATTCGAGGGGATCGATGTAGGTCATGCTGTCGGTCAGCGTCTTCGGGCTACAGTGGACATCGGGCAGGTCGGATTTGGAGAGTGCGTAATAGAGGGTGGTGTTATCAGGACCGTTCCAGTCGGCGATGTAACAGTTGTGCTTCCTGTCCCAGGTGACCGAAAGGTCGTCGACGGGGGAGGGAAGTTCCGAAGTGCGTCCGGAGACGGTGGTACCGTTGGAACGGAGACTGTTGCCGTTGATCTCGTATTCGGTCACAAAGAGGTAGTGATAGAGCATTCCACTCTGAAGGCCGGTGTCGATGACCACTCCGGTGTCGTTGTGGAAGATCTCATCCTCTTCACCCATGGGGGAATCGGCCGCTTTCCTCCAGATACGGACGCGTGAACATCCGATGGGTCTGGAGTATACGATCTTGAGTCCGTCCTCCACGGGTTCGACCTTCATGTCGGTGACCTCGTTGAGCAGGACGGCCGGACCGCATTCCGCGTATTCCTGGGACAGGATACCCCATCTTTTGGAGTAGATCTTGTAGTAGTACTCGACGCCGGGTTCCGCGGTGTTGTCAGTGAAGACCCATCTGTCGGTCTCGAACAGAGGGGTGGTGGATGAGTCGACCTCGGGGGGGTAGACGCTGTTGCGGTAGATGCAGAACTTCAGTCCCCTCCTGTCCTCGGGGATGGAATAGGTGATGGAGATGCCGTCGTCCGCACACTCGAATTTCGCATCGGCGGGACCGTCGGGAGGCATGTTCCTGAGTTTGGCAATGCATTCGGGGTGGTCGGGACACAGGTCGGAGGCCTGGATGTACAGTTCCCTGGCTTCATCCTCGGACCTCTTGGCGGCCTCGATACAGAGATTGTCAGCCGAAGCATATTTCTCGCAGGCGGCGTCGTATCTTGCTTTGATGCCGCTGCGTTCGAGCAGACGGGGGAACAGGAGGAGTCCGTTCTCCACGATCTTCTTGAGGGAGAAGAACTTCAGTGACGCATAATCCGTCTCGACCTCCGCATAGATCTCGTGCGCCTTCTCGGCGGCGGATTGGATCATCGCTCCCATCTGAGGGGTGCCGTTGTAGGAGGGATAGTTCTTTGAAAGATCGGCATAGGCTTCGGAGGCCTCTTCGACCTTACCCTCGCTGAGGAAGTCCTGGATCCTGGCGGCCTTCTCCTTTGCGCAATCTACGGAGAGGTTGATGTTCAGGCTGCATGCGACGCAGAATTCATTGTCCGCGCTCTGTGCGCGTCCGCAGCTGGGACAGATACTGTTGAGTGCCGAACCGCATCCGGGGCAGAAGAAACAGTTGGCATCGGTGAAGATGAGGGTCTTGCATTTGGGGCAGGTGCCGAGCGTACTTTCGCTCTTGGAGAAGTTGGCAGGGATCTCCTTCTTGATGCAGAAATCCTCAAGAAGTTCGATGCACAGGTCGATGTCCGCACCACTGTTGCCGAGCTTGTCCTTCAGTAGACCGTCTATGTATGTACGGGTGAACTGGACTCCGCAGTCGTTCTCCATCTGTTGGAACACAGGTTCCAGTATGCGCATGCAGAAACAGTACCTGTTGAGCTCGTCAAGACCTTCGTCGGTGTTGATGGCGGCCTTTACGAACCTCAGGGCGGAATAGTACAGGTCCTGATATTCGAATCTGCCGGGTTTCATGTCCAGGCGGCTGTATGCTTCTGCGTAGGACCTTCTCAGACCGTCGGGAGTTGTCGATTCGTCGACCAACCCCATCTGCATGTTGGAGTTCTTGGCCCTGATGATGGTGTTCAGCAGTTCGATGGGAGAGTAGATGTCGAGCTCGGACATCCTTTTGTAACATTCGATGGTACGGCGGTTGACCGAGTACGGGATACCGGTGATCACTTCTCCCAGAGCATCCCTGAGGGCGGGAGTGGTGACGACGTTCCAGTTCAATCTCTCCCTCAGGTTCAGTATCGCGGTCGGAGGGATGACGATCCTCCCGTCCGAGAGGATGATCGCCTTACGCAGGAGTCCTGTGAGCTTCTTCTTGACGATCTCCTTGCATTCCTTGAACTCCTGCTCTCTGACGACGGGGTTCTTCATATCCTCGGTCATCGTCGGGATCAGCTTCAGATTCTCGGTGAGCCTGTAGAATCTGCCGGGGGTCCTGCCGGAGGTCTTCAGTTCCTTATCCCACTGGGCCTTGGCATTGTTGATGGCATCCAATATCTGGTTCTCGGAATAGTTCTGATAGGGGTTGAGCCCCAGCAGTTTGCAGTAATTTTCTCTTTGATGCGACATGTACTCACCTGAAGTGTTCCATCAGCCCTGTCGGATTGTCGATGATGGCCGTTGCGATCGTGTTTATCGTTGTATTTAGGTTGTTCAGTGCTATATACATAGCATTCTGCTCGATGGTGGCGATCTGCCGGAGGAAGGAGATGTCCGCGTTTCCGAATCCGACCGCGAACACGCCGATCCTCTTCTGCCGGCATTCGTTCGCAAGCTCCACCGCCTCGTCCCTTTTACCCCAGATACCGTCGGTGAGGACCAGGGCGGTAAGGCAGCCCTTTTCTCCGGAAAGCAGATTGATGACCTCCTCGAAGGGGTTGGCGTCGGTCCCTCTTCCGCAGCGGACCTTCTGAAGCTGTTCCAGTTTGGCGAGGATCTCGCCTTCGTTGCCTGTGAGGTCCGAGATGACCTTGACCTTGTCACCGAATCCGACGAGGGCGAACTTGGTGAATTCCCCGTTGAAGGTGGTGACGAAGTTGTGGACCGCGGTCTTGACATCGTCGAGGCGGTCCCACATGCTGCGTGAAAGGTCGATGCAGATCGCGATGTTCTTGGCGACCCTCTTGTTCCCGGCACGGTCCTGCGGTTTCATGTCGAGCCATGACAGGTCTGCAGGGAGGGATTCGTGGATGATGCTCAGTTCCTTTCCGTTCCTTTCGGCGGTGACGTTGACGGAGCCCTCGTCATCATAGCTGTATGTTATGTTCACGTTCAATCCGGAACCGTTGTTCTCGAATCCGGTGATGATCTCGTGTTTGATGACGGTGCAGTCCGAGGGCATGGGACTTTCTCCCTGAAGCATGTATAGTTCGATCTGATCGGTCATGTTCCCCGGTTCGATGCGGAAAGTCTTGGTCTTCGAGGCGGGGACCCTGGTGTTGCAGGGGATCACGATCTGATTGTAGTACTCCCCGGTGTTGGGGTGGATGGAAAGTGCGCCGAGACTGTGGGAGCAGACGTCGGAGATGGTGACATCCCTGATCTTGTTGATGTCGTTGGAATAGATCGAGGCGACGATGGCAGCACCTTTTGCGACCGCAAGATCGGTGTCCGGGTGTGCGGGAATGTTCTTGAATCCGCGGCTTTCGAGTTTCTTCTTCACGGCAGGTATCCTCGAGGAACCCCCGCAGAGGAGGACCTCATCGATATCCTCGGGGGAGATGCCGGTCTTGGTGAGAATCCTGTCAAGGACGTCGTCGGTGGCGTCCACGAGATGCTTTGTGACATCTTCGAAATCGTCTCTGCTGACGAGGTATGTCTTCTTGTGGGTGCCATAGACGATCTCGGCCCTCACGGTCTCCCTCTGGGAGAGTTCCTTCTTGTACCTCTCGCAGTCGGTCATCAGTTCGAATCTCTTCGAATCGTTCTCCGCAGGGTTCACACCGTAGATGTCATAGAACTGGTCGCAGAGGTGGTCGAGCAGGGCCTGGTCCCAGTCCTTGCCTCCGAGCTGATGGTTTCCGTCGGTCGCGATGACCTCGATGGAACCCTTCTTCACCTCGATGATGGTGATATCGAAGGTTCCTCCCCCGAGGTCGAAAACGAGGATTTTCTTTCCCTCTTGGTGTTTGTAACCATAATAGATGGCCGCCGCGGTGGGTTCATTTGTGATGCGCGAGACCTTGATGCCGGCCGCCTCCGCTGCAGCCCTGGTGCAGCTGCGTTGGATGTCGTCGAAGTAGGCGGGGACGGTGATCACAGCGCTCTCGATCTTCTCATGGGCCTGGGACTCCGCGTTCCTGACGAGTTCTTTGAAAAGTATCTTCGAGAGTTCTTCCGCGGTGTACCCGTGGTTCTCGTTCCATACGCAGGGGGTCGAGGATCCGATGCTGGTCTTGAAGAAGGCACCGATGTTCCCCGCACCGTCGCTCTGCATCGATTTGGCTTCTTCGCCGACTAGTACCGTCCCGTTATCAAGAAAACACACCACGGACGGTGTCAGCTCTTTGTCGAAATTATTGCGAATGACCTCCGTTTGAGAAGTGTCAGCATTATATTTGGCAACCACTGAGTAGGTTGTCCCCAGATCGATTCCGACCCTCATTTTGCATCCCAGGGCCGGATAGGGTGCGACCAATATATTATATAATTGGTTCCCGCGCGCTTGCACGGGAATTTAAAATATTTAATGGTGGGTGTCAGCGGACGTGGATTTGTAGGTGTCGGGCATGATGTCCGTTTTTCCCATCCTGCCGAGAGCACGCATGGAGTTCATGACCGCGACGATGAGCACACCCACATCTCCGAAGATGGCGAGCCACATCAGGGCGGACATGTTGGCGGATGCCACGGAACCCACTGTCAGGACTATGCCCATGATGGCGAATTTGACGATGAGCGAGAACCAGATGTTCTGTTTCACGATCCTCTGGGTCTTTTTGGAGATGTCGATCGCCCTGATGATCTTGGAGGGACTGTCGTCGATGATGACCATGTCCGCGGCCTCGACGGCGGCATCGGAACCGAGGTTGCCCATGGCGACCCCCACATCGGCTCTGGCGAGCGAGGGGGCGTCATTGATGCCGTCACCGACGAATATGGTCGATCCTTCGGAGTTCTCCAGGATCTTCTCGAGTTCCGCGGTCTTGCCGGCAGGAAGGAGTCCGGCTTTGTAATCGTCGAGTCCAAGTTCCTCCGCGACGGACCTTCCGACGGAATCCGTGTCTCCGGTGAGCATGACGGTCCTGATCCCGGCCTTCTTCAGATCGGAGACAGCGATCTTCGCATCGTCTTTCACAGAGTCGGCGATGACGATATGTCCCGCGTAGTTCCCGTCGACGGAAACATACACATGAGTCCCCGATTCTTCAGTATCTGGCACATATATTCCGAGGTTCGACATGAGCTCCGCGTTCCCGACCGAGACCGACCTACCGTCGACCTCTGCCGTCACCCCCTTTCCGCTGTGGTTCGTGGATTGGGAACTCTCGGGGCGGGGGGCCACTCTACCGTAGGCGCAGATGGACCTCGCGATAGGGTGAGTGGAGAAGGACTCCGCTTCAGCGGCAAATTTGATCACTTCCTCTTCGGTCATTCCCTCCGTGCATTCGATCCTCCTGACGGAGAAATCCCCCTTGGTGAGCGTTCCGGTCTTGTCGAACACAGCGGTACCTGTCTTCGACATCGTCTCGATATAGTTGCTCCCTTTGATCAGTATGCCTTGTCTCGAAGCGTTTCCTATTCCGCAGAAGTAGGACAGCGGAATGGACACCACGAGAGCGCAGGGACAGGACACCACCAGGAACGTCAGCGCGATGATGAGCCAGTCGGTGAAATCCGCAGGCCAGATGAGCGACGGGATAACTGCAATGGCAAGTGCCAGACCGACGACCGCAGGGGTGTAATACCTGGCGAATCTGGTTATGAATTTTTCGGAGGATGCCTTTCTGGAAGCGGAGTCCTCGATAAGTGCCAGCACCTTGCTAGAAGCCGAATCCTTGTAATGACGGAGCGCGGTCATCTTGATGGCCGAATCGGTGTTCAGGTATCCGCTGAGGACCTCGTCGCCTTTCCTCGCCTTGCGGGGGACCGACTCTCCGGTCATGGCCTTGGTGTCAACGAACGTCTCTCCGCTGACGATGATGCCGTCCACAGGGATCAGTTCTCCGGGTTTCACGATGATGGTGTCGCCGACCTTAACCGCCTCGGTCTTCAATCTCACGATCTCGTCGTCGCGGACCACCGTGGCATAAGGTGCCTTGAGGTTCACCAGTGCTTTGACGGAAGAACGGGTCTTGCTGATGGCACGGCCCTGGAAATACTCCCCGATCTGGTAGAACACCATCACTGCGACGGATTCGCTCCAGTATGCATCGTCACCGATCATACTGACCGCGAGTGCTCCGAAGGTGGCGATCATCATCAGGAAGTTCTCGTCGAGGAATCTCGCTTTGGAGAGATTCCTGAAGGCACTTATGATGACGTCGTAACCGACGATCAGAAGTCCGCAGAAGAATATACCCAGAAGGATGATTTTATCTATTTCGACATCAAGCACGTACTCCAGAAGAAGTCCGAAGATCATGAAGACGAAACCGGCCGCGATACGGACGGGCATATGGTCGTGTTTTTCTTCTTCGGCCTTCTCTTCGGTGTAAGGCCACATCTCCCAGCCGCTCTCGATCCTCCGGGCGGTGGCGTCTATGAGGGATTCCAGTTCCGCCAGTTCGATATCATCGAGTTCCTCGGTCTCCACGGTGAGTCTCTTGTCCACGAAAATGAGCTGCGCCTTGACGATGTTCTCGAGTCTGTTCAGTGCCTCCTCGACCTTCCTGGCACAGTTGGCGCAGTCGATCTCCACACCGTAGGTCTGCTTCCTGGCACGTTTGGTCATCGCATCTTTGATAAGACGCATCTCCCACTCGTCCTCGATCTCCCTTGCTGTGGATTCGATGAGCTTCTCGAGTGCGGGATATTCCTCATCTGGAACATCCGCATCGATCTTCATTTTCTTGTCTATGAAGATGACCTTCGCATCCTTGATCCCGGGGAGTCTGTTCAGTGCCTCCTCGACCTTCCTGGCACAGTTGGCGCAGTCTATCTCGATCTCGTAGGTGTAGGTCATCTTATTCTTCCTTGATGTGTTCGAGGGCGGTCATCAACAGGGTGTGGATGTGCTCGTCGCAGAGGGAATAGTAGACCTGTTTCCCTTTGCGTTTGGACATCACGAGGTCGGCGTCCCTCAGAGATTTCAGCTGGTGGGACACTGCGGAGGTCGACATGCCGACGGCCTCGCTGAGTCCCATGACGCACATCTCGCTCTCGTTGAGGGCCCAGAGTATGCGGATACGGGTACTGTCGGCGAAGACCTTGAAAAAATCCGCAAGGTCCATGACGGTATCATCATCAAGCATACCTTTGTGTACTCTGTCCTGAAACTCTTCAGAACAGCATTCGCATGGTTCTTCGGTCATGGTGTTCACAACATTTGAATGATTGTTCAATTGAACATATATTCAATATTTAATGATAATGCGATGGAACAGTGACAAAAGTTCCTGATTTCCCGGAAAATGAGGGTTAGACAGGAAATAGAACCTTAAATCATACAGATATTGTCCGTTCATGGACACAGATGAAGCTGAAAAGATTTGTACCGAAGCGGTCAGGATCATCACCAATCCGTGTTCAGAAGAAGATCTCGCATATGCGGCCAAATTGTTCTCGGATGCCGCTGATGCAGGATATTCCCAGGGAATGTTCGGCCTTGCCGAGATGAAGCTTCAGGGCATCGGGATGCCCCGTGATGTAGGGTGTGCTGTGGATCTGTATCTGAAGGCCGCCGATCTCGGAAACGTTTCTGCGATGTTCAGGCTCGGTCAGATCAGTACCATCGAATTCCACGACGAGGTCAGGGCCTTCGGATGGTATTCCAAATGTGCCGAGTCTGGATTCTCACCTGTATATCCGGTCCTCGGGGACTGCTATTACGACGGTATCGGGACAAAGATCGATGCCGCGAAGGCGATCGAACTGTATCAGAAAGGTGTGGAATCCGGAGATCCCACCTCATACCTCAGGATGGGGTGCATATATTCCGAAGGTACCGAGGTTCCCAAAGACCAGGAAAAAGCGGATCTGATGTTCCTTCAGGCCGCCAAATCGGGTATTCCGGAAGCCCAGTTCCTCATCGCCACCGGCGCCTACGAAGGAAGGATCCCGGGCGGAAAGGAGCTCGCCGCCGAATGGTTCAGCCGCTGTGCTGATGTCATACCCACCGCATGTTTCAATCTTGCAACGATGTACTGTTCCGGCGATGGGGTCGTGAAGGATATGCCCAAAGCGTTCGGGATGTTCAGGAAACTGGCTGAAACAGGGGATGCTGATGCAATGTTCCAGACAGGAAAAATGCTGCTTGCCGGAGAAGGAGTGAAGCAGGATCCCCAGAGCGGATTCGAGTATATCTGCAAGGCGGCCGAGGCAGGAAATGCCGATGCCGCCATGGTCGTCGAGAGTCTTCATAGAAGGCAGAACAGGCAGTTCATCAAGATCGATGGTACTGAATGAGCCTGTTAAAGAATTGTAACGTGTCCGAGTTTTAGTCCTGTTGTGCGTAATTCAGTCGAATCCAATCGTTTTTCGGCACAAAATTTTGAGTCATGACGAAATTTGATGAAATGGATTTAATAATACCTAAACATTCAGCGGGAGTATAGGCATAACTATACTATGTCTCGTAAAGGTGAAACACGAATGTTCGTGCAAAACAAAAATATGGAAAAATTGGCTGTGATCGCCGTTATGGCAGTTCTTCTGCTCGGCGGATGCTCAGTCCTGTGCTCCGACTTTTCCCTCGCAGGTACGGGAGAAGCTGAGGCCGAGACCGAGGCCACGGTCGAACAGATCGACCCCGTCAAGATCAATGTTGACGGCGAAGAGGTCGAAGTTGACGCGTTCAAGTATCAGGGTATCATCTACGCTGTGACCAGCGACAGAGAGTCTGAGGAAGAGGCCGGTGTTTACGGAATTGACCCAGAATTCACTGGTTCTGCTTACATTGTCGTATGTGCTTTTGCATTCGGTGAAGAAGATGAAGAGATCACATACACTGTTACCAATGTTCTTTCTGAATTCAACAACATTCCTCAGTTGACTCGCCATTTAATCCTTGCCGACACGATTGTCGATTTCGGGGATGACTGTTTCAAGAAAATGTCTACTTACTCTACAGACACTCTTTACGTCAGCAATGATGTTGATGATAATACAATCGCGGCCACCGGATATCCCAATATCAAAAGGATTGGAGAGGTCAATGTTCTTACTGTGAAATTCTCTTATGACAAGGGCGATATCACCTATCCTCAGGACAAATACAAGAGCCAGACCATGGATGACCAGGAAATTTTTGCGGATATCACCACTCAGTTCAGCGAGTGTTCTTTCGAGAATCCGTATTACGAATTCAACGGTTGGCTCAGAGGTGACAACGTCGTCGCAGGCGACCGCGCCTCCATTACTTACTACGGCGGTTCCATTTACATCGACGGTGTGAAATACGATACCGCAGTTGATAACATGGCATTCACCGCCACATGGGTCGAGTCCGATTACGACGAGGACCATAAGAACTTCGGTGACTACCCGCTTACTTATATGTACATCACCAGTGCGATCGTCATTCTCCTGTTCATTATCGGATTCGCTATGCTCGGATACAGGATGTACACCGCGAGGAAGGCTTGATATCATGGCAACATTCAAAGATATGAAAGTCGGAGACTGTGCGGTCGTCAAGAACGTTGCAGGCGAAGGTCAGCTCAGGAAGCGTATGCTCGATCTGGGACTTACGAAAGGCTGCAGGGTCAAGCTCATCAGGATGGCACCCCTCGGCGACCCCATTGAGATCGAACTCAGGGGATTCAGGCTTACAATCAGGAAGAACGAGGCAGAGATCATCGAACTCGAGATCGGGGGAAAATGCTGCTGCTGTTCCGATAAGAAGGAGGAATCTGCATGATCACCGCAGCATTGATCGGAAACCCGAACAGTGGTAAGACCACTATTTTCAACAAACTCACCGGTTCCATTCAGAAGACAGGTAACTGGCCCGGTGTCACCGTGGAGAGGAAACAGGGATTCCTCAGAGGTGCCCCCAAGGAGAAGATCCTCATCGTGGATCTCCCCGGTATCTATTCGCTTTCACCTTATACATCCGAAGAGGTCGTCTCCCGTGACTACCTCATCGGATCCGCAGAAGATAAGCCCGATGTGGCAGTCTCTATCCTCGACGCATCCAACCTCGAGAGGGGACTCTACCTCCTCACTCAGGTTGCAGACATCGAGATCCCCATGGTCGTCATTCTGAACATGGTGGACGTCGCACAGAAGAGCGATATGAAGGTCGACTCCAAGAAGCTCTCCGAAGCCCTCGGATGCGAGGTCATCGAGTCTGTCGGTATCAAATCCGGCGGAAACGACGAGATCGCAGCAGCCATTCAGCGTGCCAAGGACGAACACAAGGTCCCCAAGAAGATCGACTACGGAGCACAGCTCGAAGAGTGCGTCACCTCCGTCTCCAAGGTCATCGAGGAGACCGTCAGGCCCGAAGTTCTCAGGTGGGTCGCCCTCAAGCTCATCGAACGCGATGAGATGGTCCTCCGCGATCTCGACAAGGCCGAGGTCGACAAGGCCCTTGAATCCGTCAAAGTGCTCGAAGAAGAAGCAAAGGATGACGGTGTTCAGATCGTCGCCACCGCAAGGTACGGCGCAGGTGAAAAGATCGAGAAGGCATGTGTCGTCAAGAATGAGGGCACTGTCTCCGGAAACAGGCTTTCCGACAAGATCGATAAGATCCTTATCAACAGGGTCCTTGGTATCTTCATCTTCATCGCAGTAATGTATGTGGTCTACTACATCTCCGTCCAGACCGTCGGAACCATGGGTAACGACTTCATCAATGACGGATTCGACGCATGGGTGTCCCACAACCTCGGTATGGCGATGCTCAACGCCGGTGTCGATCCCTTCCTCCACGATCTTATCATCTCCGGTATCATCGGAGGAGTCGGTGCTGTCATCGGATTCCTGCCTCAGATCATCGTGCTGTTCTTCTGTCTCGCTATTCTTGAAGAATGCGGATACATGGCACGTGTCGCATACCTCCTCGACCGTATCTTCTACCACTTCGGACTGTCCGGAAAGGCCGTCATCCCCGCCGTCATCGGTATCGGATGCGGTGTTCCTGCCATCATGGGTACCAGGACCATCGAGAACGAGGCCAACAGGAACGTTTCCGTAATGGCCACCACCTTCATGCCCTGCAGTGCCAAACTGCCTATCATCACCGTCGTCATCGCCGCGTTCTTCCACTCGTCCGCCGCGGTCACCCTGGGACTCTATCTCCTCGGTATCGTGATGATCCTTCTGTCCGGTCTCTTCCTCAAGAGGTTCCCCGGATTCATCGGCAACCCCTCGCCCTTCGTGATGGAGCTGCCTGTCTACCACTGCCCCATGCCCCGTAACATCCTCACCTCCGTCACCGAGAAGTCCTGGGCGTTCGTCAGGAAGGCAGGAACCCTCATCCTGCTGTCCGCCGTGCTCATCTGGCTCCTTTCCTCGTTCGACTGGGGAATCCACTACCTCGGAGACAATGAGACCAACGGATCCATCCTTGCAGACATCGGTAACGCCTTCACCTGGCTCTTCGTGCCTCAGGGATTCGGCGAACACTGGGAGCTTTCCGTGGCTTCGATCACCGGTCTGATGGCCAAGGAGAACCTCCTCGCCACCACTGCCGTCCTGCTCGACGCTGCTGTGGATGCTGATGATATCATCACCTCTCAGGCTCTCAGCGACTTCCTCTCCGGAGACAGCGCAATGGCAATGTCCTTCCTGATCTTCAACCTCCTCTGTGCACCCTGCTTCGCGGCAATCGGTGCAATGCGCAGGGAGCTCGGAACCTGGAAGAAGACCTCTGTTGCCGTCCTGTACCAGTGCGTTACCGCATACGGAGTCTCTGTGATCTACTACAACTTCGCTCTGCTCCTCTCCGGAACCTTCAGCGTATGGCTCATCCTGGCGGTCATCTGTATCCTTGTCCCGGCATACATCATGCTTGACAAGAACTCCGTCACCAGGATCATGGGTCTCATCGGCAAGTACAAGCCTGCAGTGAAGGCGTGAACATGAATCTAGCTACATTCGTCACATTAGTCATAGTGTTGGCAATCCTCGCGGGTGCGGCCTACAACCTGTGTCGTATGATCCGCAGGAACGACATGTGCTACGCATGTTCCAAGTCCGGCAAGTGCGGATGTAGCAATCCGATCAACTGCTCGATCCGCTGCGACGAAGAGAAAAAGTAAACCATTTAGGGGGGCTTAACCCCCCGATTTTTAGGAACGACATATTGTATATGTTCGGTTTTAGGAATCTTTAAATAAACATTTCCGCATGCTAACCGTATGGAAATGGCAACCCTCTTTGTAGGCATTGTACTGGTGCTTGTCATTATCGGCGCAGTGATCGGAACTTACAAGTCCTTCCACACCAAAGACTGCTGCTGCAACGACAAGAACTGCACCTCTGGTGTGACCCAGCACTGCAACATCAGGAAGACCAAGGACTGAATCCGTCCTTTTTATCTAAACAGTTCGTTCTGCAACGAAACGGTCAGTTTCTTATTACGGCCGTTTCTGCAGGATCATAATCTGATATCATCTTCTGCATCAAGGTCTCGTGATCATCCGTCATCTCGCTGCTGCGTATTTCGGATATAATCTCAGAAAGACCGTTCTCTGAAAGGAACCTTTCCACATAGAATCCATATGTCCTCGAGACAATTCCGATTTTACATCCTTCTTTGTGGACTTCATGCAATTTCTCCGCCGATCCCGGCCTCAGTCTGCACGATCCGAAGGACCTGTCGAAACATCCTATGAACATGGTGACGAAATCCCTGAACCTGCAGGTGCATCCGGTGTAGTACTTCTCGAACGTCCTGTCGAGAGGTCTGTCGATATATTCGTTCAGTTTCGACTCGTCGAATGGAATTCCGAAGTGTAAAAAGGCCTCCGAGAACGCCTTTCTGTAACATTCGGAGGTGTCTGCAATTGCGCCCTCGAAATCGAATATATACTTTTTGCATGACATGTTCGTTGCTTCTCGGAAGGTGTTCCTGAAATTGTGAAGTTTCTCTTCTATATATGCAGGTTCGCTTAGCTTTGAAAAAATTAACCATAAAGCTTTCCGTAGCCTTAAAAAGGGTAACAAAATTCGAATCGTCATGAAAAGCGACATCGAAATCGCCGAGAGCGCGCCAGTCAAAAACATCGCAGAGATTGCAGCCAAGGTCGGACTTTCACAGGACGATCTCGAACCCTTCGGCAAGTATGTCGCGAAGATCCCGCTCAATGTAATCGACCGTATCTCCAAGGACAAGAAGAACGGAAAACTCATCCTCGTCACCGCCGTCACCCCCACTCCCGCCGGAGAAGGAAAGACCGTTACCACCATCAGTCTTATCCAGGGCCTTTCCGCCATCGGAAAGAAGGTCGTGGGTGCCCTTAGGGAGCCTTCGATGGGTCCGACCTTCGGGGTCAAAGGAGGAGCCACCGGCGGAGGAAACGTTCAGGTCTACCCTATGTGGAAGATCGACCTCGAGTTTACCGGAGACATCCACGCGGTTGCGGCGGCACACAACCTTCTTTCCGCCGTGCTCGAGAACAATCTCGTAAGGGACAACCCCCTCAACATCGATCCCACCCGCATTGTGTGGAAGAAGACCGTCGACATGAACTGCCGTGAACTCAGGCACATCGTCGTCGGACTCGGAGACACCAAACTCAACGCAGGTGTCCCCCACGAGAGCGGATACCTCATCACCTCCGCATCCGAGATCTCCGCCATCCTCTGTCTTGCAAAGGATTACGCAGACCTCAGGAGAAGGCTCGAGTCCATCGTCGTTGCATACACCTACGACAAGAAACCTGTCACCGCCGGTCAGCTCGGTTGCGTCGGTTCCATGATGGTCATTCTCAGGGAGGCACTGATGCCCAACCTCGTTCAGACCATCGAGGGACAGCCCGTCTTCATCCACGGATTCCCCTTCGCCAACATCGCACACGGAAACAATTCCGTCATCGCCACCAAAGCGGCCATGAAACTCGGAGATTATGCAGTTACTGAGGCAGGTTTCGCCGCCGATCTCGGAGGAGAGAAGTTTATGGACATCGTCTGCAGGCAGTCCGACATCCGTGCCGACTGTGTCGTCATCGTTGCATCCATCAGGGCCCTCATGACCCACGGAGGTGCCGATGTCAAGATGCCTGAGACATTCACCAGCGAAGCCCTGGAGAAAGGATTCTCCAATCTCGACAAGCACATCGCCAACATGAGCTCCTACGGAATCCCGGTCATCGTCTCGATCAACCACTTTGCATTCGACGACCCTGCCCACATGCAGATGGTCCGTGACCACTGTGCGAAGATCGGAGTGCCCTGCGCTCAGAACGACGGTTTCCTCGAGGGAGGTAAGGGTGCTGTCGAACTTGCTGAGAAGGTCGTCGAGATCGTCGACAACGGCAAGACCGACTTCAAGTTCGCATACTCCGACGACATGTCGATCTGCGACAAGATCAAGGCGGTCGCCACCAAGATCTACGGTGCCGACGGTGTCGAGTTCTCCGATGCCGCACTCAAATCCATCGCGGATTACGAGGCACAGGGATACGGCAAACTCCCAGTCTGCATTGCAAAGACCCAGTACTCCATTTCCGATAAGGCAGAGCTCAAGGGAGCACCCGCCGGATGGAAGCTCAACGTCAGGGAGGTCAACCTCTCTGCAGGTGCCGGATTCATCGTCCCAGTCTGCGGTTCAATCATGCTTATGCCCGGTCTCGGAAAAGATCCCGCCGCTCTCCACATCGATCTCACCGATGACGGACGCATCGTCGGACTTCACTGATCAAAAAAGAAGGGGGACACCCCCTTCAAATTGACTTATTTTGGTCTTTTACGAATTCTCCGTTACGGTACATCTTTTCAATATTGTGTCCTTCGCGGATTTCCCGATTCGTGCGGTCGGAGAAATTTCCAGTACTCCTTTTTCAAGGAGCATATAACAATCCGGGCGAAGAACATTGTTTCCTATCAATGTTGTATTGTGCGAAGTGAACACCGTTTAAAAACCATCCATCCCGACCTAGACACATCTATTATACGCGCGCGAAGGAGCGATTTGGAGGATTTTTGGATCGGAGACCCCCTGATAGGAAAATGCGGTGAATGAATGCACAGTAGGTCAAATTTTAGCAAAAATCAAATCACCCGTAATTAAATTACGGGTGATTCGAAATTATATAGATATAGGTCTGACGGGAGGGCTCAGAAACCGAAACATAGCGCCAAAATGGAATCCCGGACCCACAATGAGCTTACGCAGACCTATTTTTGATTGCCTGGGACTTGTAAAAAAGTTCAGGCTGTTTTTCCATCGGCCATGTCGTACCAGCGGCCGGCCTCGTCCATATCCTTGTCGACCTCGTCTCCGAACGCGTACATGTCACCGAGCAGAAGCTGGGCTCCTTTGTGTCCGTGGATCCCGGCGGCAGAGAGCCATTTCACAGCCTCCCTGATGTCCTTGTCGACACCTGCGCCGGTCTTGTAGAGCTGACCGAGGACGAACTCCGCCTCGAGGTGTCCACCATTGGCGGAATCAAGCATAAGGACGAATGTCTTGGAAAGGTCGCGGCGAACCCCATTTCCGTCCATATACATAAGACCCAGCTCGTACATTGCCCTGATGTCCCCGTTCTCTGCCGCCCTCTCGAAAAGAGCGGCCGCTTTGACAGGGTCCGCATCGATGCCGTATCCACGGAGGTAGATCTTCGCGAGGAAATAGCAAGCGTTCATGTTCCCTTTGTCCGATGCCCTTTGGAGCCATTCCCTTGCAAGGCGGAAATCTCTGTCGATCCCCTGGCCCCTTGCGTAGACGAGTCCGAGATAGAACTCGGCATCGGTGTTTCCCATGTCCGCTTTGGAGGAAATAATAGATAAAGCGGCCGGATAGTCGCTTTCGTTCTTGTACCTGATGACGAACTTGGCCCACTCGAGGGGTTCCATATGTTCGTCATTTCCTCCGATCATGTCCCGACCATTGCCGAATTTGTTATTAAGGTTTCTAGGAGCGTTATTTTTATTACAATCTGTTGCACAGAGACTCATGGAACCGAGGGCGGAGGTGGACTTGAAACGGAATATAGGCATAATTACGAATTCGCGGAACGTGCTTATAAAGTTCTCAGGGGGAGATGGCCGAAAGTGAGATTCATCCGACCGTGTGTTTTTCCGCTATCTTTTATAAGTAAATCTATGATAGGCGGTACAATGAGCAATGATAACATCGGGGTCTCGGATAAGATCGCCAGCATCGTAAGGGGATTGATGGATGCAGGTTCCGCAGACCGTGATCTGAACAAGGCCTTCGAGACCGCCCGCAGCAATGCCGGCAGCGATCCCGAGTCCGCCTATCTTTACGGACTTCTCCTGTACACGGGCAACGGGGCCGAACGCGACCGTAAGGGTGCGCTCGAAGCATTCAACGCCGCTTCCGAAGGAGGGTACGGTCCGGCGACCATAGTCAAAGATGAGATCGGCCACAATTCCGAGACCGTCCAGGATGCTTTGATGGACCTCCGTTTCAGGGCTGAATGTGCCGATGACAATGCCTGCAAGGAGATCTTCTCTCTCTATGACACAGGCAAGAACCCCGACGGGACCCGTGCCGATGTCCGCAAGGACCATGCGGAGGCCATCCGCCTCTACATGCCTTGTGCCGATAAAGGTGATACAGACGCGCAGAACACCATCGGTTTCATGTATCTGATGGGAAAAGGAGTTCCCAAGAACCATGAACTCGCTCTAAAACTGCTCAAGGCATCTGCTGAATCTGGATGTGCCAAGGCCGCCTACAGGCTCGGTTACATGTACGATACCGGTCAGGGTGATTCCGAACAGGACCTTGACGAAGCCGTCGTATGGTACCGCCGTGGTGCGGACCTCGGAGATCCAGAGGCACAGTATCAGCTTGCAGGCATCCTTTCCATGAAGGACAGCAAGTACTACAACGTCACCAAATCCAATGAATATCTCGCCAAGGCCGCGGAACAGAACCAGATCGAGGCCGCCCATCAGCTGGGACTTATGTATGCCTACGGCAGCAACGGTGTCCGCCGCAACGTCAATAAGGCGAAGAAATACCTTCTTGCAGCCTGCGAGGGAGGTTACGATCAGGCCATGGTCGACTATGCGAATATGTGCTTCGAGGGACAGGTGCTCCCCCAGGACATGGAAAGCGCCGCCAAATGGTTCCAGGCTGCCGCCGCACACTTCAACGGTATCGCGCAGTACGCGCTTGGGTGCATGTACGGCAACGGATACTACTACGAACAGGACAACGAACAGGCGGCGAAATGGTTCGAGGAGGCCGCTGAGGGCGGAGAACCCAATGCTCAGTATGCTATCGGATGCTTCTATTATGAGGGACGCGGAGTGTCCAAGGACGTCAAAAAGGCTGTCGCCTGGTTCCAGGAGTCTGCAGAACAGGGCCACCCCGGTGCGATGTCCTTCATGTCGATGTTCCTGATCAACGGTCGGGGTGTCGAACAGGACGTCCAGGGCGGACTCGAAATGCTCAACAAGGTCGCGCAGAGCGGATATCCCGAGGCCCAGTACTATCTCGGAAAGATCTACGCTGACGGAGAGTTTGTCAAGCAGGACCTTACTCTTGCAAAGAAACTGCTCGCCAAGGCGGCCAATCAGGGAGATCCCGATGCGGCCGAACTTCTCGCCGAACTGAAGAAGTCCAAAACTTAAACCGAGGATACATGAACCAGAACCTCATCAAGGCCGCCCGCAACGGTAATATCTACGCCATCCTGGGACTTGCGTACAACAACCAGTATGGACTCGACAGATCTCCCGATCCGGAAGAGGCCATCAGGCTGTACAAAGCATCCGCGGACATGGGCTGCGCCCGTGCCAAGTGGGAACTGGCGAAGATCTACCGCGACGACGAGCTCGTGGAACCCAACCCTTACGAGTTCATGCATTGGCTCACCGCTGCGGCGGATGCAGGCGTTCCGGAGGCTATGATGGACCTGGCCCTCCGTTATATGTGCGGTGTCCTGGTCATCAAGGATTACACAACCGCCTACAGGTGGATAGTCAGGGTGGCGAACTCTGGTTATCCTGAGGGAGAGTTCTATCTGGGTATCGCACACCTTCATGGAGACCACGTCGAAAAGGACCCGGTACGGGCGGAACACTATCTCAAAAGTGCCCGCGAACACGGGGATGCGGAGTTCATTCTGAGGATGGGCAGGAAACTGGAGTTCGGTCTCGAAGGCATCGGGATGGACCTGAAGATGGCCAGTGCCTGGTACAAATATGCCGCCGATATGGGGTCTGACAAGGGGTTATATTCTTATCTCGCGGTTGAAAAGGTCCTCAAAGGCGGAAGATGCAGCACTCCCGAGGAACGTCAGAACGGGATGATGCAGCTTCAGAGCGTCATCGAGGAACAGAAGAGGTCCGAACTTCTCGAGGATGCTGATGCCGCCATGGGTGCCCACGAATATGAGGCCGCAGTCGAGATGTACAACGAGGCCGCAGAGCTCGGGAATCCCGATGCGCTGTTCATGCTCGCCGTCCTTTATCACGAGGGCGAGGTTATTCGCCGCAATGACGAACTTTCCTATGAATACCTTGACCGCGCCGCCATCGCTGGGTCCGCCGAGGCTAACATGGAGCTCGGAAGGATCTACGAGGCCGGAAGGGGAAGAAAAGAAAGCAAGACCGCTGCTGTGCAACATTACGCACACGCTGTCGCTCTCGGCAACCTGCTCGGGTATTATGAGCTCAGCCGTTTCATGAGCCATCCCGAGAAATACGTGCGCGAACATCACCAGATCCAGAGATGAGAAATGGGCTTCAAGGAAGTACTCGAAAAGGCCTCCGCAGGCGATCCGCACGCACGCAATGCACTCGGATACATCTACTACCGTGGAGACGGGGTCGAAAAGGACCTTGATAAAGCGTTTATGTGGTTTGATCTTGCTGCGGACCAGGGGGATCCGGAAGGTCAGTGCAACGCCGCCCACATGCTCGTCCATGCTGAAGGCACCAACGCCAACATCGATGAGGCGGTCAGGCTTTACAGGCTCTCCGCGGACCAGGGTTATGTCATCTCGATGTTCAATCTGGGACATATGTACTCCGACGGTCTCGGGGTCTCTCAGGACTGGAACGAGGCCATCCGCTGGTACACGAAGGCCAGTGACGGAGGGAGCATCCCTGCCTGTTACAGACTCGCCGTGATCTTTCAGGAAGGCAGGGGAACAGAGAGGGATCCCGCCCGTGCCGAATCCTTTCTGAAGAGATGTTCCGATGCGGGATATGCCAAGGCATCGGTACGTCTGGCACTTATGTATATCACTGGGGACGGCGTTCAAAAAAGGCAGTCTGCGGGAGTGAAACTTCTGAACTCCGCCGCCACTCAGGGCGATGCGGATGCAATGCTGTGGTTGGGAAAACTCTCCCTTTCCGGAGAGGGTATGGTTAAAAGCGTTTCAAATGCCAAAAAATGGTTGAACAAGGCCTCCGTCCGCGGGAATGAGGAGGCCAAAAAGCTTCTCCAGGCCCCGCCGTTCAGTTGAACTCCCTGTACTGCATTCTGATGAATCCTCCCGGAACATCGCCTTTGTATGTGAATCCCCTGTTGCTGAAAAGTCCGAACTGCTCCTTTTTGCATCTGGCACTGATGTCTGCATGACACACGTGGTCGTTGAATGCCCTTACAATGTCCATCGCATAGGTGACTAGAGTGTTCTCGATATCCTCGCTGACGCCGAAGAGATGTGCCACCTCGAACACCGGATTCCCGACCGCGCATCTGATTCCGGGTCCGATGGAGAAATAGCCGTAGATCAGACGTTCCGATGGATCGACGAGAAGGTATGTGTTCATAGTCCCAGACATCTCGAATTCGGTCGCGGTTCCGGCAAGGTAACGTGTGTGTCTTTCGGGGAGATCGGAAATCTTGCACATCGACCTCACACCTGAAAAACCGGCCCTTGGAAGATTCCTCAGCCTCATCATCGCCAAGGTCATCATGACCACCTCTGTGCGTATCTGTCTCCGGCCGAAAGAAGTTCGAAGACGTTCATTTCCGTGTTCATCACTTCATGGTTCATTCTCCGTTTCCTGGTATTCATGATGTTCTCCATCCTCGGAGATATTAAAACGGCGGAAGGGTGCAATGTATACTTTTGTTCATCAAAACCCCCTTTTCCACTGGATAGTATTAATTGTGTGCGCATATTACGGCAATCTGATTCGTATGAGGATGAACGAAGAACAGCTTGAGCTCACCCGGGAGCTGCTGTCCACAATCAAGGAAAGGAGCCCGTTCTACAGAAGGAAGTTCGCAGACATCGACCTGTCCGCGGTCAAGGACCAGGCCTCCTTCGAGACACTCCCGTTCACTGATAAGGGAGACCTGCGCGATGCATACCCGCTCGGTATCATGGCGGTCCCGGAATCGGAGATCGTGAGGATACACTCCTCCTCCGGTACCACAGGTACCCCCGTCGTCATCCCGTACACCAAGAGGGACATCGAGGACTGGGCCCTGATGTTCGAAAGGTGCTTCCGCATGGCCGGGGTCACCAAAGGTGACAGGATCCAGATCACTCCCGGATACGGTCTCTGGACCGCCGGTATCGGATTCCAAGCCGGAGCCGAAAGACTTGGTGCAATGGCGGTTCCTATGGGTCCCGGAAACACCGAGAAACAGCTTAGGATGATGCAGGACCTTCAGACCACCGTCCTCTGTTCCACCTCCTCATACGCACTTCTTCTGGCGGAACAGATCAAGAAGGAAGGCATCAAGGACAAGATCCACCTCAGGAAAGGTATCATCGGTTCCGAGCGCTGGGGGGTCAAGATGCGCAGGAGGATCACCGAGGAACTGGGTATCGAACTCTACGATATCTATGGACTCACGGAGATCTACGGTCCCGGTATCGGGATCAGCTGCGGGCACGGGATCGGGATGCACATCTGGGAGGATTATCTCTATATCGAGGTCATCGACCCCGTCACTCTGAAGAACGTCCCGGACGGAGAGGTCGGAGAACTTGTCATCACCACTCTCCGCAAGGAAGGTGCTCCGCTCATCAGGTACCGTACTCACGATCTCACCCGTATCATCCCCGGAGAGTGCCCCTGCGGCAACAGGTTCCACAGGATCGATGTCATCACCGGCCGTACCGACGATATGATCAAGGTCAAAGGGGTCAACATGTTCCCCGCCCAGTTTGAGGAGGTGCTCGCATCCATCAAAGGTGCCAGCAGCGAATATCAGATCCGCATCGAACACGTTGACGGCAAGGATCAGCTCACCCTGTTCTTTGAATCTCCTGAGGTTAAGGAGAACTATCCCGAGGTCGAGGCCCAGGTCGTCGCCAGGTTCAAACAGGTCGTAGGGCCTACCATCATCGCCAAGGCCGTGCCTCTTCAGGACCTTCCGCGCAGCGAGAAGAAGACTGCCCGCGTGGTGGACATGAGGTACCGCTGACAAAAGACCCAGATGCGGTTTTTATCGGATAAAACCCGAAATTACTTTTCAAAAATGAATGGTCCTGGATGCGGACTCAAAGGTCCGCACCCAGGTTCAGTGTTTGCTTCCTACGAGAACGAAATAGGCGAGAAGTGCTTCCAGCTGGATCTTCTCGTTGCTTCCTTCGATGATACGGAACTCGATCTCTCCGGTCCTGTCGACGAGGGTGACCTTGGCGGCGGTGTCGATGGGGAGTTTGAAGATCTGTGCGTGGAGCTGACGGATGATGTCCTGTCCCGAAAGACCGTATTCGATCATCACTCTGTCAAGTTTGTTCGAGGCGTCGATGAACTTTCCTTCAAGTGCCAGAGTGAGGATGCTTGCAATGTCCTCCTCGTTGGCGGTACCGGAGACCTTTGCGATCACATCGGGTGTGATGGTGCCTTCCACGGTCGAGGCGATCTGAAGGGTGTTGACGGCACGCCTCATGTCTCCGCGGGCGATGTAGATCAGTGCGTCAAGAGCGGAATCCTCAATGTCGAGGTTCTCGTTCACGGCGATCTTCTTGAGGAATTCCTTGATGTCCTCGGAACTGAGGGGTCTGAAACGGAACAGTGCGCACCTCGACTGGATCGGATCGATGATCTTCGAGGAGTAGTTGCACGAGAAAATGAACCGGCAGGTCTTAGAGTACTTCTCCATGGTCCTTCTCAGGGCACCCTGCGCATCGTTGGTGAGAGCATCGGACTCATCTAAAAAGATGATCTTGAACTCTGCTCCCTCGACAGGGGCGGTGCGGGCGAAATCCTTGATCCTTCCCCTGACGACCTCGATACCTCTGTCGTCGGAGGCGTTGAGCTCGATGAAGTTCCCTTTCCACCCGTCACCGAACATCTCGCGAGCCAGAGCGAGGGCGCAGGTGGTCTTTCCGGTTCCCGGGGTCCCCGCGAACATGAGGTGCGACATGTTCTTCGCCTCCACATACCCTTTCAGTCTGTCGGTGACGTTCTTCTGCCCGACGATGTCGTCCAAGGTCTTCGGCCTGTATTTCTCCGTCCAGATTTCGTTCATAACAGGCCCTCATATCGTTCACGAGGATAAGAATTTTCGGAGCCGCCCGACTGGTGCCTGGAACATCTGGAGGCACAGTGCTTTTTATCTCTTTACGGTATTGACCGCATTATGAAGATCTATGACGCTTACAGGCTTGCCATCGAGACGGGTATGAAACACGATCCCCGCCCGAAGGAAGAGGTCGATCTCGTCCTCAGCAAGGCCAAAGAGGCGTATGATGCGCTTTCTGACGAGAAGAAGGAGTTCTTCGACATGGAAAGTCTGTGGAATCCGTATTACGACTGCCGTTTCGCATGGGGTGTGGACATCGCCAAAGAGGCTGAGGCGGACCGTCTCATGTGGGGTATCGACATCGGTGTGGGAGAAATGCTCCTGGCCGACCGTCTCCGCGAGAAAGGTCAGAAGGTGGATGCCGTCGTGGCACACCATCCGACCGGAGCCTCCAGGAACCCCTTCCCCAAGGTCATGTGGATGCAGACCGACATCTTCCACGATTGCGGCGTGCCGATAAATGTCGCCGAAGGTCTGATGAAACCGAGGATGGACGACGTCCTCTACAATGTGATGGGCTCCAACTATAACCAGGCCGCGGATTCCGCCAGGCTTCTGGGAATACCCTTCTTCAATGTGCATTCCGCAGCCGACAACATGGTGCAGGAGTTCCTCGAGAAGAGGGTGGAGGAGACATCCCCCAAGTACCTCGGCGACATCGTCGACATGCTGATGGAGGAACCCGAGTACAAGTATGCTGCGAAGATGAACGACCCTCCGCGCATTGTCCTCGGAAACAAGGACTCCCGCTGCGGAAACGTCATCGCGAAGATGACCGGAGGCACTTCCGCTCCCGACGGCATCTATTCCGAACTGCAGAAGGCAGGCGTGGGTACCATCGTCGCCATGCACATGCCCAAGAGCAGTATCGAAGAATGCACAAAGCTCCACATCAACGTGGTCATCTCAGGACACATGTCCTCTGACTCCCTCGGGGTTAACCTGATCTGCGATGAGTGGGAGAAGCACGGCATCGAGGTCTTCGGTGCCGCGGGATTCACCCGCTTCAGCAGGAACTGATATGTTCGAGCGCAAATCCAACATCCTCAAGGACGGCTCGACGCTGTCCTTCGACTACGTCCCGGAGAAGGTCGTCGGCAGGGAATCCCATATGTCCCAGCTGGAGAATCTCTTCAGTCCTCTCGCCCTCGACGGCAAGTCATGCACAGCGTTCCTGTACGGCGGAGTGGGTGCCGGAAAGACGGTCACCGCCAAGCGTTTCTGCATCGATATGGACACTTATTTCCGCGAGAACTCGAAGCATATGGGATACAGGTATGTCAACTGCCGTGTCAAGAGCAGCGAGTACTCTGTCGTTCTGGAGATCCTGCGTTTCTTCGATCCCGGATTTCCGGAGAGAGGATTCGCCATAGATGAGATCCTGGCACTTATCAAAAGGGGCATCGAGAGCAGGCGTGAGGCGCTTGTCATCGTGTTGGATGAGGTCGATGTGATGCTCAAAGGTACGGGAAAGAATCTGATCTATCAGCTGACCCGTATGCCCGAGGAGCTCAAGGCAGGTTCATTATCTCTTCTTCTCATCTCACAGTACCCTCTGGCACTGTTGATAGACGAGGCCACGATGTCTACCTTCCGCCGTTCTAATATGGTCTCTTTCGCCGGTTACACCGAGGCTGAACTCAGGAAGATCATCGAATACCGTGCGGGACTTGCGTTCTATCCCGGGACCCTTCCAGAGGAGTCCGTGGATGTACTGTCATCCGCCGCCGCGGACTACTGCGACGCCCGTTTTGCGATAGAGGTCCTTGAACGTGCCGCACACATAGCGGAATCAGGTGGTCTGAACGAGGTGACCCCCGACTGCATACGTGCTGCCTCCTCTGCAAGTTACAGCGACCTTTCCGAGGAGAAACTGAATGACCTTGATGACACCAAGAAACTCATCCTGCTTTCTATCGCCAGGGCCATCAAGACCCTTTCATCGATCAGCATCACGAAGTGCGAGAAGACCTATGCGATCGTCTGCGAGGAGTACAACGTCCCTCCGAAGAAACATACCCAGTACTACAATCACATACAGGATCTGGAGAAGAGGGGACTGCTCCGTACCGAGGTCAGAAGGGACCCTGATGGAGGCCGCGCGACGTTCATCATCATGGACCATGTGCCGTCCAGGGAACTCGCCAAGAAGCTCGAGTATCTTCTCGACAAGGACGACAAAGGAGAATTCTCCGATGAGATGTGATCTGTGCGGAAAGGATGCCGTCACTTTTCTGAAATACAACGGTTCTCACCTCTGTTCCGATCATTTCATCAAGTTCTTTCAGAAAAGGGTGAAGAAGGAGATCCGCAAGGAGGTCTCGCTTTACAAAGGTGATACCGTGGCCGTCGCCGTCTCCGGCGGAAAGGACAGCATGGTCACCCTCAGTATTATGCATTCCCTCTTCGACGGCCGCAACGGGATCCGTCTGGTCTGCATATCCATCGATGAAGGGATCGAAGGATACCGTCCTCCGAGTCTGGAGATCGTTAGGAAATACTGTTCGGACAACGGGATCGAATATCATGAACGCTCATTTTCCGAACTCAGCGCACTGAGTATGGATACCATCGCGAAACTGTCCCGTGACAACAGCCCCTGTACCTACTGCGGAGTGTTCCGCAGGAAACTGATGAACGACGAGGCGAGAAAAGTGGGTGCGAAATACCTCGCCACAGGCCACAATCTCGATGATGTCGCCCAATCTGTGATGATGAACTTCGTCCGCGGAGATGTGGACCGTCTCGCACGTCTGGGCCCCCACACCACCATTCTCCCGGGACTGATACCCAGGTTCTATCCACTGAGGATGATCCCGGAGAAGGAATCGCTTCTTTATGCCATCGTGGCGGAGGTCCCGTTCTGGGATGGGGAATGCCCCTATTGGACCGAGGCCCTCAGGAACGAGTACCGTACCGTGGTCGACGAACTGGACTGCCGTTCGCCCGGAACGAAGTTCAGTATAGTGTCATCCTATGACAAACTGAGGCCTCTTCTGAAGGAGAACGCAGGTCCCCGCGAACCAAAATTCTGTTCCTGCGGGGAGTCATGCAACGGAAAACGGTGCAAGGCCTGTGAGTACGAGGAATTCCTTTCCGCACAGCTCAGGAACTGATCACAGGTCCCTGTGGGGGACTATGTCGCAGCATCCGCACTCGAGACACATGGTCTTGAACGTGTTGGTGTCCATTCCGTATCTATCGAGGATCTCCTTGTGGATCCTGGCGACCTCGAGCATCTCTTCAGGGGTGACCTTGGCAGGAGTGCCGATCGCTTCTTTCAGGCTTTCGCCGTTGTACGTGCTGTAACGCAGAGATCTCACAGTGGGAAGCGCACCGAGGCGGCAGATGGACTCCATGCAGTCGATGAGCTCTTCACGTGTCTCTCCGAGTCCGAAGATAAGGTTGGATGTCACCCTTCCGGGACCGAATATCTTCACTGCGGCTTTTATGCAGTTGAGAATGGAATCCCTGTCGAGATCGGGGCATACTTTTGAGAAGAGTTCGGGGGTGGCGGCCTGTATGTTGAGCTTGATCTCATCTGCACCTGCATCTTTCAGCTGCCTGACCTGTTCCTCAGTACAGACATAAGGTTCGATACCGATCCGTATATCTGGAACTTTGGATCTGATGGCCTTTATGCAGGAGACGAAACGGTCGACCTCCTTTTGCACATCTCCATCGTGGACGCCACTTGTGAGTGCCACGGAGACGATCTTCCCTTCGGAATATTCTCTCCTTGTGTTCTCTGCGATCTCCTCGTCGGAGGTCCCCTTGAAATCCGTATGGGGGAGTTTTGGAGAGGCACAGAATGCACAATGGAATGCACATCTCGGGTCGAGGGTGTAGAAGGCCTGCTCGGGACAATGGTGGATGACCGGTTCCAAAGTGATCTCGTCGAGGAAAGGGGTGCCGTTGTGGGTGAGACTGAGTTTCCCGTCCTTTTCAACATGGAGTTCGAACTCCCCTTTGTCGTAGGAGACGCTCTTTTTCACCCGCATTCCGCCGAATCCGATGGCGAGGGAGTTGTTCCCAGCACCGGGTCCGGCGGTGGAACGGGATACCCTCACAGGTATCTCAAATCCTTCGGGAAGTCTGATCCCGCCACCAAGTGCCAGCGTCGCTTTTTTGAATATCAGATCTTTTTCCATTTGACACCTTCAGATGAATCTTCCAGTGTGTATCCCGCTTCCTTCAGGCGGTCGCGGATCATGTCTGCGAGGTCGTACTGCTTCTTGGTCCTCAGTTCCTTCCTGAGATCGATGAGGATCGACATGATCGAATCGAAATCCTCGTTCTGGGCATCGCCGGTCTCCTCGGGGAATATGCCGAGGACCTCGTCGACCTTGGTGAGGAATGCGAGCACGGACTCTGCACCTTTTTTGGAGAGGGTTCCGTCGCCCATAATCTTGTTGGTGGAACGGGCAAGAGTGAACAGCACCTCGATGGCCGCACGGGTGTTGAAGTCGTCGTCCATTGCCGCTTCGAAATCATTCTTCGCATCTTCGACGGTCTTGGCGGCATCGTCGTTTCCGTCGGTGTTTCCGCGGACATAGGCCTGAAGGTCGCGGTAGTTGTTCCACAGTCTCTTCAGGGCGGACTGGGCCTCCTTCATGTTCTCCTCACCGTAGGTGAGCGGGCTTCTGTAGTGGGTGTTGAGGTAGTAGAAACGGATCGTTTCTTTATCGTAGAGCTTGGCGACATCCTCGACCTTGAAGAAGTTCTTGAGCGATTTGGACATCTTCACGGTCTTGCCGTCAGCACCCTTGGTCTCCAGCATTCCGTTGTGCATCCAATAGCGGGCGAGCTGTGTTCCGCAGGCCGCCTGGGTCTGTGCAATTTCATTCTCATGGTGGGGGAAGATGAGGTCGTTTCCTCCGCCGTGGATATCGATGGTCTTTCCGAGATATTGGTCGATCATGGCGGAACATTCGATGTGCCATCCAGGACGTCCTTTGCCCCAGGGCGAGTCCCAGCTGATCTCTCCGGGTTTCACTCCTTTCCATACTGCGAAGTCGAGGGGATCCTCTTTGTTGGGGTCGAGATCGACCCTTCCGGCGGACCTCATCTCCTCGATGGTCCTGTTGGAGAGTGCACCGAAGTCCTTGATCTTCTTGACACGGAAATAGACGCTTCCGTCGGCGGTGGGGTATCCGTACCCCTTGTCGACGATGTCCTTCACCATGTTGATGATGAATGGCATGCTTGTGCTCGCCTGGGGATAGATGTCCGCCTTCCTGACTCCGAGCTTCTTGATGTCCTCGAAGTACTTGTCGATGTATTCCGAAGAAAGCTGAAGGGCAGGGATGCCCCTTTCGTTCGCACGGTTGATGATCTTGTCGTCCACATCGGTGAAATTGGTGACGAATGTGACCTCATACCCTTTGTACTGAAGGTATCTTCTGACCACATCGAAGGTTATGATGCTCCTCGCATGACCCATGTGGATGTCGTCGTAGACGGTGACTCCGCAGACATACATTTTCACTTTTCCGGGCTCCAGGGGAACGAATTCCTCTTTTTTATTGGTCAGCGTGTTGGAAATCATCAAGGTCATTTCTTTTCCTCCTGTTTCTTCTGGGACTCAATCAGCAACTGTTGTTCCTTTTTGAGGTCGGCCAATTCTTTTTTGAGGGCCTCCAGTTCACCGATCAGTTTCTTGTAGTGGTCCGCTTCCACATCGGGCAGACGATTGTGATCGAGGGCGTCCTTCATGTCCACACGGACCCCGCAACGCCTTACGATCCTTCCGGGTACTCCGACCACAGTGCAGTTGTCCGGAACATTTTTCACGACGACAGATCCTGCTCCGACCCTGACATCGTCGCCGATGGTGATGTTCCCGAGGATGATGGCCCCTGCACCGACGACGATACGGCTTCCGAGTGTAGGGTGCCTCTTTCCTTTGTTCGTCGAGACACCGCCCAGGGTCACGTTCTGGTAGATGCAGACATCATCACCGATGATCGTGGTCTCTCCGATGACCACACCTGTGGCATGGTCGATGAAGAACCTCTTTCCGATGGTGGCACCGGGATGGATGTCGCACCCGGTCATCTGGTGGGCCTTGTAGTTGATCTCCCTTGCCTTCATGAACTCCCCTTTCAGCCAGAGTTCGTGGCTCTCTCTGTACATGGAAACCGCTTGGAATCCGGGGTGGTATTTGATGGCATCCTCTTCGTTGATGATGGCGGGGTCGCGCTCCATCACCGCTTTGAGGTCTTCAGGGTCGTAGTACATGCCCCCTTCTATCGCGCGGGACTATTAAAGGGAGCGTACAGGCGTTCAGTCCATCGGTCCCCACAGACCTTTCGTGAAGTATCTCTCCCCGCGGTCGGGGAAGATTGTCACGATGTCTTTGTTCTTTACCTTCTCGGCAAGTTTCAGAGAGGCCCATAGCGCCGCACCTGACGATGTGCCAGCAAGCACACCTTCCTTCCTCGCGAGTTTTCTTACCGTGTCCATCGCATCGGAGTCGCGGACCTTGATAACCTTGTCCACCAGAGTCATGTCCATAGTGTCGGCGACGAAATCGTTCCCTATGCCCTCGATGTCATAATCGGAGTGTTTTCCGCCTCCGATGGTGGAGCCGACAGGATCGGAAAGCACGCCTTTGATGCTCGGATCCCTTTCCTTGAGGTACTTTACGATCCCGGAGAAGGTGCCTCCGGAACCCGCTCCCGCCACGAAGTAATCAATGTTTCCGTCGAGGTCACGGTAGATTTCCGGACCTGTCGTTTCGTAATGTGCCAGAGGGTTCGCTTTGTTATGGAATTGACTCATGCTGACACATGTTTTATCTTTCTTGAGAAGCTCGTTCATGTACCTCTCGGCACCCAGCATCCCCTCTTCGCGGGGAGTGTTGACGATCTCGGCACCCAATGCACGCATGATCGCCAGTTTCTCGTGGGAGAACTTTGTCGGAACGATGAACTTCAGCTTGTAACCGCGGTTCAAGGCAGCCATAGCGAGTCCGATCCCGGTGTTGCCGGCCGTTGCCTCCACTATAGTGTAGCCGGGCTTCAGCATGCCTCTCCTCTCGGCATCCGCTATCATATATGTCCCGACGCGGTCCTTTATGGAACCTCCCGGGTTGTTGAGTTCCATTTTCGCATAGATGCGGTTCCCGTTCGGGATATCCATGTGGTTTATGCGGAGGATCGGGGTGTTCCCGATCGCATCCTGCACACTGTTCAGATAGTGCAAATTTTCACCTTCTTGCACTGTCGAGGGCCTGCTGAAGGTCCTCGATGAGGTCCTCTTTGTCTTCGATGCCGACGGATAGGCGGATGAGTCCGTCCGTGATACCTTCCTTCTCGCGGAGGGCCTTGGGAATGGAGGCATGGGTCATGCTCGCGGGGTGGCAGAGCAGTGACTCCACCCCTCCGAGACTCTCGGCGAGGGCAATCAGTTTCGTCGATGAGAGGAACTTCTTGTAGTCGTAGTCCCCGGTGAGTTCGAAGGATATCATCCCTCCTCCGGCCTTGGCCTGTTTTCTGTTGATCTCGTATCCTGGGTCATTCGGAAGTCCGGGGTAGTAGACCTTGGAGACGGCAGGGTTCCTCTGCAGATATTCGGCTATGTACTGGGCGTTGGAGGAATGTCTTTCTATCCTCACTCCGAGGGTCTTGATGCCCCTCAGCACGAGGAATGAATCGAAAGGTCCCAGTACTCCGCCGGTGGCGTTCTGGAGGAATCCGATACGGTCCCCGATTTCTTTGTCTTTGACTACCGCAAGACCCGCGACGACATCGCTGTGGCCTCCGAGGTACTTGGTCGCGCTGTGCACGACGATGTCCGCTCCGAGGTCGAGAGGTCTCTGGAGATACGGGGTCATGAAGGTGTTGTCCACGATGGTGAGCACTCCGTGTTTCCTGTCAATCTCAGATACTGCTTTCAGGTCGGTGATGTACATCAGGGGGTTGGCGGGACTTTCGATGAGGGTCGCGACCACATCGTCGGTCAGGTCCTTCTCGAATGAAGCGAGGTCGGAGGTGTCGGATATTGTGTATTCGATACCGAAGTTCTTGAACACTTTGTCCAGAACCCTGAATGTTCCTCCGTAGACGTTCTTCGAGATGATGATCCTGTCGCCACTTTTGAAGAGGTTTAGAACAGTTGTGATAGCGGCCATTCCGGAACCGAATGCGAATCCTCTCGTACCGTTCTCGAGTGCCGCGATGGCATTCTCCAATGCTTCCCTCGTGGGGTTGCCAGTACGGGAATACTCATACCCGAGGCAATGTCCCAGCTCCGGCTGCCTGAACGTTGATGTCTGGTAGATCGGAACGTTCACGGCCCCGGTACGGGGATCTTCTGAGTTGTATCCGTGTATGAGCTTCGTATCGATTTTCATCATCTCGCCTTTTTACTTATTTCATAGATGTTTACTATGATTATTTCTGTGTAAAAGGCTGGTTGTATTTAAATAATTTCAAAATTTAATTACTATTTCCTACCTAAAAATAGTAAATTAAATGTGATGCTATAAAAAAGAAAAGCCGGAACGACTGAATCATCGTTCCGGAAAGCGGTTTCAGTTGTCGAATCCTTCTTCCTTTTCTTTCGCGAAGGGAGAGAAGTTGACTGCGGGACAGGATCCGTAGCATTTCATACAGAAGATACAGTCGTCCCCATGGATGTGGACCTTTCCGTTCTCCATATAGAGAGCCTTCTCATCGCACCTTGCGGCGCAGAGTCCGCATCCGACGCAGTTGTAGGCGCGGGCGATGAGCTGAATCGCATGGTCCATGTTCGTTTTAGCATCATTTTCGGTGTATGCCTTGGTGATGATCGAACCCGCACCGTAGAAGGTGGTGTAGTTCGCGTAGAGCACATCTTCCTCTTCGTCGAGTTTGATGACCCATCCCAATGCGTGGGAGAAGGGTTCGAGGACCTTGAGATCGATGGGGCGCGACAATGCCGCTTCGATGCTGTATCCCATAGAGCAGGGGGAATAACCTTCCTGTACCTTCACTGCAACGGGACCGTCGTCCTCGCTTGCTTCCGGTTTTACCACTTTCATAGGGGGCACATCCTTTCCTGAAATCCTCTTGATCTCATCTTTGACAGACTGCGGTGCACTTTTCCATCTCCACAATCCGTATTTTTTCCATTCTTCGGGAAGCTGATGTTTCTCGGAGTACTCCTTCAGATAATTGTCCCAGCGGTCGTATTCAGAGCTGGCACTTTTGATGGTGTCGAGGTCCGCGAGGTCTGATGCAGGGCACATGAGACATCCGATCCTGTCGAGTCCGTGAGCATACCAGTAGTTGAACGGTGACTTCTTGTAGAATATATACAGCCATACATGCATGGCGCACCAGTTCTGGATCGGAGATGCTCCGATCTGTCCGGGGGTCCACGGGTTCTGCCACACACGGGGTTTCTCATGTCTCGCCTCGGATTCGTATTTCCTCTGACCGATGAATGACAGAACTCCTTTGGGGAAGTTCTTGGTGATCGCGGCCACGGTGGGGCCGAGTTTGTTGGTCTTGCAGCACCAACGGTAGTCCTTTGCAGGGGGACCGAAGAACACGAGATTTCCGTAGAACGCGTCGACAGGAGCCTCCTGTTCTATAAGTGCCAGATCGTAATCTTTGGCGAACTGATGGACGAACTTCACGGTCTCGTCGAGTTCCAGGCCGGTGTTGACGAACATCGGGGGGATGTCCACTCCCGCATCGATGGCGAGGAGCATGGTGGCGAGGGAATCCTTGCCTCCGGAGAATGATACGACGGCGGGAATGTCCTTGTGTTTCTCCATTACGTTTTTGATGAAGGTGACGGCCTCGTCTCTCCTTTTCTCGATGACCGCGCGGTTCGCTTCCACAGCCTCTTCCCAGTTGTGAGCGATGTCCGACGTTACAGGTTCCTCAGGCTTGTGCCAGCGGGTCTTCACTGCAAGCCCTTTGCTCAGTTCCTTCATGTCCTTCCCAGACATCTTGGCCACACCGGTACCGATGACGGTACGGTCCGCCAGGACCATGATGACCTCGTCATCGATCTCGATCCCGGGGTCGGCATCGCAGACCCCGGGGGCCATGAGGTTCTTGTTCTCCCTCACGAAAGGCGCCGCATCGGGATTCAGGACGACGTATCCTTTGCTCATCATCTTGGCGATCCTCATTGCTCCCTGGGTACGGATGATGAATCTCCATCCGACACCGACGTCGAATCTTTCCGTCGCAACGATGGTTCCGTCGCACAGCACCTCCTCCATCCTGTCGATGGCGGGGCATTTGTTCATCACGATTAGATGTCCTTCGGGGATGAGGGCCTTCCCGCACCCTTCTCCGAAGCAGTCGTCGGCCATCTTCCTTGCTTTGTCTATATCATAATCGAATCCGGGTCTGGAGTCGGCGGGAGGGGTCAGTTCGGTCTCGGAGGTTGCAGCTCCGCACACAGGACAGTTCTTGACCTCCATGATCGGAAGGTTGCACTGGAAGCACCATCTGAGGTGGTTCCTTCCGAGTTTTGTCATTGCCATAACCAGGCTATCTCCAGGTCCCCCTATATACCCTTTGTTGGACTTCGGATGGTATCAGTTATAATGCGGACGACGATATCGATATGATACGATGGCGGATGCGGTGACGAAGGGTGTGCAGACGATGCTGGGAGAGCCCCGTAGGGCAGTGCTCAGCATGGTCGTTCCGGTGTTCATCGCTCTGCTGATAGGGTATCTGAACTCTCTGGTGGACAGCGTCTGGTGTTCTTCTTTAGGGGTCAATGCGCTGTCGGCGATAAACCTCGTTTCATCATTGTATTTCCTTGTCGTGGGGATCGGGAACGGTATCGGGGTGGGACTCAACGTCGCCATCTCCCGCCACATCGGAGAGGGTGATAGGCCCGGTGCGGAGAAATGTGCCAGTCAGACATTTCTGGCGATGATCCTCGTTTCTGTTCTGCTCATTCCGACCCTATACGTCATCAAGGATCCGCTCATCTCGGCCTTGGGTGGAGCGAGCATTATGAGGGAGGCATCGGATTATCTGCTTCCGATAGTCCTCCTGTGTCCGTTCACCGTCATGATGGGGGTCATCTGCGGTGCACTCAGGGGTGAGGGGGCGGTCAGACTCTCGACGATAATCAACGTGAGTGCGGCTTTGATCAACATGGTTCTCGATCCGATCTTCATCTTCATTCTCGACCTGGGTCTTTTCGGTGCGTCGCTTGCCACCATGGCCGCGACAATCGTCGCGGTGGCCATCGGATGGTACGCATATCACTCGGGGACCACCTATATCCGCATCCGCCGTTCCGCTCCTGAAAAGGAGGTACTCTACGATGTGGCGAAGGTGGGTATCCCTCAGACCGTCGAGCTCAACATCATGGCCTTGATGAACTTCATCCTGATCTACTTTGTAATGAGGTGCGGAGGGACCGAGGGTCTCGCGGTATATGCCGCCCCGTGGAGGATGATCACCATCGCGGTAGTCCCCGCGGAGGCCGTCGCTACCGCCATGGTCCCGGTCTGTTCATCTGCGGTCGGTCAGCGGGACCGCGAACGTCTGAAGAACGCGTTCCATTTCACCACTTTCCTGGTACTTGTGCTGGGGGTTCTGATGGCGTTCATCCTGTGGGCGACCTCCGGCATATCGGTGTATGCGTTCACCTATTCCGATTCGATGACTGGTTACAGGGACGCCATGGCTCATGTCCTCCGCATCTATGCGCTCTTCGTGCCTTTCTACGGTCTCGTCTATGTGGGGTCATCAATGCTTTCTTCATTGGCGAAGAGCGGATATTCCTTGATGTCCTCCTTCCTCCGCAATGTCCTTTTGATCATAATGTACGCTGTTGCGAGCTACCACACCATGGAATGGATATACTGGTCAGTCACCATCGGCGAGATCGTCGGAGGAACCTTCATGCTGGCACTTGCATATTGGCAGTTCGGCAGGAAGTACCGTTCGATGCCGGTGTCTGCGACGGTCTGAACTTCTTTTTTGCAAATAGTTTATAACGTCATCTCAGATGTACGGAGAAAGAGGTTTACTTATGCAAAAGAAAATGAGAGCATCCAGGCGTTCAATGGGCATGAATTATGCGATCCGTGAGGTCACGGTACCTGCTGCCCAGGTCGCCGCCACCGGCAAGAGGATGTTCAATTTCAACATAGGTGACCCGAACAAGTGGGACTTCGAGACCCCTGAGTACTTCAAGGAGACGCTCAGGCAGGCTGTGGACAACACCGACAACGGATACGGGGACTCCCAGGGTAACATGGACCTCCGTCAGGCCATTGTCGATAGGGAGTATGAGAAGAACGGGGTGCACATCGATGCGAAGGACGTCTACGTCACTGCGGGTGTGTCCGAGTGTATCAACGTCATGATGGGTGCCATGATCGAGCCTGGTGACGAGGTACTTGTTCCCGGCCCCGGATATCCCTCCTACGCACAGTTCATCGAATTCTATGAGGGAAAGGTCGTTCCTTACAGGATGATAGAGGAGGAAGATTGGGCCCCCGACGTGGACATGATCCGTACCCGCATCACCAACAGGACGAAGGCCATCATCATAATCAACCCCAACAACCCCACCGGCGCAGTTTACTCCGAGAAGGACCTTAGGCAGATCGGAGATCTTGCTGCTGAATATGATATCCCTGTCATTTCCGATGAGATCTACGACAAGATCGTGTTCGACGGGAAGTTCTTCTCCATGTCCCGTCTGCCTGATGACATACCCAGGGTCATCCTCAACGGATTCTCCAAGGTCAACCTGATGCCCGGCTGGAGGCAGGGATACTGTTACTTCATGGACAAGAACGGACTCATGGATGAGATCCGCGAGGGAATGATGAAGCAGTTCAGGGCAAGGATCTGTGCCAACGTCCCCTGTCAGGAGGCCGCACGTATCTCGTTGCAGGGACCTCAGGATTACATCGTGGACATGAACCGCAAGCTCAAGGAGCGTGCCGAGTTCACCTACAAGAGGCTCAACGAGATCCCCGGTCTGAGCACCAACAGGAGCCACGGCGCGTTGTATTCATTCCCCAAGGTAAATCTGGGAAACGCATGGAACTCGGATAAGGACTTCGTTCTCGATCTGATGAAGGAGACCGGTATCGTTATGGTGCACGGTTCCGGATTCTGTCAGGAGTTCGGTCAGAGCCACTTCAGGTCCATTCTCCTGCCCCCGATGGAGACCCTTGTCGAAGCTTACGATCTCCTTGAGAAGTTCATGCTCAGGTATCAGTGAAGTTTTCTTTTCATTGAACAGTCCCAGAGGTCTCTTTTGAGAGATTTCAGGGACTGTTCGGATTCTATTTTCTTTCTGATTTCAACGGTTTTCTGTTGAGTTGATTTTGGAGAATCTTAAAATATAATGCATACGCATTACATATGCATGGGTTCTCCAGGTCAGACGTCGGTGCAGATATGCGTCAAGGTAAATCCTTCGCTCAAAGGAAGGATGGACCGCGCAATGGGTTTTACCGGCGGTACCGCGACAGAGTTCGTCAATGATGCATTGAAGTTCTACATCAATTACATTGAGGACCATAAGCTCTACATCACGAAAGCTGATGTGAACAACGATTTTGAAGACTGATGAAAAACGGTTCTGGCGGTTTTGCCCGCCAGGTAATCGTCCAACCAACAAAAGGGCGATTGGGTGAAAATCGAAACATCGAATATAAACCCTATTGTCGGTCGGACCACCGGAGCAGCACAGATTTTAACGGTTCTTAGCCCAAAGTGTCAAGCTGTCACTTTGAGGGCACCGTTTCTCGTTGAAACGATCAGCGCCCCATTTTCGATGTAGATATCCTTGACCTTGTCGTTGCGGAAACTCTGGAGCGATTTCCCGTCGACGCGGAATACTTCCACTGTGGACCCGAACCTGCGGATCATAAGCACGATAAGGTATGTGCTGTCGTTCTCGATGCGTGAGAAGCGACGCACTGCATATTTTCTGAAAGGCATCCTTCCTCTGACATTCCAGAGATCGAGTGTCCCCACCACAGACCTGTCCAAAAGAGCGTAGTTCCCAGTTGTCCCATCCATTGTACATCCCTAATTAACGTATGTTCATAAGGAATAAAATAGTTTTGGAGGGGATGTCCATAGGACAGGTCCCGATTCAAAAGACCCAGACGTTCAGTTTTGGATCGCACGCTTGGCCCAATCGGTTACGACCGAGCGGGATGTTGCGGCCGAACCCCCGGTCACCGTCAGACCTTCGCCGAACACCGCCCCGGGATACAGACGCATCAGATCCTTCACCGAATTTCCGAAACCGCTGCCTTCGTGGGTCATGACCGGGAAGATCTTCTTTCCATTCAGGCCCAGTCTGTCAAGCTGTGCGAAGACAGGCATGGGATAGGTCCCGCACCAGCAGGGGCCGCAGACGAAGATCCGGTCATATCCGTCGGCACTGTTAAGATATTTAGACAGTTCCGGGCGGGCCTCCGCTTTAAGTTCGGAATACGCCTCGTTGCAGCATTGTTTGTAGTTGTCCGGGTATGGATTTTCCCTCGCGATCTCGAAAAGGTCGCCTCCGACCGCATCGCGGATGAACTCGGCCACATATTCAGTGTTGCCTTTGTCGATGCTTCTGATGTCTCCTGAAAAGTAGTTCTGTCCTTTGCGCGAAAAATATATGATCAGATTTCCGGACATTCGGATCCCTCTTGATCGGTTATTGGGAAAGGGGGTTTTAAATTCTGACATCAAAGTTTTATACGGTCGATGTCAATGGAATTCCGATATCATGCCGGGCGAGTGCCGTAAAAGAAGGACCGAAATGGAAGCTCTGGGTATGTCGCATGTCGTCATCGAGGACGGAAAGGTCGTCGAGGTCGGAGAACCCAAACTCAGATACTGTCCGCTGTTCAACAAGCTGCTGAATCTCGAGAAGATCAATGAGGAAACGGTCCGTGAGAACATCGAATACCGTATCAGTTCCTTCGGTCTCGGCACTGAAGACCGCGTTCTGCGTGCCGGAGACTGCGTGACGTTCGGTGTATCCGAGATCCTGAGTACGGCCATATCCGAAGGTCAGCTCGATGCCGCGGTCATAGCTGCGGACGGATGCGGGACCGCGGTGATCACCGAACCTGCATTGCTGCAGGGCCTTTGCGGGAGGATATCCGGTATGGTCAGCACCACACCTCTTGATGTTGTTTTACACGCGGTGGGACGCGGGAATACGGTTGATCCGGAAACTACACCCATCGATCAGATTGCAGGTGCAGATCTTGCAGCCTCGAAGGGATTCAAGAGATTCGCGGTGACCGTCTCCCGCCCCGAGGATGCAAAGCTGCTCCGTGAACGGTATGGTGACAGGGTGCTACTAGTTGCGGTGCACACGAGCTGCGTATCGGACGAAGGTGCGCATATTTTCTACGACAACTGTGACATCCTCACCACCTGTGCCTCCCGTATCCTGAGAGAGATCGCCTATGCGAGGGAGGACGTGCTTATCGCCGGGAACAAGGTACCGATGATCGGTGTGACTGAGATCGGCAAGAAACTCATTCTCGACAAGCTCCATTCCATAGGAAGAGAGCCCTGGGACAGGGTCACGCCGACGGACGATCCGCGTCCTTGGTTATGAATAACATATTGCAGTTATTCATAACATCCTATAAGTTATATATTCAAAATCTCTCCCCAAATCGGAGAGTTCAATGACAGTTGCAGCGGAGAGATTTTTGCCGGAATTCATCGGGAATGTAAGGGTCGAGTTCTTCACGGCCTTCGGATCGTTTGCACTCGAGGCATGGCGCGGAACCCATGACTGCAGGGTGAAGACCTATTCCGGCGGTTTCGGACACAGCGTCAGGCTGAAGCTCAATGATGATCAATGGTCCGACCTCATGCTACCCCTGAGCGTCTCCGGGTTCTGGCATTGGGCGAAGAGGTATGACGGTCCTGGGACATACTGTCCGATGACCTGGAGGTCAGGCATCATGACCGACCACGGATGGTTCTGCTCATCCGGTGACGGCGATTGTCCCGAAGGACTCTGCGGTCTGCTGAAAGAACTCACGAGATTCACTGCATCTCTGGAGAACCGCAGGTCCGAATCAGCGTCTGTGTTCCTTTCGCCGGTGTTCGGAGAGGAGACCGCCTGAGTTTATATCATAGCAAAGAGATGTTCGATTATGAGGAAGAACTTCGGAGCCGGTGCGATTGTATATCCGATGCCGGTCTACATCATCGCCTCTTACGGAGAGGACGGAATCCCGAATGCAATGAACGCCGCATGGGGCGGTATCTGCGGAGAGGACAGGATCTGCATCTGCGTCGACAGGAGTCACAAGACCACCGCCAACATCCTTGCCCGCAAGGCATTCACCGTAAGTCCGGCCACCGTCGACCGTCTGGTACCCTGCGATTATGTGGGGATCGCCTCTGCCAACAAGGTCCCCGACAAGTTCGCCAAGGCAGGATTCACCGTTGAAAAGAGCGAGAACGTCGATGCTCCCATGATCAAGGAACTTCCCGTGGCACTCGAGTGCAAGATGATCAGCTATGACAACGAGACCGAGGTACTCATCGGACAGATAGTCAACGTCTGTGCTGAGGAATCCGTTCTCACAGACGGAAAGATCGACATCGCCAAGCTCAGGCCTATCACATATGATCCTGTCTCCCACGGTTACTTCGTGGTCGGAGAAAGGGTCGGATCCGCCTTCAAGGACGGAAAGCCCCTCAAGTGAAACATCATCCCCCGGTCCCCGGGGGCCATATTCTTATAAGCCACGCGGTAATCAGCGATTCATGGCAAAGCAGTGTCCCCGTTGTTGGGCGAAGATCGAACCCGGCTGTGAGGTATGTCCCAGCTGTGGATTCGAGTTTGTCCGTAAGGCCACCTCCGAAAATCCCGAGGCTCCGGCGGAACAGAAACGTGCGGTCTTCCCGGTCGAGAAGAAGGACTCTGACAAATTCGGATTCACCTACAAGCTCGTCTTCGCGCTGACCCTGATCTGGGCCGTATTGTCGATCCTGGGCGGGATCTATCAGCTCGCTGACAGCGAGACCATGATTAACGGCATTGGGTTCATTCTTTCGGGTGTTCTTTCCGGATGCGCGTTCTACTTCATCCGCAAACTGGAACATTACTTCGTGGCGAGCATTTTCGTACTTGTGAGCGGTGCCGCGACATTGCAGATTCCTCTGCTGATCGTTGCGCTGATCATCTCGTACCTGGTCTATTGCAACAGCAAGTTCTTCAAATCGATGTGAGAGTGCCGAGACGGACATTCATGTCCGGATACTCGGCCTTCACCACGTCGAAGACGCTGTCAAAAGTGAGTTCTAGGTCGCGGGCGATCTTGACGCACCCACATCCGAGGTCGTAACGTATCATTATCGACTGTCTGATATCCTCGGGGACCTAGGTGGGTTTGTCGGGACGGGAGACAGGATGTTCTGAATTCCACCTGCGTGACTGGCATCCCGGGCATCTGCCAGGGGATGAACTGGCCGAGAACCAGATATGGCCGCAGCTGCAGCAGACATGGCGGTAGCTGCTCATCCACATTTTGCTTTTGCATTGCGGACACCTCTGGGGAGGCGTGTTGCGTTTCGGTTTCCAGGTGGCATCACACACCGAACAGCTGTACATAACGTGCTGTTCCGTGAGGTATTCAGATATCATATTATCACAGATATTTATGTAATTGTTACATTTTTTTTAAGGACTGAGTTCTGATTTATAAACTAGTACGAACATGTTCGAAATTGATTAACCGATGTTAATTTCTCCGCACTGTTCACGGAGATGTTGAAATATCTCTGAACACATAGGAACGCATATGCCTGGATCCGAAAAACACGCGGAAATGATCGAGAACGAATACGAAACCCTGTATTCCGTGAAAGAACTGCTAAAATCCCGCAGAGATTCGGAACTTCAGTTATATGGGGAAGAAGCGGGATATATAGGGGAGCTCCTCGAACGTACCGAGAAGCTCCTTTTGAAATTGGTGCGCGAACAGCGCCATTACTGAGCCGGTGCCGGCCGGTCCTCGACCATCCATTTCCTGCACACGGGGATGATGACCCCGCCCACGAGGTTTCCGAGGGCGACGACGACGATGAACAGCAGTGCATCAAGGGAGTACACTCCTGCGCAACAGAAGTAGAACATGTCTGCGATGGAGTGTTCGAATCCGGCGAGGATGAAGACAGGGACACAGAGGATGGCCGCAAGGTACTTCTTGTGCACCTTATAGTAATCGGCGGCGATGAACATCAGCATACCGCAGAACACCCCTCTGCAGAACACCTTGAACCAGTCGGGATCCGCGAGTTTTCCGTCCACCATGTTATGAAGGATGACGCCGGAACTGTTGGCGAGTGTATCCGCATCGATCATGTATCCGCAGATGACGCATCCCACAAAGTTTCCGAAGATGACCACTAAAAGATAGATCAGATACTGCGGTTTATTGTCGAAAAGGTATCCCACTTTTCCTGTGTAGAGATCAAGACCGAACGTGAACACGGTGAACAGTCCGATGCTGAAAAGCACTGCTCCGACCCATCTGTTGTCGGGATTGAAGCCCCAGACACCGAGGTAGACGCAGCAGCCGATGCTTATGGCCATTCCTGCGAGGATGGCCCTTACAAAGCTTTTGGGATAATTTGGATGATCCGCAGACATACAGAATTCGAACGGCTGGGGATTATTTAAGTGGGTGTTTACGTCGAAGGTTAAAAAATATCGGCCCTTGCGGGCCGTGTTGAAGTTCAGAAGGACTTGAGCCTTTCGAGCATCTTGACCGCGGTGTCGACGACATCACGGCCTTTCTCGATACGGTCCATGGCCTGGAGTTCGCTCATTCCAGGTCCGGTGACACCGTATGCGACAGGCTTGTCGTATTCGAGGGCGAGGTCGGTGATCTTCCTTGCGGCCTGTGCGGTGATTACCTCATCGTGCTTGGTCTCGCCGGTGATGACGGCACCGAGGGTGATTACCGCATCGACATCGTCTTTCTGGATCATCTTCTTGATGGCGAGGGGCATATCGAATACACCGGGCACCTTGAGGATGTGGGTGATCTCCACTCCGAGGAACTCGGCCTCCGCCTTCGCCCTCTCGAGCATGAGGCTGGTGACCTCATAGTTGAATTCCGCTACTACTGCTCCGAGTCTGTATTTTTCCATTGTTTACACCTCTGTTGTTGTGATAATCAGTTTCTTCTGCCGGCCATGACAGGTCCCTTGTCGGCGAATCCCTGTCTGAGTCCGGTCCCCGCCCTTTCGATGAGACGTTCCGGTCTGAAGAGCATGTCATAGACGTTGACCGCATGTTCCCTCGTGCGTCTGTCCGCGAGCCATGCGAGTTCACTGTCGTCTTTCGCTTCATCCTCATGGACGAATACCTCGATGATGTGGGTGTTGGTCATGAGCTGTGCTTTGATGAGTCCGTTGGAGGCCTCGTCGGCGCACATTTTATCCTTGGGCATGGGTCCGGGCATACCGAGCGCCATGCATATGTCACAGTGTTGTTCCTCGATGAGCTTCTTGCAGGCCACGGGGAGGTCCTTCATTCCGGGGACGGTGACGCGGATGATCCTGAATCCCGTTCCGGTGTGGTTGAGCTCGTCGATGGCGGCCTTGCCCATGTTGTATCTTGCGAATGTGGTATCTGCGATACCTATCAGTTTCATCACATTCCTCCCATTTTCTTGATCTTCTCGACGATCCTGCGGGTGGCGTTGAGGTCGTCGGCGGTCTCGTTGGCGCGTTTCACCTTCACTTTTCCGAGTCCGCGGTCGGCAAGTTTCTTTTCGAGATCCTTTTCATCGAAATTCTGATCGAACCCGAGGACAATGATATCAGGGTCGACGGATCTCACAGTGTCGAAGAAATCGCCGGTGTTGGTGCCCACGATGGCCTTATCGACGGGTTTCAGGTTCTCGACGATTTTTGCCCTCATGTAGTCGGGAGTGATGGGCTCGTGCTTCCTTCTGCGGACAGTGTCGTCGCAGGCGACGACCACAATGAGTTCGTCACCGTAGGAACGCGCCTGCTGAAGGTACGATATGTGTCCGGGGTGGATGATATCGAAGACGCCCGAGGCCATTACCCTGACCATGGATCACACATCCAATCCGGGGTGTGCCTTCTTGAATTCGTTCCAGGCCTTGATGACCTCGGTACCGTTGACGATGGGGATGTCGTGCTCCTCGGCGTATTTGTAGCACTCCTCTTTGGAACGGGAGTGTCCGTCGTGCCCCATCATCTCGCAGATGGTGGCGGAGGGCTTGACGCCCGCCATGTACATCATTGCGGTGGCGAGCTCGGTGTGTCCGTGCCTGTCGGTGAGGATCTTCTCGGAAGTGTTGAGGAGGTGGACGTGTCCGGGCGCCCTGAACTCCTTTCCAAGGTCGTCGGCGATGTCCTTGGGGTCTTTGTCCTGGAAAATGACCTCCGCGTACCTCTTAATGGTGAGCGCACGGTCCCTGTCGGGGATGCCTGTGTAGGTCTTTCTGTGATTGATGGTGATACCGAAAGAGGATTTAGTCCTGTCATAGGGAATGTCGCTCGGGGCCATCTTCCTGAGAAGAGGGTATTTCTCGCCCATGTCCCAGAAGACATCGGAGAGGAACGGCAGTCCGATCTCTTTTGCAAGTCTGTTGGGGGTGGTGGTGCAGAGAAGTCCTCCTGCATCCTCCCTCATCTGTGTGATCTTGTCATAGGTGACGAACTCTGAGGCCACGGTCATATCCGATTCCCTTTCGCGGTCATCGAAGTCATAGATCAGGATGATCTTTCCATCCTTTATGGCATCCAGTGCTTTTTCAATGCTCATCATTCTGCCTCTGAGTCGTCTGTATAGGTATCTTTAAAATAACCTATAGGGAACTACCTAAAAAGTAGTAAATCAGCAATAATTAGTTGAGAGAGTATCGTGGCAGATAAGCATGGAATCTGTTGCCGAGTCACTGAATAAGTACGATTCCTTTTTCGAATCCGCCTCTTTCAAGCCTTTTTTTGTTTCTTGTTTCGAACAGTTGTTCCTCGGAATATCCTAGTTGTCCGGCCAAAGCGACGATCACTTCGAAGACATCTGCCAGTTCTTCGAGATTTTTGTCAGTATGGAACTCTCCGACCTCTTCATCGAGTTTCCTGTCGAGGTATTCAAAATGTTCTTTTCCCCGAACGATACGGGTTTCCGGCGTTCTGCCGCTTTCGGCTATGATCTCCGGTATCCTATCTCTGACGAGTTTCTCTTTTGTCGGCGTTTCAATCCCTTCTGTACTTGCTTTCTTTGAAGCTGAGTGAACGGTATTCGATGACATCTTCGATCTCTGATATGAATGCGGGCAGAGTACAGTATCTTTCGATATCCAACAGGATCTCCAGTCCGTTTTCATTCTTTTTGAAAATACCTTCGGCTTTGCATAAGGCCTTTACTGGGTTGTTCTTTATGACACTGATCCAATGTATATCACTCCAATTGTTCTTCTGCGGGTGGTCAACATCTTTTTGGAATTCGATGATGTTATTGTCTCTGCTGTAGAAGTCCTTCATTGTCGAGCACATTTGTTCATATGACGCAAAAGTGTTCATTCTTCCGTTATAGATGAACGATTTGAGGATCGGCATCTTGTACATCCGTGACATTGGTGTCTGTTCGAGACAACAGATGTATTTTCAGCGTCAGTGTTGAGCAGAGATCTGCGGATTGGATCCAGTTTGTCATCATATTTCGAAACGAATTTCAGGTAGTTTTTGAATATGCTGTTTATTTTAGATTTGTAACTGTCAGTGATGTTCTTCGGAAGATAGTTGTAGAACTCAACCCGGGTTGGAATGCGGTCTAAAGTTGACATAAGCTCTTCGAATGCATTACTGAGTTTGTCCTCGATGCGGGTGTAGCGGTCATACAGTTTCTTGAACAGATTTATGGTTTCAAGATCGTAGTCGACATCGCAGTCCGGAGGCAGATATTCCTTGAGGGTATGGTTGTTCACCACCGTATCAGGCTTTTTGTTCATTATCAGCTGTGGAAACATATCCGCATTGCGGTAATTTCCGATGAAATCCAGGACCATAAGCTCCTTCTTTCCTTCGGACAGACGCAGTCCCCTACCTAACTGCTGGATGAACACGGTCATGGATTCGGTCGGACGCAGGAACATGACTGTGTCGATCTCGGGGATATCGGCACCTTCATTGAACATGTCCACTACGAAAAGAACGGAGTTTTGATCGTTTCTGAAGTAGTTTGTGACATCCCCCTGACGTATGGCATAATCAGAAGACGAATTGCTTGATACGGTCGCGGCGCGGACATTCATTTTGGAGAAGTATTCGCACATATAGTCCGCATGTCTGATCGATGAACAGAATCCGATCGTCTTGTTCCCCGCGTACTGGCAGTACCTGCTGTATATCAGCCGGGCACGGGCCTCCTGATTGAGTTGCCGTTCGAGGGAGTCGATATCATAATGGCCGTTGATGAATTTGACCTTGTCATAATCTGCAGTATCCGCGAATCCTTTGTATTTGAACGGACAGAGATATCCTCTTTGATGGCATCAAGGAGTCTGATCTCATAGACGATGTTGTTCTCACATAACGCAAAAACCTCTTGACAGTCCATCCTTTCGGGAGTGGCTGTCAGTCCGAGCATGAATTTCGGCCTGAAATGGTCAATCACTCTGCGGTATGAGTTCGCAGGGGCATGATGGAATTCATCGACAACGATGTATTCGAATTTTCTAGGATCGATCTTATCCAAAATCGATTGTTTTCTGAGTGTCTGGATAGTAGCGAAGACAATGTCCGCATCAAGCTCGTAGGTTCCGTCAAAACAATCTCCGAATCTGCCATTGGGACGGATCCTCTCAAAGGCTGTTCTCGCCTGTCTGAGAATGGTTTGGCTGTGGGCGATGAAAAGTACCGTTCTGAATTTCAGAGAGTCCAAAGCGGCAAGATACGTTTTTCCGGTACCAGTGGCGGCGACCACCAGCCCTTTGTCCATGCCGTCAAGGCGGGTCTGTTCGAGTCTGGAACATGCTATTATCTGCACGTCGTTCGGTTCGAACACGTTAGGTTCAACGGGGGTGAAGGACGGTTTGATCTTCGGAGATCTCTTTGTCCTATAATCTTTGAGAACTTCATCCGTAACTTCGAGGGAATACTGGTCCCACAGCAGGTCGAACATCTCCTCGAAATCCCGGAAGTCGGATTCGTGGTCGTTTTTCAGGATGCGGTAGTTCCATTCGATGCCGCTGCAGAAAGCGGATTTGGAAATATTGGAGGAACCGACGAAGACCGAATCGCCCTGGATCTTCGAGTAGATGAAATACGCCTTGGGGTGGAAGGAGTTCGTCCTGGAGTAGAAATGGATGGATATGCTGTCTCCGCAGATGATCTTCAGAAGGGAGATGGCATCGGGATCGGTGATATCGAGATATGTCCCGGTGAGCAGTTTGATCTTGACACCTCTGCCGATGGCGTTGCGGAGGGCGTCTTCGAGTTCGTGGATCCCGGACACCTGTATGAACGAGGTGATGATGTTGAGCGCATCGCAGTTGGAGATCGCATCGTTCAAGGCATCCTTCAGAGGATCCCGGATGCTTCCTGTGAAAACATTTTTCATTGAAGATTCGGAGTTCATCGGGATTTCCTCGCATCGGTGCGATATCGCGCATCAATTTCAAATGGTTGAAATAACCCTAAACTTCATATACTTTTTTTGACATTTTAAAAAAACTTGAAATGACATTTCGGTATATTAGTTATACCTAAAATTCATTCGGGGGAATATGCCCGTGACCACTGGAAACCGCGAAGATTATCTCATAGCCATCCTCAGACTCACTGAGAACGGTACCGCAGCAAAGACCACTGAACTTGCGCAATATATGGAAGTTTCACCCGCAAGCGTCAGTGAGATGTTGAAGATCCTTTCGAAGGACGGTCTTGTGGAATATGCGAAGTATCGCGGTGTGAGGCTTACTGAGCAGGGACTCATCAACGCCAGGCTAACCAGGAAAAGGCATCACATCATCGAGAAATTCTTCATGGACATTCTGGGGCTTGATCATGAGACCGCACACCAGGAGGCACACCGTATTGAACATGCGATCTCCGATGAGGCCGCACAGAAGATCTGCGATATGCTCGGCAACCCTCCGGACTGCGACTGCCAGTGCTGCGTCAATCCCTGCAAATCCGTTTCGGGCGGAGGCATCACCATCAGCATGTCCCTCAAGGATATGGGTGCTGGTACATCAGGAAAGATCACCTATCTGAAATCCGAGGACAGCGCGGTCATGCAGAAGCTCATTGGAATGGGATTGGTCCCGGGAAGGGAGATACGCGTCGAAGCCACCGACGGATCGAAAGGGGTCGTCACTGCCGAGGTCAACGGTCAGTTCATCGCAGTTGGTGAAGAACTGGCGGATTTCGTGTATGTCGAAACCGCCGGAGCAGGCAGGATAATCACCGTATCCTGAACCTCACTCCCAAAGACCTTGCGATCTCCGCGCATTTCTTCTCATCCTCATCGGAGAGGTATCCGCCTACAATGGAGAGGGTGACGCCGCCGATATGCTTGATGCATTCTTTGATGAATCCATTCAGGGAGTTGTAGGCCTCTTCAGATCCGAAGTCACAGCGGGTGATCTTCTTGTAGGTTTCGGCATCGGGCGCATTGAGGCTGATCGATACGGAATCGACCGCTTTTGCGAGGTCTGGGACTATGTCTCTGCCGTTGATCAGATTGCCGAGACCGTTAGTATCGAGACGTATTGTTTTCTTGAGTTCAGAGCGGATCAGTTTTGATGTTTCGATAAGGGCATCGAGTCTTTCGGTAGGCTCGCCATAACCGCAGAATACAATCTGACCGACCTTGTCCATATCATATTTCTTCAATTCGGTCAGTATCTCTTCGGGAGAAGGCTCCTCTTTGAGCCAGAGACTGTCGGCGTCGCCGAGCCTCGGCGTACTGTCCCTGACACAGAACACGCAGCTGCAGGGACATCTGTTAGTCAGATTGATGTAGAGGTTGTTGCCGTAGCGATAGACTATGCTCATGTTATCCTCGGACCTTGATGCTCGACGGAGTAAGAAGTATAAAAAAGACAGCTGAAAAGAGAAAAAGGGAAGGGGTTTGCACCGCCGTGCACTGTGATTCTGCACAGCGGTGCTTGGGGTTTCAGGATCACTCTTCGGTGTTCAGAGTTTTCCGGTTTCTTCAGAGGTCTCGTCCGCGTTCTGGAACTTCTTCTGGAGGAATCTGGGTCCTTTCCAGCTCCAGTCCCCGAGGAGGTGCATGAACGAGGGAGTGACGAAGCCGACCATGAACAGACCGTCGATGAGGATACCGACGCCGAGGGCGAATCCGAGTTCCTGCAGCATTGAGGATCCTGCAAGGAGGAGGGTCAGGAAGGTACCGCCCATCAGGAGGGCGCACAGGGAGATGACGCCTCCGGAGGATTTGACGGCCTCTTCGATGGCGGTGTCGTTGTCCATTCCCTTGATCTTGTTCTCACGAATCTTAGTAGTGAGGAAGATCTCGTAGTCCATACCGAGTCCCAGCAGGACCACGAACAGGACGATGGGGATCAGGAAGAGCACAGGTGTGTTCAGCATATCTTCGAACACGAAGTGGGTCAGTGCGACGGTCCAGATGACGGACATCACGATGGTGATGAGTGCCCTGATAGGGGTCACGTAGCATCCGAGGATGAAGAATAGCAGGAGGATGAGCAGCACGACGACGACGATCTTGATGATGCTGAACTGGTCCTCGACGATCTCTCCGATGTCGTAGATCTTGGCAGAGGTTCCGGCGATATAGGAGTTCTCGATGAAACTGTATTTGTTGTCGTATCCGTCGGTGCCATGGAAGTCGTAGCCGAGGTTAACAATGAACTTCATGGTGTTCTCAGACATAGGTCTTTCAGATGTCACTATGGTCATGTTGACATAATCGCTGTGGGACTGTGACAGAATTCCCGTACCAAGGTTAAGGATGTAATCAATGGTCTGAGACAATGTGTACCCCGGGGCGAACGTGGGGAGGATTTCCATGCTGGTGTCGATTTCGTACTTCTGTTCAAGAGGAAGTCCGGCAATTGTGGCTGCTTTGGTGAAAACTTCATCGACGTAGCCGGACACTGCTGCAGGCAATACATTTTTGACAATGTATCCATTGATCTGGCCGGTAGTCGCTCCGTACATGTTGGGGTCAGCCTCAACTTTCTTGTAAATGAGGCTGTACATATTCAGTCCGCTGACGGAATCAACAATTTTTTCACCAGTGGGGCCGTAAATGTTTTTTATTTCTTCTGATAGACCCATCATCTGAGGTACAATCGTGTTCTTTGCCTCATCTGTCCAGGTCATCCAGGGAATCGAAACAGAATCTGGATCGGATCCAGTTGATATTGCGCCCACACTTTCGACTACCATTTGATCCAATTTAAGAACAACATATGTGGGCATGACCGTACCACCGGAGGTCTGGGTCATGATGAGGTCGAGTCCGTCGACAGATTCTGAATCAGGCATGACACTGATCATATCATAGGAGTCGTCGGTGGTGGTGTAGTAGTAGGTTGCGGGGACACAGATGATTATGAACACTGCGACGATCGCTTTTGCGTATTTGCGAGTGAATCCGGCGAGCCAGGAGAAGTATCTCCTTCCGATGGCCGCGAGGAAGTGGCGGGCGCCTTTCTTCTTTCCAGGGGTCTCGAAGGACCTGTCCGTCTCGACGTATTTGTCGATGTTGGAGGGCCAGAAGATCTTGTCGCCGAGGAGGTTGATGAGCGAGGGGATGAAGGTGAGTGCTGCGATGAGTGCGACGAGGATACCGAGAGCAAGGGCGATACCCATGGTCTGTACCATCTCGAAGGAACAAAGTGCCAGTGCGGCGAAACCGATCATAACCGAGATACCGGATGTGGCGACGGATTCTCCTCCCCACATGACTGCTTCTCTGAGGGCGTGTTCGTGGGTGGCTCCGGCTTTGCGCTCGTTTCTGTACCTGGTGATGATGAAGATCGAATAATCGCATCCGGCACCGAGCATGACGACCAGGAGCAGGGTGGAAGTGATGTAATAGATTCCGAGGAACTGTCCGAGGGCCCAGACAAGGGTCAGGGTGATACCGTATGCCATACCTACGACCGCGGGAGGTACGAATGCGGTGACAACTGCATAGAAGAACAGTGCCAGAAGAATGAAAATCAGAAGGATGCTGATCGGGTCGACCTTTTTGACATCTTCCATAGAAGAGTTCTCAGTGTCGTAGGTGATAGCATCGTTACCTGTTACAAGTGCAGTGAGGGAAGTTCCGACATTTGACTGCGCCTGGGAAACGAGTCCTCTGATATTGCTGGTCTCATGAGAAAGATCGAAGTTCTCATCCTGGTTCTGGATGGCAATGAGCAAGATCCCTTGGGTGCTTGCATCGGTCTTAGAATAAGAACCGCCATTGGTTACTTTTAATTTTTCACCGTATTTTTCACTCATCAAGTTGGTGAATTCAGTGACCAGTTTATTGGCGGAGGTGAGTTCATCGGCTGAAGAATAACTGACTACAAGTACCTCGGAAAGGTCAAGGGCATTTTCGAAGTACGTATCGATAATGTACTGTCCTTCGCTGGCTTCCGAATCGGACCCGGACATGCTTGCCATGTCGTATTCCAGAACATCGCTGGATTTCAGGGCGAAGGGAAGCGAGCAGAGCAGGACGACGATCCAAAGCACGATGATGGCTTTGGAATGTTTTTGGACTGTATCTGCAAGTTTTGCGAACATCTGTTCACCTTGTACCCACTGATACTAACGGGATATAAAAGAATTTTGAACATTCTCAAAAAATCAAATTTAAGGACAGTTCAAAATCTAAACTGAATATATAAAAAGATACGAATTAAATAGTGTTGATATGAACGATATTAAATTAATTTGATTAATCTCAAATATTGAAAATACTCAAATATCGGAACGATATAGGTCATATTATCATGGCAAAGCGTAAGATGACCCTCGAGGAGAAACGCGATCTCGCAAGGAATGAGATTATGCAGGTATCCTTGGAGTTGTTTCTGCAGAAAGGATACGACAAGACGACCACCCGCGACATCATCACTCAGGCGGGCATACTGAACGGCAGCCTCTACAATCGTTTCAAGAACAAGGAAGAGATACTGATCAGCATCGTCAAGGATGCCACCGAGGAGGTCCTTTCGCGCACCCTGGACATTTTAAAGAAACACAACAACTTCCTGGAGGCGGCCATATTCCCGGGCGCCGTTCAGCTGTATGTCTCCACCATCTCCCCCAATGTGGCGAGCCTGATCTACGAGGTCCACTGCAAACGGGATGCCGTAAAGGTGTTCAGCAATATTTCAAAGCGCTGGTTCGAGGAGTTCCTCACCGAATATGGGTATCAGCTGCCAAAGGACTACGACCTCGATATGAGTCTTGCCGCAATCATCGGTTCGATCGGTACGATGGTCGGATGTTACGTGGACGGCTCCGAGTGTTCCTGCAGGGATGCGATCAAGCTTCATGCACTGCAGGTCGCGAGCATATTCAATATGCCTGCCATAAATGTCGACGGCATCATTGACAACATCATTTCCGTCTTCAACGCGAATGACATTAACTTCATGGGCCTCAGCATCTCGGAACAGTACAAGATGTCGCACGGACAGACATTATAAAAGTGCCACTGCTATCCTGTCTTAATGACAATCGACATCAAAGGGGCCAAAGAGGTCGCTGAATGCATAGACCCAGACGGTTACGGGGCCACCAGGTATCTTCTGAAGGACCAGGAGACCACATTCCTTTTCAAAGATATCAATGGCGGAAAGGCCGCAGGCAACGTGTACTCCACCAGAGAGAAGATCGCCGCCGCGATGAACATCCCCAAGGATGCCATCGTCAGGCACATCATGGATGCCATGGCATCACCCTGCGGTATTGAAGAAACAGACAGTCCCAGATTCAAAGAATGCTCTCTTGATGTGGAACTTACCGAACTTCCTATCATCAAGTATTTCCCCAAGGATGCGGGACGTTACATCTCCGCAGGGATTGTTGTCTCCGAGTATAACGGAAAACGCAATGTGTCCTTCCACAGGATGCTCATCAAGGACAGGAACACTATCGTCATCCGTCTCGTCCCCAGACACACTTTCACACTTTTCAACGAGGCCAAGAAGGACGGAAAGGAACTGAAGATCGCCATCTGTATCGGAGCTCCTGTAGAAGCCATGATCTCTGCCGCGCTGTCCGTCGATTTCGGAACCGATGAACTCACCATCGCATCCGCCATGCATAAAGCAGGTCACGGATCGCCACTGAAGGTCGCAAAATGTGACAACGGACTCGTCGTGCCCGCCGATTGCGAATACGTGTTCGAAGGGAGGATCACCGCCGAGACCTGTCCCGAGGGGCCCTTCGTCGACATTGCTGGGACATATGATGAGATCAGGGACCAGCCTGTCGTCAAGATCGACCGCGTATGGTCTAAAAAAGATCCGATCTTCCAGCTTCTGCTTCCCGGAGGGTACGAGCACTTCCTGCTCATGGGCGTCCCCAGGGAACCTGTCATCTTCCGTACCGTCAGGCAGGCCGTTCCGAACGTCCGTAATGTCCGTCTTACCGAGGGAGGATGCTGCTGGCTGAACGGTGTCGTCTCCATCACCAAGAACAAGGAAGGTGACGGAAAGAACGCCATAATGGCGGCATTCACGGGTCACTCTTCTATGAAGAACGTCATCATCGTCGATGATGATATCGACATATTCAACGACCGTGAGGTCGAATGGGCTGTCGCTACCAGGATGCAGGCCGACAAGATGCTCCTTGTCGAAGGTGCCGCAGGTTCGTCTTTGGACCCCTCCGCCCACGGGACCACCTGGAAGGTCGGTTATGATGCGACCATTCCGCTGCATGCGGACAGGACCCCCTTCGTAAAGGCCGAACTGCCTCCGGAGAACTGATTTGGTGCATTGAATCAAGGAGGGAATGTATGACTGCAATAGATCAGAATCTGCTTTCCGAATGTAAGGGACTCACAGAGGCCTGCGATGCTGATGCATTGCACAAATTCTCCGACAGGATCCTTACCGTACAGCCTGAGAACTGGCTCGGCCTGTATGCCCGCGGGTGCGCATGTGCGTTGGATGCCAATTTCGATGAGATGATGTCCAATTGGAAGAATTTCATCGACGCACTTGATGACGATTCTCTTATCGTCGACATCCAGCCGGTGCTTTCCACATACTACTGTACCTGTCTGCTTCATATCGTCATCGATAAGAAACTCGACATGTCCGATTTCGGGGACTTCCTTGCCACTGTCAACGACAAGATGCCTGAGAGCGACGGGGAATTGTTCCTTAACAATGCGATGGATCAGGCCATCGAGGCGCTGAAGGTAGGTAACTCCGTTCACCCTCCGCTGACCTATTATGCGTTCAAGGCCTCAGTGGTCACCAGTTTCAAGGCATATGTCGAATTACCGATCTTCATCGGATTCTTCGATAAACTGTCCCAGATGCTCGACATCATCCTTCAGGGTGTCACCGAGAAGGATGCCAAGGTCATGGAGAAGGACAGACTGTTCCTCGAATCCATGACATCCTCGATGAAATGGGCCATCGACAACTGCACTCCCGAAGAGCTTGAGGCAGCTGAGGAGTATTGGGTCGAACATGACAGAAATCCCTATCTGGCACATGTGATGCAGACCTACCAGTTCTCTCTTGCCACAAGTGTCGGCGGGTTCTTCTTATCGAAGATGGCGAAAGGTGCGATGAAGACCTCCGTCAGGAATTTCGTTGTCAGGTATCTTGCACCTGTCAAAAACACCAAAGCCTGAATCTGGGTCCCCGAAAGGGATCCATTTTCAAATGCTGGCACATTGGATCATCGACGTCTGGTTATCTGTACAGATCAGATAGTCAATAAGGTATCATCAGAGATCTTTGAAAAGAGGGTTTGTTCAAATTCTTCAGTATTCATCGAAGAATCTGCATTCAGCCCCAAGCACTTCATAATGCCCCCCGAATCTGTGCTGTACCTCGAATCTAACTCGAGAAGATATCCCGTATCATTCGTTTTCAAGGAATACGAATGTATATGTACTGAATCTGAGAGATCTGGTTTTCTGAATGCGGAGGAATCGAACTCTTTCTGAATGTACTCAAGCAACGGATTTTGCATTATGAGCACCAGATGTTTTTTCATGGATTCTAATGAACTGGCTTTGTGATGCATTTGAAGCAAAATCGTTTTGGCAGTCATCTTCCAATTCATTCCAAACAGTTTTTCGGGAATTGGGTCCGAATCTGGTTCCGAGATCTCCAGATCCATCAGTAGCTTCTGTCTTTCGGGCCATATGGAACCTATAGTATCCAAGGCCTGAAATTCGATGCCTATGAAATCAGCAACGGTTCCGCGTTTCAATGAAACAAGGATAAAGTCAACCGATCCACCAGGAATCTTTACTTCAGAGATTACATGCAATTCATTTCCAGGTTCATGTTTGGACAGCTGGTGGATGCAATCCATGAAGACCTGTTTGCGTTCAAGCAGCCTGTTGGGGCAGATGATAAGGTTTTTACCAGAATGCTTCACGATACATGTTCCGATAGAAGTCTCCGGTGCACTTTTCCTTGTTTTGAAACATTTCTTCCCTGAGAACGGACATAGTTGATTAATGACCAGTTCTTTCCATTGCACTGTTCTGTCAAAGGTGGCTTCGCCGTCACTCAATGATCTTGTTCATGTAAGATCCTGTCCTTGGAGATAGAAACATATTCTTCAGAGATGTCGATTCCGATTGATTTAACATTATTTGAAAATGCAGACAGTAATGTGGTTCCTGTTCCGCAAAACGGGTCTAAAACGATACCTTCTGTCGGACACGTGGTTCTGATCGGAGTTTCGCACAGTTGTTCGGGATATGATGCATAATGGCGAGAATCTCTGTTCTGTGTATCTTCCGGAATCACATTCCAGATATCGCCTTGTTTGGCGCCTTTGGGGTTGTATTTCAAAAAGTAGAATCCTTTGTTATGCAGTTCTTTTGCGCGTCCCGATATTTTTTCTGAATTGGAATGTGTGGTCCGCTGCTGGCCCCGGATGACCATCCTAAAATCAGAAATTGTACCTGCACTCAATTCTTCAAGTATGCGATCCAGAGATTCATTTGCATTCCTTTTTTCATCATCGGTGAGTTCGACCGAATTGGCAATCTGGGCACGGTACTTTTTACCGGAGACCCCAGTGGCGGAGATAATTGTATCTCCCTTGCGAGTGATCTGTGAGGGGGGATTGCGGATCGCATCTACGTTGTAATAGTATTGTTTGTTCTTCACAAAGTGGAAAATGGGCTCATACATGTTCCTGAGTTTATCATTTGCATTGTCCGGATTTCCTTTTACCTTGTTCCATATAATTGTGTTGCGTAAAATCAAACCTTGGTGATCGATCATTGCCGTGGAGATCCTCCAAGGGATGTTCAGCAGGGACTTGTTCTTGTACGAATCTCCGATGTTCAGCCATAAGGATCCTGTCGGTTTAAGAACACGTCTTATCTCTTCTGTGATGTTCAGAATGGAATTTATGTATTCATGGAAAATAGGTTCCTGGCCGATTCCTCCGCCCGCATACACTCTTTTGTTCCAGTACGGGGGACTGGTTATGCAACAATCAACTGAATTTGACGGAAATTGGCGCAGAACCTCCAAAGCATCTCCGACAAAAAACAACGAGGACTTGGAATCTCTGGATATGTAGGACTCAACAGTGTCAGAAATACTCATCTCTGAAGTTTTGGGGTTGCGAACGTATCGAGAGCGCTGTACACAATCAATCAATTCCTTGAAAGGATAAGGGAGTTTCTAAAATCATATTTTATTCAGCAGGTTGTTGACCTCTTCGGATCCGGGTGCTGGGACATTTTCAAATACGGGCGGATCGAAGAAGCAGGGGCCGAACAGAGGCAGATGCAGGATGCCGAGTTCATCGATGCTTACTGGAGCGTCCGATACCTTGATGCCGTATCCGACATTGTATTGTCCGGACACCATCATGGTCAGTGACTTCGATTTTTTCTGTTTCCCGGATTTGATCTCCAGGGCAGTGATCTTATTTTTGTAATTCAGGACGAAGTCCATTTCAAGAGTGCTGTTCTGTTTGCTGTAAAAGTGGATCACGTACTCGTTGCATATCAGGGCCTGTGCGATGCAGCTTTCCATGACCGCACCTCTGTTCACATAGGTGTTTCCGGATTCGATCGCTGAGGCCGATTCTATACCCAGCATATATGTGAGCAATCCTGAATCCTTCATGTAGATCTTGAACGATTCCGGCCGTTCCATCTGCGGCAGAGGTTCACAGATATCCTTCAGGTTGTAGCAGATGTTTATCAGGCCTGCCCTGTAAAGCCAATCGATGGCGGATCCGTATTCTCTTTTACCCGCACCGGCGGTCTTTTCAATGTCCTTGTAGACGAAGGATTTGTTCTCTTTCGAAAGCTGTCTGGGTATTGATTCCAGGCAGGAAAGGATCTTCAGCCGATCCTTCCTGTCGGAATATTTCAGGGCATCGGATTCGATCACTCTGTATATCGAGGCATGGATCTCGCGGACCTCGTTGTAATCTCTGGTATCGGCATATTTCAGCACGGCGGCTGGCATTCCGCCCACTGTCATGAATTTCCTGAAGTAATCGGTGATAGCAGACCTTGCGGATTTTCCTATCTCCTCTGCCGAATTCAAAGTCAGACGGAGCTTTTCGGTGAGGTTACGCTCGATGCCCATCGCCCAAAGGAATTCCTCGAAGTCCATTGGTTCCATTTTTACATATTGCACGTACCCCATAGGAGAAAGGCGGTCGGTGTCTGAAAGCTGAATTCCGAGTAAAGACCCAGATGCGAGAATGTCGCATCTGCCGTCAGCGGCAAGCGTTTTCAGTGCGGAGTATGCAGAGGGGCAGGATTGGATCTCATCAAGGATGAGCAGTGGTTTTCCTTTGTCGAATTCGAATTTTATCCCCCTGTAGCTCAGTTCTTCATAAATGCTGTCGGCATTGCCAGTTTCCTCGAATATCATTCTGAGCGGCAGATCTTGTTCTAGATCTATGTACTCCGAACAGGGATACAGTTTTGCAAACTCCTTCATTATGTAGGTCTTGCCGATCTGACGTGGCCCTTCAAGCACAAGTGCCCTGTTGTGCGATTCTTTCCATTTCTGAAGGATTTCTGTGACCTTCCGCTCCATACTATTGAAATGGGGTTCTGGCATATTATATTTTACTGCAAAAATGGACATTAATTGTAGGAATTTACTACAATTGTAGACATAAATTATAGAAATTTACTGCAAAAATGGACATCAATCGAGATGTGCTGTAATGGACATCAATTGGGTTAATGTTGCAGATTTCGTGAAGAAATAAAAAGACCCAGATGGGTAAATGATTTAAAAAAGGCCGGAACGATCGGGAAAATCCCGGTCAGTTCCACCATTCTTCCCTGCGGGAGATGGTCTGGTCCCTGTCAGGTCCGACGGAGATGAGGTCAGCAGGGACTCCGGTCTCCTTCTCGATGAATGTGACGTAGTCCTTCATCTCTTTGGGAAGGGCGTCGTATCCTCCTTTGACGAGGGCCTCGGTGTCGTCCCATCCTTTCCATCCTTTGAGCTCGGTGTACACGGGCTTCGCCCTCTCGAGTTTCTTGATGGATGCGGGGAAGTGCTTGGTGATGGTTCCGTCGATCTCGTATCCGGTACAGACGGGCAGTGTCTCGTAGTCGTTCAGCACATCGAGTTTGGTGATGGCGAGCGAGGTGAATCCGCAGACGGTCTTGGCGTGGTTGACCACTACAAGGTCGAGCCATCCGCATCTCCTTCCCCTGCCGGTGGTGACTCCGAACTCCCCTCCTTTCTTCTGGAGAAGTGCTTCTTCTTCTCCGGAGAGCTCGGTCACGAAGGGTCCCTCTCCTACACGGGTGGTGTATGCCTTCACGACACCCATGACATCGTCGAGCCTGTTGGGGGCGATGCCGGATCCGGTGCAGATTCCTCCGCCGGTGGTGGATGAGGATGTGACGTAAGGGTAGGTTCCGTGGTCGATGTCGAGCATGACACCTTGGGCGCCTTCGAGCATGACGTTCTTTCCCTGGTCCAGGGCATCGTTGATGAGGACACCCGTGTCGGTGATGTACTTTCCGATCTTCTCTCCCCAGCCGAGCATCTTCTCCATGAGGGATTCGGTGGTACAGGAGCACTGTTCGGCTCCGAGCATCTTCATAAGGTCCTTCTTGTAGGGAAGGAGGAGGGAGATCTTCTCTTCGAGAGTGTCCTTTTCCAGAAGGTCGCCTGCTCTCAGTCCGATCCTGGCGATCTTGTCCTGGTAAGCGGGGCCGATACCTTTTTTGGTGGTTCCGACGGGCTTGCTGCCGCGGTATACCTCTTCGGCACCGTCGAGTTTCTTGTGATAATTCATGATAAGGGCTGCACGGTCGGAGATCCTCAGTCCGTCGACGTTTCCACCCTGTTTCTCTACTTCTGCGATCTCTTCGAGGAGTTCCTCGATGTTGACCACGGTACCGTTGCCGATGACGGCCAGTTTTCCGGGCCTTACCACTCCGGAGGGCAGTCCGTGGAGTTTGAACACCTTGTCGCCGACGACGATGGTGTGTCCTGCGTTGTTACCGCCCTGGAAACGGACGATGAGGTCCGCTTTCTCATCAAGATAGTCAATGATCTTTCCTTTACCTTCGTCGCCCCACTGGGCCCCGATGATTGCTAGGCTCGGCATAATATCTGTGTGCCTGTAAGAGCCGAAGTTTAAAAGAGTTAGTGGACGGCTCAGGCCGGGCGGTTGGCCGTTTCACGGTAGACCGAAAGGACGTCGTCGAGGGAGGCCTCGGTGACAAAGGACGTGGGGGAGAAATGAGTCTTCGAGGTGGGTGCGATCTCGTTCATCTTCTCGATGAGACGGTCCAGGTTGGGCGGGGAGAATTTCGTGTATGATGAGAGTTCGCTCATGTCGTAGAGGTACGGCACGGTGTCGATTTCGTTTCTCCAGATATCCAGGGTCTTGGCGCATTTCTTCTCGCGGGCCATGCCTTCGGAGGACATCTGGGACAGTAGTTCCTTGTCGAAAAGAGGACCTAACCAGAAGGGGCCGAGACGATGGTCCTTATCATACTCGTATGTGAATTCCTTTCTCGGGTTTCCGGGTTCGTAGCTCATATATCCCAGCTGGTCGAGCATCTTGTCACAGGCGGTGGTGCCGCTGACGATCTCCACGTATGTTCTGTAGTAGTGATCTGCGCTGAAACTGAGGATGGGCCTCATGCCCATGTCGAATTTACCCATCTCGCGGGCGATGGTGCACAGCAGGATACGCAGCCCTCCTTCATGGCACATATAGCTTCTGAGGGGTTCGCACTGGTATCTGCGTCTGCATTTGGCCGCCTGAGCACCAGCCAGGGGGGCGGTGTCGGTGGCGGTGACAGCAAGTATTCCGCCTTTGCGGGTGCCGCGGATGGCGGACTGGATGAAAAGTGAGGGTGAACCGAAGGGATCGAGGTCCACATAATCGAAGGACCTCTCGGCGAAGAGCACGTGCATGTTCGCGTGGTTGGAGGTGATGTTCTCCAGGTTGTTCAAGCGGATGTTCGCATCGATGTAAGGGATGGCGTTCTCGTCGTAGTCATTGGCGACGACCTCGGTCCCGGGGACCTCATTGGCGATCCTCACCGCCCTGCTTCCGGTGGCGGTCATGGCATCGGCGACCGTCATGTTGGGTCTTTTGAGTGCACGCAACAGCATGACACTGATGTCACGGTTGAATGCCATCTGTTCGTTGAAAAAAACGGAACCCGCATGGATCTTTCCTGGTCCGTTCACGGAGTGGACCTCGGGGACGAGGAGATCGGTGCTCCCTTCCCTGATGACCGTTCCGGGAGGATTCAATTCCTCTCACCGTGCATGATATTGACGATCTTCGCAGGAAGTATATTCCTGTTGATCGGTGTGACCTCCAGGATCCTCACATCATCCCTTCTTCTGATATCCTGCAGAAGGGGGTTCCTGGATTTCTTGTGGAGGGTTATAATCATAGGCTTGTCGACATCAAGTGCTTCCTTGACGGCATCCACGAAGGCCTGGCTCTCGACCTCGACCTTTCCCACTTCATCGATGACGATGATGTCGCATTTCTCGCAGGCGTTCTTGATGGCGTCGATGGCCACGGATTCGAAAAGCGAAAGGTCGACTCCGAGGTTGCCGTCCGTGATCTTGCTCTCGATGTCGGGTTTAGCGAACACGACCTCTTCTTTGGTCAAAAAGTTGCAGACCTTTATGCCCACTTCATGTCTTCCGTCGGTAATCTTCTCATCGATCATCCCTCCGATGGAAAGGTCCTCCTCTTTCAACAACACTTCGATAACACGCTTGAGCGTGTGGGTCTTACCAGAACCGGGAAGACCTGTGATACCAATCTTTATGTTGTTGACCATGAATGGACACCTAGCGGGCAATGGTTTTCTTTCTATATATAAACTAAGTCAATGCTGGATAATTAGGAAACCCTAAAAACCCGTCAAAGAACAGTTATTTTCGAGATATACATCAGAGGATACTTGAGTTCTTCATCATAGCGCATCTCTGCCATGACCTCGGAATTCCCGATGCGGATGACGACGACGGCGTCGATCATGTCGCCGGTCAGGGAGATGTAGGAGTACTGGTCCTCTTTGTTGAACTCATTGCAGCGGATCGAAACCTTTGCCGAGGAGACGTATGGCTGGACCTCGATACAGTCCGCGATGGTCTTCTCAAGTTCCTTCAGATTCCTCTTGCAGAACGGGGTACCGACGAACTGGTGGTAGATGGTCGCCATCTTGATGCCCGCTTCGAAGCATGCGCGTTCCGTCTCGGAACATCTGAAGCGTGAGTTCGCGGAATTTTCCCTGTCGTTCATAGGCTTGTGAATCGGTTTTCCGTATATAGAATGTTATAAAAACGAGACCAAACTAACCGTTTTTATGCAATCCGTCAAAGAACGCATCCTCGAACTGAAGAAATCGAGGAACGCTGTCATTCTGGCACATAACTACACCACCCCCGAAGTGCAGGACCTTGCTGACTTCGTCGGGGATTCGCTCGGACTGTCCCAGAAGGCAGCCGCCACGGATGCGGACGTGATCGTGTTCTGCGGCGTATCGTTCATGGGCGAGACCGCGAAGATCGTATCTCCCGGAAAGAAGGTCCTTCTCCCGGAGCCCGAAGCGAAATGTGCCATGGCCTCCATGTGTTCCGCTCAGCAGATCAGGCAGGTCAAGGAGAAATATCCCGACGCAGCTGTTGTCGCCTATGTCAACACCACTGCGGAGACCAAGACCGCTGCGGATTACTGTTGTACCTCGGCCAACGCGCTGAATGTGGTCAGGCAGGTTCCCAACGACAGGATCATCTTCGTTCCTGATGTGAACCTCGGCAGATATGTGAAGGAGAAGAGCGGAAAGGATATCATCCTCTGGGACGGGTTCTGTCCGGTGCACCAGTGCGTCACTGTCAGACAGGTTCGCGAGCTTCAGGAGAAATATCCCGATGCTGAGGTTGTGGCCCACCCCGAATGCAGGCTCGAGGTGCTGAACATCGCATCCTTTATCGGTTCCACTGAGGCGATCCTTCATTACTGCGAGAAATCCGACAAGAAGGAGTTCATCGTCCTGACCGAGATGGGTATGGGACACAGGCTCGAGAAGCACTGTCCCGGAAAGACCTTCCATTTCACCAACCAGTCGCTCTGCATGACGATGAAGATGATCTCACCCGAATCCATTCTCGACTGTCTCGAGAACGATATCGGAGAGGTACATCTCGATGACAAGGTCGTCAAGGATGCGTATCTCCCCGTCAAACGTATGACCGGTATTCTCGGCTGAACTACTTTTCAGACCGCTGGGACATCGTTCATCCGGCGGTCACCCATCTTATTTTCACGGTCTGAACTTAGACCATTGCTTATTAACCAGCTCGCGGATGTACAGGCGAGGTGTCCGGATGAAGAGCAAAAGGGCTGATCCGGTGATGAACCCTATGAGTGCTGACGGCCACCTCACTGTTCTTCGGGGTCGAAGACCACTTCCTGGGGTGCCGAATAATACTCGTCTGGCACATCATCGAAACTGCTCATTCCGATGTATCTGAGGAAGTCGCTCAGCTTCAGTCCGTCGTTCCACCTCATGATGAAATTGCCGCTTTTACTGATGTCCAATGCGGGGATTTTCCTCTTGAGCAGCGCAGCATGCCCTTTCAGTTCGTTCTCCGAGGGGATGGTGAATATCCTCCAGGGATCGCCTTTGACGCCTTTGAGCCTGTACGCATAAATCGGAATCACATGGGACTTGTCGCAACTCTCTAGCATGGTCTGTGCCTGCTCGACGAGTCTTGCGGCCTTGCTCATATACAATGTGTCGCTGTCGGAGCTCTTCACTTCGACGGGGAATGAGAAATCCCATCTGAGTGCCACCAGATCGACACCCAATGAACCTGCCGCGCGTATCACCAGGAACGGGTTGTCTATCATAGAACAGTACGCCTGGGTCTCTTCCTCGTTGCAGGTCTTGACCATCTTGGTGATTGCTTTGGTCTCCCCTGAAAGGAGGTATTTCAGTTCGCGTTCGTAAGTGTCCCCTGGTGCGGCCATATATGTTCCAGTGACCTACGGTATATAAAGAAAATCGGGGGGTGGCCGAAAGTGACCGTCCCCCCGGAGGGAATGGGTTTCAGTAGTCGCTACGTTCGGAGGAGGGCAGGGTGCCGTTGAGGTACTGTTCGTATCCGTAGAGATCGAGCAGACCGTGGCCGGAGAGGCAGAAGACGATGGTCCTCTCCTCGTTCTTCTCCTTTGCGTCGAGTGCCTGGTCGATGGCGCATTTGAGCGCGTGGCAGGATTCGGGGGCAGGGATGATACCTTCGGTCCTGGCAAACATGACGCCGGCCTGGAAGGTTTCGGTCTGGTCGTAGGAGGTGGCGGAAAGGTAGCCCTTGTTGTATGCGGCCGAGACCAGAGGTGCCATTCCGTGGTAGCGGAGACCTCCGGCATGGATGGAGGAGGGCACGAAATCGCTTCCGAGGGTGTACATCATAAGAAGCGGGGTGAAACCTGCAGTGTCTCCGTAGTCGTACCTGAACTCTCCTTTGGTCATGGAAGGTGCGGCCTTTGGCTCGACCCCGATGAACTTGGTGTTCTCGAACATCTTGTCTCCGGCGAGCTTGGCACCGATCATCGGAAGGGTCATTCCTCCGAGGTTGGAACCTCCTCCGGCACATGCGATCACGCAGTCTGGGACTATCTCTCCCTTCTTCATCTGCTGTATGGTCTCGAGTCCGATGACGGACTGGTGGAGCATGACGTGGTTGAGGACGGAACCCAGCGAGTAGCAGGTGTGTTCGTCATTGGCGGCGACCTCGCATGCCTCGGAGATCGCGATTCCGAGGGATCCGGGCGTGTCGGGATGTTCCTTCAGGATCTTCCTTCCGAACTCGGTGACGTTGGAGGGGGAGGCGTAGATGGTGGCGCCATAGGTGTTGATGATGGTCTTCCTGAGAGGTTTGGCGAGGTAGCTTCCCTTCACCATGAAGACGGTTGATTTGATGTCGAAGAGGTTGGACACCATGGCAAGGGCTGTTCCCCACTGGCCAGCACCGGTCTCGGTGGTCAGGGTGTGGATACCGGCGTTGGTGTTGTAATACGCCTGTGCCAGAGCTGTGTTTCCTTTGTGGCTGCCGAGGGGGCTCATGTCCTCTCTCTTGAAGTAGATCTTGGCAGGGGTCTTGAGTGCCTTTTCAAGCCTGTACGCGCGCTGGAGGGTGGACGGACGGTTGAGGTTGACAAGGGAGTCGCGGACCTCTTCGGGGATGTCGATCCACCTCTCGGTGGAACCTTCCTGCCTGATGATCTCTTTGCAGAAGATAGGTTCGAAGTCGGAGGGTTTGGCCGGTTCGTGGGTTCCAGGGTTCATTGGGGGTGCGAGGTCGGGGACCTCGGCTGCGAAGTTGTACCATTTCTTGGGGATGTCCTCCACAGAGAGGTCGATCCTAGCGTCTTTGGGTATTGCCATGAACCTATGTAAATCAAAGACATATATAATACATTGATGTACAAAAATGTACATCAATCAATCGAAACCAACGGTTGTACCGTCGATTTTGCCGGAATCAGCATCCGGTCTGCAGTCTTACAGTGGGTTTTGCCACAGGATTCGCCAGATTCTCTTTCACGTCCTCCATCGTCATGGTGTCGAGGACGGCGAGATATTTCTCGATACTTCCCTCATTCAGGGGAACAAGGGCGTCCTTCAGGACGAACGGTTTGATCTGGAAATTGGCGGCACCATAGTAGGTGGAAACGACACAGAACTCGAGATACATACCTGCGAGAAGTACGGTGTCGCATCCGCTGAACAGTAAAGCATCCCCCAGACAGGTGTTCTTGAAGGAATTCATATGGTATTTGTGGATGACCGTGTTCTTAGGCGACACGTTGATCCCGGAGATTATGGCATCCCCGTCTTCGGTATTGTCCTCCATGAAGTGTGTCAGTCCGTCGTAACTGATGAAGAAAACAGGTCTTCCTGCCTCGTTGAATCTGTCGACTGCTTCGGAGATCACAGGTATCCGTTTCTTCACGGATTCTATTGCTGACTCCTGCGAGCCTACCAGGAACTTGTTCTGCATATCTACAATGACGAGGGCCATCTTTCTTTCCGATTTCTCGGGCACAGCGGGAATACCGACCATAACGATCATTCGGCAATCGAATATCAGTTAATTAAGGGTCTTGGCGAAAAAGAGGGGAAAGTGTTTGATTGGATTGAATATCATTCCATAGCGGTGTTGATGGCCGATTCGGCGATATCTCCGCAGTATTCCGCGATCCGACGCGCGCTGCCTGCCATTAAACTGATAGCGGAGGTCGCGGCGATAGTCATGGTCTTCTCCGCGACATCGAACAGGTTGGAGATCTTGGCGGATTCCGATTTTGAAAGTTCGACGTATTTCTCGGCGTTCACCAGATCGTTGTCAAGCCATGCTTGTACTGCACCGTCGATGAGTTCGATGATCTCTTTGCCTATCTGAGACAGTACATCGTCGATGGAATATGCTTCTCTTTCCTGATCCAATCTGGCGAGATGACGGCTTATCAGTACTGCGTGGTCGCCCATCCTTTCGAGGGTCTTGCTTACAGCGACGCAGCCGGTGACGGTACGCAGGTCGATACCCATCCTGTTGCTGAGGCCTATATTCATCTGGTGGATGCTCGACTGCCTCTGCACGAGCCAGTGGATACGGTCTACCTCGGTGTCGCGGTTCTCCATGCTCGCCAGACGGGTCATGTCCCTGTCCTCGGCACTCTGCACAACATCTGAGATCATCCTTTTGACGAGAAGATACTCTCTGCGGACGTTCTTTTTGGGAACGACTTCGGTCTGGTCCATGAGGTCCTTCATGACGATACGGCATTCGTCCTCCTCGACGATCTCCATCCCGATGGAGGTCTGGGTGAATTTGGAAATTATCTCGAGCGGTTCTCCTTTCAGAGGCTGCGAGGAGGTGAGGATGATCTGACTGTGGCCTGCGATGTAGGCTCCGATGAGTTCCCTGTAAAGGGACTCTGGGTCTGTGACCTGATCTGCGTTTATGACGACCGGATAACCGTTGTTCTGTTCGGAACCGTTCCCCACTGTGAGGAGGAGGCCGCCGCCGGGCTGGGGAACGACCATAACCGGATCGTTCTTTTTCAGACTCACTGACTCTGCCCAGTTCTTCGGAAGTGTGATCATAAATGACGATCCACCGGTCATCTGTACTCTTCTGATGTCCACGGAGCGGTCATCTGGATATATATTAATCATTTTTTCGCCTGATTAGTATATATTCAACTCATCCGAATATTCCGTGTATATAGCGGGCAGTGATCTCTTTCTCGGGTGCCTCGAAGATCTGCTGTGTCTCTCCGAACTCCATGAGCTCACCGAGCTGCATGAATCCGGTCTTGTCGCTGATACGTTTCGCCTGCTGCATGTTGTGGGTGACGATGACGAGGGTGTAGTCTTTCTTCAGCTCACACACGAGTTCCTCGATCTTCGCGGTGGCGATGGGGTCGAGGGCGGAGGTGGGTTCATCCATCAGGATGACCTCGGGATTGACAGTGAGCGCGCGTGCGATACACAGTCTCTGCTGCTGTCCTCCCGAAAGTGCCAGAGCACTGGAATCGAGTCTGTCCTTCACTTCATCCCAGAGGGCGGCCTGCCTCAGGGTCCTCTCCACAATCTCCTCAAGATTCTTCTTCTTGTCGATACCGTGGATCTTGGGTCCGTAGGTGAGGTTATCCCTGATGGACATGGGGAAGGGGTTCGGTTTCTGGAAGATCATTCCGATCCTCTTTCTGATCCCGTTGACATCCGCATCGTGGGCATAGATGTTCTTTCCATCATAGATCATCTCTCCTTCGATCCTGCATCCGGGGATGAGATCGTTCATCCTGTTGATGCTTCTCAGCAGGGTGGACTTACCACATCCGGACGGGCCGATGAGGGCGGTGATCTCGTTCTTCTTCACAGGCATGCTGACGTTGAAGAGAGCCTGTTTCTCTCCGTACCAGAGGTTGACGTTCCTGATATCCAGGATGAGGTCGTCGGCCGTCTGGGTCTGTTCATTGTTGTTGAGACTGTTCTCTGTTTGAATTTCTTCCATGTTTTTCACCATTGGTTCTTTTTGTTGGTGCGTTCCCTGATAAGGTTGGCTGTGAGGAACATAGCAAGGACGATCACAAGCAGCACCAGTGCGGTGGCGTACTGCATGGAGGGGTCGGCCGTTCCTTCGGTTGCAAGGTAGTAAAGGTGGTATGGCAGGGCCATGACAGGTGAGGTGATATCAAGGTCCAGCTTGTATTTCATGAGGACGACGGCCGTGAACATGATAGGTGCGGTCTCCCCTGCCGCACGTCCCAGACCGAGGATGGAACCGGTCATGATCCCCCCGAGGGCGGCGGGAAGCACGACCTTGAAGGTGGTCTGCCACTTGTTTGCACCCATGGCGTATGAGGCCTCTCTGATCTCGTTCGGAACGTTTCTGATCGCCTCTTCGGTGGTCCTGATGATGACGGGAAGGATCATGAACGCCAGTATGATGCATCCTCCGATGAGGGATATACCCAGACCGAGCAGGACGACTATGGCGGCCACTCCGAACAAGGCGAACACGATGGACGGGGTACCGTTGAGCACATCGATGGCCTGTTCGACGACAGCGGTGAATTTTCCCTTCTTGGCGTATTCTGTGAGATAGGTGCCGGAAAGGATACCGATAGGGAGGGCGACGATCGCGGTTCCGATAATCAGTTCAATGGTACCGACGATGGCAGGCAGGATACCTCCCGCGGTTCCGGAATTCTTGGGGTACTGTGTGAGGAAGTCCCAGCTGAGTGCGGGCAGGGCTTTGATGAAAATAGTTCCGAGGATCCATATCAGGAAAGCAACGCAGATAAGGACGGTACCCAACAGTGCCAGATGGGCAAGTTTCTGTCTGAACTCCCTGCTGCGGTTCTTGATGAGGATATGGGCCATCAGAACAAGCACCGAGAGTCCGAGGGCTCCGAAGTTGGCCACAGTGGCGCTCATGAAGAGGGAGAGCATCATGTAGAGCACGGTCAGAGTGACGACTGCGACGACTCCGATCTTGAATTGTTTGGTTCCCTTCTTTCCGAGGATCTTGCGGAGCTGATGCTCACAGGTCTTCTCTCCGCGGAACTTCCTTTCGGTCATCTTGACGACATATCTTGCGAGGAGGTTGATGACGAAGGCCATGACCATCAGGATAAGTCCCAGAAGGAACAATGCGGAGTAGTGGGTGCTGCCGACGACGACCTCGGGCATTTCCAATGCAAGCGTTGCAGTGATCGTTCTCACATAGGAGAACACGTTCCACAGGGGTTCGGGGACGAGGTTGGAGTTACCCGTGACCATCATGACGGCCATGGTCTCTCCGACGGCCCTTCCGACACCGAGGATGACGGCGGATGCGATACCTGAGATTGCAGCGGGGACGACGACTTTGGAAGTGGTCTCCCAGCGGGTGGCACCCATGGCGAGGGATGCTTCTCTGAATGTACGGGGTACTGCCCGCAACGCATCCTCAGATACGGAGACGATTGTCGGAAGGGCCATGATACCCAGGAGTATGGAACCGGTCAGCCATCCGAATCCGGATACGGTCTGGTCCGGGAATATCTTTGCGATCAGGGGGACGATGGTCACGAGCCCGAAGAATCCATAGACGACGGACGGGATTCCCGCGAAGAGTTCGATTGCGGGTTTGAGTATTTTCCTGATCTTGTGGTTTGCAACCTCCGACATGAAGATCGCAGTTCCGACACCCAGGGGGACCGCGATGATGATCGCACCGAGGGTGACGAGAACCGTTCCGAGGATGACGGAGGATGCTCCGTAAAGGCCCTCGGAAGGTTTCCACCTGTTGCCAGTAAGGAAGTCCCAGAGACCGATATCCTTGATGGCAGTGGTGGAGTTGTTGAGTATGAATATAAGGATGAAGAAGAGTACCAGAACGGTGGCGGTCGAGATCGCCATCAGCACGTATTTCACGATGCTGTCCGAATCGGTTTTAATATTCTTCATCGAGCCGTTCTGGATTTGAAACATGTTTATGCACTTATGCTGATGAATCCGCTGTTAACGAGCAGTGCCTGTCCCTCAGCTCCGAGGATCCAGTTGATGAGGTCGGCAGTGGCGCCGGTTGCAGTTCCGAGGGTTGCGAGAACAAGGTTCCTCTGAATGGCATAGGTGCCGTTCTTGACGTTGTCTTCGGTGGCGTCGACTCCGTTGAGCTTGCTGATGATGACATCGTCCTTTGCGTTGACGTTCTCGGTGTAACCGATGCTGACATATCCGATGGCACCAGAGGTGTTGTTGACTGAGTTGATCACTGCGTTGGTTGAAGAGTTCTCGATGGCCTTGACGGAAAGGGAGTAGGAGGAGTCGACATTCTTGAGTGCCTCTTCGTAACCGTCACGGGTGCCGGATCCGGATTCCCTGGAGAAGACGGAGATAGCCTTGTCGTTTCCGCCGATCTGGTTCCAGTTGGTGACTTTGCCGGAGAAGATGTCTGCAAGCTGCTGGGTGGAGAGGTCGGAAACGCCAGCATCTTTGTTGATAATGGTCATGATTCCGTCGATACCGATAGTGGTCTGAACGAGTCCGTTTGCAACTTCTGCGGATTTGAGGTCACGGGAGAGCATTGCAAGGTCTGCGGTCTTGTTGATGGCTGCGGAGGCTCCGGTTCCGGATCCGTTTGCGGTTATGTTCATTGTGATGTTGCTGAACTTCTGTTCGTAGGTCTCCTGGACCTTGAGCATGTAAGGTGCCACGGTGGTGGATCCCTGGATGGCGATGGTCTGACGGGTGGTGTCGGTGCTCCTGATGTTGATGAATCCCTTCTCTTTGAGGAGTATCTGTCCCTCTGCTCCGAGGATCCAGTCGATGATGTTGGAGGTGAGTCCGGTGGGGGTGCCTTTGGTTGCGAGGACAAGGTCCCTCTGGATCGTGTAGGAACCGTTCTTGACATTGTCTTCGGTGGCGTCGACCCCGTTGAGCTTGGAGATCACGACGTTGTCCTTTGCCTTGACGTTATCAGTGTATCCGATGCTGACATATCCGACCGAGCCGGAGGTGTTGTCGACGGACTGGATGACCATATTGGTGGAAGAGACCTCGACGGCCTTATTGGTCAGAGAGAAAGAAGAGTCGACCCTCTTGAGTGCCTCTTCGTAACCGTCACGGGTTCCGGATCCGGATTCCCTGGAGATGACAGAGAGGGTCATGTCGTTTCCGCCGACCTGGTTCCAGTTGGTGATTTTGCCGGAGAAGATGTCTGCAAGCTGCTGGGTGGTGAGGTCGGAAACGCCAGCATCTTTGTTGATAATGGTCATGATTCCGTCGATACCGATGGTGGTCTGAACGAGTCCGCTGTCTTTTTCAGTGGATTTAAGGTCACGGGAGAGCATTGCGAGGTCTGCAGTGCCGTTGATCGCAGCGGAGGCTCCGGTTCCAGAACCGTTGGCGGTCATATTGATGGTGACATTCGGGTGGATTTCAAGCCATTTTTCCTGGACTGCAGTCATATAAGGGGCCACAGTGGTGGATCCTTGGATGGTTATGGTGCCGTTCAGGTCGTCATTATCACTATCGTTGTTGTTGCCGAGCATAATGGCGGCTCCTGCGCCGACGATGACAACAAATGCGATGATTGCGATGAGAGTTATCTTTGTGTTCAAGGGTTATGCCTCGAAACTCAGTACCTCCGAGGCGTATATAGATACAATCGACATAGTATATATTTGATTATATAACATATATAGAAATATAATTTTATCGAGAAATTATAGATTATTGTGATTTACTATATGAAAAATCAATGAAAATCATATAAAAATGTTTGAAAAATGGAATACCCACTGAAAATAAGCGGAATCAGGAGAATTTTACCTATACAGGATCGTTCAGTACCATCGAATCCTCAGTCACTTTGCAGTCGAAGGCGAGTACATGCACTCCCGCCTCCGAGGCTTTTTGGAGTGCTGTGCCGAACTCGCGGTGAACTATGTAGTCGGGGATGAAGTACTTCACCTTCTCCATCTGTACCACGAGGACGATGTAACATTCGTTGCCCCCTATAGCAAGCTCCGTGAGTTTGTGGACATGTTTCAGACCTCTTTCCGTGGGGGCGTCGGGGAAACAGACCACATCATTGTTCTCTTTGGTGACCCCTTTCACCTCTGCATAGATCGGTCTTCCATCACGTTCGGCATAGAAATCGAACCTTGAATCGCCGAAGGTGTATTCGGGGATCAGTCTGTCATAGCTGCAGATGTGGGAGAACGATTCCTTGACAACGGTGTTCGGTGCCTGGGAATCGATGTTGATCAGTCTTCCGTTCTTGTATGCGGCGATGAGGTCGTATCTTGTCGAACGGGAGGGGTTGTCGGACGCGGAAAGTACCACTTCGGTGCCAGGAAGGAGTATCTCTTTGCAGCGTCCGGTGTTCTTTACGTGGCATTTCTCCTCCGATCCGTTGATGAGGACTTCCGCGATGAAGCGGTTGGGTCTGCTGATGAACGTCCCTTTGACGGTTTTTCCATACCTCATGTTATGCCTGTCCGTTTTCATTGCTCAGCAACCATTCGATGAGATTCCTTACCTTTATTCCGTTCTCGTCACCGAGCCCGAACCTGTCCAAAGTGAGTATTGTTTTCGGATAGTTGTCTTTCGGGCGCATCAGGGGCTTGAACTCCCGCTCCCTGGTCTCATGGGACATTATGGTCTGCGACACCTGGAAATATTCTACGGAATCGTATCTCCTCGCAAGAAAATCGACCTCGGAATCTCTGTATGAGCCTACCCTCACATCATATCCTCTGCGGAGCAGTTCTACATAAACAATGTTCTCGAGAGGTCTGCTGATATCCGTCCCCACGCTCAGGTTCAGTACCGCCTTTCTCATACCGAGGTCGGTGACATAGTATTTGCCGTTGGTCGAAAGCAGTTTTCTGCCGACTATATCGTAACGGTCGCAGGGCAGAATAAGGAACGCATCTTCCATCGCCTTGAGGTATAATGAAACTGTGGACTCTGGGAGTCCGGTATACTTTGCGATTGAGGATTTGTTAGTGATGTTGCCTATGTTCGAATAGAGGAATTTGGCGATCTCCTCTGCTTTGTCGGGATCGCTCACATGCACATGTCTCCGGACATCTTTCACGATTATAGTGAGGAAGACCCCTTGAAGATAATCCCATGTGTAACGTTGGTCTCTTGTAATATCTATTCCGGGCAGGCCCCCGAACTCGAGATATTGGGACAGACCCTTTTCACGGTCGGTTATGGCGTTGAGTTCCATGAACTCAGCAAGGGACAGGGGAAACACTCTGATTTCGACATGACGTCCGGAAATATGTGTGGCCAATTGTGAGGATAATAGGTCAGAATTCGAACCGGTTATGTAGACGTCGCAGTTTCCGGCAGCATTCAGTGCTGATAAGGATAATTCCCATGAGCGGACGTTTTGAATCTCATCGAGAAGGACGTAGTTTATGTTATTCGGGCGGATCCGTTCCTGAAGAAGCGAGTTGAGCTGTTCCTTGTCTTTTATAAATTGGTATTCGAAACGTTCGAAGTTGATGAAAATGATATTCTCTTCGGTGATTCCGGACCGTTTGAGTTCATCCGCATATTGTTCAAGCAGGACGGATTTTCCGCTGCGCCTCATACCCGTGATAACTTTGATCACAGCGGTATCGTCTCTGCCTGCACGGATCTTTTTGAGATAATACTCGCGTATCAGATATCCATTCATCAAAGGGTGTAGGCCGTTGATGTATAAATCCCTTATTTATCGTGGATTTTTGCATGATTAACATGTTTTCACGATAAATCGTGGATTTTTGTAAATCAATTATTGTAATATTGAATAATATTGCGTAAATGCGCACTAATATTCAAGATATTTTTATCTCCCCTAATACATACGAATCTTGAACCAAAATAGAAATCGCAAGGGACACCTACCTTGAAAACCTCATCTCCCGCAGATGGGACGGCCTGGTGAAAGTCATCACTAGAATCAGAAGATGCGGTAAATCCTACCTGCTGTTCAGACTGTTCAGGGGCCGTCTTCTGTCCGAAGGGGTCCTTCCGAGGACATTATTGAGATTAAACTCGATAAAATCGGTTCCATTTCCCTGCGTGTTCCAATCGCACTTCACGATCACATCACCAAATTGACATCTGACGGAAAGAAGAGATATGTTTTCCTTGATGAGATCCAGATGGTGTCCTCCATATCGAGCCCCTATGTGGAGAACGGGGAGAAGATAACCTTCTACGAGACCCTCAACAGTCTTCTGAACCTCGGATATCTGGACATTTACGTCACCGGCAGCAACTCACACATGCTCAGTTCCGATGTCCTCACACAGTTCCGCGGACGTGGTGAGGAGCTCCGCTTACATCCGCTCTCATTTTCCGAGTTCCATACGGCCAAAGGCGGGAATGTTTCAGACGATTGCCGCGAATATCTTACTTTGGCGGTATGCCTCGCGTAGTGTCCCTGAAAAGCGGGGAAGAGAAATCGGAATACCTGAGGTCCCTTTTCAGAGAGACTTATATCAGGGATATAGAGGAAAGACACCGGGTCGATCATCCCGATATACTCGAAGGAATCATCGATCTGCTCTGTTCCAATGTGGGTTCTCTCATCAACCCCCGTACGATCGCCTCCGCTTTCAGGAACATCAGTGTGGGCACTGTGAGAAAATATCTCGATTACATTATCGATGCGTTCCTTTTCACCGAAGCGTTTCGATGTCAAAGGGAAACGTTATTTCTCATTCCCCGAGAAGTTCTATTGTGAAGATGTGGGGCTCCGCAATGCCCGCCTTAACTTCAGGCAGCAGGAGGTGACCCACTTGATGGAAAATGTGATCTTCAACGAACTCTGCAATCGCGGATTTTCCGTGGATGTGGGCGTGGTGACCCTGAATTCGAAGAACTCTGAAGGCGTGTCGGTCTGCATTCCGAAGAAGATAGATTTCGTCGCGAACAGGTTCGGAGAAAGAGTGTACATACAATCTGCATTTGCGATCCCGGATGAGCAGAAGATGAAAGAGGTTACGGATTCGTTCAGAAAGGTCGTCATCAGCAGAGATGCTGGAAAACGCTGGTATGATGACAACGGATAGTATGAAATGAATTGTATCACGAAAAAATACAATAATTTACGAAGCCCATTTCCGTTTTCATATTATTTTAAGTTTTGATAAAAAACCGCATTAACCCCCCAAAAAATGGTGAAAAATCTATTTTTTACCCCTTAAAAAATGAATTTGATGATACTTAAGGTACCTGCAGGTGCAGGGAGGAGTTCCGTTGAAGATGATTTTTAATTCGGTGTGAATTGACAGAGTTAAATCGTGTTATTACAAACACTTAAACAAATGCTCAATATAGCAACAAATCATGAATGCCGAAAGGATCTTTCTGTACGACACCACCCTCCGCGATGGTGCTCAGTCGGAGGGCATATCATTCTCCGCCGATGATAAGATCGATATTCTCAGGAAACTCGATTCCTTTGGTATCCCATTCGTCGAGGGTGGATGGCCCGGTTCCAGCCCCCGCGACGACCTTTTCTTTGAAAAGGCGGGCAACTTAGAGCTTCACAATTCCGAACTCGTAGCCTTTGGAAGCACAAGGAGGCACGGTCTTCCTGCTTCGGAGGATCCGAATCTCCTTGCATTGGCCGCATCTCCCGCGAAATGGTGCTGCATATTCGGTAAGAGCTGGGATTTCCATGTCACCGATGCGCTGCGCATCTCTCTTGAAGAGAATCTCGAACTGATATCCGACAGTATACAGTTCCTTATATCGAAAGGGAAACGCGTGATGTTCGACGCGGAGCACTTCTTCGACGGCTTCTATAATAATAGGGAATACTCACTGAAATGCATACAGGTCGCCGCCGGGGCAGGTGCGGAATATATCATATTATGTGACACCAATGGAGGGCGTCTTCCCGGGCAGATCTCCGGTGCGGTGCGTACTGTCGTATCCTGTTGTGATGCGAAGATCGGTATCCACTGTCACAACGACTGTGAACTTGCCGTCGCGAACTCATTGGCCGCGGTGTCCGCAGGGGCGGTGATGGTACAGGGTACCGTGAACGGAATAGGCGAAAGGTGCGGTAATGCGAACCTCTGTTCCCTGATCCCGGACCTGAAACTCAAAATGAACTCGGATGTAGGGAATATACATCTTGAGGGACTCACAGAACTCTCCCGCGTCATATCCGAGATCAGCAACTGTCCTGCGGATTCATCATTGCCTTACGTGGGAGAGAAGGCCTTTGCCCATAAAGGGGGCATGCATGTCTCCGCATTGGTCCGCGACCCCCGCACATACGAGCATATACAGCCCGATCTCGTGGGCAACAGCAGGCGTGTCCTTGTCTCGGACATGGCCGGCAAGGCGAGCATCGGAAGGAAACTTTCCGAATTAGGTATCGATATCGACGGTTCCGAGAGCAGGAAGATCACCGACATGATCAAGAACCTCGAATTCAAAGGATACGAATTCGAGGGTGCGGATGCCAGTTTCGAACTTCTTGTGAGGAGGATCAAGGACAAGATCACGCCCCCGTTCAAGGTCGAAGGGTTCAGAGTTTTCATAGACGACGCATTGGGCGGAATGACCGCCGAAGCTTCGGTGAAGGTCCGTGATTCCGAAGGTGCTCTAGAACACACTGCTTCCGACGGTGACGGTCCCGTCAACGCATTGGACAATGCTCTGAGGAAGGCGCTCTCGAGATTCTTCCCGGAGATGGACCGTATCCGTCTGGTGGATTACAAGGTCCGTGTGCTCGATGAGAAGTCCGCCACCGCCGCTTCGGTCAGGGTTCTGATAAGGACTTCGGACGGAACCCGCGATTGGACCACCGTCGGGGTCTCGGAGAATGTGATCGAAGCCTCCCTGATAGCCCTCACGGACTCCTTCGAATATGCTCTGATGAAGCTTTGACCCGGTAAACAGGTGCTAACTTTACGCTTACCCGCTAACTGTACTGTTCGGTTTTTATACTCACGTAAGGACAGTATGTATTCGTGAGCAACATGATAGCGCACTTAAAGAGAAAACTGAACAGAACCGACAAGAAGGGAGGCATCGAAGGCCTTCCGATGGAACTGATGATCATCATTGTGGTCGCCGCACTTGGGACCGCGATCCTGGTCGGGTGGATGAGCAACATTGAAGAACCTCAGACGATCGGAGACGTCGACAGCAGCGCGTCCCAGTTCGTCCTCAGCAAGGACACCGGCAACTTCTCGACCACCATCACCGTAAGGGACAACAACGGAGACCCCATCGAGGGAGCCACCGTCGTGCTCACCGGCTGTGGTGTCAAGAACGCATCCTCCTCCAGCTACTACTCTTACTCCAACTCCAATACAAGCAACTCCGGAACCTCTGTCAACGGCACCACCAACAGCAACGGAGAAGTCACCTTCAACAACCTCAGCGTGACCAAGACCTCCGCCGGAGTCGGCTATGTGAACGTCCATGTCTCTGCCGGAGATTACGGAGAGAACAACACCCTCAAGATCCCCGTGGTGAGGTGATTGGACAGCAAGGGCGTGATGGGATTCCCGGTGAGGATCGCTTTGGCCTTCCTCATCATCGCCCTTTGCACTCCAACCCTGATGTCCGCCGCATCAGATTTTTCCCAGCAGGCGGACATCAACGGGATGGACGACGACCTCGACCGGATCTCCGAAGCGGCCACCAAGGCCTACCTCGGAGGTTCCGGTACAGTCATCAGAACCTATGTGGAACTCACTCCGGGGTACGAGATCGTGCTCGGAGGAGAGGACGCAGACCGTTACACCGTGAAGCTCATGCACAACGGAGAGGTCGTTGAAAAGAGATATCTGGCACACCCCACCGTCCCCGTCCTGGAAAAGATCACCATAGACGGAAGCGGTGACCTTCTGATAGAATGTGTCAATGATCCCGGATACGGAGTGAAGGTGACTTCAGCATGATGGAATTTACAATGTCAAGGGTCACACTGATCATCTGCGGAGCGATACTGATCGCCGCGGTGGCGGTGCCCCTTTCAGGAATCTATGAGGACAAGACCCAGGAGTCCCTGGGTGATATGACGGAGAAGACCGCGGTGATGATCGATTCCTTCTGGAATTCGGATATCGACAGGATGTACCTCGATGGGAACTCCCTGCTTCCTTCGGCCGAGTATTCTCTCAGTGTCGATGGTTACGAGGTCACGATGACCGACGGTTCGGGAAACGAATACCGCTCGTATCTGAAAAACAAGGCGGACAGTTTCACGGTCACCAAGGGAGAGATAGTTACTCTTGTGAAGTACAGCGGGGCTCTGACCAAAGAAGAGAATGTGCCTCAGACGGTCGAAGAGACCAATGTACCTGATGTCACGGAAGAGGTCGAAGAGGAGGAGCCTGAAGAGGAATATGTCGAACAGGCCCCCGTTAAGAACACCTCCTCCGGGGGCAGCGGAGGTATCAAGGTCACCTGCAGACCGATCGTCTGCATAAACTGATTTTTCCTGTCCGAGCTTCGAATGCAATCGGGCCGGACAGAACAAACCGTTTCTGAATTTTTAAAACAAATGACTTCAGGCCGCCTATCTTTTTGATATCTGGGTCTTTCAGAATTTGTCCCCGAAAGTATCGGAGATCTTGGTGAGTGCGGCGGCGAACCTTTCGATGTCTTGACGGTTGTTGTACACGTACACCGATGCACGGACGCTGCCTTCGATATCCCTTGAAACGAAGAACGGATGGGCACAGTGCATTCCGGAGCGGACCATGATACCGTCCATACTGTCAAGCATCATAGCAACGTCATGCGCTCCGAGACCGTCGATGTTGAACGACATCAGGGAACTCCTCTCGGAAGGGTCCTCGGGACCGACGATGTGCAGACCTTTGATGTCCTTTGTGAGTTCGTACATATATCTGACAAGTTCGGCATCGTGTTTCGCCACGTTCTCCATGCCGATCGCTTTGAGATAATCGAGTGCCGCCTTGGTGCCGAATATACCGCCGTAATCCTGCAGACCTGCCTCGAATCTGTCGGGTATGGGTGCAAAATCCACATGATCATAGGTGACAAGACCCACCATACCTCCTCCGTAGAGGCGGGGGCGGAGGTTTTCCAGGACCTCGGTCTTTCCATACAGCATTCCGATCCCAGAAGGCCCGAGCATCTTGTGGAACGATGTCGCGTACAGATCGACATCCAGTTTTTTCAGGTCAATGGGTAAGTGAGGCGCTCCCTGAGCACCGTCGACCATGACAAGAGCTCCGAAATCGTGTGCGATCTCAGCCACTTCCTTCACAGGCACTGTGCACCCGGTGACGTTGCTGCATTGGGAGACGGAGACAAGTTTCACATCGTGTTTCATGGTCTTCTTGAACGCTTCGATGTCGAAGAGACCGTCCTTTCCGGAGGGAGACCTTCTGAGAGTGATGCCTGCAGTGTCCCGGAGGGTCAGCCACGGGACATAGTTCGAGTTGTGTTCGAAATCCGTGGTGACGACTGCATCGCCTTTGCGGAGACCGATACCTCCCGCGACGGTATTGAGGGATTCGGTGGTGCTCTTGGTGAAGACGAAGTTCTCGGGAGAAGGACCGTTGAAGAAATCCGCAATGGTCTCGCGGGTCTCATCTATTCTCATCGAGACCTCATTTGCCAGGTGGTGGACGCTCCTTCCTCCGCAAACGGGGAAGTCGCGGTAGTACTCAGTGACAGCATCGATGACCGAGTCTGGACGCAGGGACTGACAGGAACTGTCGAGATAGACCCCTTTGTCGGTCCTCATGGTCGGAAAATCATTGCGCACGGAGTCGAAATCCATAGCGGTGTATCGTATGTTACCCTTAAAGGCATCGGTTTGACTTCGACCTCGTCAAAGAAATGAATTCCGTACTGCTGGGACATTATGTTTCCGTCTTTTCGGCACAGGGTATCTCCTTTACGCATGATTTATAACGGTCACGGTATACAGAACGTGATGACATCACTGAGAACCGCGGTGGGGTCCGTGTCGCTGGAGAATCCCGGCATGGTCGCATCGGGGATTATGGATGAGACCGGCGCATCGATGGCAAGGATGCTCCGTGCAGGCGCAGGTGCCGTAGTTTCGAAATCGATCGGGATCCAGCCCAAACCGGGACACGCGAATCCCTGTTTCACGGAGGTCTCCGGAGGGCTTGTCAACGCGATGGGCCTTCCCGGACCTGGAATCGAAGAGTTCGGAGTCGAAATGGAAGAGGCTGTCCGCGAAGGAAAGATCGTCGGTTCCATTGCAGGTGCCGACGCCGATGAATTTTCAATGCTCGCAGGGAAGATGGAGGATTATGGGGCATGTGCCGTGGAACTGAACCTCTCCTGCCCTCATGCCAAAGGTTACGGAATGGAGATCGGAACCGATCCAGCCCTTGTGAAGAAGATCGTCTCTGCAGTGAAAAACGCCGTGAGTGTCCCCGTCTGGGTCAAACTGACCCCCAACACCCACATCCTCGGCGAGATCGGAAAGGCCGCTCAGGACGGAGGTGCCGATGCGCTCGTCGCCATCAACACCCTGAAGGCCATGGTCATCTCCCCCGAGTTCGCCAAACCGTTCCTCAGCAACAAGTTCGGCGGTCTCTCCGGGGCCGCCGTGAAACCTGTGGGTGTCCGTGCGATCTACGACCTCAGGAGTGCAGTTTCCATTCCTCTTGTGGGTGTCGGAGGCATCACCGACTGGCATGATGCCGCCGAATATCTGATGGCAGGTGCCGATGCGTTCCAGATCGGAAGTGCTGTTCTGACCGACGGACCCGAGGTCTTCGACAAGGTGAACAAAGGCCTGGCACAGTTCATGAAGGATTACGGATATGATTCCGTCAAGTCGATGGTGGGTGCCGCACATGAGTGAGTATGTCAAGATAATCAAAGCGTTCGACGAGAACTACGACACCAGGACCATCCAGTTCGAACTGTCCGCCGAGGCGAAACCGGGACAGTTCGTCATGGTATGGTGCCCGGGAATGGAGGAGATTCCCATGTCCCTTTCCGGAACAGGCAGGATCAAATCGATCAGTGTGAAGAGGATCGGTCCCGACACCGAATGTCTGCACAAGCTGAAAGAAGGTGACACCCTGTGCATCAGAGGCCCCTACGGAAACGGTTATGATCTTTCTCCCGGAAGGAAATATCTGATCATCGGCGGTGGGATCGGTACCGCGTCCATCCTTCCCGCTGTGGAGCAGACCGGCGCGGACACCATCATCGGGGCCCGTTCCGAGAAGGATATCGTTCTCAAGGACAGGGCGGAGAAGGCAGCCTCTCATGTCTGGTACTCCACTGACGACGGTTCCTTCGGATTTCACGGAAATGCCGTTCAGCTCATGAAGGAGAAGTTCGCTGAGAACCACTACGACTGCATCGTGGCATGTGGGCCGGAGATCATGCTGTACTTCCTGCACAAGGCCTGTGTGGAATTGGGTGTGGATTGTCAGCTCTCTCTTGAAAGGCTGATGAAATGCGGTGCCGGTGTCTGCGGATGCTGCGTGATGGACGGACAGAGGGTCTGCAAGGACGGACCTGTGTTCACCAGGGACCAGATCTCCGCCATGAAAGACTTCGGGGTCCAGAACAGGGACCACTGCGGCCGCATAGTGAAGTTCAGAAAGGGATGAATTTCAAGGGCCTGGGTCTGTGAAAAATCAGGCCAGGTCCTTCCCGAAAACTGCATAGATCGCATCGACGATCTCAGGAACTGTGACGCCCCACGGGACCTGAACCGTGTTGCCGTCAAGTTCATATCCTGTTTTTATACGGCAGCATTTCACGATTGTTTTGATCCCGTCATCTGGCACATGGTCCTTCGGACACACGTTGATGAACGGGACATCCTTTTTGTAAAGCTCGGCGAAGATCCTTCTCGACAGACGGCATCCCACCAGGGTGACATCCTTTCCTTCGATGTCCGGGACCTGGTCGAGATAGCAGCAGGGACGGTCCCCTACAGTGCCTGATCCGCAGCAGGGGAACATCACCGTTTCAGTGGTTGCCTTCTTCGATTCCTCCGCGAAGTCGAGTATATGCTCTTCAGTGACGACCGGAAGGTCCACATAACCTGATGCAAGGGCGATCTTCGTCAGATATCCGAGTTTCGACGGATAGGGCGGAACACTGTCGATAATACGCAATCTGAGCGGTTTGATGTCTTTGATGAAACTGATGTGGGAGAAGAGCCCCTTCACCACCACCGCCTTTCCGAGGAATTCCGTCTGCAGCAGGGCCAATGCGGGAAGATTGAGAACATCCATTTCCGGACGTTCCACATACACAGTGTTCTCAGGAAGGGAGATGATCTCATAATCAGTGACCTTTCCGAAGAGTCCGTCACCCATGACCTTGTGGATCTTCAGGACGGCATATCCTCCACAGTGTTCAAGGACGATATATTCCGCACGTTTGTATGCGGTCCAGTCCTTCATCAGGGAAGATATGGTGCTCTCCGAGAGAACTGTATCCACTGAACGCACGGAGATGTCCTTGCAGTGCATGCGACGCAATATCCCTCGCCCATAAATTGTTTTACGGGGTGCTGGCCTTCGAGTCTCAGAAAGGATTTAATAGGGTTGACCGATAACGTGAGCTAAGGTCGGGGTATCACAGCGGCTATGAGCGGGACTGCAGATCCTGATATGGGGGTTCGACTCCCTCCCCCGACTCTTCCTTTTTGTCAATAATTTGGACTGTTTGGATGGTCTAAAATATATGTTTTGCAATTCGGAGGTATGTATTGCCCGCAATGCGGTTGGTCTGTTTCCGAAGAGGACTCATTCTGTCCCAGATGCGGCATGTATCTTACGGTGAATTCCGAGGGGACCTCACAGACGGTGACCGATGTCACAGCCTATCCGGAACCTGTCAGAGTGGAGATCCCGGATTATGGAGGGGAGAAATCCTCCAGGAAATCCACGGTGAAATTCCTGGCGATCCTGGCCGTCGTCATTCTTTTGGCAGTTCTCATGTTCATTCCTCAGTCTGAGGGGTCGCTGAACGGAAAATCATTCAGCGAATCTGCAGTTGTTGCAGAAAATGCGGTCGTCGGGACATATTACTGCATTACACCTGTTTCGGGATTCTTCGACGATGACGGAAACACCGTTGCGACGATCGCCTTCTCGGACGGTACCGGTGTCAGCAGTGGATTCAAACTGACCCTGGCCGACGGAAATGCCGATTCCTGCAGCTGGACCATGAAAGGACTTTCGATAGGTCACAGCAGTCTGACCAGAACTTCGACCGAGGTCAGTCCGACATTTTCCGGATTTTTCGGCGACTGCACCGCCACCGCCATCTACACCGATTCTTCTGGGACACCCGTCACGGAAACTCTGAAGTTCTCCGTTGATCTCTACAGAAGCTACTCCTGGAAATACGACGGGGGCTACTTCAAATTCGACACTGTGATCGGTTTCGACGATACGTACAATTCGTCGTCGAATTATAGCTATCTGCGCCCGACTTATGATGTCATCAAAAAGCAGACCATGGACGATCCGTTCTCGCCCTCGAAATGGTCCTTCACCCCCGAATTCATAGTGATGAACGAACCCATTCAATCCATTGCGGACACTCTCGGCAAACTGTACGCCTCTGCATACGGTGAAAAATCACTTGACCAGAAGTATGCGAACTTCCTTCTAGGGTATGTTCAGATCTGCTTCTCCTACAAGTTGGACAATGATCTGTACGGTTATGAGGAATATTTCGCTTTCCCGATGCAGACCGTTTATTACGGGTGCGGAGACTGCGAGGACACATCTATACTCGCTGCTGCCGTAGCCGGAGCGGCAGGATACAAGACCGCTGTGTTCCTGCTCCCGCAGCACGCGACCGTGGGCATAGCGCTTGATACTTATTCAAGACCCAGAATCTCGGACGGGGAGATTCTCAGTCAGACCGTCGACGGCGTCACCTACTACTCCGGCGAGACAACCGTGGATTCATTCCAGGAGCTCGGTGTCATCGCTAAACACACCACTACCGCCGGTGGCAAAGATTACTATTCCAAGTATCTGGGACTTGAGGTCTTCGGATACGGAAAATACGGAGTATATCCGGCCAATCCAGAGGAGGAGATGATATGAGACTTCCTAAGATGTATTACTGTCTTGTAGCATGCGTTCTGATCTTTCTGGGAGTCATGGTCTATTCTGCTTTCGCGCCCGAGAACGATGATTGGAAGAAGGTCCCGGACATGTTCGGGCTTTCCAGCACCGAATGCACGATATCTCTTGAAGACGAAGACGGGACCGAACTGCCCGTCTGGTCCCTGCCTTCCGGCAAGTCCTATTCGGATATCGAATGGTCCTCCGACAATGTTTCCGTCGCTTCCGTATCGGGGGGAACCGTGAAAGGTGTGTCCGAAGGAACGGCCCTGATTACCGCCAAATTAGGAGATTATTCGGACACCTGCAAGGTCACCGTGACATCAGGGGAAGTAAAGACCCAGAGTCGCTGTTACGATGCGTATTCCGATGATTTCGACTACCTTCTTCTCAGCGATAACGTGTCCGGAGGCTTCGCCCAAGGACTGCTTTCAGCGACGTTCAACGCAGGGGACTGTGTTGTCTTCTCGTTGGCAGGATACAAAGAGAAATGGCTCACAGATAACACAACCTTCGTCGGTAATGCATCCGCTGATTTCGCAAAGATCGTCATGAAGCTCATTGATTCCGACGGTAAGGTCGTCGCTTCCGAAGAGTACTCCAACGAATACAAGAGATACACCGTTCCGTTTGACTCCACTCATACCATCACCCTGAACAAATCCGACACCGCCCTCTTTTCCGTCAACAAGAGCAGTCTGAACTACGGCGAGACCTATACCGTTTCATTCATTCTGTACGCGAACAACGGTATGTTCCAATACACATCCGTTGTGGACACATTCGAATACTGCAAGGGTGACGGATATCACGACGTTTCCGGTACATTCACCAGATCATATGCATGGAGGTTCGGCGGAAACAGCACCACTTACACCAAAGATGACTATATTCATTCCTTCACAATCACCTACGATTATGCCGACTATTGGAACGGCTATTACAAGAGCTCCAAACTGCTTACTATAACCGACAGCAGCGTCCGCGATTACAGGGTCTATGAATGGGTATATGAGTTCGCTTCGGACAGCACTATGGTGACCCAACTCACCGAAAAGCTGAAGGAATCCTACAGTGAAACAGATCCTACAGGGCAGGATTTCGCTCAGTATATCCTGGCGTTCGGGCAGATTAACTACGACTACTGCTACGACAACGTTCAGTACTACATCAATGACAGCCAATATTCGGACAAGGTCGATTTCTGGGCATATTCCGGACAGACCATCTTCTCCGGTTACGGCGACTGCGAGGATACTTCGATCCTCATCGCCGCGATCTACAAGAAACTGGGATACGAATCTGCAGTGATGGTGCTCCCCAACCATATGGCACTGTCGGTTTATCTGAAAGATTACACGAACGCCGTCGGCGGAGAGTACATGGCCGTCACCAAAGAAGGGAAGTCATACTACTTCTGCGAGAGCACTGTCAAATCGCCTGTGCTTGCTTTCAACTACTATACCTACAGATGGGTCAGTTATTACGATGGCCTCGGCAGCATGTCCACGTACTATCTTCTAGGAATGTCAGGTTCCGATTATCAGGATTCGGACCTGAAGGGATTCTACATTCTGTGAGGTCATCGGGAGATAAGCTCACGGTAATGTGAAAGTGCCAGGAGGTTCTCGTTGGGGGTCTGCGGAGGTACTCCGCATTCAGGACCGATGAGGTCGAAACCTGCATCGACGGACTGTCTGGCACTTTTAAGGATATCCTCCGGTGTGCCTGAGAGGAGGGTCTGAACAGGATTGATCGCGCCCAGCAGCCTGCAGTTCTTTCCTGCAAGTTTCACATATTCCAAACGGTCGGACGATGCCTCTGCCGAAAGACAGTCCTCTCCGAGGGCGGACAGTCTGTCAGCCACCGGGAACGTGTCACCGCAGCTGTGAATGGTACAGTATGAATCGGTCCTGGCCTTCGAGATGACCTTGGGGAGGTAGTCTCCGATGAGCGGTCCGAAGAAATCCGGAGGCAGGAGATTGCAGTCCGCTTCCTCGATTATCATGACGTTGTCGCAGTTTTCCGAAAGAAGAGATGCATAAGCTTCCTGGTAGGGGGTGATCTTCGACACCCATTCGGTGATCCTTTCGGGTTCCATGCACATGGCCATCGCCACTTCTTCGAAACCTGCGAGGTAATTAACAAGGCCCAGAGGACCTATCATGGCGGCGGTGACAAAGAGATCCTCATGTTTGGTGAGTTCTCTGCAGGAACCTACGATGCTCTGGATCCAGTCGTCGGAGAGGAATTCAGAGATGTCCTTCAGTTCCGGAGCGGGAGCGATATCGCCTCCGGTACGGTACGGCGAAGAGATCATGACAGGCTGCGAATCCCTGGTTCCGGGATTGATGCCGCATCCCAGAGCATGTGCCTCTACTGTTATCGAATACGGGATACGTGCGGTGGCGAATCCCATGAGAACCGAAGGCTGAAGTGCGAGTTCGGTCATACCTTCGGTGTCGAAGTTCGCCTCAGGCCAGAAACGGCCGCAGGCTTCCATCTGTTCCACGGTGCCGGTCTGTGTGAAAATCGCAGGCGGCGGAAGATCATGTCTGTGGCCATCCATCGCATCGATTATCTCCTCACGAAGGTTCATGAACGAGAATCGGCTGTTTCCGTAATATACCTATCGAGGGCCGTTTTCGGACATCTGGGTCATTGAAAATCCCATCTTTTCCGGCCTGTACTGTATTTTGGATCCAAGCCACTCGTTATATATGATTTTCGAGATTGCAGACCGATTGAAATGACAGAAGTCAGAGCAGCACTTGTCGGAGCATGCGGAAGAATGGGTTCCATGCTCGTGAAACGCATCATGTCCACCGAAGGAATCACCGTCGCCGCAGCATTCGATCTCGTCCGCATCGGAGAGGACATCGGAGAGGTCGCAGGCATCGGAAAGATCGGAGTCCCTGTATCCGATTCCAAAGATCTCGCAAAGGTCCTGAAAGAGTCCAAAGCAGATGTTTACATCGATTTCACCATTGCCAAAGCCACGATCGTCAACGCACCTATCGCGGCATCCTGCGGCGTCAATCTTATCATCGGAACCACAGGACTCACCGCTGAGGACAAGACCATGATCACCCAGGAAGTCGTGAAGAACAATGTAGCAGCCGTTATCAGCTCGAACTATTCCATCGGTGTCGCAGCATTCATGAAACTCTGCAAAGAGGCTGCCGGAATCCTCGGAAACGACTACGATGTGGAAATCATCGAGGCCCACCACAACCAGAAGAAGGACGCTCCCAGCGGAACCGCGATGTCCGTCGCGGAGATCATCAGCAAGGAGATGGGCGGAAAAGAGTTCGTCTACGGACGTGAGGGTATCTGCCCCCGCGGAAAGGAGATCGGGATCCACGCCATCAGGGGTGGAGACATCGTCGGAGACCATACCGTCATGTTCATCGGAAACTCCGAGAGGATCGAGATCCGCCACCAGGCACACTCCCGTGAGATCTTCGTAGGCGGTGCCGTTATGGCCGCCCAGTGGGTCGTCTCCCAGAAGAAGGGCATCGTCTATGCGATGTCCGATGTGCTTTCCTGAAACTTTCTCAAGGGCCTCAGGGCCCTTCTTTTCAAAGACCCAGATATCGAAAACAAGGTGTGATTCTGCTTGACAAAAGTGGCTTTGATCAAACTCACTGACTTTCCTGACGGGGCTATCGAATCTATGGTGTCCGCTTTCACGGACACTGCAAAAGAGGCAGGCCATCAGGTGGCCGTCACCCTTGCCGAGAGGAACCATATATGTTCCTGCGGCGGATGCTGCGGAGATGAGGGATGCGGCGACGATGACTGTCTCTGCACCTTTTCCAAGGAATATGTCGACATCGCAGATGTGGTCGTGTTTGCATTTCCCTGCGACAACGACCTCCGTATGAGTCAGCTGAAACATATAGTCAGCAAATCCGTGGGTAAATGTTCTCCCAGCGAGAAGAAGGTCATGCTGCTTTCATGCTCCCCTTCTTTCGACGAGTCGATATTCTCCAAGGTCGTCGAGTTCTTCCGCGAAGTGTGTTTTTCACTCGGCTGGGTCTATGCGGGAGATGCACTCATCGAAGGGCTTCCCGATGCCTGCGAGGGCGGAGATCCCATCTCTAAAAAGAAAGCCGTTGCATTGGCAAAGACAATATGAACCGTGGTGTGAAGATGGAAGCGGGAGCAGCGATGGAAGCGATGAAGGCAGCAGTTAACTCCGGAGATCTCTACGAGGTCGACAGGTTATATTCGGAGGCATGTTCCGACATCGGCAACAGGATCGAGGACAAGGCAGGTCTTTGTCTTTACTGCGTTTATGCGCACCTCAACTACAAGGACTATGTCGGAGGGGAGAGATATCTCCTCGAGGCACTGGGATATTCGAACGACCCCAGCTGCAGAAGCATCCGCGGAAGGGTGCTCTTCAACCTTTTCAGACTGAAGTTCAACCAGGGCGATGTGGTCAACGCCACCCATTACGGGCAGATGGCGATAATCGAATTGGAAAACGGACTTCCGGACACGCAGAACGATATAGAGTTTATCCGTGCCCGGATGGGATGATCATTCTTGAATGATCCTTCCGTCGCGTCCGAGTATTACTTCCTGGAACTGTATCTTCTTTCCGCATTTTTCGATCGCTTCGGTGAGGATCTTGGTCAGTGCCGAACAGCAGGGGACTTCCATCCTGATCACCATGATCTTTTCGATAGGATTGTTCTGAAGGATGTCGGCGACCTTTGTGAAACGGGCACGGTCGTCGAGTTTGGGACATCCGATGATGACCGCTTTACCGTCAAGGTATCTTTTTCTTATATCTCCGAGAACGAAGGCGGTACAGTCGGCCGCGAAGACGACAGTTCCTTTGAACCAGTTCGATTTCGGAGGGACGAGCGCCAGCTGGATGGGCCACTGGTGGCCGGGTATCTCAGGCATCGCGGATCCCGGGCAGGCGACGTAGAGGCCGTGGTCGTGCATCGTTTCATGGTCGTGCTCAGCGTGTGCCTCTCTGAAGCTGATCGCATTCCTGGGACATGCGGGAAGACAGTCTCCCAGGCCGTCGCAGAAATCTTCTCTGACAAGTTTCGCTTTGCCGTTGACAAGGGCCAATGCCCCCTCGTGACAGGCGTTCACACAAAGTCCGCAGCCGTCGCATTTTGATTCGTCAATGACGAGTTCTCTTCCCTGCATAATGTTTCTGATGTTGTGCTTATTATAGGGTTTTTTGCTTTTTAGGTATGTTTAACTTATTTCGGTGAGGCACAGTTCGTATTTTCAAAGACCCAGACGTTCGATTTCGTGTTTTATGATTTCACCAAACTGATTTAACGAACCTCCTGCATGCACATTCATAATCTCCCGGGAATGATCAGATGAAGTACAAAGCTGTGATCTTCGATATGGACGGAACCCTTTTGGATACCGAGAAACTCAATGTCAGGTTCTGGATGGAGGCAGGCCGTACCTTCGGTTACGAGATCACCAGAGAGGATGTGCTTTTCATCAGGAGTCTCGACGGACGTCTGACAAGGAAATATCTCGGCGAGAGGTTCCCCGGATTCGATTTCGATAAGGTCCGCGACGAACGCCGCAGGCTGATGGATGTGTATGTGAATGCCGAAGGTGTCGAACTGAAACCCGGTGTGAAGGAGATCCTCGGATATCTGCGTTCGAATGGAGTGAAGACCGCAGTTGCCACGGCATCGCGTCAGGACCATGTGACGAAGTATCTCTCCATGACAGGAATCGACGGACTGTTCGATGAGGTCGTATGCACCTCGGCCGTCAAGAACGGGAAACCCGCGCCGGACGTGTATCTTTACGCATGCGAAAGGGTCGGTGAGTCTCCGGAGGATTGTGCCGCAGTGGAGGATGCTCCGAACGGAGTGAGGTCCGCGTATGAAGCGGGATGTCATGTTATCATGGTCCCCGATCTGACCGGTCCCGACCAGGAGATGTGCTCTAAGGCGACCGTTTATGACGATCTGCTCGCGTTCCTGAAGGACCTGAACTGAGCGGAAATCTTATTTCCGGGCGGGAGTAAGTATATCTTTTCACAGGAGCACATCGATCGCGGTGTGTATAGCGTTGCAGCGGAAGAAGCACGTACGCCCGCCCCGTAGGTGCAAATCTTGTTTTTATTCCATTAAAAGTTGGTCTGCTACGACCATATTCAGGCATTTGCATTCCGTAGCAATGCAGATCCCTACGAGGAATTCCTCGATGTGTTGGAAGCAGGAGATATGGAGAAGGTTCAGGCCGTCTTAAGCGATATTCTTTCCAAAACTATCCGTTCCTCTTGCTGAAGGATGAAGGCGACTACCATCTTATTCTCGCGACCATCGTCCTCGGAGGGAAGGAAGATACAGGATGTCTACCGACCGCGAATCTGGCAACGGAAGACCCGACATCCTTATGGAAAGTAGATATCCGAAATACCCGAACATTCCGTAGAAATCAAGAAAACGCAGAATGACGGCACTGCGGAATCCGAACGTCTGGCACATGAGACGCTGGAGCAGATAAAGAAGAAAGATTACTGCAGAGGCCTGAAAGGAAGGACCTTCATGTACGGTGCCACGTTCAACGGAAAGACGGCTAAAGTCCTGTTTGAAGAAACTGTCCTCTGACTGATGCCGCAACTTTTCGGCTGATTGACAAGTTCATCTGAAAAAGGTCCTATCACTTTTCATGGGAAAACTGTGGGTCGAGTAACCGAAATGCATACGAATCTTTTTGTGAGGTTTTTGGGCAGAGGTCGGCTGGGGCCTCTGCCCGATCACTGGTCCTCAATTTATTATGTGCTTCGCGCGCGTGTGACAGCTCAACTCAAGGTGAAGTAAACTGTTGATCAGGCAGTCTCCGGCTCATTGGGCTCGGGGACATTGTGGGTGTGGATGTACTTCATCACAGCTCTAGCGATGGGCTGGGCCACAAGCATTTCAAACCAGAATGCGAAACAGAAATTTCTGGGCCAGTTGGATGGCCAATCCTGAATCGCAAGGGTGATTGATTCGCCCTGGAAGATGTGTCCGATGGTTGGGCCGATAAGAGTCATCAGCATCGACATCATAAGGACGCATGCGATAATGCTGAATGTGATCTTTGTGTAGAAACTATCTGTGGGCTCAGTGAATCTGGATACCGCCATGCCGGCGATACGTCCTACAAAGAGGTTTATCAGAAGCATGGCCACCACCCATACAAATGGGAGTGCAATCCATGATTTTACAAGGACATTCAAATCAACGCTACCGTTGCTGATGCATACGCATGTCGACTGCATGAATATGCAAGTCAAAAACGCTATCACGCTTCCGTAAATGAATCCTTCTCTGCCATTCCAAGGTAACCTTTGATCTATCACGTGTAACACCTTTTGCGTACACTGTTTCCGGATCCAGGATAAAGGGTTCCTTCTGATTCTACGTGGTACGGATTGACGATATTCGTCAAAACGGTCGAAAGTGTTCTGGTATATAAAGCAGTATTATTTGTACTTCTACAGTTCTGCTGTTTCCTGTAAAATCCACTGAAATACGAATGTGCCAGGATACAAAGGTCTGTCCTGTAAGAAGGAACGGACGACCGACGGAAAACACCTCTATTCGTTCAGAGATTCCCACAGGGCCACGGAAGAAGAGGATACATGGCTTGAGAAACATGAAGCCTATGATCCGTCGGAACTCACCGAACTCCGCAAGGAGTTCGGTTCGATCTCCTTCATATCCGACCTGGATCTGGAACCCATCACGGCATACAAAGCGTACGAAGAATAGTGGAATATAGAGATCATGTTCAGGTTCTACAAGGACATCTCTGATTTCGATGAGACCCGGGTCCACGAGGATTGGTCTGTCGTCGGCACGGAATTCATCAACTTCCTGTCGATAGTGATGACATGTAAGTTGAGAAAAGCTTTTGAAAAGGTTCCGCAGCTTCAGAAGGTCCCGTACAATCATATCCTGAGGAAACTCAGAAGAGCTACCATGAACAAGGAGTCGTCGGAAGGCGAATGGCTGCTTCGTAAATTGACCTCAAACGAGAAGGAGATCTTGATCGAACTGGGCCTATTACCTAAAATAATCAACATTAAGAACCCGGTCGGAAGACCGAAAAAGGAACGCACATCCCGCAGATCGGTTTAAAAGTATAGTGCCTCAAATTGGGAAAGCGTTAATTGAAAAATCAGGGGATTAAGGTCCCCTGAGGGGAATAGGATTTCATCCGATTACAATGGACGGATTGCCGCTGTAGATCGCCAGGAATCCGGAGTAGCATTGGAATGTGACTGGGGTGCCGTCATATTCGCTGTAGTATTCTCCGGTCACGTCATTGTCGCTGCTGTCGAAGATCTGGTATCCAGCCTCGATGGTGTAAACACCCACTGCTGTCGGGTTCACGACCACGTTTCCGTCTGCATCTTTCAGTGTGACGGTCAGCTTGACAGTGTCTCCGGAGACCAGGTCTCCGAACACGGTGTATCCGTAGGTCAGAGGACCGATGTCTTTGACCGAGACCAGTTTGTTGTCGACGATGACAGTCAGAGAGTTCACTGACCACACTGCATAGAGGGTGAGGTCCTTCAGCATCGTGACCTGCGAACCTGTTGCAAAATTCACATGCTGGGACTGTGTGTAGCTCCAGCCCACGAGGGTGTACCCCCTGCGGAGGAAGTTCGGGAGAGTTACTAGATCGCCGTAGGTGTATGTGTCCGTTTCAGACACATATTTTCCGGTGCTGTCTTTGTACAGATTGTAGGTGACGTCGATCTTGGTGTCCGTGCTCCATACTGCATACAGTGCAAGGGTGTCGTAGATGGTGGTGACATCCTCGGGGTAGTAGTTCGTACCGGATCCGTCCTTGGCGGTGTTCCAGCATACGAAGTGCGCATTGCCGTTGAAGAACGTGTTGGCGTTGATCGTCACACTGGCACGGGCGCTGTTGAATGTCAGGAACTCATTTGCAGTTGTGTTAGAGTAGTAGACCACAGTGTATCCTGATTTCACAGGTGTCAGGGTCATGTCACCGTAGAATATTGCGGAACCGCCCATGTTGTAGACTGTACCGTCGGGTGCGACCCAGAGGCTGTAAGAGCTGAATGCACTCTTTGCAGAGGATGAAGCAGTGCCGGTGATATAGGTCCGGAATTCGCTGTTGGTCAGCAGGGATACAGAGGAGCCTGCGCTGGCGGTTTTCTCGGTTTTGTACGTGTAAACAGTATACGTTGATTTTCCAGACGATGTGGACACATTTGTGTAATCGAACTGGTATGTGATCGTGATGCTTCCGCTGGCGGTGTCGTCGAGGTTCAGGTAAAGGTCGAGATCGCTGTAAATGGTCACCGACTGGCCGGACAGATATTTGGTACCGGTGGAGCTGGTCCATTCGAAGCTTTTGCTCATCTTTCCGCTGACCGTGCTGTCAGGATAGTTGTCTTTTCCGTACAGGAGGGAGTTGTACATGCACACGACTTCCTGGCTTACGGTGCTGGTGACAACATTTCCGGATGTGTCCTTGTAGGTCACATGGTAATTGACGGTGCAGCTACCGTACAGGGTGAAGTAGTAGTAGGAGTCATCCGCAGTGCTGGTGCTCCAGGGGGAGAACGAGCTGTATTCGACTCCGCCAAGGTATTTGTTGGTACCGTCCCTGGGGGTCCACGAAGGGATATCGATACCGTTCAGGGTTCCCTTGGGCATTGTATAACTGTTTCCGGATATGGCCGCTCCCTGAGTGAGGTCTCCGCCGCAGAAGTAGAAGATCAATACACCGTATGAACCGCTTTCCACGATCGATGCTTCCACATCGCCCTGAGAGATCTTGGTGCCTGCATTGTAGACAACTTTGATGCTGGAACATCCACTGTGGCCGGTATCGGTACGGGGACTGAAGATACCAGTGACGGTGTTGACGTTCTTTCCGAGTTCGAGATAGACCAATCCGGTACATCCGGTAAACAGGTAGCATTTGTCACGGGTGATATCTGAGCCGACCTTGTATCCTACGATCTTCGTGTTGAATACGAAGGGATTTTCGCTGGTGTTCTGGGAACCGAGCTTGGTGCAGTTCGCGAACACGGTCATACCTACCTGGGTGAGGACCTCCGGAAGGGTCAGATCGATGAGGTTGGTGCATCCGTCAAAGGCACTGTCTCCGATGGAGACCTTTCCGTCTCCTCCGGGATCGTCGCCTTCGACCTTGAATGTCACTTTGGTCAGGTATGTGTTCTTCTTCATGAAATCGGAAGGCAGGGTGTAGGAGGAATAGCTGACCTCTATGGTGAGTTCGCTCACCTTAGCGGTCTTCATGAACGGATTCGTCGACCAGTACGAACTATCGTCGGGGATTCCGATGACCTGGTACTCGACACTGTCGTAAACGATCTTCGCGGGGAATGTGACAGCTGTTGCAGAGCTTCCAGAGTAGCTGTAACCGGAGATCTTCACGGTCTTGTCGGTACTGGAGACGACGGTGTATTTGAGTTTGAAATCACCGTTTATGTCGACGTAGGTGTTGCCGGTGGTGTCGGATTTGTCCTTTTCCACGGTATCCGCCGCTGTAGATGTATCGCTTATTGACAGTATGGATACCATCAGAAGCAAGGCCGCCGCTATCGCAACAATCGCACACAATATTTCGGTGTGTTTCCCAAGTGCTCCGTTCATATTCATTTTCTATTCCCCTTACAGATGTGATTTCATCTGTATTATTGCTGAATATGTTCGATTTGAGCGTATTTAACCGTATTGAGGACATCGGTTAGACATGGTTGGAAACCAGGAAAAAACAGGCATAAGCGATTTACTCAGAAAATCACTGTCTACAAATTGAATACGGTTGGTACTTAAAAGTGCCAGCATACGGTTTTTTGCATACTTCTGTACTGTGTACAGGATTTTTCAGATGCGTTCTTGAGAGGCAATATGTTTGTGGAAACGATTGAAAATACCCATCGATCTGTGCAGAGATCGGGGCCTGAATAGTTTTCGAAACGGGATTCACATTCTCTTGAATCCTCTGAAGATCCACTGTCCGATGGATTTCATTCCGTAACGCAGGGTCCCGCCCATAGCCCTTGAGCTGCTGTGGGGTTCCGCTTTTCCGGCCTTGATGGCATCCATGACCTCCTGCCAGGTCTTCAGTCCGTCGGGAAGGTCCACATATCCGTGACCGATCCTTCCAGGGGAATGCGCATCGCTGCCTGCCGTCATTGGCTTTCCGATCTTATGTGCCAGTTTCAGGGATTTCCTGTTCGCGCTGGGGATGGAACGTGCGTTTAGGGCCTCGATGCCGTCGAAATCGAATGCGAGCGTGTTCTTCACTCCGAGTCCGGACCACCATCTGTACGGATGTGCCGCGACAGCGAATCCGCCAGCTTCATGGATGGCGTCGATGGTCTCCTGGATCCCCATGTCACGGGGGATCTGACGGTCTATCCCCAATGCCACGATGTGGCCCTCGGAGGAGGAGACCTCTTCGGCGGGGATGATGATTATACCTTCGGGATTGTCCTTTTCATCTGCAAAGGCTTTGAATTCATTATGATCGGTGATTGCCACGCAACCGATACCCTCGGACACGCACTGTTCGATCACCTGACGGGGCTATGACACCCCGTCGTTGGAATAACATGTGTGGACGTGCAGGTCTGCCTTCATATAGCCGGCGCTCCGTCCGTGATGTCACCGTCGACCGTCATCACGCAGTCCTTTCCGTCTCCGAGGACGAGGACCTTGTCCTGGTCGATTACAGCGGCGACACGTGCAGGTGCGCCCTCCGGGAGTTCGATGTCCATACCCATGAATTTGCCGTCCTTTACGGTGGCGATCTTCATGTTCACCTTCTCGATGTGTTTCATATCGGCCCTGGATGTAGAGATCTCGAGTCCGCAGCCCATCTGCGTGCCGTCCGGGACATCGCAGGAAGGCTGGAGCAGAAGGAGGCTGTTCCCACCCATTTCGGTGTCATCCGCAGCCACGATCATTCCGAAGGATTTCACTCCTCTGAAGTTGGCTGGTTTGAGGTTCGCCACGATGAGGATCCTATGTCCCAGCAGGTCTTCTTTGGAGTAGATGCTCTTGATGTTGGTGACCACAGTGCGGGGTTCCTCCTCTCCGAGGTCGACCTTCAGGATGTACAGTTTCTCGGCATCGGGGTGGTCGTTGACCTCTTTGACGGTACCGAGGCGGAGGTCGAGTCTTCTGAAGTCTGTGAAGGGTATGCTCTGTTCGTTGTTGTCCATGATATCATCTTTGGTTGACTTTGTTCATCTGATAATCGCACCGTTCTTTACAGGACGTACGACCGTGACCGTGGTTCCTTTTCCGTCCGTGAGCGCGACGGTCTTTCCGTTGTCTATCACTGCTGCGATTACTTCGGGGGCACCTGCCGGCACTTCGATATCGGAACCGTCGGCGGTGAATTTTCCGTCCTTTACAGAGGAGGTCTTCATGACGGTCTGCGAGAAGTGCTTCTTGTAATCTGCGATGCCGGTGACCTCTTCATCCGTGAATCCGAAACGGGTTCCGGGAGGTACCTCGCGGGACGGTTTCAGGAGGGCGATGGTGTTTCCGCCGAGAGTTTCATCGTCCGCGCACAGCATCATTCCGCAGGAATCGATTCCGCGGAGGGGGCGGGGCGCAAGGTTGTAGACCGCTATCCCTTCGTACCCCACGAGCTCGTCCTTGGTGTAGAACGCCTTGAGACCGGCACAGATGGTCCTGGGTTCCGCATCTCCGAAGTCCACGGTCAGTTTGTACAGTTTGTCGGCTGCAGGGTGGTCCTCGACGTTGACGATCCTTCCTGCGCGAAGGTCGAGTTTCCTGAAGGCCGCGAAGGGTTCCGCCTTGGGTTCCTCCTTCTTCTTGGGCACGTCGGCCTCGGGCTGGTTGAACAGTTCGGGGAACATGACCTTCAGGTCGATCTTGCCGTAGACCGGCTGGGGTTCGGGAAGAGCAGTTCCGGATACGAGTTCTTTGCCGAGTGTGGCATATCCTGCCTTCTCGACGGAGCCCTCAAGACCCAGATCGCTCCAGATCTTATCGGATGACCTGGGCATGAAGGGCCATGCCATGACAGCGAGGGCCCTGACGATCCTGAGGTTGTCGTAAAGGACCTTTCCGCAGGCGGCCTTGTCGGTCTTAACAAGTTTCCAAGGGGTGCAGGAGTTGAAGTATTCGTTACCATAATGGGCGAGGGCCATAACGTCCTGAATGGCCTTCTTGAAGTCGCAGGTCTCCAGGTGTTCGCTGTAATCCTTGAAAACAGATCCGATCTCCTCGGTGACCTTCGCGTCGGGGGAATCGTTCTCCGGGATGCAGCCGAAGTTCTTGTGGGTGAAGCTGAGGCAGCGGTGATAGAAGTTTCCGAGGGCGGCCACGAGTTCGTTGTTGATCTTGGTCTCGAAGTCCTCCCAGGAGAAATCGGAGTCATGGAGGTCGGGCATGACTACTGAAAGATAGTAACGGACCTCTTCGGGATCGAACTTCTCGAGGACATGGGGAATGTCCCTGGGGATCAGGGAGTATCCGTCCGTCACAGACCCCTTCCTGCTCTTAGAGAGCTTTCCACCGTTGAACATCAGATATTCGTTGGCAGGGATGTCATAGGGGAGGTTGAAATCATTTTTGCAGCCCATGAGCATGGCGGGCCAGATAATGGAGTGGAACGGGATGTTGTCCTTTCCGATGAAGTAGTAGTGCCTGCAGTCGGGGTTCTGCCAGAACGTCCTCCAGTATTCAGGGTCTCCGATATCCTTGGAGTGCTGAACGGAGGATGAGAGGTAACCGATGACGGCGTCGAACCATACGTAGATTACCTTGGACTTCCATTCGTCGCCTTCGACGGGGATGGTGACACCCCAGGACATGTCCCTGGTGATGGACCTGTCCTTCAGACCTCCTTTGAGGAAGTTCTCGGTGAAGGATTTCACATTGGGTCTCCAGTAGCCCTTGGTGCCGATCCAGTCCGTCAGGGGTTTCTCGAAGGCGGAGAGTTTCAGGGCGAACTGTTTCGATGCTTTGACGACCGGGGTGGAACCGCAGTGCATGCAGTGGGGCTCGAGAAGATCCCCGGGAACAAAGGTGGTACCGCAGCTGTCGCACTGGTCGGAACGGACATCTTTGGCACCGCATTTGGGACATACGCCTTCCACATATCTGTCGGGAAGGAACTTCTGGCACTTGGGGCAGTAATACTCGTCCTCGGTGATCTCTTCAATGTATCCGTTCTCGCGGAGACGGCTGAACATCCATTGGGTGACCTCTTCGTGAATGGGACAGTGGGTCTTGTTGAAGAGGGAGTATTCGATCCCCATGCCTTCGATCGATTTCTTGTTGATGTTGTGGTAACGGTCGGCGATCTCCTCAGGGGTCACACCTTCTTTTTCTGCGGAGACGGTGATGGGGGTTCCGTGTTGGTCTGAACCTCCGACGACCCATACCTCGTTGCCTTTGAGGCGGTTGTATCTGCTGAATATGTCCGGGGGAAGGAGAGATCCGGCGACGTGGCCGAGATGGATGGGGCCGTTCGCGTACGGCCATGCGATGTTGATCAGTATCTTTGACATAATGATAGGCGATTACCAGAGCGGTAATTATAGATATGCGCACACGCGCACCTGTTTATTATTCACCCGAGGTTCGCTGTCGGATCCGCGGCGCACTTCGCGGAGAACCTCTTAATGTACTTCCATGCAAGGCAGGCCATCAGCACACCGCCGAATATTTCGATAAGGGCCATAATGACCCAGATGCTCAAGGTTGTGTGGAATATCCATGCCATTGAAATGTATCCGAAGACCATCACGATGTTCCTGATGAGCGAGGACATGAGCGCTACGCCCGAATGCTCTATCGACTGCAGGAAGGACGACCCCACGAACACCTGGGACATCACAGGAAGCATCGCCGCGAGACAGACGAACAGCAGGGCCATCTCCGTCCTCAGGTATTGAAGATCGTCTGCCTGAGTGAAGACTATCGCCATCGGATAAGCGAGGATTATCATCGCGATCGCGAGATACAGCGAATGTCTCACCGACTTTTTCACAGCGAAATGGAATGCCTTTTCGATCATCTTAGAGCGTTTCGCTGAGAATTCTGCCGAACATACTGAAACCACCGCGCCTCCGTAGGCCTGGGCTGGGACGAATGCGATGTATGCGACACGCCACGCAGAGGTGTATATGCCGACCGCGGAAGCACCACCTACGGCGACGATGATATAGTTCATGGGCATGTTGATGAGAGACATCACCGCATACTCGGAACTTTGGGGAAGTCCCACATAGAGGATGTCCTTGGAATACTTCCAATTGGGTATCAGGTCCCTCAGACGGAGCTTCACATACATCATGTCCTTTTTCACGTAAAATGAAAGACCCAGGACCATGGAAACTATGCCTGCGGCGACGGTCGCCCATCCTGCACCGGACACACCCCAATCGAGTGCGTAGATGAATATCGGATCGAGGATCATGTTCGTCGCGGCACCGGCGACCTGGATTATCATAGATGCACGGGCGGCACCTTCACCTCTCAGGATTCCGGACATGACCGAGGAGATGATCAGGAAGAAACAGCCGGTATAGATCGGCATTCCGTATTCGAGGGATGCATCGATAGCCTCTCCGCCGCCGAAAAGACCCATGAGGGGCCTTGCAAACGGGACGAATATGCAGGACAGGATGATCGCGAACACAACCGACAGGAATATCGCCTGCCCTGCGGTGCGCATCGCGCCTTCTCTGTCCCTCACTCCGACGTGACGGGCTATGGCCGATGATACACCTATCCCCAGTCCGTTACCGAATCCGCATATCGTCGCATACAGCGGATATGCAAGACCCAGACCACCGACTGCAGTGCCTCCCAGCCAGGAGACCCACATGATATCTGTCATGCTGTTGACGTTCTGGATCAGTATCGCTACCGCCAAAGGGGCGACCATCACAGGGATAGCCACGGTCGGGTCTCCGAGAAGGTTTTTCGTACCTGACGTTTCTTTCCCGGTTTCCATTGGTAACCCTATGGCGGAGGATACATTAAACGTAACGGAACCCGAAGCACCCTTATTTCTGGACGGGTCGGGCCTTGCGATAGTTATATTAAAAAGCGGGCGTTGGCACATCCGATTAATCATGCGGATCGCGGCGGTATTGGTCGACAGGTGTCAGAACAGGAAATGCAATCAGGAATGTTCCAAGTTCTGTCCTCTTATGAGGACCGGAATTGAGGCAATCACTTTCGGAGAAAGGGGTAAACCCATTATCTCCGAAACACTGTGCCAGGGGTGCGGAATCTGCATCAACAAATGTCCCTTCTCGGCCATCAAGATCATCGGTCTCGCTGATGAACTTAAAGAGGAGATGATCCACCAGTACGGCGAGAACTCCTTCCGTCTGTACCGTCTCCCGACCCCCAAGAAGGGAATGATCACCGGTATCCTGGGACCCAACGGTATCGGTAAGACCACCGCCATCAACATCCTTTCCGGCCTCGTGAAACCCAATCTCGGCAGGTTCGACAATCCCCCCGATGTCGAAGGCATCCTCGCCCACTTCAAGGGCACCGAGATGCACGATTACATGAAGTCCGTCTACGAGGGTAAGATCAAGGTCGCATACAAGCCGCAGTACGTCGACCTCCTTCCGAAATCCACCAAAGGTGTCGTCAGGGACCTTCTTTCCAAGAACACCGACCGTCTTTCCGTTGACGAGGCCGTCAAGACCTTCGGTCTGGAACAGGTCATCGACAGGGACATCTCCAAGCTTTCCGGAGGAGAGCTTCAGAGGGTCGCCATGGCCGCCACCTGCATGAAGAACGCTGATATCTACTTCTTCGATGAGCCCACCTCATACCTCGATATCTATCAGAGGGTCAAGATGGCCCGTATTATCAAGAGCCTCGCCGCCGAGGACAAGTACGTCATCGTCATTGAACACGATCTTGCCATCCTCGATTATCTCGCAGACATCGTCAACCTTGTCTATGGTTCCGAGGGAGCATACGGTGTGTTCACCCTGTCGAGACAGGTCAGAGTGGCCATCAACGCATACCTCAACGGATATCTTCCCGAGGAGAACATCCGTTTCAGGGAGCGCCCCATCCAGTTCGATCTGATGGCGCCTTCCGGTGAATGGGACACTCCAGAACTCATCGATTTCGAGGAGGTCTCGAAAGATTTCGGAGAGTTCAAGCTCGATGTCAACAGCGGATCCGTGAAGATCGGAGAATCCGTGGGTATCGTCGGTCCGAACGCCACCGGTAAGACCACCTTCGTCAAGATGCTCGCAGGAGAGATCAAACCCGATAAAGGATGCGTCAACGGTGTCATGAAGGTCGCCTACAAGCCACAGTATATCTCACATGACTTCGACGGCACCGTCCAGGAATACCTGTATGCCAAGAATTTCGATACCGTCACCTCAAGCATCTTCGAGACCCAGGTCCTCGGCCCGCTGGCCATCAAATTCCTTTTCGAGAAGAAGATGTCCACTCTTTCGGGAGGAGAACTTCAGAGGGTCGCCATCGCAGGATGTCTTGCTGAGGAAGCTGACATTTACCTGTTCGATGAGCCGTCCGCATATCTCGATTCGAACCAGAGGATGGAGGCTGCAAAGTGTATCTCCGGAATGATGGATAAGACCGGCCGTTCTGCCATGGTCGTCGACCACGACATCTATTTCATCGATATGGTCGCGGATTCAATCATGGTCTTCGGAGGAGAGCCCGGACGCCACGGTATCGCGGAAGGTCCTTTCAAGATGCGTGAAGGTATGAACAAGTTCCTTAAGACCGTCGGCATCACATTCAGGCGTGATGCGGACACTCACAGACCCAGGATCAATAAGGAAGGTTCCAACCTCGACCGTACTCAGAAGGCAGAGGGAGAATACTACTACCCCGACGACCTCGATCAGAACAAGTCCAAGAACGCCGAGCAGTGAGTTCTTTATCGGACTGTCTGGTCGGGGCCCTCCCGATCTCTTCTGTCGAAATATCCTGTAGTAAGTACAGTATTATATTCGGGGATGTATGAAATTATTTAGTCAACCCTAAATTATTTCAGAAATACTTATAATAACTAACTCTGTTGGGGTGCGTATGGATGAGATGGGTAAAGCGGATACTCATTCGCATACGGACTATTCCGGTTTCAACAAGCTCGGTATTCTCCGTTTCCCAGAATCGGTAATCGACCCGGAAATACAGGTCGACCGTGCAAGGCGTGAAGGATTGGATGTCCTCTGTATAACCGACCACAACGAGGTAGCAGGTGGTTTCAGGGCAGAGAAGTATGCCAAGAAATTCGATGACATCGAGATCGTCGTTGGTGACGAAGTTATGACCAATCAGGGCGAGGTCATCGGCCTTTGGCTTACTGAGAAGCCCAAGAAGTTCCTATCTCCCGAAGAGACCGTGGATATCATCCATGAACAGGGTGGTCTTTGCATCGCTCCTCATCCGTTCAGCGTTCACGTTGACGGTATGCAGGAGAAGATCTTCGAACTTCCGCTTGAGGGATTTGAGACCATCAACGGCGGTCACCCCGATCCTTACTCCAATCTTTTCGCACAAAGGATCATGGATCTATATCCCGGAAGGTGGGCCGCGACCAGCGGTTCAGACGCACATTCCGTTTACACCGCAGGCTACAACTGGACCGAATTCCCCGGGCATTCCGCAGAGGATTTCAGAAAGGCCATTCTCGACAAGACCACCGTTCCCAAAGGCGTCCCCGCACCGGTCCTGGGACAGGTGCAGTGGAGCATGGAGGTCGTCTACGGCGGTCAGAAACTGATGTACCAGGCCCTCAGGCGCAAACTGCAGCCCATTCCCGATAATGCATTGGTGGACAAGGTCCTTCGCAATTCCGATATCAAGAATGCCACTGGTCTCGTGGCCGGACTTGTCTATCTGTTTCCCTTGACCAGTATGCTCGCCACCCTTCTAAGCACCGCCTACCTCAAGAGCCATGCGAAGAAGGCGCTGAAGAACATCGATGAAAGAATCGCCAAGGTCCAGAGGATCATAGCTGACATCGATGCCAAGGCGGGACGTGCTGTATCCGACGCGGTCGAAGATCTCACATCAGAGATCGACAGGAAAGGCACCGGAGCGGTTCTCCATGGGACCCACTGAGATTTACGGTGTATCGGTTTCGGTTCCGAAGGAATATATGGAGTTCCTGATGGACGCCATCGATTCGGTTCTCGAACCTGTCTATCCGGGATACCGCAGATGTTTCTACTATTTCCCAGTGAAAGGGACCTGGAAGACCGAAGAAGGGGCACATCCCTTCGACGGAACCCTCGGAGAGATCACCGTGGCCGATGAGATGGTACTGAAGTTCGTCTGCAGGAGAGAGGATTTGAAAGCAGTACTGTCCCAGATCGATAAAATCCATCCTTATGAGGAACCTGCGGTCGATGTGATCCCGCAGGTAGGGTGGAGGTCCTTCCTCAGTTCTTCTCTTTGACGTTGAAGATATTGTCGAAGGTCCTCTGAAGACGGAATGTCTTAATGGAGTTCCTGCGGTGTTCCACATCTTCAGGTGTGATGAGGCCCATGTCCAGGAACTCGAGCAGAAGTTTGTCTCCCTGATCGTAGTCGAACTTGATGCCGACGATGACATTGAGCTTGTAGTTGCGACAGTTGATGTCGTTGGGGATGGGGATGTCAGTGGTTCCGCGGGACATCACGTGCTCGAAGACCTCTTTCTTTTTGAGGAGTCCGAGGCCGATATCACAAAGTGCCAGACAGCGGTCGTAGTCCTCCATGTTGTAGAATCCGAGGAGGGCCGCATCGTTGACGTCGTAGCGTTCGATGTCGTTCTTGATGAGGTCTTTGACGCTGTCGTAAAGGGCCGCGATGAACTTGTAGTTGTGGTCTTCATCGGCCTGAGCGATGACGGATACGAAGAATGCGGATTCGGACGAATCGTCGGCCTTGTCGATGTATCTGCCCAGTTTCACCTTGTCGTTCTCTGAGAGAGTTCCATACCACTTGCTGAGTCCGAGTCTGCGGACCTTCTCGGGAACGTCCTTCCTGCCGAATCCTAACATGCTCCGAAATACGGTTGGATGGATATAAGGCTAGTCTTCTGCCCTTAGGGTTCTTCCTTGTATAGTTTGCTTTTGGCAGGTGAAGCACGAGTGGCCTTTTCGGCGGAGATTATGTTCGTTTCCACGAAGTCGAAGCGCCTGAGGTCACATCCGTTCTTGCAGTATCTGCAGAACTGTCTGCCGCAGGGTTCCGCCATAAAAGTGATATCCACATCATCACCGAGTATCTTGTTTGCTTTTTTACGGAATTTCGTTACTACTTCTTCGACCTCTCCGACGGTCATGATGTGGCGCACCACCATATGGGCATCGATGTGGAACGATGCGCCGTATGTGGTTATCCTCAGGTGGTGGATGTCCAGCACATCATCGGTACGGGCCTGGTTCAGACAGCGTGTGACCTTTGTGATAAGCTTGCCATCGGAGGTGTCCATGATGCCGCAGAATGATTTGTATACCACTTTGACTCCGGTGCGGCAGATGATGAATCCGAACAAGGCGGCCATGGCGGGATCGATCCAATATGCATTGTATCCGAAACTGGCGCACATATACATGATCGAAAGACCCAGAAGGATACCGACGGAGGAATATGTGTCGCTGCAGAGGTGCCTTCCGCTGGCCTCCAGGGCAAGAGAACGGCTCTTTTTCCCCATGGTGATGGCGGTGGCGCCCATGGCATAGTTCACGGCCGCTGCGATTGCCACGATGACAAGACCCAGATCGAGCGAACGGATCCCGAGGTCTCCGCGTAGGACCTTTTCTGCGGTCTCGAAAATGATCATGAGTCCTGCAAGGCAGATCAGGGTCCCCTCGACGGAGGATGAGATGAGTTCCACCTTTCCGTGACCGTAAGGGTGACTTTTGTCCGGGGGCTGCATCGAGAGGTACAGTGCGAAAAGTCCGATCGCACCGGCGGCGACATTGACGATGCTTTCAAGTGCATCGGTGAGGATGGACACCGAGTTCGTAAGGAAGTAGGCGAGGAATTTGCTGATCATCAGCAACGCGCCCACTACAGTAATCACTTTCTGGAATTGGAAGTTCCGTCTGAGCGGTTCCATCCTGTCATCGTTCATGGAAGACCAAATGTCGTAATTTTATATAGGATTTCATGCAAGTTAGCGATATTTAAACGGATTTTTGATTTTTAAGACAAATTAAATGTGCCAGATAATTGTATTAATTCCATATGTAGAAACAAGTAATACTGAATGATTGGATTATCCTATGAGTATGAAAATAGTCATATGCGAATAAAAATGATAGTTTAGTACTGACTAAACTTTTATACTGCCCCACCTAATTTCGTTCAATGGCAAAATACAACAGTATTACCGAAGTCATCGGAAACACCCCTCTTGTGAGACTCAACAAACTGTCTCCCAAAGGTTCTGAGATCTACGTAAAACTCGAGAGCAAGAATCCTGGAGGATCCGTCAAGGACCGTGCTGTCCTTTCCATGATCAACGATGCCGAGGCCAAAGGTCTCCTCAAGAAAGGAGGAACAATCATCGAGCCTACTTCCGGAAACACCGGTATCGCCATCGCCATGATCGCGGCGGTCCGCGGATACAACTGCATACTTGTTATGCCTGAGACCATGTCCAAGGAGAGGCAGGCCTACATGAAGGCCTATGGTGCCAAGATCGTGCTCACCCCCGGTTCCGAGGGTATGAAGGGAACCCTTGACAAGGCCGACGAACTCGTTAAATCCACCCCTAACTCCATCATGACCGGTCAGTTCGACAATCCTGCTAACGTCCTCGCCCACAGGGCAGGCACCGGAAAGGAGATCCTTGCGGACCTTCCCGATGTGGATTATGTCGTAGCCGGTTTCGGAACCGGAGGGACCATCTCCGGTATTGCATGGGCCCTTAAAGACGCGGGATCCGACGCTCAGACAATCGCCGTCGAACCTGCAGAGTCCGCGCTCATCACCGAAGGCCACGCAGGCGGACACAAGATCCAGGGTATCGGAGCCAACTTCGTCCCCAGGAACCTCGACCGCAGTGTCATCACCCGTGTCGAGACCGTCAAATCCGCAGATGCTATGGCAATGGCAAAGACCGTCGCCCGCGAAGAAGGTATCTTCATCGGCATCTCCGCCGGTGCCAACATCGTCAAGGCCATCGAGATCGCCAAGGCCAACCCCGGATCGAAGGTCGTCGCCATCGTACCTGACGGCGGAGACAAATACGTCAGTATGGGGATCTTCGACTGAAACTTCATTCAGAGGGGAAAAGATGCCGATAAACGTACCGAACGATCTGCCTGCAGCCGGAGTACTCGAAAACGAGAACATCTTCGTGATGAGTGAGGAACGTTCTGCGCACCAGGACATCCGTCCCCTCGAGATCCTTATCGTCAACCTGATGCCCACCAAGGTGGAGACCGAGATACAGTTGTTGAGGCTTCTCAGTAACACCCCCCTTCAAGTGAACATCAAGTTCCTCATGATGAAGACCCATTGTTCCAAGACCACCTCGCAGGATTATCTTGACAAGTTCTATGAGGTCTTTGACAACGTTAAAAGAAGGAAATGGGACGGTATGATTATCACGGGTGCGCCTGTGGAGGATATCCCGTTCGAGGACGTCGATTACTGGGAGGAACTCTCGGAGATCATGGAATGGAGCAAGACCCATGTGACATCCACTCTGCATATCTGCTGGGGAGCACAGGCGGGCCTATATTACCATTACAAGGTCCCGAAGTACCATCTTGATTCGAAGAAATCCGGTATCTATGTCCACCAGGCCATGGTCAAGGACGATCCTCTCCTCAGGGGATTGGATGATTTCTTCAAGTTCCCGCATTCCAGGCATTCAGAGGTCAGGTCTGAGGATATTCTCAAGAATCCTCATCTCCACACTATCGTGATATCAGATGAGGCCGGTGTAGGTATCGTCGTGAGTGAACAGTTCGGTCAGATATTCATTCTGGGACATATGGAATACGATCCCAACACCCTGTCCTATGAGTACTATCGTGACCTTGACAAGGGAATGAATCCGCATGTGCCGGACCATTATTTCCCCAACGACGATCCGTCCCAAGATCCGATCATGACCTGGAGGAGCACGGCCAATCTGATATTCAGCAACTGGCTCAATTATTATGTGTATCAGAACACGCCGTATGACATTAGCAGCACGGAGGAATGAATGTGAGTATCGAACAGGTGATCACCGAGAACGCACCTCCTGCAGTAGGACCTTATTCTCAGGGCATAGTCGCAGGTGATCTTGTTTTCACCGCCGGAGAGATCCCTCTTGATCCCAGGACCGGTGTCATTCCGGAGACCATCGAGGAACAGGCGGAACTCGCCTTGAACAATCTGCTTGCTGTCATCAAGGCCGGCGGAGCGGACAGGGACACTGTCGTGTCCGTGAACCTCTATCTCGTGGATATGGGCGATTTCGCAAAGGTCAACGCCATCTATGAGAAGTTCTTCGCAAAGCCCTTCCCTGCAAGGACCTGTATCGCAGCGACCTCTCTGCCGAAAGGCGTGAAGATAGAGGTCAGCGCGATAGCTGTAAAGACCCAGTGATCAGAAACTGCTGAGTGCAGGGTTCACGATTTTTCCGAGTATGGCATCCCTCACGAAGGGGTTGTACTTGGAAAGGTCCTTTTTCTCGTCGATTATCTCATCGACGCATTTCTTTACATGGGTGAAAATCTCGCGGTAGATCCTGCAGGAATCTCCGCCGTTGTTCTCGATGCCCGATTCGTAATGGGCATCAAGGGTACAACCGCCCTGACAGTAATTGAAGATCTCGCATGTCTGGCACTTCTGCCTGCGTGCTATCGTTCCTTTTAGGATCTCGCCGAAGGCTTCGCTGTGGAATGCTTCGGAAATAGAACCGATATCATCGATGTTGCCCAATTTCATCGTTCCGGGGCAGGGTTTGGCGCAGGGATACAGGTCCCCGTTGGGGTAGATGCACAGATACTTGGTGAGGCAGGATGTGTGGGCACAGTCGCTGAACTGGGGGTTTCCTAGAGCTGATAAAACGTACAGGAAGTGAGGTACCAGAGGCGTTCTGCAGTCGGGATCGTTGAACCACTCATCGAACGCCTCGATGCTCGATCTGATGTATGCCTCGGGTTTGGGAATGAGTTCCGTGTGGCAGGCGGTGCATCCTACTGGAAGTACAGGACTCAGACTTACTGCCGCACCCACATCGCGGAAGTGTCTGAATATCTCGGTCTGTTTATCCTGGGTCTCGCGGGAGATGGTGGAATTGACAGAGAACATACGTTCACCGTCCGACATATCCGCGATGAGGGATTCGATCTTCTTTCCATCATGACGGAGAATGTCATCATAAGGTCCCTCGTGGGAGATCCCGATGTTGATCTCGTTGTCTTTGCAGAATTTGAGAAGTCTGCGGTTGAGTCCCAGACCGTTCGTTTGTACTGTGTTTCCATACCTGTGGGGCCCGAAGATCTTCTTCTCCAGTTCGATGGCATTCTTGTAAAAACTGAACGGGAGGGAAAGTGGTTCTCCCCCATGCCATACGAACCAGACTGAATCATACTCGCGGGACAGCATCCTGAAGAGTTTTTCCAGTCTTTCAAGTGAGATACATTCCTTGGAGGAGAGTTCCTCCGGAGAATGGTAGCAATGCTTGCACGCCATTCCGCATGCAAGGGTGGGTTTGATAATAACCGAAATGAGCCGGCTCATCCTGGTCCGTTTCCAAATCAGAAGGGCCAGTATGTGTAGTATCCGTTGAATCCGTTAGTGCAGTAACAGCAGCATACACAACAGACGACGACACATCCGATGACGGCAGCGTGCTGAGCGGGGGTCTTGCAGAATCCGTTGTCACTGCAACAGCAATATTCACAGGTGGGATCTCCGCTGATGGCTCCGTGAATGTTCTCGTTGTCCGCATTTTTCGGTGCGTTCCTGTCCTGATGTTCTTCTTCTCCGGTAGCGATCGCCATTGTTGTAAACGCAAGAGGGGACTGACTCATGTAGGATGCGATTAAATCTTCTACAGACTGTGACATTGACTCACCTAGCCATTGCTGGCTTCTTAATAAAGTCGGTAAGTTTTCCCCCTATATAATGACTTATTACAGTCTGTCGGGCTTGACTGGGCGGAATAGGGGATATATAACCCTAACTCAACCATGATTTCAGGTCATGGGGGTCGCAGTGACGTCGGAGTTTCGTCTGTTCTTCGAAATTCAGTGTCTTTGCGGGATACGGAATTGACAAAATAAGTGACCGCATGTCGGGCCGTTGCGTCAACTGTGGCATTCACAAGGGATTTAATCGGATCTCCCAGACGATCGTTTTTTTCACTTCTGGGTCTTTTGGTTTCGGAGGTAGGGGGACCATATCCCCCGGCCCCTTCAAGATGGTTTACTGCAGGTCCTCTCCGGCCGCGGTGCCTTCTAGCTGACGTATCTTGGAGAACCCGATCTTTGCAAGTGCCAGATACATTATGATGTAGAGCACGCAGACTGCCAGGGAAAGAACACCGAGGACCAGGACGTAGTCGGGGTCTGCAGTGGCGAGGACCATTCCGATGGTCGCCAACATGAAGAACATGAAGTTGATCATTGAGGAAACGGTTCCGCTGTTTCCGGGATAGCTTCTCATCAGTACGCTCATTCCCCATGGACGGATGGTTGCTCCTGCTGTCACCAGGAACAGGTATGCGAGCAGGAAGGTGAACCAGGTTTTGTGGCCGATGACGAACATGATCACGGATCCGATGAATCCGATCACGAAGAAGAGCGGAATGAGCTTCTTGTTGACGGTATGGCAGGTGACCTTGTTGATGATGCCCATCATGACGATACTGAAGATCAGCGCTGCGGCCAATATCAGAGAGTATTCGGTCTCGGAAAATCCGAAGCTGCCTTCGTAGACATATGATGACACTGCGAGATATGCCATCAGAGGCAGGTTGAACAGACAGATGATGATCAGGAAGGTCATGAACGCATGGTCGTGGAACAGCCCCTTCATTCCGCTGAGCATAGCGGACATACCTCCAGAGACCCTCTGGTCTTCAGGAAGGGTCTCCGTCACGAAGAGGGAGATAATAAGGCAGATGACACCGAACAGGGCCGGTGCGATGAAGGTCTCTCTCCAGCCCCAGGTGCTGATAAGGGCGGCGCCGGCGATAGGTGCGATGACAGGTCCCAGAACTCCGATCATCGCCACAATGTTCAGGGCTTTGGTCATGGCGGTGCCGTAATATGCATCTTTTACGAAGGCGGTGGAGATGGTCATGACCCCTCCGGAACCGAATGCCTGGAGGAGCCTCAGTACGATGAGGACTTCAATGGATTTCGCAAAGGCCGCTGTGAAGGTCACGATAATGTACAGGACAAGGAAACCGATGAGCAGTTTCTTCCTACCGTATTTGTCAATGATCGGGCCTGTGACCAGCATTGAGACGGCCAACATCAGCATGAATCCGTAAAGTGTGATGTTCATAACTGATTCTGTGGTGTTCAGTTCTGCAACCATCGTGCTCAGCGCGGGCAGATACATATCTGTTGAGATGGGCGCAAAACAACTCAGCAGGATAATGAGCAGGAGGAACACTCCTGGTGACAGACGTTTTTGTTTTACAATCTCGGTCATCTTTCGTACTCCGATGAATCGTACCTCAGACCTTAATTTTTATATAAGCCCTTCTAATTTATAAAAAATACAGTTGGATTGATTGAAATCTTAGTAAAGCATCGGCGATAGTTTACGAATCAACTATCTGGGTCTTTTTAAATCACAGGTGTCGGATACCGAATAGGTCTCCGTTCGGCCGATGCTCGGGTTCTTGATTTGCCGATACAACGGTTTTTTAAGTATGCGGGGCTACAAGGTTCGATGTTCGGCTACACGGTCCCGCTGTACTCCCGCCTAACCGCAAGGGAGCTCGATTCCTATCAGAGGTATTACTGCGAGACATGTCATCAGCTGAAGGACCAGTTCGGTCTTGTTTCCACCGCCGCCGTCAATTATGACATGTGTTTCAACACAATAATCCTCAATGCAGTCATGGGCGGCGACGATACTTTCGAGAAGACCCCGAAGTCATGGAGGTGCGTCTTCCGTAAACCGTTCACCGATCAGGAACTGTTCAGGCGTATGGCGGCGTACACCATCCTTCTCACCAAATGGGAGCTGTACGATGACCGCGTGGACAAGCCTTCGATAAAGACCCAGATAATCGATCTTGTGCTCAGCAGGGCCATCTCCAAAGCGGAGAACGAGTATCCTGAATACGACTGCATAGTCGGCAACGGATTCGAGGCCCTGAGGAAACTGGAGGCCGACGGATGTACCGATGCCGTGCATATGGGACAGGTGTTCGGCCACGCTCTGACGGAACCCCTTTCCGATATCGCCGGGGAATATGATTCGGAACCTCTCCGTAAATTGTACACAGGTCTGACCACTGCGGTCTATGTGATGGATGCCATCGACGATCTGGAGGACGATTACCGCGACGGGACCTACAATCCGTTCGTCCGTGCCTGCCCCCGTTTCATCAACCGCGAGGACTACATGGCACACAACCTCTATGACATCGCTCAGACGACCAATTCCGTGCTCAAGGACCTTCAGGACACTTATGCAGAGCTCAGGAAGAGTATGGCATTCATGAAAGAGGTCACGGACAATATCATCTACCTCGGTATCCCGGAGTCCGCCAAGAATGCCATTTCCGGGCGCGGAGCGGCCAAGATGAGTGTCAAGAACGCCCTTGAACGCCGTAAGGACAGGGTATCGACATATTGAAGATCCGACCGTCTGGGTCATTCGTTTTCGATGTCAATGCAGAACGATCCCATCACTTTAAGCGCAGCTTCACCGAGACTGTGGTCATAAGAGGCGACGAGTTTCGGATCGATCACGATCTCCGCTTCCGGAAGGAACGATCTTATCAGCGCCGCGTTCACTGTTACACAGATGTTGGTGGCGACACCGCACAGTTCGATGCGGTCGAAACCCTCTTCAGAAAGTCTCTCTGCGAGAGCGATGCTGCCGAAGGTCTCCTTGCAGAATATCTCAGCTTTTTGGGATAACTGTTCAAGTCTTCCGAAGATCCGCCAGCCTTCGGTATCCTTTATGCAGTGCGACACAGGGATGTGTTTTCCTTCGTTTGTACCGTTGTAATCGGGGCCGTGCGTGTCCATGGTGAAGAACACGGTTTCGTTCCCATCAAGGGCCTCTGCGACCCTCCTGTAAAGGGGATCTTCAAGTGCCAGTGCATCCTCGCTGCCCAATGCACCGTCAACGAAGTCCTTTTGATAATCTACGACCACCAATGCCTTCTTCATTGCATACCTCAGAAACGGATCTTCTCGTCGGGATAGGCTTCGAGAACTGCATCGAACACTTCGGACAATGCGAGGTTGAACTGGGCTGCCACTTTGATACAGCTCTTTTTCTCAGCATATGCGTTGAGCACGTTGATCTTGAGGGATTTCACGAGTTTGCATTTGACCGCATGCGGTTTGACTGTTTCGGGTGTGGGCGGTGTGTTCCATTTGCTGGTGTGGCATTTGGGGCATCTCTGCGGGGAGTCGTTGGCGGTCCCCCACTCATGGTTGCATTTCATGCAGGTGTACCTGTAATACTTTTTGAGCCAGAGCGTGGAACGGCATTTGGGGCAGTTCTTCGGCAGGGCTTCCCTCTTGCGGATGGCCCATTTGTGACTGCAGCGGGAACAGACGAGGATGGTTCCCGGAGGTACCTCAGGCGGAATGACGGTCGTGGTATGCATAAAGAATAATCAGTTGGATGTAATATAAAGAATTTGACGTATCTGTTCGTTACGGACCTTTATGTATCACTCATCCAACTCACATGTCCCTTGAATTTCAAGGGAGATTTTGCAATGGAATTTATGGGATATCGGAACCTATGCCCAGATATTGTTGATTCCTACAATATTTTCATTCTGAAACTGGTTTATCGGATTTACAAAAAATTACACTCAATCCCTGGTTGGATTATCATTCTTATGCGGTCAGTTGATGTTCATCTGTTCGGTCGAAATGATGTTCTCAAGTCAGAACTTCCCAATATCCGTTTTTCTTTGCACCGACTCTTTTTATGAGTTCTAGATCTTTTAGCGTCTTTAAATTCTTCTTGATTGCTTGGTCTGTCAATCCTGTGACAATTGTGAGCTGATTGATGGTGATATTCGGGTTATTCCTCATTGAGCTGATTATCTTTTCCTGCGTTTGGTTGATTTTATTGTATACTTTATTGTATACTTTATTGGGTGCTATATCGAAACTGTTGATGTTCAGTTTATTGAAAGAGATTGTTACGGTCACTCTGTTTTTGTCAATCTTGATCGAATCTTTTCCATATGCACTGATGATCTTAGGTACTCCTCTCCCGGAACGTTCACTTATCCGCAGTTGTAAGAAGATGGAAGCCAGCACTTCATTTACCGGAATACTTGCACCACTGTAAAATCCTTCAATGTCTTGATCGAATGCCAGGCCTCCATGCGATAGAATTTCGATCCGATCTGTGAAAATAGATATCTGAGGGCCATTCAGGGTCAGCCATTTGTTGTGGATGAATGCATTAAGCATTGCTTCATGATATGCTTCGTAATTGAACAGGGGCACATCTTTTCTCTCAGAGATTCTGTTTCTTTCGTCAGCTTGGATAATATTAATGGCATCACCGTATTCGAGTATTTTGTCCAGAGAATATAGGATACACGTATTTCCAAATTCTTTTACAGAGTATAACGGTGCAGTTTTATCAGTTCCACTAAAAATTGACACCCTAATCGGAATAGAATTCTGGTCAGATAAGATGTAAGCCATAATGTTGTACTGATCATCTTTGTTTTTGAGTTTGAGTGTTTTTTCAAAAGTATCCTGCCGCAGAGTAAGGCCTTTCGCTCCGTAATACATAAACAGTTTTTCGAAGGTTAGTTCCTGAGCATAGTCTGGAGCTGCGACATTAACAATAGTCGGATAACCGTGGACAAGAGTACTGTTTAACTTTATTTCCCATTCTGGAAATTTTTCTAATTTTTCCTTATTGGAACCAATTCTAATGAAAGCTTCATTTTTGAATTTGGTGACTACTGATTTGGACTGGGGGATTATTAGAATGAGAACTCTTTGTTCTTTGTAAGATAATTCGATTACTTCGAAAGCAATCTTCGGAGACAAGTATCTGGAAAGGTAATGTTTGTATGGTTCGTGATTGATGTCCTGGTTAAAATTTATGGTTGTTCCGATAACGTTTTTGGTTTCGTCTTTGATTCCCCAAATCATATAGCCATATTCTTTTCCGCAGAGGGCCGCACCATTGGCAATGGCTGAGATGCACTCACCGATTTCATCTTTTGAAAACCAATTTTCTTTGAACTCGAGCCATTCATATTCATCCTTGTAAGATAGTAATGTTTCGAGCAGGTCAACGTATTTATCCATCAGCAGTCACCTCATTTGATGTAGTATACAATAAAGTATACATTAAATTATACTTTAAAGTATACATTAAATATTGATGATCGATTTGGAATTACAGTTCAAATCGCGTAATTATCTGACTATTTCCAAATGTGTACAAAAACCTGGCGGGCGGGTGGGGATTCGAACCCCAGACATACAGCTTAGGAGGCTGTCTCCTTATCCGTGCTAGAATACCCGCCCAGTTGGTGTGTTAAAGTGTTTGTCCGATGAAAGGACAGCAGGAGATTTGGCTCCTGCTATATATCCTTTGCTTACTCGGCCTTAGGCTCTTCCTTCTTTGCGACGGTCCAGACCTCGACGAACTCGACGGTGTCGACTCCGAAAGCCTCACGGAGGTCGGAAACGACCTTGAACCTTGCAACAGGCCATTCCTGGTTGAACTTGACTATGTCGGGGAGGGTGACGACGACCTTCTCTCCGGGGAAGTCGAACTTGAAGTCATCGGCCTTGGCGAAGTCTGCCTCGACGATGGCTTTTGCCTTCTCGGCGTTGTCGGTGATCTCTTCGGTGACGGTGACGACATATTTCAGATCGTGACCGGCGAGAGGGCTGTTGAAGTCGACCTTGACACGGCCTGCTCCGACGGAGAGGACGGTACCGGCCTTGCTGCCGAGGGAGACGGTGAGTCCGGGGTAGGGGTTGATCTCCTGCTTGTAGAACTCTTTGATGGAGTGGGTCTCGATGAGCTTGGGGTTCTTGGGTCCTGCAGCTTCCTCGCAGGGGATCTCGACGGTGAATTCCTCTCCGACCTTGGCGTTGAGAACGGCATCGTCAAGGGCGCGGAAGAGTTTCTTGGAACCGGCGATATATGCCATGGGCGCGTAGGAATATTTCTCGTTGTAGATTCCAGCGTCTTTGGCTGCCTGTTCTTCTGTGGTGTCGTAAAGCCTGTCAGCGTCTGCGAAGTACGCTTTGTAGTTAAGTCTGATTACTTTCTTCTGGTCTGCCATGATGGTCACCTGATAGGGAATGTAATGTCAGCGCGATTACCTTCCATATTAAAAATCTATCTTACGTTACAGCGACCGTTCAGGCATATCATGCATGATATTTCCGATGCGGAATCGATCAATGGCCCCGGCTGTTGAGGTCCCTGCTTCCGCGGAATTCCCCCACGACCTTTCCAGAACCCCACTCTTCCACGTAATAATGGAAATGTTTCTTGTATGATCTGAAGTCGACGTGGGTATCGTTTCTGAGGCGGGCGTTGTAATCCTTGAAAACATTGTCGAGGACCTGCTGAGGATTGTCTGCGGTGACCACTCCTGCCCTTCCGTCGCGGAACCAATAGTGGAACTGGACCATAGGATGATAGTTCCATCTGTAAATAAAAACCTTTTTTCGAACGGGCCCCCTAATATTCTTTAAATTTACTGTATATACACCAATTAGTAGGTGCCGGGTATGGACAATCTCTTCGGACAGATATCTTTGAAAAAACGTCAGATCTCAGTCGTCGTTCTGATCGCCGCTCTCGCATGTCTCATTGGATCCGTTATGAATTTCGGATCGGACAGTTCGTCTGCGGAGGGTCCGACGTCAAGTAACGAACGCTTTTATTACGACAAACTGGACGGTCTTGAAAAGCAGATTTATGATGGCCTGGACAGTGCGACAATCGAGAATCCTAAGTTCACGATCAATGTTCCAGGTAGTACCGGCAAGACCTCCGCAGAGGTCACCGATCATTTGTCTCCGCTGATCAAAACCGTTTTTTCCCTGTACAAAGAGGATAATCTGTACAAGTACTGGTTGGGTTCTACATACTCTCTGCTCTATTCGCATTATGATGATACAATTGCTTCCGACGATTTCACTGTCGAATTGACCGGTCTGATGCTGGGGTACGGAACCACAAATTCCGAGGTCGAGACCAATGTTGCCAAGATAAAATTGATAATCAACGGTTATTCAGGGGGCATCGATAGGACCTCTGTGTTCACCGAGGTGCAGTCGATCCATTCCATCGTGATGGGTCTTCTGGAATATGACAAGACCACCCCCGATACGATGGTACCACGCAATATCGCTACTGCATTCCTCGGCGGTTCTTTCGATGACCCAGCACAGGTAGTTTGTGAAGGGTACGCCAAGGCGTTCAAGGCGATCTGTGATGCATATAGTGTTCCGTGTATCATCGTTTCTGGCACTGGAGTCGGTTCCTCAGGATCCGAGGGCCATATGTGGAACCAGGTCTTGATCGACGGTAAATGGTATCTTGTCGACTGTACCTGGGACGATCAGTCCGAGAATATGTTTTCGGATTTCATGTTGGCAGGTTCTCAAACAATTCCAACCCATTTCGATAAAAAGACCGTCAACGATTCGCATCAGATTGATTCCATGTACAGCACGTTCGGAATCACCTTGACCGAAAATGCATATGACCGCCCACAATATGAAATCAAGCTGAAGACCGATAAAACGGACTGCGCCCTGCTGTATTATAACGGCGGCCAAAGCATAGTGTTGCCTTATACTCCCGTCAAGGTCGATATGTATTATACGTACACTTTTGCCGGCTGGGATATCAGCGGAACAACCGTCAGCGAACTTCCGACTGTTTCAGGTAATAGGACCTACGTTGCAAAGTTCGACTCGACCCAGATGGTTTACCATATTGTTTTCAAAGACAAATACGGCACAACGTATTCGGATAAGGAATATTCCTCAGGCAGTGCTGTCACCGCACCTGTTGTTGAAAAAGAGACAGACAAATATGCCTCATACGAATTCAAGTACTGGAGCATTGACGGTGAGACACAAGCCGAGGTTAAGTCTGAGGCTCTTGCAGATGTTGTGTATATCGCCGTTTACGAAGAGAATCTGTTCCATTATACCATTACATTCAAAGATTATAATGACTCAGAGATTTCCACCAAAAGCGGATATATTTACGGTGCTTCGATCGTCGCGCCTGAAGACCCTGTACGTGAAATGACAAATACCCAGGTGTTCACTTTCAAGGGGTGGAATACCAAGATTACAGGCGACGGTAACACGTTCGACAATGATATAGTAACAGGAGATATCACATACTACGCCATCTACACGGCTGAAGACAGGTATTACACTGTCATTCTGAAAGGTGCGGACGGTGCGGTCCTCGATGAGCACAAGTATCTTTACGAAAGCCCGCTGGTCCTTCCCGATTCGCTGATCGATGCCGAATGGAAAACGGCACGGCCTGAAAAGGTCACCGCCGATGCAACTTATACTGCAAAGGTCAGCACAGTGGTTTCCCCTACTGGCACTGTGGTCCTGACCTCTGACTCCAACACTGCGGCGGTCAGTTCGAAGGTCATCTCGGAAATGAAATCGCACTCCGGTGGAACATTCTGTCTTTCCACCGGAACGGTCTCTTTCGATGCCGAAGCGGTGAAGAATCTGGTCGCGGACCAGACCATTCAGGTGAACAAGAAATCCTTCAGCACGCTGTCCGATTCGGCAAGGTCCCAGCTCGGGGATGCGGAGGTCTACGAGATCACATTCGGTGCCAATGATTCGGTGTTTTCTGCCGGATCCGCCACGGTTACTATCCCCTACAAACTGGCCAGCGGTCAATCCGCCTCCGATGTGAAGCTGTTCCATGTGGACGGAGATTCCCTGAATCCCGTTGAATGCGCATACAAGGATGGAAATATCACCTTCTCGACCGCGCATTTCTCCAACTACGCGATCCAGATCCCCGATGACGCCTCGAGTGCTGTCAACCTCATCAAGGACAATATTGTCATCATCGGCATTCTGATCTTCGCCCTCATCGGCATCGCGCTGTCTTACAAGTTCAGCAGACCTTGAATTCCAAGGCCCTTGGCCGGTGTCCGGTCAGGGGTCTTGCAAACATGTTCCAGCACCCTTGATTCTGAATATATTTTCCCGATTTCCCTGTCGGTTGGAGCGAAATTATTTATCGGCGGTGGCTCTAACAATTGCTGTGCAGATCAGTGTCAGGACCCGTTACGCGATGTGTGCGTTGATAGATCTGAACGTCAATCAGATACGCGGCAACGTCAAGCTGAAGGATGTTTCGGAACGTCAGAACATTCCTCTGAAGTATCTCGAGCAGATCATTCAGGCGCTCAGCAAAGCGGGCATTGTGAAGGGGGAACGCGGACCCAACGGAGGTTATGTCCTCTCCCGTCCGGCCGACACCATTTCCGTTGACGAGGTACTTCTGGCACTTGAGGGTTCCACAGGTATTGAATCCTCTTTCGATCAGCAGCTTTTTGAGCTTGACGGATGCGCACAGCACGCTGTATATTCTTTCTGGAAGGAGACTGAATCCCTGCTGACGGAGAAGACCATGTCCACCTCCATTGCGGATCTTTCCAGAAACGTCCGTTCCGAGACAGGTATGCCGAGGAGCGACGAGTATTACATCTGAGTTCGTAATTCCCGTCTGAAATAGGGGGTTGTATCAATGTGCCAGATGTTCGGATTTTAAACAGATGAAACTGGTCATATAGATTGGCACATATGTTATCTTATCCTCTTTTTCAAATCACCGGTATGTACCACAAATGCTTCGTCGATCAAGGATTTGTAACGAGACATGAATATGTCAAGGGAACGGTGGCGACATGAATAGGAAGATTTGATCTCGATCGGAATGATCATATTGTTTCTGGAAATCAGGAAATCGACTTCCCTCAGCCGGTTATCGGTTTTAACGTTGAATGCAGAGAATATAAGTTCATGGCCGCGTGCTGTTAGTTCCTGTGCCACGGCATTTTCAAAGAACATTCCCCTGTTCACAGACAGTTATCGAGAATGAGGTTCCGATAAGAACAGGGTATGGCATCCTCGGCAAGTGTCATCGACATTGCGGTGAGGAGCCCGGTATCCAAGAGGTAGCATTTGAACACACTATCATCCAACGATAGTTTCAACGGGGGACGGGTCGGACGAAGATGTGCATATGTTGACGATCTTTGACTTTCTGAGCCAATCTATTGCATCATAATATGCTCTAGTCCGGCTGTTCTCTTTGATGTCGCCTGGTGAGAAGATTTTGCTGGTTCTTGAAAGAAGTGACGGAATAGTATCGAAGTCCTTTCAATCTTCACAGAACTGTCTGAAGATATTTTCCTGATGTTATCATGATAAAGTGCCAGGATGTTCTTTTTCTGCTCTTTTGTTTTTACAAGGTCTTCAGAACTGAGGAATTCATCAACCACTTGGGCATACCGCCGATGGCCATATACTCCCGATAATCTTTCATGAACTCTTTATTCCAATCTTCGCCTACCGGACATCTTTTTTCAAAACATTCTTTGATGTAATCAATTGCTTGTTTTTCCCCTTTGCCCAGAGATATTCTTCGTAATCCATTGGGTACATAGTGAGGTGACTTTCTTCTTAGGGGATCATTATAGAAGCTGTGTTGCGTTTTAATGAGATCAACGAGCCCGTTTCGATATAATCAAACCGTCCGTCTGCGACCAGATGTTTGATCATTTCTCTTGCTTTAGACATTTCTGCACTTCATCAAACACAATCGCACTTTTTCTGGGAGTGAGCTGAATATCTTCGGCAAGCTGGAGTTTGAAGAGAAAGCGGTTCACATCTCGTTCCAATCCTGTTTCGAAAACCTTTTTCGTCAGAGGTTCTATTTTGGAAAAGTCAATGAACAGATAGGACTTGTACTCATTTGATACAAATTCCTTGACAACAGTACTTTTTCCGACGCGGTGAGCTCCCTCTATCAAAACCGCGTATTTACCCCGGCCATTCTTTTTCCATGCCTCCAATTTGGAGTACATTTTCCTTTTGAAGATCCTATTCGATATTATATCCTCTTGATCAGCATATAATGCACAGATTTACACTATTTATCAAAGCATTAATGTTGGAATATCCACTTTGAGAGTGCTAGAGGAACCATCCCAACGTTCCTGCAGACTAGAAAATTGAAAAAGAAAAGAAATCCCGTGCATAAAGCACGGGGAAATGAATTGGACAATCAGTTCTCGATTGCTTCAGAGGGGCACTCGTCAACGCAAGCTCCGCAGTCGACGCATTTCTCAGCATCGATGACTGCGATGTCGTCAACAGTGATAGCCTCGTTGGGGCATGCGTCAACGCATGCGCCGCAAGCAACACATTTGTCAGCGATAACGGTAACCATTTGAGATCCCTTCAGTTCTCGATTGCTTCAGAGGGGCACTCGTCGACACAGGCGCCGCACTCGGTGCATTTCTCAGCATCGATGACAGCGACATCGTCCATGGAGATGGCTTCAGAGGGGCATGCGTCAACACATGCTCCGCATGCTACACAGTTATCTACGTTTACTTTCGGCATTTATTTCACCTATTTCAAAAATAGTTGAAATGAGTATATAATCTTATCACAACTTGAGGAAACCTTAACATTTCAAAAATAGTTGAAATTAGAATTTCAGTCCGAAAAATGGGGCTCTTTATGGGCTTCTTCGGCAAAAGGTCCCGATCCGACGTCGTGCTGGGCCAGGAGTTCGTCAATCCGGTCGTTGACGAGCATCAGGCAGCGGATGAATTCCTGATGGTCCTTTTCGTCGAGAACACCGATGATCTCGCCGTTGAGGTTCTTCACTTTGGAACGGAATATCCTACAGGCCTCCACCCCTTTCTCCGTGAGGCATAGGGAACTGGTCTTGCCGATGCCTTCGTTGATCACCAGGTCCATGGCGATGAGCTCCCCGACCACCATCGACACTCTTGATTTATCATAAGGGACGAGTTCGCGGATGTCCTTCTGAGACATCCCGCCGTTGCGTTCGATGGGCAGCAGGAAAAGCATGTGGTAGCTCTTCAGACCCATTTCTGAGAGGCTCGGTGCGATGAGGTACCTGATACACTTCTTCAGCTTGTCCGAGAATACCTCGAGCATCTCGAAGGTGTTTTTCTCCCCCAATCCTCCGTTCATGGATGAACATAGCATCCTTCATATATAACGATAGTTTAGTTCAGAACTAAACTATTAATATAATCAGACCAATTCAAAACAATCGGAGGAGAACATGACTGATTATGAGAAGTTCATCTGGGAGCAGGCCCGGAAATGCCGCGAAAGCAGCGGTTTCGAAAAATCCCTGTATGAGAGACACCACGTGAAACTGGGTCTCAGGGACAGGGACGGCAAAGGAGTGGTCGCCGGTCTGACCAACATCTCCCGCGTGACGGGATACACCACTGTGGACGGACACACGGTCCCCTGCAGAGGAAGACTGACCTACCGTGGCTACCCCATCGACGATCTCATAAAAGCCCAGGGGTCCGAGAAAGGACTCTTCGAGAAATGCGCATACCTCCTTCTTTTCAACGAACTTCCCGATGATGACCAGTTGTCCGAGTTCAGGATCTATCTCAACAGGCAGATGACGCTCCCTTCCTATTTTGTCAAAGAGGTCATCCTCCGCGAGAACGGGAACGATGTCATGAACACAATGTCCCGCTGCGTGATGAACCTCGCCATGTACGACCGTGATGTTTCCGACATGTCCGTGGAGAAGGCGCTGAAGAACTGCATCAACATCATCGGAAGCATGCCTCTGTTCGCCGTATACGGATATCAGGCATACGCCCATTACGACATGGGCGAGAGTCTCCTCATCGTGAATCCCGATCCGAAGCTCACTGTCGCCGAGAACATCCTCCGCATGCTCAACCCTCAGCACCAGTACACGGACCTCGAGGCGATGGTCCTCGACAGGCTTCTTGTACTGCACATGGAACACGGGGGAGGGAACAATTCCACTTTTACAGCAAGGGTCGTGACTTCCACAGGTTCCGATACATATTCGGTCATCGTAGCCGCTCTGATGTCTCTGAAAGGGCCACGTCACGGGGGTGCGAATCTCAAAGTATCCGCAATGACCCAGAACATCAGAGAGAACGTTTCCGACATCACCGATCCCGAGGAGATGAAGGCCTATCTCAGACGTATAGTGAACCGTGATGCCTTTGACAAATCCGGTCTCGTCTACGGAATGGGTCATGCAGTTTACACCTTGTCCGATCCGCGTGCGGAGATCCTGCGTTCCCTTGCCGAGAAACTTGCCGAGGCGGACGGCCGCAGCGATGAGTTCAAGATGTACCATCTGATCGAGGAACTCTCTCCGGACCTGATCCGCGAGCGCCACGATGCTGGACCTGTCTGTGCCAACGTCGACCTCTATAGCGGTTTCGTGTACGAGCTTCTGGGAATACCCAGCGATCTTTACACTCCCATGTTTGCCATGGCCCGTACTGTCGGATGGTGTGCACACCACCTCGAAGAGATCTCATCATCCAACAAGATCATCAGGCCGGCCTATGTCAGCGTTGCAGAGAACAAGGACCTTTGAATGCCATAAATCCTGTGATGGTTCATATTGAAATCATAATGTCCCAATTGAACGTCACAATCGGATTTTAAGAACGTGGAGCCACTGGAGGGATTTGAACCCTCGACCGCATGCTTACAAGGCATGTGCCATACCGCTAGGCCACAGTGGCGATAATCACGACATAGTGCCTGTTCATAAAATAATATCGGTCATTGTTCCAGATATAACATTTCAAAAACGCTAAATGCACTGTCGGGATTGAACCCTTATGAAAGTCTTCGTCTACAACTACCGTCGTTTCGATGAGGAGGAGTTCTTTTTGGAATACTCCGCAAAATTCGGTATCGAACTGGGGTGGACGGAGGATCCGCCCACTATAGAAAACTGCGACCTTGCCACAGGAAGCGATTTCATTTCCATCATCACCACTCCCATCACCGCGGAGATGATCGACAGGTTCAAAGAGGTCGGCGTGAAGATGATCTCCACCCGCACCATAGGATATGACCACATAGATCTGGCACATGCGAAAAAGGTAGGAATGACAGTATCGCACATCACCTACGATCCCGCAGGTGTCGCCGAATATACTGTCATGGGAATGCTCATGAGCGTCCGGAAGATCGGTAGCATAACACGTTCCTTCTCCGAGCAGGATTTCACCTTGGACGGGCAGATGGCCGGAGAACTGGGAAGAATGACCGTGGGGATCATCGGTCTCGGGCGTATCGGGCGTACGGTCATCCGCGACCTTTCCGGTTTCGGGTGCAAGGTACTGTGCTGGAACCACGATCCGAACAGGGATCCGGGATACGGTGCCGAAATGACTGACCTGGACACATTATTCAAAGAATCGGATATCATTTCCCTGCATCTGGAACTCAATCCGGAGACACGTCATTTCTTGAATGCGGATTCCTTTTCCAAAATGAAAGATGGCGTCATCATCGTGAACACCGCCCGCGGTCCGCTCATCGACACAGATGCACTGATCTCCGCCCTGGATTCGGGAAAGGTCGGACATGCGTTCCTCGATGTGATCGAAGACGAGTTCGGCCTCTACTACAACGACTGCCGCGGTATGGATCTCATCGGCCGCTGCATCGGCAGACTGAGGGACCGTTCCGATGTCACTGTCACCCACCATATGGCGTTCTATTACCGCACCGCGGTGAGCGACATGGTGTACAATTCTCTGTTGGGGATGAAGATGTTCAGCGAAGGGAAAGAGGTTCCCATGCGTATTGCGTGAGGCGTATCATGTCAAGAGCTTTCACTTCAGAGGAGTACGAGGTGCCGGACATGCCGGTCATCGATGTGAAGGTCGAATCCGTTTCGGAGGACCATGACCTTGTTTCGAGGTATTCCGCAGGCCGTTCCGTCACAGACCCGGCACTTCCTTTTGAGATCGGGATGAACTTCCTCAAAGGGGAGAACGGTTTCTTCAAAAGCATCGACTTTGCGATCAAATGGCTGAAAAGATCTGCGGATCTGGGACATGTGCAGGCCGCGGTCGAACTGGCGAAGATCTACCTTTCGGACACCAAGAAATACGGTTACAGGGAGACCGCCCAACTTCTCAGAATGGCATCGGAAAACGGTTCTGAAGAAGCCGCATCTATGCTCGATATGAATTCGATGACGGACGTCAAAACAAAATCTGCATTCGTGAAATACCGTCTGAACGCCGAACTGGGCAATACTGATGCGATGATCGCTTTGGCCGAGGGATTCGAGAAAGAATACTACGCCAAACAGAAATGGAAGGCCGCCGCCATGTGGTATCTAAGGGCATGTGCCAGAGGCGCGGAATCTGCACGTCCCAGGCTCGAAGAGCTGATCGAATCCAAGAACATCGAACTCACCGAAGACGAAAAGAAACTGCTGAAGAGGCACTGATATGACAAGACGCTGTCCGAACTGCGGAGCGGTCGTTCCGCCGGAATCTCTGAACTGTCCCCATTGTTATCACGATGTTCCCCGCACCATCTCGGACACGGGAACGGATTATCACAACCGCACCTATTCGCAGTATGAGGAACAGCTTTCCAAGAGGCACAAGAGCCGTACGATATCTCTGATTTTAGCTGTGGTCCCGGCCTTTTTCGGGCTTCTGGGTCTTGCTCAGATCTACCAGGATCACCGTGACCCTCTCGGGTGGAAGGTCCTCGGGGGAGGAATCATTTTGTATCTTATGCTGGTCGGAATGATGTTCCTGGTGATCGGTACGGGAGGTCTCGGCGTGTTGTTGTTGGCGATCCCGATAATCGTTGTAGGTATACTCTACCTCCTGCTGGCACTGTTCGCATTCCTGCTGACGAACTCGGGAATGGTCACGCTTTTCGGAAAAAGGGCGTGATTCACGGGGCGCGGTATTTTTCGCGTCCGTGAAGGTTGATCAGGATCTGAGAGGCCATCTGGGCGAGTTCCAGTGCACCTTTCGCCTTTCCGACATTAGCAGGGTCCTTTCCGCGGAACATCTTGCGGTACGCCTTTAATATTATGTCAGGTTCGTCTTCAGGATATTTGCACCTGAAACTGATAGGCTGACGGGTCATGATCGAAGGGAGAATATGGGCTTCCAATGTAATGTCCCAGGGGGCGTTGATCAGGTATTTCGAGAACTCCTGACGGATGTCGTAGCTGGTGACATACTGGTCTTTGATGATCTTCTTGAATTCTGCAACAGCCTCGTCCACAGGAGTACCGCTGTAGAGCAGCGAGACATCGAGCCCGTGAGCTTCGGCATAATCGAGTTTCGCCTTTCCGATATATTTCGGTTCCATCTGCAGCGTGGCGTGATAGACCGAATCGAAGTCCCCTGCGTCGAGGTCGACGGCACATACTCCGATGGAAAGGATCTGGTCATAGGGGAAGCCCTGCGCACCGTCCGAGATGGATTCGACAACGTAGATCTTTTCGGTCATGAGCGGCTGTTCACCTTTTCAGATATGATCTTGTCGGAAAGCATGATGTTGTGGAACTGGAGGGTATTGGTATCGCCTGTGGCAAGTGCCAGCAGTTCGATTATATGAATGACGGGGATCCCACCCTCATACTTGTCGTAGAATGTCATGCAGTTGGGACAGCAGACGACGATGACATCGGCCCCTTCGCATTCCTTCTCCCTTTCGGCCATCAGTTTGGTGTTGATACCCTCGACGTTCTTTCCGCAGCACCCATAACTTCTGTTGACGATCTCCGCACCTGTCGCTTCCACGATCATGCGGATGTCCTTGAGGAAACGTTCGCCACTGCAGCCCGGTTCCAATGCCACTTTCAGTTTCACTCCGGGGAAGCTGCGTATCTTATCGAGGTATTTTGTGAGATAGACCGACACATGCGGCGCATATACTCCGGACATCCCCAGCTCGTTGGTGCATCCGGAACAAAGGGTGACCATATCTTTTCCGCCCGCATTGGCGCGCATGACGTACTTGTAACCGTTGCGGATCGGTTCCTCCATGACCCTGAAGGGTACTGGGTACATGCAGCAGGTGTTGGCAGGAAGTTCCGCCAGACCGACACCGAGGGAATCGAAGACCTTCCATGCCGCATATTTCAGATAGGGCACCATAGACTGCACCTTGCATCCCGGGATGAGGTAGACATCGTTCTTCTCTTCGTATGCTGGCACTTTGCTTTTCCACTCGTCGGATGCGGGTGGCAGAGCGAATCCGGTCTGATGGAAACTCTCGGGGACCTGTGCCTTCATCATCTCCGCCTTGAGGTACATCAGGGCGAGTCTGGGATCGGTGTGTTTGCACACGGTGCTGCACTTTCCGCATCCGATGCACATGAGGGTGTTGGCATTGTCTCTTTCGAGCATGGACAGCCACGGGCTGCATCCACCCAACCTATAGGATGGACAGACCTTCTCACATCTTCTGCATCCCAGACAGGATGCCATGATATCTTCGACGAACCGGGGAAGTGCGCACATTGCGGACGGATTCTCGGACGGTGATATAAACCTGCTTCGCAAAACTGGATCGTTTTTCGGAATGGAATCTGTCATACATTGTAGGCGTCCTATCTTTTCTGCTCTGAACCTCGGAATTTGAAGCTTTGATACAATTACGAAAAATGAAAAATTATTGATACGTAGTTTCAATATAACGATTATTTAATTTGTTTATTAATGTAGTAATTACAATTAAATTCAACATTTAATTGTAAATAGTGTCTATTTTCGGGATATTTTAATATATCTGTATGCTAATGAATATCTATCAAGTTGGAATAATTCTGTATCGGGCCTGTGCAACTCGACGCAGAGGAAAAGGCCTGAGGTCCACGGTCGAATCACTAGGTGATCGGAAAACCGGATCCTCGAAGGTCTGAGTCAACTTCTCTCTAATCGGGAGGCATAATATGAAGAAAATAGTGTTACTGATCCTCGCTCTGGCCACAGTTCTTACATGCACTGTTGCATCCGCGTCAGTCATCTCGGCGCATTCGGCAGAACATAACGAGGTTCCTGCGGCTGATACTGAACATAACGGAGATATTTCATGGGATTTCGATGCCGACACAGGTACGTTGACCATATCAGGCAGCGGACCTATGAACGATTATTATGGGACCACGGTTCCTTGGATCGATCATATTTTATCCCTTAGGATTGTCGTCATCAGCGGTTCTGTCACCACCATCGGTGCACATGCATTCGAAAAGTGCCCCCATCTTACCACTGTGGTGATCGGTGATTCCGTCACATTGATCGGACAGTGTGCATTCTCCGAATGTAACAGGCTCACCTCTGTGACCTTCTCGGATTCCGTCACCACCATCGGAGCACATGCATTCGAAAAGTGTACCTCTCTTACCACTGTGACGATCGGTGATTCCGTCACATTGATCGGACAGTGTGCTTTCTCCGAATGTAACAGGCTCACTTCGGTGACCATTTCCGATTCTGTCACCTACATCGGAAACTATGCGTTCTACGGATGCACATCGCTTTCATCCCTGGTCATACCCGATTCCGTAACCGGTCTGGGTCTTTCAGCATTCGGACACTGTACCGGCCTCAAGGAACTTACTGTCCCTGCGAGTCTCAACTGTGTCGGATTCAATGTGGCACCTGTCTTCGAAGGCTGTGACAGCATTGTCAAGATCACATTCACTGCTGGCAATGGAACCTGGTATGCATACGGCAATAACCCTTCACAGGACCCTTACAACGGATTCACTCCCTGGCAGCTCACTAAGGCCACTCTTGCCGTCGTCATCTGCGACGGAGTGACTTCCATCGGCGAGGCCGCGTTCGAAAACTGCACCACCCTGTTAGCGGTCAGCACCCCCGATTCCCTCATCTCGATCGGAAACAGTGCCTTCGCCAACTGCACCAACCTCACCTTGGCGGCCATCGGCAGTTCCGTTCAGATCATCGGCGATAATGCATTCTACAATTGCTATTCGCTCTGGTCCGTCACAATTCCCGATTCCGTCACCAGCCTCGGATGCAGCGCCTTCAAGGGATGCACCGGTCTGAAGACCCTTACCATCCCCGTGAGCCTCAACAGTGTCGGTCTCAGCGAACACCCTGTCTTCGAAGGCTGCGTGAGCATCAAGGAGATCATCTTCACCGTAGGGAACGGCGTGTGGTTCAACTACACCTACAACTCCTCGGATTCGGCCTCGTACTTAACGCCCTGGCATATCACCCAGGCGTATCTGACAGTCGAGATACCTTTCGGTGTCAGGACCATTGGAGACTACTCGTTCTGCGGCTGTTCCATCACCTACATCGTCATTCCCGACTCCGTCGTATCGATTGGAAAGTATGCATTCTCCGAATGTACTAGGCTCACTCCGTTGATCATTCCCGACTCCGTCACGCAGATCGGAGATTACGCATTCTCCGATTGCCGTTCTCTCTATTCCGTTCAGATCGGCGCCAACGTCTCTTCGATCCCCTGCGGAGTGTTCTTCAACTGCACCTCGCTCAGGACCGTGATCATCCCCGACTCTGTCGCAGTGATCGGCGACCATGCGTTCGCGAACTGTGCCTCCCTTACGAACGTGGTCCTCGGAGGCTCCGTGAATTCCATCGACAGGTTTGCGTTCAGCGGATGTGCCTCTCTCATTTCGGTCACCATTCCCGATTCTGTCGTCTCGATAGGGAATAATGCGTTCTACAACTGTACCTCACTCGGATCCGTCAGTTTCGGCAGGTCGCTCACTTCGATCGGAAGCGGTGCGTTCATGGGCTGCGCCTCTTTATCTTCTGTCATCATTCCAGATCACGTCGCATACGTCGGCAACCTTGCATTCGCAAACTGTTCCGGTCTCAGAGAGATCACCGTTCCGGTCAGTCTTGATTATGTCGGATCCCTGAACCTGCCCGTCTTCAGGGACTGCTGCAGCATCGAAAAGATCACCTTCACCGCAGGAAACGGGGCCTGGTATCCCTACAGCACCGACGCTTCCCATGCATCCTACCTCGGATACACCCCCTGGCAGTTCAGCAGGGCCGTTCTGACATCCGTCGTCATCTGCGACGGCATCACCTCCATATGTGCATACGCGTTCGAAGGATGTACCGCCCTCGAGGTGCTTTCCATCTCGACCCCCGTCATCTCGATCGGAGACCATGCTTTCGAGAACTGCACCTCGCTCCTGTCCGTCACCCTTGCCGCCACTTCCTCTGAGATCGGTGACTGTGCATTCAGGAACTGCACATCCCTCACCTACATAACTCTGGATTCCGCTCATTCCCTCGGCGACGAGGTGTTCTACAACTGCGCCTCTTTAATCTCCGTGAGTGTGCCGGGCAGCATTTCCTCGATCGGAAACAGTGCATTCGCCTACTGCACGTCCCTCCGCACCGTATTCCTTTCGGATTCCGTCAGGACCATCGGAAACAGTGCATTCTGCGGCTGTACCTCGCTTACCTCCGTGGATCTCGAGTCGGTCACTTTCCTCGGAGACTACGTGTTCTGCGGCTGCAGGTCTCTGAACATCGTCCATCTCTCCGATTCGCTCGATTCGATCGGAGACCATGCGTTTGCGAACTGCACCTACCTGTACATCCTGATCCTTCCCGAATCCGTCACCTGGATCGGGGACTACGCATTCCACGGCTGTCTGGCCCTTTCGACCCTGGACTTTGGAAGTTCCGTCACCCATATCGGTAAGTTCGCATTCTCCTTCTGTGCATTCCTCACCGCTGTCGATATTCCCGATACGGTCACCTTCATCGGAGACGGGGCATTCTTCGGATGCCTCTCCCTTTCCAAGGTGAACCTTTCAAGCGGGATCACCTGCATCGGGGACTACACGTTCAGCAACTGTACCTCCCTCTACCGTATCACGATCCCCGGGTCCGTCACCCACATCGGGAACTTTGCGTTCTACAACACGCACCTGATCTCCATCTCCCTTCCCGAATCGGTCATTTCCATCGGAGCCTACGCGTTCGGTAACTGTGCCAGTCTCCGTACTGTGGACCTCGGCACTCTGTTCTTCATCGGAGACTACGCGTTCTTCTATTGCAACTTCACATCCATCGTTCTTCCGGACTGTCTCGGATCCCTCGGGGCCGGAGCCTTCTACGGATGTTCCAATCTGGAATCGATAATCATCCCCGAACATGTCGTAGCCGTCGGGGACAGGACGTTCTTCGGTTGCCGTTCCCTCAGATCTGTGATCTTCGAGGGCCCCGTCAGCTCCATCGGATGCTATGCCTTCGCCAGTTGCAGCAGCATTGTCACGATCGACATCTCCACCGTAGAATCCCTCGGGGCCGGAGTGTTCTACAGATGCACATCCCTCTGCTCCATCACGATCCCCGATGCTGTCCCCTCGATCGGAAAGTACTCTTTCGCGGAATGTTCCAGTCTTGAAGCCGTGCTCATCAGCAACAACAGCTGTATCATATCCATCGGTGACTACGCATTCCGTAACTGTGTGTCACTCAGGCTCATCACTCTGCCTCCCCACTCGGTCACCATCGGAAAGGGGGCCTTCGACGGATGTTTCAGATCAGGGTGTGTATCAACCCCCGATTGCGACATCTCCCTCGGATATGCCTTCTCTGTCGATTCCGCGGACAACTGCCTGTGTTCCGATAAGTCGGTCACCGCATGTCCCAGGCTCGCCGATGATTGGAGTTTCGATCCCGAAACCGGCACTCTGATAATCGATGTCGACGGGCCTATCGATGACTGTTCCCCGGCCGATTGTCCCTGGATCGGATACAGGTCCTCGATCAAGACCATCATCATCGGAGAGAACGTCACCTCCATCGGAGCATATGCGTTCTTCAACTGCACTGAACTCACCTCCGTGGTCATCTCCGGCAATATCGTTTCGGTCGGAGACTGTGCCTTCGCCAACTGCACCTCGCTGCTCAGCGTGACATTTTCCGATTCCTTGACCTCTGTCGGGAACGATGCCTTCCGCAGTTGCACATCCCTTGTCTCCGCGGACCTCGGCAGGTCTGTAAAGACCATCGGGGACGGTTCATTCAGGGACTGCATCTCCCTGTCCGAGGTGGCCCTCGGCGATTCCCTCATCACGGTCGGAGATAACGCCTTCTTCAACTGCTCCGCCCTCTGCCACGTGTGTCTTCCCGACACCGTCACCTCAGTAGGGAACAGCGCTTACTACGGCTGCACCTCCCTCAGCAAGCTGTCCCTGGGCGGTTCGGTCAGATACATCGGGGACTATGCTTTCGCCGAATGCCCCTCGATCACTTCGGTGATCATTCCCGAATCTGTCGGATCTCTCGGAATATCCGCATTCAAGAACTGCATCGGACTGAAGGAGCTCACCATCCCCGTGAGTCTCAATGCCGTTGTATCAAACGACCATCCCGCATTCGAGAACGTATACTTCCTTGAAAAGGTCACATTCACCGCCGGAAACGGGATCTGGTACGGATACGGTTCGGATACCTCCCAGGACTGTTTCTACGCATACGCCCCCTGGCTGATCAGTCAGTACTACCTGAACACCGTGATCATCGAGGACGGTGTGCTGTCGATCCGCGACCATGCCTTCACAGACTGTTATTTCCTCGAATCGGTCACCGTCCCCGCGTCTGTCGGGTCCATCGGGTCATATGCGTTCTACCAATGCATCGCCATCACCGCCCTGTCCATTCCCGACTCGGTCACATACATCGGAGATTACGCGTTCGCCAACTGCATAGAACTTGTCTCGGTGAACATTCCGTGCAACCTTCCGTACATCGGGAACTATGTGTTCTGCCAATGCATCAAGCTGGACTCCGTCACCATCCCCTCCACTGTAGTGTCCATCGGGGATTCCGCGTTCGAACGCTGCATCGCCCTGACCTCGCTGGTCATCCCGGAAAACGTGATCTCTCTAGGAATTTCATCCTTCAAGGACTGTATCGGTCTGAAGGAGCTCACGATCCCGGTATCCCTCAACGCCGTTGTGTCGAATGATCATCCCGCGTTCGTGCATGTGCTCAATCTTCAGAGCATAGTGTTCACCGCAGGGACCGGAATATGGTTCACCTACGGTTCCGAATTCGATGATGCATACTACTTCGGAAACACTCCCTGGGTCATCAGCAGTCTATCTCTGACCTCCGTCACCCTCTCCGAAGGCATCAGGGTGATCAGCGACAATGCGCTGCGCTTCTGCGTACTGGTCCGCGAGCTGACCATCCCCTCGACCGTCACCGCGATCGGAGACCACGCATTCGAACTGTGGGCGAGTCTTAGGTCCCTTGTGATCCCCTCGACCGTGACCTCCATCGGCGAAAGTTCGTTCGAGGGCTGTTTCACGATCCAGACCCTGACACTCCCCGATTCCATCACCGTCATCCCGAACAGGGCGTTCTTCTGCTGCACCTCCCTCACCACCGTTACTTTCGGCAGCAATGTGACTGGCATAGGGGATGAGGCGTTCCGCGAATGTCTGTATCTGTGCTCCGTCACGATACCTGGCACCGTGAAGTACATCGGAGCCGGCGCTTTCGCAGACTGTCGGGACCTCGCCTCTATCACCATCGGCGGTTCTGTCGAGACCATCGGGGATCATGCTTTCAGCAACTGCGCCATAACAGCGATCATCATTCCCGATTCGGTGACCTGTCTTGGAAACAGCGTGTTCCAGGATTGCCACAGTCTCACCTCTGTCAAGATCCCGGGGAGAATCACTGCCATCGGCAGCTGTATGTTCCAGGGATGTACTTCACTGACCCACTTCGAGATCGGAGGCAACATCGCCTCGATCGGAGACCATGCGTTTGACGGGTGCAGTGCGCTTCAAATAGTGATCATCGGAAAATCTGTGACCTCCATCGGAAGCTGCGCGTTCAGCGGATGCCCCCTCAAGATCATTTCGGTCCAGGGAACGCTCACTTCGCTTGCCGAGGATGCATTCGGGGACCTTACCTTCTGGAACCGTGACGAAAGCCAGATCCCGATGACGCCTGAGGAGATCTCCGGAAAGAACTTCTTCTACGATTCCCGCAGCTACCGCATCATATGGATCTGATCATCACAGATGATCTGGGTCTATTGAAAAAGGCCGGACAGGCGCTCCCATTCAAAGGGAGAACCTGTCCGGTGTCCGGCCAACATTTATCCAATCGGATGTCTTCCCCTGTATTGAATGTACGGGCTTCTGATGATGAAATACTACATGGAGGAGATGTTCGACGGGAAGAAGACCTATGATGCCCGCCTATATCCGACTCCGAAGAGGGGACGGATAGCTCTTGTGGACTCCTCCACGTTCAAGGTCCACGGGGTCGCCGATCTCACCGAGGTTTGGGAGATCTCCTACGAGGAGTTCGTGACCTGGCACCGCACCGGCCCCTTTTCCAACAGCGAGATCGCCCCGTATTCCGCCGGGAAGACCTGTTATGCATACGGTCTGAAGAACATCCGCAGACTCACGGTTCCGATAAAACTTCCAAAAGACCCAGATGCCCATATGTGGATCGAGATCCCGGACAAGACGGTCAGGACCTTCGACAGTCAGAGGACCCTTTTCTGACGTAATGCACCTTATATCACGAAGGGTTACCTTCATTCATGACAGAGGGAGAGTCCGGTTCCGTTCAGGAGATCCAATGGCTTATCGAGGACAGGAAACGCCGTATGGAGGATGTCAGGGAACAGCTTGAGACCGTTTCCGATGAGGATAAGAGGAAAGGGCTCAAAGGGATGATCGCCATACTGGAGGTGGAGATATCCGATCTCGAGGACGAACTCAGTGAATTGTCCCAGATCGAAGGAAATGGTGATTTTATTACCGACCTCGATGCAAAACTGGCGGATATCGATATTGCTCTGAAGAACGAGTCGGACCCTATCGTCAGGAACAATCTCGAAGTGTCCAAAAGGTTCCTCCAGATGGAACGCAATCATGCTTTGATAGAAAAGACCCAGAGCACCAGAAAAGAGGATCCGTTGGAAGAGAGGATAAGGTCTCTGGAGAACAGTCTGCAGAACAGCAGGAAGTATGCGGATGACCTCCGTGCGAAACTGGACAGGGCGCTGAAGGATGCCGAGCACTACCGGATGATCGCGGAGAATCCCGACCGCAATGTGAAATGCGATGCGACCAGGGTGACCGTCGAGGCGGGTACTCTGAGCGACCTGCGGAACCAGGCGAAAATAAAATCCCTCGAATGCGAATCTCTGAAAAGAGAGAACCGGGCGCTGAAGGACCAGATCGCCATGTTGCACAAGAACATCGGCGAGCTGACGGTCCACTGCAAGGAGGGGGATTCGCAGATCCTGATCCTGCAGAAGAGGCTGGCGATCCTCAGGCAGAAGATTGACGGGAACTGAATACCTATGGCGTTCCAATTCTGTAGATACTCCGATTATTGTCCTATGTGGGTTGTACTAAGTATTGTTTCTCCCTGTGTTCGGTCTTATGTGCTGTATAATTTTGGGTGCTATAACAAATCCGTAATTTCGGCACCAATTGTTTCCGATGGTTTCCACGGATCTGCCGACAGAAATAGGATTGAGAT
>CAVATL010000004.1:0-111590 GCA_963591575.1 Candidatus Methanomethylophilaceae archaeon
ATACGCAGGACACGTTCCCAACTACAACCTCAAGAACTACGGTCTCTGAGATTGTACACCAAACCTCTTCCCCCGCCCTGGGGGTCATCGGGGCATTTTCAGCTTTTACTTATAAACTTGACGGAAACAGTCAAATATGGCAAGTTCATTTGGACAAACATCCGTAAAGTGGCGATTCAAATGGTTACAATTCCCGAAGGTGCATGGCTGGCATATCAACTTACGATCACAGAGTCTGGCAAACCCAAATCTGAACCGATGGTAGAGAAATACACATTCACTAAAGTGGACGGAGAGGACTGCACAGTATCTTTGGAGCGTAACGGAACCCCGGTCGACACCTTGAAGACCAAGCTTTCCTTCGGATCGGGACTTTTTGATTATTCTAAATTGACCAAAAAGAATTCCGATAACATTAATACTCAATTCGGCCACTTTTTCGCCAACATCTACGAAGGACAGGTGGACGGAAACAATGTTAGAATGTACCTCGGCAAAGAAGATATTGTCTTCCGTTACATCCGCACTTTCAGCACTGAGACCGGTCTGCATTCAGAGACAAGAGAACTCTGCTGGGCAAGCATTAAAATTTGATCTTCAGATCTAATCAAACCTTTTAGTCAAAAATTCTTTTGAATTGATTAACGCTTTCCCAATTTGATATACTATACTTTTAAACCTCGATAGGCTTCTTTCTGGGTCTGTCCCTGGGATTTTTGACCGGGACGGAATTCGGGAAGATGCCGAGATCCACCAGAATGTCTACTTCCTTAGCATTCATTTTCCTGACCCTCCAGGTTCCATCTGGGTCTTTGAATTTGACCGTTCTCTTCAACAATTTCAGTATAGACTTGTGCGGAACACCTTTCAGGTGTTCCGCTTTGTCGAACTCCTTTCTGAGCCGGCATGTTATCAGGATCGACAGGAAATTGATGAATTGGGTCCCGATGACTGAACAATCCTCGTGGACCTTCGTCTGGTCGAACATAAGGATATCCTTGTAGAACATGAACATGACCTCAAGGTCCCACCTCCCCTCATATGCCCTATAAGCCGTTGCACAATCGAGGTCCATATCGGAAATGAATACAATGGTCCCGAACTCCTTGCGTGCCTCATTGAACTCCTCTGGATCATAGTCCTTGTGGCTGTTGTCCAGGATATACTTTCCTGCGTGGCCCGGTACTGGTCCTGGAAGGAATAAAGGTATTTTCCGCCACCGATCGCCTCTTTCCTGCATGGCATCCCAGGTATGGATTCCATGGAGACATTGAAATCGTACATATCATAACGTCTGATGACAGAGGCATTCCTCTTCAGAGGGATCAGGAAATGAAGATCCGGGTTTTCCTGGAACACCGTCTTCGCCGCTTCATAGCTGAAGCCTTTGTCAGCTATGATCATTCCTGAATAGATCCGGTTTGTTGTAATGAAATCCTCGAAAATAGATATATCCACCCTGTTTCCGGGATATACTTTGCTGCATACTGGCTCTCCTGTCTCAATGTCATAGGCGAAGACTACGGAGATGTCCCTTGTGCCCTTTTTCAAAGCCTTTCTCGAGTAGTCGGAAAATGTGTTCACATCGCTTTCGTCAGAAACCAGACTGCCATCGACGGCAAGATGGTGGTCGGCAGATACGCGACCCGTGCGGAGCCTCATGAATGAGATTATATCCGAACAGGTACGGCCCAGATCGAAAAGGAAATCACCGACCGTGTTTTTAGAAAGGGATGTGTCAGGGTATAATTCGGACAGCCAGGTTTCGTTATATCCCGAACCGAGCTCGTAATCGTTGATGTCCGGTTCCAAAGCTCTGAGGATGGCGATACAGAATATCTTTTCCGCATCGGTTGTTGAATACGTGGACAAAAGATCCTCGAAGATATCCTTGCAGACCTTGTCGCACAGATTATGTTCGCCCATTGTTTGTAATCGCATGCACTTGTGTGAATGGTCGCGTTCGTGTCTTTCGGAACGTACTTTCCGTCCACGATATGGCCGATGATCGGGCCTTCGACAGGTATCTTACGGCCGTTGACACTTCTACAACCGGTACGCTGCCTGACAGCGTACCGGTCTTTGTTCTTGCCGTATCGGATAATGATCGTGTTCTTCGGTCTCTCCACTTTTCTGATCTCTTCCGGGACGCCCATGACTTTCGAATTTGGTATAGTAAATAAATAATAAATGTTACGATAATTATACAAATTATGCGTTTTGACATGGAAAATTCCGGCCTGAACAGGTATCAAAAAGGTCGAAAATTAGAGTGAGTAGTCGATTCGTAAAGAAGAACTCACTCGTAAATGAAAAGAAAGTTGAAAAGTGTGACAGGTTGATAAGATTTACATCAAGATCTGATGAAAGTTATAGTACAACAAGTTGGGAAAGCGTTATTCTAGAAGAACAAAGAATAGGAAGGGGGTTTCCCCCCCCGTAATCTGTTTAGTACTTGTCAACTGCCTTGTCGGCGACGAGTTCGCCTTTGAACTCGACGAAGATATAGGCACTGACAACGGTCATGAAGGCCATGAACAGCGGAATGAACATGGTCTCATTCTCACCGCTGTGGTAGAAGTACCCTGTAAAGACACCGATGACGATGGTAGCCAAGATAAGGATCTTGAAGTAGGTGTCACAGAGGTACAGTGCCCGGCTCTTGCGGTTGGCAACAAGTTCCGATCTGAGATCGATGAACATGTAAGAGATGAACGTAGTAATGAATGCGACCATCAGGGGAATGAACATAAGCATATTCTCCCCTTCGTGATAGTAGTATCCGGTGGCGACACCGATCACTATTGTCAGGGCGATGAAGAAGTCGATCACATAGTGACAGTGGTCGATGATCTCATCGGCTATCTTAGGTCTGCCTTCACTATCGTCAGCTGCCATGAGATCACTCCCACTCGGTCACACCGGTCGGATCTGACAAGGTATCTCTGTGGAACACAGGTTCTTCGACACCGTCCTTCTTCTGCTGCCGGTAATCGGCGTAGGCCTCAAAGACCTGCCTCGAAAGCAGTGCGACGATGATCATGTTGACAGAGGCCATCAGGGCCATGAACGTATCGGAGAACGCATCCATGATGGTGACATCAGTGACGCAGGCCGCGATGAATGCCATGACAATGACGACGATCTTCACTGAGAGGATGACCTTCTTGTCGTCCTTGATGAACCTTGCGTTGGCCTCGCTCATAGTGTAGTAACCGATAAGGCTGGTGAATGCGAAGAGGAACATGAAGACGGCGATGATATAATTGGCTGCATCTCCGAAGACAGTGGTCGAGACGATGTTCTGAACAAGCTGGGAACCCTTGACGCCGAATGCGGTGATGTCGGCGTAGCTTCCGTAGGAAAGGACGACGACCGCAGTAAGGGTACAGACGATGAGAGTGTCCACAAGAACTCCGAAAGACTGGATCTTACCCTGCTTGACAGGATGGGGGACGTCCGCGGTGGCTGCGATGTTAGCAACAGAACCGAGACCTGCCTCGTTGGAGAAGACACCCCTCTTCAGACCGGTGACGATGATGATACCGATACCTCCGCCGAACACACCCTTCCAGTTGAAAGCGTACTGGAAGATCATGGAGAATGCGTTGACGACTCCGCCGATGTTGCAGCAGATAGCAATGATACTGAAAATTATCCATGCGACGGCCATGAAGGGAACAATCTTGGTGGAGAACTTGGCGACCATCTTGAGTCCCTTGAAGATAAGGATGGCTGCGATGATGGCGATGATGGCAGCGAACACAAGGTTGTTGTGGTCGAACTTGAATGCTCCGCAGAGTGCTCCGGATGCATTACATGCCTGAACTCCGACAAATCCGAGACCGAACGTGAGAACGAGGAGGATTGCGGCGAGGACGCCGAGCTTCCTGCTCTTGAGTCCCTTCATCGCATAGTATGCGGGACCTCCGTAGTACTGGTCATCGGATTTCTTTTCTTTGTAGATCTGTGCAAGAGTGGATTCCATGAAGGCACTTGCGGAACCAATGATAGCGAAGACCCACATCCAGAAAACAGCACCAGGACCACCCATTACAATGGCGGTTGCGACTCCGGCGATATTACCTACACCGATACGGGCTCCCATACCGATACAGAATGCTTCGAAAGACGAGATCTTCTTAGTCGATGCACCTTCCTGAATACCGGATAGAGCGAGAGCTGAAGTATGCCTGATCCTGAGAATCTGCATGAATTTCAGTTTCACAGTGAAGACAATGCCGAGTCCGATCAGAAATGCGAACGCGATTCCCCAGAAGTAATCATCCACGAAGTAGAATGCATCGGAGATCGGTCCGTTCAACGTATCTAAGAACGACATATTGGATTCACACCTGCATAACGCAGTCAGACCCTATGGGGTACCCTGGGTCCGATAGCCCTTAACCTCAGACAAAATAAATAAAGGTTTGTCAGAATATAGACAAAAGTATAAAAAATTCTACGAAATTCGTAGACATTTGTTGGAAAAAAATCGTTTTTCGATTCGATAAATTCTGATTACTGAATCAGACAAACATAATCGAAAAACGAGAATGAAGAGGGTTTCAAATCCTGCAGGACGGATTCCTGTCCTCAATACCGAGAACCGCAGACGCATAGGAACATACCGATGCGATCTGCAGGGAGGATGATCTGGCAAAGGAGTCGCAGGCAAGGACGAGCTGTTTCGCTATCCCCTGTCCGCGCATCGAAGGGTCGACGACGGTATGGGTTACGGTGAGTATGCCGCCGTCGATCTCATAAGTAAGATAACCTACTTCCTTTCCTTCGAAAACCGCAGAGAAACGGTCCTTTTTCGGATCATGCTCTATAGAGACCATTATTAGTTCTTCCTTTTGGCCTGTTCGCTGACAGCCTTGGCCTTAGCAGCGATGGCTTCCTGGTCCCCGAGATAGTATTTGCCGATGACCTTCATGGAATCGTCGAATTCGTAGACGAGTGGCACTCCCGTTGGGATGTTGACGGAGACGATCTCTTCAGAACTGAGACCATCGAGGTATTTCACCAATGCGCGGAGAGAGTTTCCGTGAGCGGCGATGATGATTCTTTTTCCTTCTTTGATCTCAGGGACGATGACCTCCTCATAGAAAGGAATGACACGCCCGACAGTAATCTCAAGACTCTCGGTAAGGGGATGTCCCTCGGCAGGGGTGTCCTTGTACCGTCTCTGATTCTCAGGATTCCTGTCGTCGTCCTTGGAAAGTGCAGGAGGACAGACATCGTAGGAACGCCTCCAGAGGGTGACCTGCTCCTGACCGTACTTCTCAGCTGTCTCGGCCTTGTTGAGTCCCTGAAGGGCACCGTAGTGCCTCTCGTTGAGTTCCCAGTGCTTCACCATGGGGATCCAGTCGAGGTCCATCTCCGCAAGAACTGACTGGGCGGTATGGATGGCCCTCTTAAGAAGAGATGTGTGGCAGATATCGAAATCATAGCCCTCATCTTTCAGAAGTTTTCCTGCTGCTTTGGCCTCACCCCAACCTTTCTCAGACAGTTCGACATCGGTCCAACCTGTGAACAGATTGAGTTTGTTCCATTCGCTTTCTCCGTGTCTGATAAGAACCAGCTTCATCATTTGATCACTCCGGCCTGGGGCCAATATTACACTGAACGGCAGAATGATATAAAACTCACTCACCCGACTTCAAACTTTACACCCAATATCGGATTGCAATTCACCGTCCAAATAAAGTTTTTATAATCTACACCTATGGGGGAGACACCGGAGTTTTTCTGGGCACTTGACGCAGACCGGTAGCGTGCGTCCTTCGCAAGGACGAAGCCGCGAGTTCGAATCTCGCAGTGTCCACTTCATTTATACATCCAGCATTCAGGAGGGTGAATTTCCACTTGTCCACCAACACCAGTAGTTTTCCAAGTCATGCTTAAGTCCAGACGCCCCGCCTTATGTTGTTATATAAAACCAATATGTGTAGCGTATGTCGTTTTTTCAATTTCGTAACACTAAGTTAAATAGAATAATTCCATCTCAGTATCTGTAACATGAGCGAGAACGTTCAGGAAAGCTACCGCGAACATTTCGCCCGTACCAGGGCCAGAAAGATCCTATTCATCGCAATAGGTGTTGCAGCATGCTTTATCCTGGCACTTTATTCCATTACGCTCGGAACATATTCGATGAGCATCGGCGATGCATTCTGCGCTCTTTTGGGGATCGGAAATGTCGATGCGACCACAGTCCATATCGTAAGGGACCTCAGACTTCCCCGCATACTCGGTGCAGTGATCTGTGGATTCGCATTGGCCGTGTGCGGTGCCGCCATGCAGAGCATGCTGAAGAACCCCCTTGCCGACCCATACACTATGGGAATATCATCGGGTGCGGGACTGGGTGCAGCATTGGCGATCATTGCAGGATTCGAACTCCTCGCCGGCGGAGGCATAGTGATCAATGCGTTCATCTTCGCGCTGATTCCCGCCGCCATCATAACCGTTATCACCAGAGTGAGGAAACCTACCCCGACCATGATGGTCCTCTGCGGTATCGCACTCACATATATATTCAGCGCACTGACCCAGCTGTTCATGATCATCGCCGATCCGGACGACATGTCCGCGGTCTACCACTGGACCATCGGTACTCTCGACACGGTTGGTTCCGAAGACCTGGCCACGATACTGTTCGTGACCGTGCTCGGTTCGATGTATATCATGTACATGTCAAACCAGTTGAACATCCTCGGCATGGGTGATGAAAGTGCCAGAAGTCTCGGCATAAATGTCGAGAGGAGAAGACTCATCCTTCTTTTGGTGATATCCCTGGTGGCGGCGACGGTAGTCAGTTTCACCGGCGTTATCGGTTTTGTAGGACTCGTGGCACCTCACATAGTTAGGACCGTTTTAGGTGCTGACAACAGATATCTGGTCCCCGCATCGGGTATCGCCGGAGCGATCCTTCTTCTGGTCTCGGACATAATCTGCAGACTGGTCGCCATTTATCTGAACAGCCACATCTCACTGCCCGTTGGGGTCATCACTGCCTGTCTCGGAGGGCCGCTGTTTATCTATCTTCTGATCAAGAGCCGCAAGGAGGTGTGGTCATGACCGAACTGAAGATACAGGACCTGTCCTTCAGTTACCGTAACAAGACCGTCCTCGATAAGATATCCCTTACTGTAGACGAACCCGGACTGACCTGCCTGCTGGGGCCCAACGGTGTCGGAAAGACCACGCTCGCCAAATGCATCGACGGTCTTCTGAGGTACCATTCGGGAAGCATCACCCTCGACGGAATGGAGATCTCATCAATGTCCCAGGCGGAGATCGCAAGGAAGATCGCGTTCATCCCCAACAGTTCGTTCTCCACGTTTTCCATCACGGTTTCCGAAGCAGTGATGATGGGCCGTTTCCCGGTTTCGGGATGGAGTCCGAACGATGAGGACCTCGATGCGGTCGAACAGGCCATTTCTCTGATGAACCTCGAGGAGTTCGCGGACAGGGACATAAGGGAACTTTCCGCCGGTCAGAGGCAGAGAGTGATGATAGCCCGCGGAATCGTGCAGGAACCCGAGATCCTCATCCTCGACGAACCCACCTCCAATCTCGATGTGAAATATCAGATGGAGGTCATGTCGTTCCTCCATAATCTCTCACGTGCAAAGAACATCACCGTTCTTGCGGTGTGTCACGATCTCAATGTCACGGCGGCATATGCGGACCGTATCTGCCTGATGTCCCAGGGGCGCGTTTTGGCCGACGGATCCCCCAACTGCGTGCTCACCATCGAGAACATTCGCGAAGCATATCACGTGGATGCTCAGATCCACAACGTGAACGGGAACATCCACATCGCCATGGTCCCGCCGAAGATCAGCAGACCGATATCCGTCAGGAAAAATCCTTACCGTTCCGCGGACGGCATCGCCGCACTGAAAAGGAATGACAGGCGTTTCGCAGCGCTTTTCATCGTGGTGACGTTACTCTTAGGCTCGATATTGATAGCAATCAATCTTTCCGATTCATCGGATTCCTCACTGCTGGGACATACAGTTTCCGGTTCGGAAATACCGTCGGAAAGTTCCCGTCTCTGGGTCTACGGGAACGCCAATGAGGATGACCGTTTGGACAGTGATGATGTCACCTACCTCCAGGGTGTCCTCGGCGGAACGGAAAAACCCACTCCGCTTTGCGATGCAAACCTCGACGGAAAGGTGAACTCGGACGATGTGAGCTATCTGAAACGCATCCTCGCCGCACAGGAGAACGGAACCGATGTCATCAATGTCTACTACATAGACGATTACAGGCAGAACCAGAAGGTCACATGGCCTGTGAAAACCGTTGCTATAGGTTACTGCACGGGGGCGTACATGGCACTCATAACCGGAGTGAGTTCGAAGGTCGTAGCTGTTGACAGCACGATACGCACCACCGGATGGAACGATCTATCTACCTATTTCAGCAGTGCAGAACTTTACGGAACAGTCGAAGTGGGCGAATCAGCCTATGAGAAACTGATCTCCATGAATATCGATGTATATGTGCCAGGATACTTCAATTCCACCATCGACCCCGTGACCAGAGAGAGATTGAGCCCGTTCGGCATCGACACCATGGTACTGACCACAGCAGACCAGACCAACGTCAGGAACGACTACATCGACCGTACCACCACCATGTTCGGATATCTCCTGCAGGGCGATATGAGCAGAGTATACAGTTATCTGAACTGGCATGACTCGGTTCTGGAACAGATAGAGACTGCTACAGCCTCGATAACCGACAAACAGGCTGTCATTGAGGTGCACCTCAGTTCCGATCAGACCATATCCGAAGCGGGAACATATACTACCTGCGGAAAAGGACAGACCAACAACCTTCACATCGTGACCGCAGGCGGTTCCGCCGCAGGAATGATCTCGAAGTACCTCTCCGCGAACTACGCTTCTTTGAACGAAGAGACAACCCGCGAAGTGATGAGAGAATGTGCAGTGAACGGTCAGATCTGGTACGTATTCAACGCACAAGACGGTTACAGACAGTCCGTACAGCTCAGCAAACTGGCCGATGACAAATACAAATTCAGCGACGCCCCCGCCACCGTGAACTACCTGGGTCTTGCAAGAGAGGCGGGTTCCACAGGTATGTATGTGGTCGAGATCGCATTCTACCAGAACGTCCTCTACGGCACCGGACCTGATTATCACGCACTCTTCAACAACTTCGTGAACAACTTCCTGAGCGACGGCACCGGCTCTGCGACAGCTGGTATCGAACACTTCTTTAAGGTATACTGATAACATGACCGACCATCTGAACGAAAGCAGTGAATATTGGAACCTCAGATCGAAAGGGTATTCCGACACCGTCGAGGACGAACTGGAAAGCGGAAGGTATACCCTGTGGCTGAACAGGATGCTTCCCTTCCTGGAACCGGGAAAGAAACTGAAAGTTCTTGATGTAGGCTGCGGGCCCGGATTCTTCCCCATAGTACTCGGTCGCGAAGGGCACGATGTCACCGCCGTGGATTACTCCCCCGGAATGCTGGAGAAAGCCCGGGCGAACTGCCTGAAATACGGTGTATCTGCAGAATTCCGTAGAATGGATGCGCAACATCTCGAATTCGATGATGAAACATTCGATCTCGTGATTTCACGTAATCTTGTCTGGAACCTCGACAGTCCCGAGGGTGCATACCGCGAATGGCTGAGGGTCCTGAAGAAAGGCGGAAAACTGATGCTTTTCGACGGAAACCACTATCTGTATCTTTTCGACAAGGACTATTCCGCATTCGATCCCGAATATCAGAAGAGCGGCAATGTCAGGGACGTCGATGTTTCTGTAATGGAGAAGATCGCCGAAGAACTCCCTCTCAGCTCGCAGAGAAGGCCCCAGTGGGACACCGACCGCCTGTTGGAAATGGGCGTTAGCTCTGTTTTCGTCTCCAACGAAGGAGATACCCTGAAACTTGAGAAAGGCGGAAAGACCATCTACCTTCCGTTCCAGTTCTTTATCTGCGCCGAAAAATGAGGTTGTTAAGTACTTTTTAAACCATTTATCGGGGTTCCGAATCCATAAATTATTGTTCTTATTACAGTTACTAAGAGCAGAATTCAGGGTAACTTCGGACATCATCGGATCGCTTCGGTTCAGGACAACTAGGACAAGACCACAAAGACCCAGAAGGGATTTATATGATTGTTAGGTTATCCTAAATCATAGTCCTGTACAACAGGACCTCTTCCGCGGTAACCCGTAGGAGATGGACGATGATATTCGAAAACTTAGCAAAATTCGTAATGAAACACGCCAGGCTCATTATCATAGCCTGGATCGTGGTGTTGCTGCTTTCCGTTTATCCCGCGATCCACGCAAGTGAAAAACTCAGCTACAGCACTTCCAGCATGGGAAGTTCCGACACGGAATCCATCGCCGGGCTGGAGATAATGTCTGAGCACTTCGAATCGCAGACAGACAGCGAAAGCATGCAGCTGATACTGATAGTTATCAACAGCAAAGACAGCGTCCCAGACACCCTGGACATCAAGATACAATCCATAACTGCCTTGAACGATAAGATATCGTCGGTTATTCAGGCAGGGGATAAAACTGCTGAAGACGAAAAAAGTCACATGCGTTATTATGCGGTGACCTATAAGACAGGCAATTCATCCAGCGATATCGCAGACGATACCGGAAACCTCAGAAATCAGGTTCATGCCGCGGTTTCGGCAGCCTTTGAGGGAAGTGACCTCACATACAAGACCTACGTCACCGGAACCCCTGCGATCTCTTATGATGCAAGCGATGCGATGTCCAAGGATATGGCTCGTATCGACCCCATATCGATCCTTCTCATTCTGGTCCTCGTCGGACTGTTCTTCAGGTCCTTCGTATCGAGTGCTGCGCCCCCGATAACCATCGGAGTCGCCTTCGCTCTGGTGCTCTGCGCCCTGTTCTTCATCGGACAGGTGCTCGACATATACTACATCGTGGAGATGCTGTTGATAGTGTCGATGCTGGGTGCAGGTTGCGATTACTGTATCTTCATATTGGCGAGATATAGGGAAGAAAGACGTCGCGGGCAGGACCATGAATCCGCCTGTAAGGACGCCATCACCTGGGCAGGAGAATCCGTTTTCACTTCAGGATTAGCTGTCATGATCGGATTCGGTTCCATGATGGTCTGCAACTTCAGACTTGTCAGCACGATGGGTCTGGGTCTTGCCATAGGTATCATCTTCGCACTGCTTGCGGCACTCACTCTGATGTCCTCTCTGCTCGTCCTTTTGGGAGACAGACTGTTCTGGCCCTCCGGAGCGGACGGACCCAAACTTAAATCCGGATACATCAAAAAGATGGGCGAGGTCGCACATAGATACTTCGAGATATCCACCCACTTCTCGATCAAACATGCAAAGGCGATCATTGCTGCAACGGTGCTGTTCACCGTGCCGATGGTCTATGTATACACCACCGCCGAGGACAGCTATGACATGATCGGTTCTATGATGAACGGCGATTCCCAGGAAGGAATGAACGTCATGACTGAATACGCAGGGGGTGGCTCGATCATGCCCAACTACGCATTCATCGAGACATCTCAGTCGCTCGGCACAGTCACATACATTATAGGCAACCATACGGACGGTGGCCTTGCAACACTGACTTGGTCCACAGCTACAATGGAAGACGGTACATCATACCTAAACAAAGTGCAGAGCGACCTCACTTCGATGCAAAACGACGTAAAAGCTCTGGATAACGTAGACAGTGCCTACTTCAGCTCTTTCGACAGCCTGTCCCCTACCGGCACAGCATTAAGTGTCAATTGGAGCACCATCACAGCAATGATCTCGCCACTTGTGCCCGCAGGAAGCGATATCAAAGTTGCACTTACTGCACTCGAAATGTCCGGTCAGCTCCCTGCAACTGCATCCGCTATGATATCCAAAGTCGGCGACGTCTTCACAGATGAGGTCCGTGCTGCGTTGGCACCGACCACAAGAATAATCGCCTATGATGGAGAGCTCGCAAGAGGTATCATGGACTGGATGATCTTCGTAGAGACAGCAACCGTGGGTGTGACATACAATGCCGAAGGCACCTCCGCCGAGATCAACTATGTCAACCTGACCATGGCCACCCACGAACAGGCCATGTCCGACAATTCGATCAAGACCGTCAGCAACTTCAAGTCCATCGTGCACAACCACGTCGATGACTCCGCTGTCCTCTCGACCGCTTGGATCTCCGGAACCGCTGCAGTGATGGTGGAGATCAAGGATGTCGTGAACGATGAATTCCTCAAGATCGAGATCACCGCCATCATCCTGATCATCCTGCTGCTCTTCTTTGTGATGAAGTCCTACTTCACCCCCATCAGAGCGGTCGTGACCATCTTCATGTCCGTCATCTGGACCGTCGCCATCACCCACCTGCTGTTCGGAAACGTCCTGAACGACGGAGTACTGTGGATCCTGCCGATCATATTGCTCGTGATATGCCTGGGTCTAGGTATGGACTATGATATCCTACTGACGACCAGAATCAGGGAGTACACGTTCTCCAAGGGAATGGACAATGATGAGGCCATTCACCAGGCCGTTCTCCATTCCGGATCTGTTATCACCATCTGCGGAGTCATCATGGGTTGCACATTCGGTACCCTGATGCTCTCCAGTACCGTGATGCTGCAGCAGATGGGATTCGCACTCTGTTTCGCCATCCTTGTGGATGCACTGATCGTCAGGACCTACATCGTTCCCGCCGCCATGCACCTCATGGGCAGATGGAACTGGATCGGACCCAAATTCCTGAAAGGAAACAATCCCGTACCTGCCACACCTGCTGCCGAAGAGGAAGCAGTGAATGATCTCAACACCAAAGAGTGAAACCATTTACAGGGGGCCTGAAAACCCCCTCTCTTTCAAAGACCCAGACGATCAAAATTATTCAAATCGATTTGGCGACACCGTGAAGGAAGACGGTCTTCTCGCCGGTTTTGGAATCGATTCCGAGTTCGGCATCCACGTTGAAGACCTGACACATATTGTCAGGAGTCAGAACTTCTTCAAGGGTTCCGCAGCACATCACTTTATGATCCTTTATCATCGCGACGCGGTCGCAGTATTTCGCCACCATGGGAAGGTCGTGGGAGACGATGACCACGGTCATTCCGTTCTCTTTGGAGAGTTCGGAGACAAGATCGAGAGCTTCGAACTGGGTGCTGATGTCCAGATGTAATGTAGGCTCGTCCATCAGCAGGATCTCGGGGGTCTGAGCAAGGGCCCTAGCGATCATGACCCTCTGTCTCTCGCCTCCGCTCATAGTGCTGATGTAACGGTCCTTCATATGTGCCAGACCTACTTTTTCGATAGCGGAATCGATAATCTCGGCATCGCTGTGGGACTCCGGATCCATCAGTCCCTGGAAGGGCATCCTACCCATGGATACAATCTCTCTTACGGTAAAGGAAAAACGGATCTCATTCGTCTGCGGCACAACCGCCATGGTCTTGGCAATGTCCTTCTTGGGCATATCTGCGATGTCGATGCCGTCCATCAGGACACACCCCCCTTCAGGAGAGAGGTTCTTGTTGAGATTGCGTAAAAGGGTCGTCTTCCCACACCCGTTCGGTCCGAGAATGCCGATGATCTCTCCTTTGCGGACCTCGAGTTCCACCCCGTCGAGGACAAGGTGTTTGTTGTAAGAGTATCTGAGTCCGTGGACCTCGAGAGGATTCAATTCCAACCGACCTCCCTCTTTCTCCTCAGCAGGAGGTAGATGAATATGGGCGCTCCGACAAGGGCGGTGATGACGCCGATCGGAAGGGTCCCGTACTGAGGAGCTACGATATGTGCCAGATAGTCACAGATCAAGATGAATGCAGCACCGGCTATGATGCTCAGAGGCATGATCGTACGGTTGTCCGGACCCAACAGAATACGGAGGATGTGGGGTATGACAAGTCCGATGAATCCGATGACCCCTGCGAATGATACAGCGGCGGCGACGATCAGCGTTGTAAGGATAAGAACGAACAGACGGGTCCTTTTCACATCAACACCGAGGTCCATTGCATGGAGGTCCCCGAGCATCATGGCATTGAGATTCTTACACTGGGTTATCAGGAAGACTATGCACACAGTGATGACAGGTGCCATGAAACAAATCTTCTCCCAGCTCATGCTGCCGAGACTTCCCATGGTCCAGAAAACGATACCTTCCAGTTTGTCACCGGAAATGAAAGTGAGGAAGGAAACCACCGCGGAAAGCAGTGAAGAGACGGCCACTCCGGAAAGAATGAGTGATTCTGTCTTCACTGTTCCACCGGTCTTCGACATGCTGTAGACGAGGATCATCGTACCGAAACAGGTGATGAACGCAAGGACCGGGGTTGTGATAGCTGCAGGGATGAGCGGGACCGCGAACAGCATACTGAGAGCGGCTCCGACGGAGGCTCCGGATGAAAGACCCAGAAGGTACGGAGAGGCCAATGGATTTCTGAAGACAGCCTGCATCGCGGAACCTGCAACAGCAAGCCCGGCACCGATGAAGAGGCCTGCCACGACACGGGGGGCATTGGTATCTTTGACGATGATATTGGATCCCCAGGACCCTTTGCCCATAAGTGCCTCTATTACCTCGCGGAACGAATAGGTATTGCGGCCTGAAATAATGGATAGATCAAGGAGGGCGCACAGCGCGGCGACTGCTACCAATACAATCACCGCAGAAATGATCATGCTCCTCCTGTTCATACGACCTGCATTCCTGTCACCATTAAAAATAAACGGTTTGGAAAAGGTTTGGATGGAACTCAGTGCTTCCTCATGAATACTGCTCCCGCAGCGAGGATTATCACAACGGCAACGATGCCGGCACCGAAGTAAAGGGCAGTGTTGTCCTGGCTGTCTCCGTCCGCATAGGGGACATCGCCGCTGAACAGGTCCGGGTAAAGGGCACAGGCCATCGTCCAGACCCCGTTCATGCTTTCAGTACTGAAATTATTCCACATAGAATCGAGCTTTACCAGAGTAACATTTGAACCGACCTGGGTCTTCACATGATCGAAATATGATTCGTTGCTCCAAATGCTGTTGTCGATGAAGATGATCGCATTGGGGTGCTTTTCTACCAGTTGAGTGAGATTGGCTTCATAGGTGGATGCAGAGTGACTGCTGTCTGTAGTGACGGAACGTCCGCCGGCTGCGATTATCATGGAATTTGCCAGAGATCCGGTATTTCCGACCTTATATGTATTGCCGGAATAGGTGACATAGAATGCTTCCGCCTTCTCCCTGACACCAAGTTTGTCAGAGATATATCCTGTCAAATCGCTCATCTGTTTGACGATCTTGTGTTCGGAACCGAGGGTAACAAGAGAGATGGTCTTGACAAAACTGATAATATCCGAATATTCGGTGATCGAATTCCACTGAAGGATCTTCTTGAAACCCAAATTAGAGAGCGCAGGAACGATGTTTTTAAGATAAGTGTCAGAACCGGTGATGAAGATCACATCTTTTTCTTTGTCGAAGTGTCCGCCTTTTTCGGTATCCGCAGCATTAATCAGATCGCTCTTTAGATCGGAAAGTCCGGAAGGATAGATGTTTCCGTTTGCAGTGATCTTGCCTTCGATGACCTTCTGCCTGAAATCCTTCAGAATATCGGAGGTGTTCATATTAGAATAGTTGTCGGCGACGACGATTTTGTCAAGAACCCCTAGCTGTACTGCGGTCACGGTTATTCCGACCCCGATGGTCGCAATGTGGTCGGGAACATAATCGAATGTGAACTCATTGCCTTTTCCGTCAGTGACCTTGACCGATGTATCCGCATCGGAACTATCAGAGAAAACGACAGCAAATGATGCGAAAGCCATTACGCATACTGTCAGAATAGCGATTGCTTTGAAATTGAATGCTCTGCACTCTGTCATATTACACTGTTTTCAGTAATTGTCCCTTAGTATTAAAAAACTAGTACTATCGTAACACGAATTATGGCACCCAGTGGAAATTGTTAATTCAGCGTATTGCAAGGCACGAAAAGAACAGACCCAGAAGTACTATTCCTCTCTTCAGATTCTACTCTGTGGACGGATAATATCAATGTAGTATCTGCAAAAAGATAGAATTAACAGTTGTAAATTTCTGTTTTTTCAACACTTTTGATAACATCGTCGGGTGAAAAAAATACAATTGTATTAATACGTCCTTAATGTACAATGGACTATAATGACATCACACCAGATCGCAATTATTATCGTGGCTCTGGTCGCCGCCTGCGGGTGTGCGACGGGTGCGGCCATTGTACTGAACGATGGCGGAGATTCGAACAAAGTAACCTACTCTGTGACCTATGTGCTCGACGGAGGTACCAACTCCGACAAGAACCCGACCAGTTTCAGCATCGGAGATGACGGTACTTTGTACAGCCCTACCCGTGATGGATACACATTCAAAGGATGGTATTCGGATACAGAACACACTGTTCTTGTAACAAAAATCGACACCTCCGTCGGGGGCAACATTACACTTTACGCAAGTTGGGAGATCAAGATCACATATGCTGTGACTTATGTGCTCGACGGAGGTACCAACTCCGACAAGAACCCGACCAGTTTCAGCATCGGAGATGACGGTACTTTGTACAGCCCTACCCGCGAAGGATATCTCTTCAACGGCTGGTGTTCGTCAACGGAACACAATGATATCGTATCTGAGATAGACACCTCCGTCGAAGGTGATGTCACCCTTTACGCATGGTGGATCGAAACCTATGACGGACACGGTTTCATTCTAGACTATGCCTCCACCACAGAATATAGTGTTCCGTGGCTGCGCCCCGATTCCGGTTCTGGGACACTGACCTATGAATACCTGTATTATGATGAAGATCTCGGTTTCTACTATAATTGTATAAACGCCGCTAACGGTAAATCAACCACTACCTCGCAATGGTCTTCTGAGAATGATACGAGCGGCTATATCGCTACATTCGAAGGTTTTGTCGATTTAGAGAGCGAATATTACGGGAAAACCGTGAAATGTGAGGTGTATAAACTGACATACACCACAGGCATGACCGAGACCCAGTATATCTACAACGGCTGGATCCCGATCAAGATCGATGTCAATTACCAATCGATGTTCTACAAATATACTGCAACATACACTCTCAGAGAGACCATTACTGTCGAGACCGAACAGGAATATTCTGTGAAAGTCTACAACGATGTGGGCATCACGACAGAAGGCAGCGGAACATATGATGCTGTATCTGATGTAATTCTTAAGGCCACTGTATCAGAAGGTCAAGAATTCGATGGGTGGTACGACGCCAACGGCACTCTGCTATCTACAGATACCACATACACGATACCGAAGATCCTTTCTGATACTGTCATCTACGCAGCCAACAAGAATCCGGATGACTACAAGACAACCAAAGACACAACTTTCACCTTACTGTCGGTGGACGATGCTACTGCAGTAACCTGGAGCATCTATGATGATGGCGATACACCCGTAGAAACAACGGATGCATCCTACACCTTCGCAGATGTCGGCGAGTATACTGTGAGGTACTCCTGCACGTACAATGGCGAAGATTTCTACGGATATTACACAGTTTATGTGGACGGAACCGTCGCCAAGGTATTCACTTGGAAATTCGACAGTGACGGAGACGGAACCACTGAATCCTACACCTACACTCTGAATATACTCTACTCGGATTACGTAGAATACGTGGACACCGACTGCACCAGGCAGAGCGGTACCGAGGATCAGGACAGGGCATATGTCACACCCTCTGACCAGTACGTGAAGATCCTGGCAGATTGGTTCACTGAAAAGACCGAGGGCTGGAGCGACTACAAGACCATGAACTTCGTACTCGCGTTCACACAGTACATCGAGTACAAGTCAGATACCGAATCCAAGGGCGTGGAGGAATACTGGAAGTTCCCGCTGGAAACCCTGTTCGAACAGAACGGGGACTGCGAGGATACCTCGATCCTCTTCTGTGCCATCGCAAGTGCAATGGGATACAAGAGCGCGATGCTCCTGTTCTACGGACACATGGCGGCCGGTGTCGAACTGGCCGACGGAAGTATCACCGAGAACACCGATGCCAGCGGTGCATTCCCCGAAGGTGGCGTCAGCTACTACTACTGCGAGACCACCTCGATCTCCTATGTCCTCGGAACCGCACCCAACGGATACGAATACAACGGCGTGTACTATCGTTACTACAACATGGGCGATATCATCTCCGTCGACCCTATATCCTCTGAAACCACTTCCTCATCCTGAGGCCAGACACCGACGGCCGCAAGGCCGCCGGAAACACTTTCGCAAAAGACCCAGACGCTCACTTTTTACCCTCTGGGTCTTTTCATCTGTTTATGACCTGGAGTTGAATCCGAGGTTCAATTTTTTAAACGACAGTAATATGTAGCGTACATGGCAAAGAACAAGAAAGAGAAATCGGACAGGAACATAGCGACCTCCTTCCTCGGGGGCCTGATCTGCACACTCGTTCTCGTCGTGGTCGTTCCGATCGTGAGCGACTTGTATATCAGACCTGTGGTGGAGGACCTTGTTCAGAACACCGCCATCGTTTGGATCTCATCCTCGCTTCTGGTCACCCTCATCATGCTGGCAGTGCTGATCCTCTTCACCGTGGTACTCGGCGGAGGCGCTATCCTCCGCAGATACGGCGTCGTAGGGGTCATCGCACTGATCGTTGCATATTGGTTGATCGGCAACCTCCGCGGTGCTGTCCTTCCGGTCGCAGTGCTGATCATCATGTACCTTTGGGGACTCAGAAAGAAGGACTGATCTTCTGTTCATCTGCCGATCTACATTGATTATCATAAGGAAGGTTCATCCGACGGGTGTGAGGGCAAATGAAACAGAACGATGAAAAACTCCTTGAACGGATACAATCCGGTCTGAAGGACCTGACACATATCCTTTCCAGTTCTGATTTCATAGAACCCGAACAGATCCCGCCTATTCTGGCTGCTCAGAATTCACTGAAAACCGAGATAGAACATCATAAAAAGAAGATTCTATACCTCATCGGACTCGGGAATAAGAAACTCAAGAATGATATTGAAACTTACACCAAACAATATGAGTCGTTCTCGGCAGATGTTTCAGTTCACAACCATTCTCTCGCAGTCAATCTGACTCCGAAAATCGGCGAACTGATCAATCCTGTCGAAGGGCGCGATCTGGACCAACAACAACTGGAATCTATAGCAACCGACGTCCATTCCCGCCTTGTTATCGCAGGTGCTGGGACAGGGAAAACAACCACTATCGTCGGGTTCATCAAATACCTGCTCAAATCGGGAAAAGCACAACCCGAGGATATCCTTGCACTTTCGTTCACCAACGCATCAGTGGACGAACTGAAGCAGCGTATCCAAAAAGAAACCGGTCAGCGTATAGAAGCCACCACCTTCCACCGCCTGGGAATCAAGGTGATCGCTTCGACAAACGGAAAGGTACCGAAGATCTGCAATGTTGCACTGAACCAGTTCATCGTTGACGAACTGAACAGAAAACGTGCCGATCCAGTATATATGCGTCACCTGAACGAGTATTTTCTCTATGATCTGAACAGCAAACACAAGGAATCCGATTTCAAAAACGGCCCGGAATATCTCCACTATCTGGAGGTGAATCCGCTCATCACACTTAACGGGGAATCTGTCAAAAGCTACGGTGAAGCGGACATTGCCAATTATCTCGCTGTCAACGGAATACCTTACACTTATGAAGATCCGTATGAAAAGGACACTGCAAATTCGGAATTCGGTCAGTATCATCCGGATTTCCACATCAAAGGAACAAACATCTATATCGAATATTTCGGAATCGACCGCGACGGAAAAGTAGCCCCGTTCATGATAGATTCCGATCCGAATGCATCTGAAGAATACTGCAAGGGAATCGAGTGGAAACGTACTTTACACCAGGCCAACGGCACCCACCTAGTCGAACTTTTTGCATACAATCGTTCCGAAGGGGAATTGCAGACCATTCTGGACAAACAATTGAAAGATGCAGGAATACAGTTCAAACCCCGCTCTCCAGAAGAAGTTTTTGACACTATGGTGAAAAGAGATAAAGGTGCATTGAATATGATTGCATCCACATTCGCCACTATACTGATCCTGGTGAAAGGAACCGGAAAAACCTGGGGAGAAGCATACCCTAACTCAGGAGCCATACTCCGCAATTCTGAATCCAAACGTTTTGAAAAACTTGTCAGACCGATATACGATGCATATCAGAAAATGCTTTCAGACAGGGACGAAATCGATTTCGAAGACATACTCAATATAGCCTCAGAAATAGTCGATAATCACAGATATCATCACAGTTACAAGTATGTCATTGTCGATGAATATCAGGACATATCCGCTTCGAGATTCCGTCTTTTGTACTCGATGCGTCAGGACCGGAATTACAGCCTTTACTGTGTAGGCGATGACTGGCAGAGCATTTACAGATTCAACGGCAGCAATGTGGCATATATCTTAGATTTCGAAAAGTACTGGGGCCCGTCTGCCCTTTGCAAGATCGAAACGACGTACCGTTTCTCCGGAGATCTGCTCAGGATAAGTTCGGAATTTGTGTGCAGGAACAAAAGGCAGATCAGGAAAAAACTTGTCGGCAAAGGTAGGGATTGTCCAGTGATTCCGATAATCGAAAAAAACCAGTGGAGCGTCCTAGCACGTTTGGCAAACGTGATACGGGCATTGCCGGAATCGGCTTCGGTTCTTTTCTTAGGTAGATACAGATTTGATGTGTGTCTGCTGGAAAACAAAGGTTTCTCCTGGAGACAGCCCGTCGGAAATGCCTCAATTCAAGTCTATTTCGAAGGGCGCCACGATTTGAAAATGACATACATGACTGTCCACGGCTCTAAGGGCCTTCAGGCAGATTACGTATTCTCACTCAACAACAGTACTGGCTCATACGGATTTCCGAGCAGCAGAGAAGAATCACCATTGATAAGTCAACTCCTCGAAAGTGAAGATACCCAGATCGATGAGGAAAGAAGACTCTGCTATGTTGCTATGACCCGGGCCAAAAAGTGCCTGTACCTGATCTCCTATGAAAACAGATGCTCCCAGTTCTTCAAAGAGATATTCAATGTGCCAGAACAGAAATTTGAGAGAGAATTATGCCCGATATGCCGCGGTCAGCTGGTCATGAGAAAAGGGAAATGGGGACAGTTCATCGGTTGTTCTAACTTCGAATCAAAGGGATGTAAATTCACTCGGAAACTCGATGAGAATGAACAATCTGTTGCACATAACAAAAATAAGTTATAAATCAACAGTTCACAAGTTTTATCAACATTAAATGTGTTATCTATTTCATGGATTCTGAAAATCGGATGTATCTGACCAGCGACCTGATGAAATATATCCACTCAGGTCTCGAAAACGCAAAATGGAAGGTGAAATTCATCGAGGAGAATCTCTCCGATTTCCAATATGACGTCACCGATACCGAAGCCCTTACCAAGGTCCTCGAACTCGATATCGACTGGAACACAGTTTCTGCAGATGATCCGGAACTGATCAAGACGATCTCAAAGAAGACCGGACTCACCATCCCCGATGTACGCCAGGCGGTTTCCATTATCGATGATGCGTTCAAAGCCAAATACGATACCGACTATCCATGGCTCATCTGGACCTTCCTGGATCCCTGTATGGGTCAGAGGCAGTTCGTCGCCGGAGCCGATTTCAGACAGGATGTCCCAGATGTTCTTTCATTGCCTCCATTCCTGATGACAAACTGGGTCGAAAAGGAGCTCATCTGCAACCCGGTCATGGGGGTTGGAGGATTTGCGTTCTGTAATATGAAATCACTTCACCTCCCGTATACTGTAAGGTTCCTTAACGTAGGAGACTTCCTCGGCTGCTGCAGGCTGCAGAACTTCACGGTCGATCCGAGGAGTGAGTTCTTCTCCTCCGACGAGCAAGGACTGCTTTACGACAGGAGTGGAACCACCCTGATGTACATTCCAAACGGCAGGGAACGCATTTACATCAACAAAAATGTGGAACACATCGACGAAGGCCTGATAGACGCATTCTCTGAATCGGGTACCGGAATGTCAGATCTCTCAGAATATGAGGGCGACTGGGACAAACTGCTGAAGTTCATCGAGGTGGATCCCGAGAATCCGTGGTTCAAATCCGATGAGGACGGAGTGCTCTATGACTGGGATGGCAATGAGCTGATCGTACCTCCCTGTACCGACCGCGAAACTGCAGAATCTGAATACCGGATTAACAGCGAGGCATACAGACAGGAACTCGAGGACCTCGAATCCGAAAATTCTGACCGGGTTTAAAGAGGAAAAACAGGATCTGGAACATTGCAGATATACTCCGGATCCGGCCTCAGCGTTCACGGTTGTAGATAAAAGCCACGATGACACCCACGAGGACAATGACCGTTGCGATCAGCAAAGCCGCGGTGGATGCCGCCCTGGCGATATCAGAGTCCACATAGAACAGGGCATAATCCGAAAAATGACCTGTCTCAAAGGTGACATAACCGTCCGAATACATGCAGGGGATCACGGTGTAACCGTCCCCATCGAGATACCGCACTTCGATGTTCTCCGGTTCCCACCAGCTCTTGAGAGTGCACGGAACGGTGACAGTCGCTTTCCCCTCGCCCAAATCTTTGTTGGGGCCGAAATCAATATGATAGATCTGCCTGTCGCCGATGTTGCCGTACATACTTCTCTTAACATTATCTTCAAGTTCGGATACAGTGAGTTCCGAATCAGTAATGGAATACAAGGCTTCGCTGTCGAAGAAGACGGAACAGTCACCGACAATTACCTGCAGTGTAATGTCCGAAACATCGTTCGAACGCGCCATTGTATCTGTTATCTGGGAAACATTTACCATGACCGTGTCGGTTTCGGAAACGATAGTATATGTCGGTTCCTGTTCCTCAGCGGCCTCAGCGGGTTCGGATTCGGCACAGAAAACGTATGCGGACACACACGACGCCAATGCGATGATCAACAGCACAATTTTCTTCAAGATCACACCATCGAAAGTTGAGGCAGAGCACGGATTCACAGTAAATAACTCACGTCCATTTTGTTTATATACAGAAAGAAACAGACGGATGTTACGTCGTACCATCATAATGTGCAGAGATGGCAGTTCGTCCTCCCGCATTCAGGATTGTCGACCTTCCACCTGAGCGCCCACATCTTGAGGTCGTGGATGATCTCCATCAGCTCCTTGCTCGCATCGGTGAGCCGGTATTCGCTCCTTATGGGCATGGTGCTGGTGTCGACCCTCTTCTCGATCAGTCCTTCAGACTCGAGTTCCTTCAGACGTTCGGTGAGGACTTTGGGGGTGAGTTCGGACATGGATTTCCTGATCTCGGAGAACCTCTTCCATTCCTCACCTTTGCTGAGCTGATGAAGGATCAATATGGCCCATTTCTTCGAAAGATACTCCATTGTAATGTATACTGTGCAGGCGTGGTCCATGGTTACCAATCAGAAACTTTCCAGTATATATAATCAGGTATCTATTAGATACTCAGTATCATTAAGATACAGGTGAATCGCAAATGTTATGCAGACAATGTGAAGAGACAATCGCCGGAACCGGCTGCACCCGCAACGGCGTATGCGGAAAGACCGCGGAAATAGCAGAAAAACAGGACCTGCTTATAGGAACCCTAATCGAACTTGCCTCTACCGACAGGATCTGCGATTTCTGCGACTGTGCTCTTGTAGACGGCCTCTTCATGACCCTTTCCAACACTAACTTCGACGGCGAGGTCATCGACGCCATGAGGAACCAGATCCTCAACAGGATCGGAACCGACGTCAAGATCCGCGTGAAGGATATCGAATCTCTTGACGCAAATCCCGACCTCAGATCGCTCAAGGAACTCCTGCTTTTCGGACTGAAAGGACTTGCCGCCTACTACCACCACGCCGTCGTCCTCGGATACAAGGACAAAAATGTCACCATATTCATCAGAAAGGCTCTCGCATCCCTTGCAAAGAACCTTTCCGCTGACGAACTCGTCGCCCTCAACATGGAATGCGGATCCGTCGGAGCGGCTTGCCTCGCACTCCTTGACAAGGCAAACACAGAGACCTACGGAACCCCCGAGATCACCGCAGTCAAGACCGGGGTCGGAACCCGCCCCGGAATCCTCATCACCGGACACGACCTCAAGGACCTCGAACAGCTCCTCGAGCAGACCAAGGGCACCGGCGTCGACGTCTACACCCACGGAGAGATGCTTCCCGCAAACGCCTATCCTGCATTCAAGAAGTACGGCAACCTCGTCGGAAACTACGGCGGAGCCTGGTACATGCAGAAGGAGGAGTTCGAAGCATTCAACGGACCTATCGTGGCCACCACCAACTGTGTCCTCATTCCCAAGGATTCCTACCGCAACAGGCTCTTCACCACCGGCACCGCGGGTGTCGACGGCGTGAAGCATATCGAAGCAAAGGACGGAAAGAAGGACTTCTCCGAGGTCATCGAACTCGCAAAGAAGTGTGCCGCCCCCAAGGAAATCGACAACAAGACCCTCACCGTCGGATTCGGACACTCACAGGTGCTCGCACTCGCTGACAAGATCGTCGATGCTGTCAAGGCCGGAGCCATCAAGCGTTTCGTAGTCATGGCAGGATGCGACGGACGCGAGAAGGGCAGGACCTACTACACCGAATTCGCTCAGGCTCTTCCCAAGGACACCGTCATCCTCACCGCAGGATGTGCAAAGTACAGGTACAACAAGCTCGACCTCGGAGACATCGGAGGAATTCCCCGTGTCATCGACGCGGGTCAGTGCAACGACTGCTACTCCCTTGTCGTGATCGCCAACGCCCTTGCCGAGGTCTTCGGCACCGACGTCAACGGACTTCCCCTCTCATTCAACATCTCCTGGTACGAGCAGAAGGCGGTTCTCGTGCTCCTCACTCTGCTCAGTCTCGGCGTGAAGAACATCATGCTCGGCCCCAGGCTCCCCGGCTTCATCACCCCCGGAATCCTGAACGTCCTTGTAGACACTTTCGGTATCAAGGCGAACAGCACCGTCAGGGAAGACATGGTCACGCTCAATATCGAGTGATCTCCCATGGGGGTTCAAAGCCCCCTGAAAACCCCTTAAAATTCACATTTTATATTAGGTTTCACAAGAAATCGAAGGTTTTTGCAACCGATTGTACTTTCCGATCCGCACATTTTGCCTAAAAATTTTAAAAATCCTTTAAAATCGGCATTTTTAACATCTGTTTATAATATCCATAATACAGATCCCCGACCGGTGAAGGTCGGATTTTCAGAACATTCGGGTATAAACTCCGCTCCGCTTTCAATGCATCGTCACAGAATCAATTCGGTCCGGAAGGCCAAGAAAGCAACAACGAGATCGCTGCAGTAGCTGATTTTCTTTAGACAACACCGTAGACAAAGTTATAGACAAACCTGTAGACAAAACAGGAATGTGTGTAGACAGAAACAGACCGATTGTAGACAAAATCTACGAGGAAAATCTGAACGTTCTCAAAATCTGGTGCGTCGTCGGAACCTTAGAAAAATCAATAAAAATCACAAAAAAACTGACTTTTTGACCAAAATACCACCGAAAACACCTTATTTTAATTTTCAAAATCAATGCGTTTTTGACCCAAATTGATTCTATTTATGCCAAAAATCCGTCCAATTAGTCATTTTTAGGCTCACTGGAATTAATTAATATTTAAATTTTACTAAATTCAATTCGTTTAATGATGCATTGTTGTGAACATCTGAACGATCTCTCATTTGTTTTCAATTTGAATCAGATCGATAGTGATTTTTAGACCATGCTCAACACAAGTTATATATACACTGTGTAGACAATACCTATACAAGAAGTAGACAAATTGTAGACGAAAGCCGAACAATTTGTAGACAAAACAAAAACGAAAAAACAAGAAAAACAGAGAAAAAGATTGAGTAAAAGGGTGACAAGAATGATAAAGGACTACAACCAAACCAACGGAACAGGAAGCAGCTGTAAGAAGAAGCTCCTGGCTCCCCTTATCATTATTGCCCTCTGCATGATTTCGATCACCGGTGGAGCATACGCATACTCCACATCAGTCATCGGACAGGGCGAGATCAGCGGCAACTACTACTCGATTGATATGTATCAGGGCGAGGCGGGAAACTACGCCATCCTCAACGCTTCTCTGTCCTCCGAGGACAGATTCGTCGTCGAGACCACCAAGATCGTCGGTTCAAACTACTTTGCCTCCGTCGACGAGACATCCATCACTTTTAACACCAAGGTCAAGCTCGCTTCCGATGATTCCTCTGACTACACCTTCAGCGGACACGCACAGTACATGCACAACAGCTCCTCTGCAGACATGTTCTCCGCCTGGTCCGACCCCAATGCGGTCACCTGCGACGTCGAGGTCCTCGGAAACGAATCCGACGAGTATTACGATGTCGAGATCACGGTCATCCTTCCGGAGATCGATTCTGTCGACCTCGGAACCTCCGACCCCCACGACATCGCAGAGAAGGTCTACTTCAACGGAACCAACTGCATCAGCATCGCCCTCTACGCAACCGAGTGAGCGCCCGGCCGAGCAGCACGGAAATCAGTAAAAACACCAATTATGATCTCTGGGTCTTTCAAGGATCCCTCGTTCTGAACGTTTTTATCACTGTTGGCAGACAGAGTCTGAACAAAAGCTGTATTCAACACTCATTTTCCTCTCTGGCACATACTAAAATACAGGTTGTTCATCTATCCACTATGTTCGGCAAATACGTCAGAATGGAAAGAATCATGGACCGTAACTCCGGTAACTGCGTCATAGTGCCGATGGACCACGGTATCAGCGTCGGTCCCATTCCCGGATTGATCAATTTCAAGAAGACCGTCGATGACGTCTCCGTCGGAGGGGCCACCGCCGTCCTTATGCACAAGGGTATGGTCCCCATCGGACACAGGGAGTCCGGTCACGACGTCGGACTCATCCTTCACCTCTCCGCCTCCACAGATATCGGCGTGAACTCTCAGAGCAAAGTTCTCGTTGCTTCCGTCGACGACGGACTGAAACTCGGAGCGGATGCGGTCTCCATCCATATTAACGTCGGAGCCCAGGACGAACCCCAAATGCTGCAGGATGCGGGAGCGGTATCCTCCACCTGCATGAACTGGGGAATGCCCCTCATCGCCATGTGTTACGCACGCGGACCGTCCATCAAGGACAGTTTCGATCCCACAGCCGTCGCCCACGCTGCACGTGTCGGTGCTGAACTCGGAGCGGACATCGTCAAATGTTCCTACACCGGCGACATTGACTCGTTCTCCCGCGTCGTAGATGGCGCTGAAGTTCCTGTCGTCATCGCAGGGGGGCCCAAGATGGACTCCGATATGGAAATCCTTCAGATGGTCTACGACTCCCTGCAGGCCGGAGGACATGGGGTCTCCATCGGCAGGAATGTCTTCCAGCACAGGGACGTCCGTGGCATCATGGGCGCCATCTCGGACATCTGCCTGAAAGGCCTGACCCCCAAGGAGGCCTTCCAGACCCACTTCGAAAAACAGTGAAACCCTCAGAACAGGGGGCCCTTCCGACCCCTTGTTCATTCATATAGTCCCAGATGGACGATTTCCTTTAAGGAATCCTAAAAAATATTAATTTTAAATAAGAAATTACTAATTTAGGTGACACCTAAACTTGGAGTTTGAACCATGGAAGAGTTAGTAATCAAAAACCTCTCGGCATCCGCCGGAGGAATTCAGATCCTCAATGACATCAACCTAACCGTCCGCAAAGGAGAATGCATCGCACTCCTCGGACCGAACGGACATGGTAAATCAACACTCCTCAACGTGCTCATGGGCTCTCCGCAGTACACCGTGACCGGCGGAAGCATCACCCTCGATGGAAAGGACCTTCTCTGCATGTCCGTCGACGAAAGGGCACGCTCAGGGATCTTTATGGCATTCCAGGCCCCTCCCGAGGTGCCCGGTGTCGTCGCCTCCGAATTCTACAGGGCCGGAGTCAACGCCCGCCGCGGGACCCCCGTCGGAGCATACGCCTTCCGCAAGGAGATCGAAGAGGTCTGCCATCAGACCGGATTCAATCCCGACCTTCTCTCCAGGAACCTCAACGCAGGATTCTCCGGAGGAGAGAAGAAACGTAACGAGGTCCTTCAGATGCTCCTCCTCAAGCCCGAACTCGCCTTCCTCGACGAGATCGACTCTGGACTCGACGTCGATGCACTCTCCCTCATATCCCAGGCTGTCGAATCGCTCCGCAAATCCGGCACCACATTCATCATGATCTCCCACTACGACCGCCTCCTCAAACTCCTCAAACCCGAGCGTACCGTGGTCATCGTGAACGGATCCATCGCTGTGGACGGCGACGGTTCCATCGCCACCAAGATCTCCCAGGAGGGATACTCCTTCATCGAGAAGGAATACGGCATCAGCATTAAGAAGAAAGAGAGGAAACCCGATATGCCCGCCTGCGGCACCTCCAACCCCATCATCCCCGGGGGCATCTGAACGATAATCAGCGACCTCAACATGCTCCAGAGCGGAGAGATCGCAGCCGACACCGCCATAGACTGCCTCTTCTCAGACACAGTCTGCGGCGAACACTCCAAGGAACTCGTCATAAAAGAGAACAGAAAATGCGACATCTGCATCGTGGACCTCACGAACGGCGATGTTGACGTGAAGATCAGGCTCACTCTCAAAAAGGGAGCAAGCTGCAATGTGAACCTCGCCTCCATCTGCCCCCAGAATAAGAAGAAAAGGTACTCCATAGATGTGATCCATGAAGGCCCCGACACCTATTCCCGTACCAAGATGGCGGGCATCAATCTCGGCGACGGAACACTGCTGTTCTACGGAACCTCGGACGTATGGAAAGGCGCACACGGAAGCGACACCAGGCAGGAAGGAAAGATCACCAACCTTTCCCCCGGATCCCGTAGCGAGGTCTCCCCCGCCCTTCTTATCAAGGATAACGAGGTCGACGCCAGCCACGGTGCCGCTCTCGGTGCATATGATCCGGAGGCCATGTATTACATGATGAGCCGCGGACTCACCGAATCCGAAAGCCGCAAACTCATCACCATCGGCAGTCTGGTCCCCGTTATCGATGCGATCAGCGACAAGGAACTCGCACAGACCGCGATGAAATCTTTAGAGGCGCTTGACCTATGATAGACCCGGAGATCATCCGCAGAGACTTCCCGATGTATTCCGACGGAGGCCTCTACAAAGGCAGGAAACTCGTTTATCTCGACAATAACGCCACCACGTTCAAACCGTATTCCGTGATCGAAGCCGCGGACGAGTACAACAGACATATCACCGCCAACACCAAGCGCGGAGATTATACGCTGGCACATGATGCCGATGTGGCTTATGACGAAAGCAGGGAGACAGTGGCGAAGTTCATCAACGCCGACACCGACTGCGTATGTTTCACCAGCGGGGACACCATGGGACTCAACCAGGTCGCCTTCGGTCTCGCGCACAGGCTTCACAAAGATGATGAAATAATCATTTCCTATCATGAACATGCATCAGTCGTACTCCCCTGGTTCAGGGTGGCCGAGCAGACGGGTGCGAAGATCAGATACGTTCCGCTCGACGAAGACGGACGCATCACCCCCGAAGCGCTCAAAGAGACGGTCAACGAAAAGACCAAAATCGTCTGCCTCGCAAGCACCACCAATGTTCTGGGATATTCCCTTGATGTGAAGGAGATGGCGAAGATCGCCCACTCCGTAGGTGCCCTCTACATCGATGATGCGGCACAGTCGGTGCCTCACAAGAAGACCGATGTGAAGGAATCGGATGTCGATTTCCTGTGCTTCTCCGGACACAAGATGGTGGGTCCCACCGGTTCCGGTGCCATGTACGGTAAAAAAGAACTGCTAGAGGACCTCACCCCCCTCATGTGGGGCGGAGAGATGAACGCAAGGTTCAGCGCGGACGGAGAGGTCATCCTCGACGACCCGCCTTCCCGTTTCGAGGCCGGAACCCAGAACGTCTCCGGTGCTATGGGTCTCGCCGAGGCCTGCAGATACCTGCAGAAGATCGGATTCCACGACATCCACGAACATGAGGAAAAACTCAGAAGGAAAGCGGTCGACGGAATGAAGGAGATCAAGGACATCACAGTTTACAACCCCAATGCCGACGCAGGCATCGTCACCTTCAACCACAAGACCGTCTTCGCTCAGGATGCGGCCACCTGGTTCGGAAGCAAAGGATGCTTCGTCCGTTCCGGAACCCATTGTTCCAAGCTTCTGCCCCTTTACACGAACGCACCCGCCACTATCAGGGCCTCGATGTACCTCTACAATGACGAGGAGGATATCGAGGTATTCCTTGATGCGGCAAAACACGTGGAGGACTATCTCGATGTCTATTTCTGACGACCCCCAGTTCATGAGGGAGATACTTACCGACCATATCCATTACCCTCGCAACAAACGCGAGGGGGATGCATCGTATATCTCGGAGCATATGGCAAGTGCCAGTTGCATCGATGATGTGCACATTCAGCTGAAGGTCAAGGACGGGACCATAGAGGATATCTGCTGGCACGGCACCGGCTGTTCCATCTCCTGTGCCTCCTGTTCCATCATGACCGAGATGCTCAAGGGAAAGACCATCCTGGAGGCCCTTTCCCTCGCCGATCAATTCGACAGACTGATGAAAATGGAACCCTGCGACGAGGATGCATTGGGTGAGGCGGATGCTTTCGCCAACGTCCCCAAGGAACCTGCCCGCATTAACTGTGCGAAGATCGGATGGAAAGGTGTGCGCAGAGCACTCGGACAGGAGGTCAAGGAATGAACGACGAAAAACCGATCTATGACAATGACGACCGCGCCCGTTACGAATTCCGCGACGACGCCAAAGCAAAATTTCAAACCCGCCCCGGACTCGATGAGGAAATCGTCCGCATGATCTCCGCCGAGAAGAAGGAACCTGAGTGGATGCTCGAGTTCAGGCTCAAAGCGCTCCGTGCGTTCTTCGAGCACCATCAGCCCCGTTTCGGTCCCTGTCTCGATGACATCGACTTCCAGAGCTTCACATACTACACCAAGGTGTCCGACAAGGTCGCCACCGACTGGAACGACGTTCCGGAAGAGGTCAAGAACACGTTCAACAAGCTCGGTATCCCCGAGGCTGAACAGAAATACCTCTCCGGCGTCACCGCCCACTATGAATCCGAAGCTGTCTACGGCAACATGCTGAAAGAGGTCGAGGAAAAGGGCGTCATCTTCCTCGATACCGACACCGGACTCCGCGAGTACCCCGAACTCTTCAGGAAATACTTCGGGACCCTGGTCCCCATCAAGGACAACAAGTATTCCGCTCTGAACGGTGCCGTTTGGTCCGGAGGATCCTTCATCTACGTCCCCAAAGGCGTGAAACTCGATATGCCTCTACAGGCATACTTCCGTATCAACAACAAGAAGAGCGGACAGTTCGAGAGGTCCCTGATCATCATCGATGACGATGCCGAACTCAACTATGTCGAGGGATGCACCGCACCTATGTACTCAGAGGAGTCCCTTCACTCCGGAGTCATCGAGATTTTCGTCGGAAAGAGGGCGAAGATGAGGTACACAACCATCCAGAACTGGTCCAACTCCGTTCTGAACCTGGTCACCCAGAGGGCTGTCGTCGATGATGACGGACTCATGGAATGGGTGGACGGAAACGTCGGTTCCAAGACCTGTATGAAATATCCCTGCTGCGTTCTCAAAGGAGAGAGGTCCCACGGAAGTGTCAACTCTGTCGCTGTGGCTAGTACCGGACAGTTCCAGGATACCGGAGCCAAGATGATCCACCTCGGAAAGAACTCCACTTCCAACATCATCTCCAAATCCATCGCCAGGAACGGAGGAACCGCCAACTTCCGCGGAAAGATCTATATCAGTCCCGCGGCCATCGGTTCCCGTGCCCATGAACAGTGCGACACCCTGCTCCTCGACGGAAAATCCGACAGCGACACCGTACCTAACAACAGGGTAGAGAACGCATCCTCGTTCCTGGAACATGAGGCGTCCGTCAGTAAGATCAGCGAAGACCAGCTGTATTACCTGATGAGTCGCGGAATCAGCGAGAACGAGGCGACGCAGATGATCCTTATGGGATTCCTGCAGCCCTTCAGCAACGAACTGCCGATGGAGTACGCTGTGGAACTCAACCGTCTTATCGGTTTCGATATGAACGGAAGTCAGTAAACTTCAATCCCGGGGGCCTGACCCCCGATTACCTTTCTTGTCCGTGATAACTTGAAGAAACTGCTGATGGTCAATGCCTGTGTTAACAGGGAACAATCCCGCACTCACCGTCTGGCACATGCAGTTTCTTCCTTTTACAAGGACCATGAGATCGAGGAACTCATCCTCGAAGACTTGCACCTGGCGCCCATGAACTCGGAGATCCTCGCGAAACGTGACTCCTTTTTGAGATCTGGGTCTTTTGATGACCCGATGTTCGACCTTGCACACAAGTTCGTTTCCGCGGACGTCATCATCGTCGCCTCGCCCTATTGGGAGAGTATGTTCAATTCAATGCTCCATATATTCATCGAGCATGTAGCCGTCGTCGGCCTCACCTTCCGTTATTCCTCAGAGGGAGTTCCGATCGGTCTCTGCAAAGCGGAGAAATTTTATTACGTCACCACCCGCGGCGGACCGATCCCCGATGAAGCGGACCTTGGATATACGGTTTATTCCAATCTGGCACATATGTACGGCATCAAAGAAAGCATACCCGTCAGCGCCCAGGCATTGGATCTCGTCGGCAATGACCCGGACAGCATAATGGACACCGTCATCGGACAGCTGCCCGCAATCATCAGACCTTGAAAAGGTCTTATTTTATCAGTTCGGTGAATCTTTTCATCACTTTACGGATATTGACGCTCATGAAGATGATGGATATCGGGATCAAAATGAGACCGAAGAGCATGGACGGTGTCAGTGACTCGTGGAAATACAGGAAACCGACCTGAGTGGCCACAAACACTTCGAGCAGTGCGATGAGCGTCACCATGGTGGGTGACAGGATCTTGGTGGAATAGGTCTGCAGATAATATGGAATGAGGGTCAGCAGTGGACCGATGAACAGAATATCTTTCACAACGGTCGAACAATCGATCTTTACAAAAGTATGTCCCAGATCGATGAATGGGATACACAGCACGGTCGCAAACAGAAGGATATATGCCAATGCGGAGAGCGGCTGGTATCCGCGTTCGAGAAGCACCTTGTTACCGATGGCGTAGAACGCGAAAGTGAAACCGGAAAGTATTCCGAATATCACCCCGTAGAAGTCAAGTGTCAGTCCCTGCTCAAGAAGGCCGGTGGCAAGAACGACTCCGATCAACGCCACGGCCGCCCCGATGAGATTCTTGCGGGTGACCTTCTCACGGAAGGCAATGAAGGAAAAGAGCATGACCCAGTAAGGTACGAGCAACTGCAGGACCGTGGCAAGAGACAATTGGATACGGACCTGAGCAAGGAACAGGAAATAATCGGACAGCATCTTGAAGACACCGAAGAACACAAAGAGCCAGAGATCCTTTTTGCGGATCTTCAGCCCCTCCCTATCGAACAATGCCATGGCAGCAAGGAGGATCACAACACTGGTCAGCATGCGGAGGAAAGAGATCTCCATCGCGCCGAAACCTTCGTCCGACAGCCGGCGGGTGAAGATGCCCATGAATCCCCAGCCGACAGCACATATGATCATTGCAAAGTATGCTTTCGATGCCGGACCTTGCTGCATTAAACCACTTCTTGAGATATGCGGGTCGTAGGCAGGCCGATCGCGATATGATATCTCGTCGGGTAAATCGCTGCCGCCCCGTCTTGTACACTCGTGTTAAGGGCCATAACCCGACCCTGGATAAGAAACCACTGGTACGGAGTTGAATGGATCTTTCCGTAAACTCTGCTGACGTGAACTCATTTCAGAGCTCTGCGTTCCAACTGTATCTGACGCAGATTGACATTCATGACAACGATGGATAGGGGTATGAGGACAAGACCCAGGAAGTTGAGTGGGGTCAGTGATTCATGATAATAGAACAGGCCGACGAGGGTGGCCATGAACACTTCGAGCAAAGCAATGAGAATGACCTTCACGGCAGACAGATACTTCGTCGAATAGGTCTGGAAATAATAAGGAAGAAGGGTCATGACCAGACCCATCACCAATACATCGACGACAACTGAGGTGGAATCGATGTTACCGACCATGTGGCCGAAATTTACGAAAGGTACACAGCAAACGGTCGCGAACAGAAGGATGTAGATCAATGCGGTGACAGGACTGTATCCGCGGTCGAGGATCACCTTGTTGCCTATTGTATATACAGCAAATCCGAGACCGGCGAGAAGGCCGAAACAGACCCCGAGCGAATCGAATGACACTCCCTTTTCGAGTACGCCGGTGGCGAATACGCATCCGGAAAAGGCCATGAGTATCGCGACGATCTTTCTGCGGGTGACAGCCTCGCCGAACAGGATGACCGAGAACAGCAGTACCCAATACGGGGCGGTAAGCTGAAGGACGGTCGAAAGAGAAAGGTGGATACGGACCTGAGCCTCGAACAGAAAGTAGTCCGAGAGCATCTTGAAAATGCCGAAAAAGACAAAGACCCAGATGTCCTTTTTGTGTATCCGGAGCCCCTCTCTGTCGAAGGCCAACATGACTATGAGCAGAATGACCACACTGATGAACATCCTGATGAAGGATGTCTCCATCGCCCCGAATCCGGCGGCGGAAAGCCTGCGGGTAAAAATCCCTATGAATCCCCACACCACAGCGGAGAAGATCATCACGGCATATGCTTTCGTAACGGAGGATTTCTGCATCTGGTCAGGACCCTGTGTCAGTTATAGGTATCATCGGAAAGACCGGTGATGGTAGTCTGGGTCATTCGATGAAATATGCACGGTCCGAATCACGGGCGGGGGCATCGGGATAGTTTCCGTCTACCTCTCCGAGAGCGAGATGTCCGATACCTTCCCACTCGCCTTCGATGCCCAGGTCGGTCAGGAGCTTCTTGAAGTAGTCCGTCTCAAGTTCCTCTTTGGCACGGTGGATCCAACAGCTGCCGAGTCCGAGTGCGTGGGCGGCGTTCATCATGTTTCCGAGAACGAGCGAACCGTCATAGATGCGCTGAGACCAGTCCTTGCGGGCGATTACCAGAAGAATGACCGGGGCACCGTAGAAAGGATCCATTCCTTCAGGCCAACCCCCGATCTGCCTGTTTATATCGGCAACGGTGTCACGGACACCCGTTTCGGTGATGGCGATGACCTTGGTGTACTGTTTACCCATCGCACAGGGTGCGTACAGCCCTGCCTCGATAACCGATTCGATGACTCTGCGGTCAGGCATGCGGGCTTTGAACTTGCGTATACTGCGGCGGGTCTTCAGAACATCCATCACGTCATTCATGGTCTTACCTTGAAGCTCAGGAATCGCTCGGGGATAATAAACCCCTGGTTTCCGAACATCAGTTATAAATCCCTATGCTCGGATATGAATCGGGAAGCCGTATGATCACTGGGCTTCCGCATTCGAAAACACTTGAAAATCCATCAAAAGGTGACATGAAATGGGACTGTTCTCACGCTTCAAATCCAAGGACAAGAAAGAAACCGAGACTCCTGCTGCCCCGGCGGAACCTGTAGCGACCTACAAGGTCACATTCAGGTGCCCCCAGTATTTCAAAGCCGAATCAGGCGGATGGTATGTGGCCTTCGATGGGAAACAGTATACGATCGAACCCCTGGGTTCCGTTTCTGTGGAACTTCCCGAGGGAAAGCACACAGTCTCAGTGACATCCTACCCCGAGGCCCTGGGCGAACTCTCTGCTGAGATCACGGTCGACAGTGAAATGGTGCTTTCTGTTTCGGTCAACATGCTCAACAGGACCATGAAGATGTTCGATTACCAGCACAACGTGACCATCTGCACCAAATGATCCGTTTCATAAATCCGACCCTTTCGGAATCATTAATTAAGGGTTGTCTTAATTCGGAACTATGTCACAATTCGACGAATACTGCGACAGAGTGAACGCTCTCTCTGTGGAGATAAAATCCAAGCACATCGAGGAGCTTACCAAAGCAATCCTGCCTGCCCTCAAAGAGATTGCGGACTCCGATGAGTCCGACCTCGACTTCATATCGATCTACCTCGACTTCGTCCTTGCCGCCGTCGGCGCCGACGGAAAACTGTCCGAAGAGGAATACCTTCTGACCAAGCCCTTCTTCGATTCCGTTGCAAAATGCGACACGACCTACGAAGATGCCCTCAGTATCTTCAAGGACGCAGGACTTGACGACCCCGCCGCATACAAGAACGCCGTCGACCTCATGGCGGACCTCATCGGACTGATCTCCGACGATCTGAAAAATGCGATCGTCAATCTCACCCTCCTGATCTGTGCCATCGACGGAGAGATCACCGACTCCGAGAAGAACTGGATCCACCAGCTCGTCGATGACAACTTCGGATACGATCCCATGGAAGAGATCAACGAGTTCCTCGGAGAGGCAGGAACCTTCACCCTAGCCACTGTCTGCGGAGGACAGCCCAAGATGAGGGTTCTCGGATTCAGGGCAATGATCGACGGAAAGATCTTCTTCACCGTCGGAACTTTCAAAGAGGTCTACAAACAGCTTATGGCCGACCCCCGCTGCGAGATCCTCGCATACAAGGGAGAGAAATTCCTCCGCTGGGACGGAAAAGCCGTCTTCTATGAGGATGACAGGTTCATGGAGGCCGCTACGGCAGCCATGCCCCAGGTCGTTCAGATGTACAAGAACATGGGTGCCACACTCGCATTCTTCACCATTGAAGAAGGCAGCGCAGAGTACGTCTACGTCGACAACTCGAAAGAGACACTCTTCTGAAACTATTTTCGAGGGCCCTGCCCTCGACATATTTTGTAAAGTTGCGACCCGTGATGAAGGATAGGATGTAGGATGGATACGGGCCGCGCTCATTCCAAGGAGTGGGATCCTTTTGAAATGCAAGACTTGAAACTTATTCCTACTATATAAACAGTAGTTTGTTATGGATTTATTAACTGGCTATTTACCTAATGTAATATTTCTACATATATCTTATACGTCATTTTAAATACAGGGTGAAAATATACGTGAGAGTAAGGTGTTCAAATGGCAGCAAAATACACCAGATTTGAAAAAGCAAGGATCGTAGGCGCAAGGGCCATTCAGATCTCTTGCGGTGCCCCAGTCTACGTCGAAGACGTTGCGGGACTCATCGACCCCATCAATGTTGCACTTGCGGAATTCGACGCAGAGATCATTCCGATCTCCGTCAGCCACGAGTGAAACTTCAATACCGGCCGGGCCGGTAAAAACCCGGATTTTTATTCCCTTCGAAAAACATTCATCATGGCCAGGTTCACTGAACAAAATGAAAAATATTCTCTAGGCCGATGCATAGGTACTCTGACTGTAAAAAACAGGTGATTGATATGCTCGACAGTGATGTACTTGAATTCGTTTTATTCTGCATTGAATCGGTTGCTACCGAACTCAAAACGAACGGTAAAACCATCTACGATGCCTTCACTAAAAAATCAAACATCCTGAATGATTACATTATTCCTTGTTATGATGTCCTTCATACGCAGGGCAAAGAATACATTGTGGAAGATCTAATCTCCAAAATGAATGCAGAAGGTGTAATGACTTGATCCTGTATCATGGATTTTATATGCCGATCGATGATCCGGACCTCAAACACTCCAGAACTAATCTCGACTTCGGAGTGGCTTTTTACACAACCCCCCTTTATGAACAGGCCCACAAATGGTGTAACAGGTTTGAAAAATCCGATCAAGGTAAATTTGTATCTTCTTATGAGCTTGATGAATCAGCTTTTTCAGACCTCAAAATCCTCAAATTTGTAGCGTATTCCGAAGAGTGGCTCGATTTCATTATCCGGTGCCGTAAAGGCAATGATGATTCTGATTGGGACCTGGTCATCGGAAGTGTGGCAAATGATAAGGTCATCAACACTGTAGAACTATTTCTTGATGGATTGATTGATAAGGTCACCGCGATAGGCAGACTGAAATTCGAAAAACCCGATCTTCAAATCGCATTCCGCACCCCGATATCCTTGCAGTATCTTCATTTTCTGGAGAGTGAAAAACTTTGAATGCACACCCGGTCCTCCTTCAGAAAAAGTATGCTCGCATTATCGATCAGTTCGCCAAGAACAATTCCCTCAGTCTGGAGAAAGCTCTGGGTCTTTTCTATCACTCCGATCTTTACATCCTGGTGAGTGAAGGAATATCCGATATGCACTGCAGAAGCGATGAATATCTGATCGAAGAACTGACCGACGAATGCAGACGTAAGCACCTGCTCCGAATACGGTTTTAACTGTCTGGGTCTTTTGATTTTCCAAGCATTTTCTTAAAAACCGTTTTCCCAGTTGCTGCAACCCTATTCAATGGGGGAAATCGCCTCACCCCTCAACTGACAATCCCCGAACACTGCTAACTGCAGTGGCCCCCCTCTTAAACCAATTGATTCTAGACATCATTATGACACCACACTCCAAAGACGATTCCCTCAAGGAATCCCAACGGAAGCAGTTATTCGCCTCGCCCAAGATGCTGAACGAGGCCCCCGACATCGTAGGTCGCATGACCACCGTCCTGGAGAACGGCGGATCCCTTGACACGGCGGTGAGATCCATCGCCAAGAACGGCCCCCGCATAAGTCGCATCCTGTTCAAGACCATCGTCGACGACGCCGACACCCGCGTCGAACCAGACATCCGCACTGCACTTTCAAAACAGATCTCCGCCCTTCCGGAGAAGAACTCCACTTACGCCATGGCCGTCAGGATGGTCATGTCCGCAGAAACAGCAAAAGAGCCGGCCGAACGTTCAAGGATCCTCAGGGAAGCTGCGGAGATAGCCCTCAACGGACTGAAGGATTCCGGAAAGACATTCTGCTCCTCGCTCAACACGCCCTGCATGATAATCTTCGGAATGGGGATCATGGTCCCCCTGATCCTGATGTCCATCCTTCCGATGATGAACATGAGCGGACTCTTCGGTTCAGCCTCCCTTGATATGACCACTGTCGGTGCGATAACCCTCATCCTGATCCCCAGCTTCGTGCTGATGATCATCTCTTCAAGTAAAGAGAAGAACCCTCTCAGCACCGAAAGGGAGTTCGATCCCAAATGTATGGTACTTCTCGTCTCAGTCCCCATTATGTTAATTTTATACCAGAAGACATCGGACATCTCCGTCTCCATCGGCATCTCATCGATGGCGGCCTGCATTATCTACCTCATCCTTTCCGGAAACTGCATCTCCGCCGACAAGAAGAAAAAGAAGATGGAGGCACAGCTTAAGGACGCGATATTCGACCTAGGTAACAGACTTCTTTCGGGTGAACCGTTCCAGATAGCCATTGTGAATCTGCTCGACAGCAGGAACGGACTGAAGGAACTTTCAAAGAAGATCAAGAACGAGTTCTCCGTCTGCAGAGGAGATATCGAAGGGGCCCTTACCGCAGTGTTCGACGACGTCAGCCCTTCTGTGAACCGCATTCTCATCAACATCTACCGCACATCGCAGAAAAACATCACCGAAGGGGGCAGGCTCGCACTGAACCTCGGAAGGCAGATCCGTGACCAGGACATGACCCGCAGGAACATCCGCAACGAGCTGAAGAGCATGACCGACACCATGTTCGGAACGGCCGCTTTCTTCGCCCCGCTGGTGCTGGGTCTTTCGGTCTCCATCCTCGGACCCATAAGAGAGATAGCAGGAATGACGGCTGATACATCCATCAATCTCATCCTTTCCGTGTATCTCCTGGAACTCTGCGGACTTATCGCGATATTGCTGTCTTTTTTGAACCCCCAGTTCACAAAAGGTGACATTCCCAGAAGATTTGCATCATTGGTGCCCGTTTCAACGGTGATCTTCCTCGTGATGCTCAATGTAACATTATGACGTTAAAACGACAAAAAATGAAGTTTGAACATGACCAAAAAACGGTACTTCCGAGGCCGAAAATCAACGGATCGGGCAGACCGTTTTTTAGTTAAGCTTCCGACTTTACAACGCTTTATAACCAACACGACGATAGGAACAGGCGAGGCTCATGAAGATCATAAAACGGAATGGAACAGAAGCAGAATTCGACCGCATGAAGATAGTCAAGGCTATCCAAAAGGCCAATGAGGCCGAGGGCATCCCCGAGCTCAGCAGCAGGCAGATCGACTACATCTCCCTCGTCATCGAGGACTACTGCAACGAGATGGGCCGTGCACTCTCGGTCGAGGAGGTCCAGGAACTTGTTGAAACAAAGATCATCGAACAGAACGCTCCTGAGACCGCTAAACGTTACATCCGTTACCGCTATACCAGGAATCTTGCACGTCAGTCCAACACCACCGATGCGAACATTCTCAGCCTTATCGACTGCACCAACGAAGAAGCCAAGCAGGAGAACTCCAACAAGAATCCCACTGTTGTTTCCGTTCAGAGGGACTACATCGCAGGAGAGGTCAGCAGAGACCTCACCCGCCGTATCCTCCTGCCCCCCGACGTCGTCAAAGCGCACGACGAAGGCCTCATCCACTTCCACGACGCAGACTATTTCGCCGTCAAGGAACACAACTGCTGTCTTGTGAACCTCGAGGACATGTTGACCAACGGCACTGTCATCTCCGGCACCAAGATCGATCCACCTCACTCGTTCTCCACCGCATGCAACATCGCGACGCAGATCATCGCGCAGGTCGCATCCTGCCAGTACGGAGGACAATCCATCACCCTCACACACCTGGCACCTTTCGTCAACGTTTCCCGCATAAAGATCAAGAAGGAGCTTCAAGAGGAATACGATCTCATCGGACTGAAGGTATCCGACGAGGACCTCGCGAAGATCGCCGAGAAGCGCGTGAAAGAGGAGATCAAAAGAGGTGTTCAGACCATCCAGTACCAGGTCGTCACCCTGATGACCACTAACGGTCAGGCCCCCTTCATCACCGTGTTCATGTACCTCGACGAGACCTCCGACCCCCAGACCCGGGCCGATCTGGCACTTATCATCGAAGAAGTGCTCAACCAAAGGATTCAGGGCGTTAAGAACGAGGCGGGAGCCTTCATCACCCCTGCCTTCCCCAAGCTGATCTATGTGCTCGATGAGGACAACGTCGAGCCCGGAACCCCCTACTACTACCTCACCGAACTCGCAGCGAAATGTACCGCCAAAAGGATGGTTCCCGACTACCTCTCGGCCAAGGTCATGAAGAAACTGAAGGTCGACGACAACGGAAACGGACAGGTCTATCCCCCCATGGGATGCCGTTCCATCCTCACCCCATATGTCGACGAGAACGGAAGGCCGAAGTATTACGGAAGGTTCAACCAGGGTGTCGTCACCATCAACCTCGTCGATGTGGCATGTACCGCATGCGAAGGGAATGTCAAAGCGGAGGACCGTGTCCCCAGGTTCTGGAAGATACTCGACGAACGCCTGGAACTGTGCCACAAGGCACTGAAGTGCAGGCATGACAGGCTCAAAGGAACCCCCTCGGACGTCGCTCCCATCTTATGGCAGCACGGAGCCCTCGCGAGACTCAACAAAGGTGAAACAATCGACAAGCTCCTCTACGGCGGATATTCCACCATCTCCCTCGGATACGCAGGACTGTGGGAGTGCGTCTACGAGGTCACCGGAAAGAAGCTCATCGACCCCGACGGCAACAAGTTCGGGATCAACATCCTGGAACATCTCAACGACACCTACAAGCGCTGGTATGCGGAAGAGAACATCAGGTACTCCCTGTACGGAACCCCTCTCGAATCCACCACTTACAAGTTCGCCAAATCCCTGCAGAAGAGGTTCGGAAAGATCAAAGGCGTCACTGATAAGAACTACATCACCAACTCGTACCACGTGCATGTCACCGAGCACATCGACGCGTTCTCCAAACTCAAGCTGGAGTCGGAATTCCAGGCCCTGTCGCCCGGAGGGGCCATCTCCTATGTGGAGGTCCCCGACATGCAGAACAACATCCCTGCGGTGCTGAGTGTCATGAAATACATCTACGACACCATCCTGTACGCGGAGCTCAACACCAAGAGCGACTACTGTCAAGTCTGCGGATACGACGGAGAAATCAGCATCATCGAGGACGATGGAAAACTGATCTGGAAATGTCCCAACTGCGGATGCACCGATCAGTCCAAGATGAACATAGCCAGAAGGACCTGCGGTTACATCGGCACCCAATACTGGAACCAGGGACGTACCCAGGAGATCAAGGAGAGGGTCCTCCACCTATGAATTACGGTAATATCAAGTTCCTTGATATCGCCGACGGACCCGGCATCCGGACATCCCTTTTCGTGTCCGGATGCAACCATCATTGCAAGGGGTGCTTCCAGCCCGAGACCTGGGACTTCGGTTTCGGGAAGGAATTCACCTCTGAAACAGAACAGATTATCATCGATTCTCTCCATCCCGCCCATGTCAAAGGACTTACGATCCTCGGTGGAGAACCTTTCGAACCTCAGAACCAGATGGTACTTGTGGGTTTTCTGAAAAGAGTGAGGGGGATCTATCCCGATCTGAGCATCTGGACCTACTCGGGATTCACATGGGAGGAACTGAAAGGAAAGGTTCCGGCAAGATGCAGATGCGAAGTGACCGATGAGATGCTTTCCTACATCGACATCCTCGTGGACGGAAGGTTTGTCGAATCCAAGCGGAACCTCTCGCTGATGTTCAGGGGAAGCGAGAACCAACGGGTGCTCGATCTGAGAAAGAGCGAAGAGGCAGGCGTTCCAGTGATGTGGAGCGAATTGAACGACCGCTGCGCACTCAGTCAGAACAGACCGTAAATCAAATGTGCCAGACCGATCGGTTTATGGTGATCGGCCTGGTTTTATCAATCGGGGACGGTGTGGTTCCGCCCCCTTGTGTTTCATCTTCTACGCAGGAAAAAGACCGCTGCACCGAGTGCTCCGACGACAGCGATGACACCGACCGCAACAATGGCGATGGTGTTGCTGCCGCCTTCTTCAGTCTTGGGAATCCTGAGCTCCTCATCGGACACTTCGATGGTTCCGGATTCGTCGCTGAAGTTTTTGTTGCACTCAGAACAATGCCAATGTGCCTTGGTACCGTAAACAGAACTGGTAGCGGAAATCTCCGCGACCTGTTCGGTGATGTGGCCCAAAGCACTGATTGCTGACGTCTGGGTCTGTACGGTGAATCCTTCTTTCGTGAAGGCTGCAGAATAGGTCTTTAAACCGTCAGCTGTACAAGAGGGCTCGATTGAAACGACGGGGGTCACGGCAACCTCTTCAGTTACGGCGTGGTTGCAAACGGCACAGATTCTTGTGGCGACACAGGCACTGAGGTCATCAGACCAGGTGTAGCTCGCGGTTCCGTAGGTGTGTCCGAGGGCATTGGTGTCCACATCCTTGGTCTGGGTCTTGAAGGCGGAGTTCTTGAAGGTGGCGGTGTACCTGTCGGATCCCTTGTTATCGCAGGTGGGTGTGGTAATGACGGCCTTGACAGAGCTCACGGTCTCTTCCACGGTGTTGGAGCATCCATCGCGGGTACACTTCATGGACGCGGTGCACTTCAGGTCGTCGGACCAGGTGTAGCTCGCGGTTCCGTAGGTGTGTCCTAAAGCAGAAATTTCCATCTGTGGCACTAGGATCGCTCCACACCCGGAACAATGCTGTCCCTCGGTGCGCCCAGTACCGGTACAGGATCCAGGAATCGCAGGATCTGTAACCGGTAGGTGTTCGCTAATGGTCCAAGACGCGCTAACGGAATCCCAGGTTCCGTCCGACCATGCATAACCGTCTTTGAGAAATACAGTCAGTGTGTAAGTACCGACCGCGGCTGCGGTATTTCCGGAAACCTGCATATAGTCGCTGCTGAAACCAGATATATTCTTGATCGGGACTGTAATTTCAGACCCGTTCACATGGTATGTGCCAGATACTGAAATCGAGGATCTTGATATAGTGTCTACCACATATCTTGCAGCGACTTTATCTCCGGTTGCAGTAGAAGGAATGCGGGGATCTGCTGGACCGTATGCCAACAGCGTGATGCTATCGGAAGTGCTGAGGCAGAGACTGTTCGTTCCGAACGCAGGAGTTCCGTTGAAGGTAGCCTTGACAAGTGAAGAACATCCGCTGAAACAGTTATCTCCGATACCGACAACACCGGCAGGTACGGTCACTTCGGTGAGGCTGGTGCAGCCTGCGAATGCATAGCGGCCGAGATAGGTCACTCCGTCGCTAAAGGTGACGCTGATGATTCCGGTGCCCCAGGGGGCAGGTGAAGAAGCGGAATAGTTTCCGGTCTTACCGCTGCCGGTGATCTTGAGGGCGGTTCCGTCGACCTCCCAGAAACAGTCTCCGGTGCTGTTGTCGGAATACCATTTGAGCCCGATCTTATCAATAGTGCCGTCGGACCATGCATATCCGCTCGCTGGTTCGATGTAAAGGGTATTCGACCCAGGCTTAGAAGAGGTGTTCTCGGAAAGCACCATCTTGGTCGAATCGAATCCTGTAATATCAATTTCTGGGACTGTTATGACAGAGCCTGTGTAAGCATAGGTTTTAGACACGGAAAGAGAGCCTTTATCGAGCACTGCAGACCTCACTGAGACATTGGATCCTGTGGCTTTCGAATCCAATACAACAGATCCGTAGACGAGAAGTTCACATTCCTCGCTACTGCTAAGTTCGAAACTGCTGTTTCCGAAGGTTACCGTAGCGCATTTGAAATCCACAGATTTCAAGCCGGAGCAGCCGCTGAATGCAGATTCACCGATCGATACCACTGATGACGGAATAGTGACCGAAGAAAGATCGACACAGTTCGCAAACGCATAAGCTCCGACGGAGGTCACACCTTCGCTGATGATGAGCTTTGTGATTTCGGTGCCCCAGGGAGCCTTCGAAGTGGCAGAATAATCCCCCATCGCCCCTGTTCCGGAGATCGTTAGTTCAGTTCCGTTCAGAGACCATGTGCAGTTTCCAGTTATAGGGCTGATCTTCCATTGTAGTTCGACATTATCCGTGGTTCCGTCAGACCAACATCCTCCAGTGTCGGTCAACTTGATGACGAGTGTGTATGAATCGAGATCGGTTCCTTTGTCGCCTGAAACGACCTGCATAGTGGACTTGTCAAGACCGTTGATATTGACGGATATCTCCGATCCGGTATAGGTGTACTCTGATTCTGAAAGTGTCGGTTTGACCGGAGCTCTCTGAAGAGTGATGGTGTCGTTACCGAAATATACCTCTTTATCATCAGAAAGTTTGTTGTAAAGTTCGTCTAATGCTGAAATAAGGATAGAAGTTGTACCTGTTTTGAAACAATTGTCACCCAGATTCTCAGAACTTCCATCGAAACGGATGAACTTCAGGGAACTGCAGTCACAGAATGCATCTCTGCAGATTTCGTTCACTGCAGCGGGAATCGTGATCTTAATCAAACCAGTGCCGTTAAAGGCACTATCGGAGATCTCTTCAAGTCCTGCCGGTAAAATGGCTGTGGAAAGGGCGGAACACTTGTAAAATGCTTCATTCGAAATAATTTTGATCGCGGTTTTTCCGAGATCGATACTCGCAAGAGCGGAACAGCCGCTGAAGGCATGATCATCGATACTGTTCACTGTATCCGGCAAAAGGACAGATTTCAATGCTGTGCATCCGAGGAAGGTACTTATGCCGATTTTGGAAATCTTCGTCTTGCTGAGATCGATGCCTGTAAGATATGTGCAACCCTCGAATGCACTCAGGCCCATAGAACTGACAGAGTCTGGGATCTCGATATCGGTCAAAGCGGTGTTTTGAAATGCACTGGCACCCATGGAAATGAGGCCGTCTGGCAACTTGACAGTTTTAAGGGAGGTGCAATTAAGAAATGTCTCGTAAGGAAGTTCAGTTATCTTAACATCCTTCAGATAGGCAGTTTCAAGCGCGGAACAATTCAAGAACGCCTGTCCTCCCAAACTGGTCACACTTGCCGGCAGAACAATCTGCAAAAGCGAAGAACACCCGTAAAATGCACTCCCCAGGACATATTCAAGACCGTTGTTCAGATTTACGGTCCTTAAGGAATCACAAAGAGAGAACGCACTATCCCCGATAGTTTTGACCGTACCCGGAATTTCGATTTCTTTCAGCCCAGATTGCGAAAATGAACATTCACCTATAACAGTGACAGTTTCACTGAAAGTGACAGAAACAAGTTTAGAACATCCATAGAAGGCATACTTTCCGACGTTTGTTACACCGAACTTTATGCTGACCGATTCGATATTCTGCCAAGAAAGTGTTTTTGAAGGCCTGGTATTGTAATCGAAGTCCTTCATAACACCAGAACCTGCAATAACAAGCTCAGTACCGTTCAGGTACCAATAACAGCTAGTGCCTTTGAACATATTTTTAAGAATCCACCAGGAGGTTCCGATGTCGCCCCATGTTCCGTCGGACCAGGCAAAACTGTCCTTCAGACCCAGTGTGACATTATAACTGCCCTCGGCAGAACCGGTCAGTGGTCCAGAACAATTCATGGTGACGCCATCATAACAGCTGAAGAGTTCATCGATGGTCACCGTGGACGAACCGCCGTCAGAGTAAGCACATACCTTTTCGGAAAGAACGGTCGGTTTGGTCACAACAGCATTCAGTATTTTGGCAACAGAACCGACGACATCGGTGTCTTTCACCTTATTGAGATACCCGTCAAGGACAGATACCGCAAGCGTGAACTCCGAATCGAAGAGCTTGAAACTGTCCGTTCCCAAGGTCGGAGTTCCTTTGAACACTACAAATGTAAGTTTCGAACATCCAGCAAACGCCTGATCTCCGACTGAGGTCACGGTACTGGGGATGGTGATCGTCTTCAAAGCGGTGCATCCGTAAAACATGTAGTTGCCGATAGAGGTCGCTCCGTCCGAAAGAACGGTCTCATTCAGAGAAGTGCTTATACGCCACGGGGTAACAGCTGCAAGGTCTGCGGAATAATCACAACCAGCGGTGCCGACAAAGATGATTTTCTCAATGCTGTCACATTCACCGAATGCAGGTGCTGTGGTAGACACTGCGGCATTGAGGCTGATAGGCAAGGTGAGTTCCTTCAGGCCTGTACAACCAGCAAATGCAGACTGTCCCAGAACAGCCACAGCATCAGGAATGACGATTTCGGTCAGACCGGTACATCCGCTGAAAGACGACTCTCCGATCTCGGTGACAGAGGTCGGGATGCTGATGGCCGAAAGTGCTGTGCATCCGCTGAACATGAAACTGCCGATGGAGAGTACTCCGTCAGAAAGAACCACCTCCTTCAAGGCAGTACTGAGATTCCAGGGCGCGACAGCTGCAGTTTCCGCGATATAATCGGATCCGTTGCCTGCAATGAATGTGATCTTCTCTATACTGGCACATTCAGCAAATGCAGGGTTCGTTGCAGATACTGCTGCATCAAGGGCGATCGGAACTGTGAGCTCCTTCAGACCGGTACAACGTGCAAATGCAGACTGTCCCAGAGAGGTCACTGATGAAGGGATAACAAGAGCGGTCAAAGCTGTACAGTCTGCAAATGCGCCTTCGCCGATAGAGGTCACAGTTTCAGGGAATGTGATCGAATTCAGTACTATGCATCCGCTGAACGCATATGCACCGATGGAGGTACAGGAATCCGGCAGAACGACCGATTCCAACGAAGTGCAACCTTCGAACATCCTGTCAGGAACAGAAGCGGTGAATCCATGAATGTCCAAGGATATCAGAGAAATGCATCCGCTGAACACCCCTTCGCCGAGGGAGACCATATCGGAATTGAATTCGACAGTGTCCAATGCGGTGCATCCTGCGAAAAGATAACTGCCCAGCCCCGTGATTCCGGATCCGATGATGACCTTGGTGATCGCGGTCCCCCAGGGCGCGGGATTTTCAGAATCGTAATCAGCGGTGACACCTGAACCTGTAAGGGTGAGTTCAGTGCCATCCAGGGTCCATCCGACGTTAACTCCCGCATTGCGAATGATGGTCCACTCGGCAGTGACGGGGGTGCGTGTCCCGTCCGACCACACATAACCGTCTTTCAGACCGACCTTGGCAATGTATGTTCCGACCTCCGTCGCTTTGTTCCCCGAGATAACCATAGAAGTCTCGTCGTAAAACTCGAATTCGGAATCGGGCAGGGTTATCTCCGATCCGGAATACACATACGTGCCGGTGATCTCGACGGGGATCTTCTCACCGGCATCGAACACAACAGATGTCTTGGTCCCCGTCGCCGAAGCGGTGATGTATGCAGGATTCTCCGCTGCAATAATGACGGTCAGAGGTTCGACATTACTGAGATTGAGTGAATTCTCCTTGAGGACAGGACCCGAACTTCCCTTGAATCTAATAAGATTGAGATATACACAGCCTGAGAATGCGTAAGAACCGATACTGTCCTCCGAACCGCTCATGATGAATACGTTTTTGAGCGAACTGCATCCGCTGAAGGCGTACTCACCGACGCTTCCGCCGATTTCGACATTCTTAAGAGCTGTACATCCGGAAAATGCATACTTCCCGATGGCCTTGACTGCCGCAGAATTGACCGATTCAATATCGATGCAGTCCTGGAACGCATATTCTCCGACGTAGATCACACACTCGAGATAGACCTCTTTGATCGTCTTGCCGTACCACGGAGCCCCCTTCGACTCATAGTCGTCCATGTTTCCGTTCGGTTCGCCTTCGGTCGTGGTGGCACCGATTATCTTAAGGACCTGATCTTCCAAGGTCCAGGTACAGTTTCCTGTGATCCCATTCTCCACGGAAGCGGCAGTCCCGGTGTCCTCGGCGGACGCCTGGTCCGATTCCCAGAGCAAGGTCCCTGCTAGCACGGCGGCCGCAGCGACCAGGATCGTCAACATCTTTGCTGATACCATTCTGTATCCCCTTAATATGTCTGGAACATGTGATGAAACAATAAAATGTTTCACAAAAAAACGGCAAAGTTAACAGATGTTGATCTCGGCCAAAACAGAAACGTCCGATTATCCGGATTTATCCATGTGGCTTCACTTGTATAAAAAGCTTTAAAAGCTAGTCTATTATTAGGAAGGACAAACAGTCGGGAATTTTTCCGGCAGTGTTCTCGTTTTGCCAACGAAGGTTACAATCATGAGTGCGAATAATATGGAATCCGACAATGTTCTTAAAACCGGAACCACCACCCTTGCAATGACGATCAAGGACGGAGTTATCCTTGCCACCGATCAGAGAGCAACCATGGGAAATCTTATCGCAAACAGCAACGTTCAGAAGGTCTACCCCATCTCGGACTACATCGGCATGACCATCTCCGGACTCGTCGGAGACGCTCAGCTCATGGTAAGATACATGAAGAGCCAGATCGCCATCTATGAGATGCAGAAAGGCGCACCCATCACCGTCCAGACCGCGGCCACCCTCATGGGTTCCGTCATCAGGTCCGGATTCTACCTCGGACCTCTCGTGGCAGGCTATGACAGGACCGGCGGACACGTGTTCAGCGTGGACGGCGCCGGAGGTGTCATCGAGGACAAATACAGCTCTTCCGGATCCGGTTCCATCACCGCCTACGGTGCACTCGAGACCCTTTACAAGCCCAACATGACCAAAGACCAGGCAATCGATGTCGCCATCTCCGGCCTCAACGCCGCCAGGCGCAGGGACAACTACACCGGAGACGGTATGCTCATCCTCTTCATCGGCCCCAACGGTTATGAGTGGATCCCCAACGACCTCATCCGCAAGAGATGCGAGGAGCTCGGATTCAAATATCCGAACTGAACGAACAATTCACACAAACCCTTTTCGGGGACAAAACCCCGTCTTTTTTTCCCCTTGGAAGCAGATAAAATGAACCCAGACAGACTTTTCGACAACCTGAGAGAGCAGATAAAGAAGCTCATTCCAGAGAACATGGAGGTTGCCAAGATCGAGTTCGAGGCCTCGCTTGTAGTCATTTATGTCAAAAACTACGAGGAGTTCTCCACGGACACCGCTCTGCCGCGTACCATCGCACAGACCATCAGAAGAAGGGTGGACATCCGTCCCGACCCGTCGCTTCTCGAAGATTCGGATGAGGTCGAGGCCAAGATCCGCAAACTGATCCCCGAATCGGCAGAGATGACCGACATCAACTTCGATGAGGATACAGGTCAGGCCATCGTGGAGGCCATCAACCCCAGCGAGATCACAGGAAATCAGGGGGAACTGCTGTCTGCACTGAAACGCGAGACGGGGTGGAACGTCAAAGTTATCCGTTCTCCACCTATTCCTTCGAAGACCATCTCAGATGTTAGGAAATATCTGCGTCACGAATCCGACGACAGGCACAAGATGCTCAAAGAGGTCGCTAGGAACCTCGTCCGCACCACCGTCGAAGGCGAACAGTGGGTCAGGGTCACCACCATGGGCGGTTTCAGGCAGGTAGGAAGATCTGCTTCCCTTCTTACCACCAGGAACAGCAGGATCCTCATCGACTGCGGTCTCGACCCCGGCTCGGAAGCCACACCGTATTTCGCCATCCCAGAGGTCCAGCCCCTGGATTCAATTGATGCAGTGGTCATCACCCACGCCCACCTGGACCACTGCGGTACCCTTCCCGCCCTTTACAAATACGGTTACAAGGGACCTGTCTATTGTACAGCGCCCACCAGGGACCTCATGGCACTTCTTCAGCTGGACAATATCAAACTCGCGTTCGGAGAGGCCAGAAAGAACCTCTACAGCGAGAAGGATGTGAAGAACGAGATCCTCCACACTATCACTATGAAGTATAACGAGACCACGGATATCACCCCCGATGTGAGACTCACCTTCCACAATGCAGGACATATCCTCGGTTCTTCGATCGCCCACTTCCATATCGGAGAAGGTGTCCACAACGTCGCCTTCACCGGAGACACCAAGTTCGAGAAGACCTGGCTCTTCAACCCCGCCATCAACAAGTTCCCCCGCTGTGAGACCCTTGTCATAGAATCCACCTACGGAGGACACAACGACTTCCAGCCGTCCAGGAAAGATGCTTCCGAGACCCTCGGAGAGCTCATCAAAGATGGGGTCGAACACGGAGGTAAGATCCTCATCCCCGTCTTCGCCGTCGGACGTTCCCAGGAGGTCATGCTTGTCATCGAGGAACTGATCCGCACCGAGGTCATTCCATCCATGCCCGTCTACCTCGACGGTATGATCTGGGAAGCGACAGCCGTGCACACCGCATACCCCGAATATCTGAACAGCACCCTGAGGACCGAGATATTCCAGAAAGGGAACAACCCCTTCCTCAACCCCATTTTCCGCAAGGTCGACAATGCCCAGATGAGAGAGAACATCTGCCACAGTCCCGACCCCTGCATCGTCCTCGCCACCGGAGGTATGATGTCCGGCGGACCTGTCCTCGAATATTTCGCTGAGTGGGCGGACGACCCCAACAACTGGCTGATCTTCGTCGGATACCAGTCCGACAACTCACTGGGTAGGACGATCCAGAGGGGAAGGTCCGAGATCACCCTCCCGCACCACGGAAAACAGATCACCGTGCAGATCAAGATGCAGCGCGAGACCGTCGACGGTTTCTCCGGACACTCCGACAGAAAACAGATGATGAAGTACATCAGCACTATGGAACCGCGTCCCGACAAGATCATCATCGGCCACGGTGAGGACAGGAAATGTTCCGATCTCGCCTCATCCATCTACAAGAAGTACAACATCCCCACCGTCGCACCTCAGAACCTCGAGACCATCCGTCTGAAATGATAGCATGAGATCGGTGATCGCCATCACTGGTGCCTCGGGTGCCATCTACGGTATCAGGCTCCTGCAGACCCTTCCCGGAGAGAAGATCCTGGTCATGTCGAAAACCGCCAAGGCTATCATCCCCGCCGAGACAAAGTACTCCGCGGAACAGGTGGTTGCCATGGCGGACAAAGTGTACGAGGATGACGACATGTTCGCACCCGTCGCATCTGGGACATTCGATTATGATACCCTTTTCGTGGTACCCTGCACCGAGTCCTCGGTGGCGAAATTCGCCTGCGGTATTGGCGACACCCTGATCTCCCGCACCTTCATGTGTGCGCTGAAAGAACAGAGAAAGATCGTTCTGGTGATACGCGAGACGCCCAAAAGCGCCATCATGCTCGAGAACGAGCTCAAACTTGCTAAGCTCGGTGTGGTGATCATGGATGCCAATCCGGGATTCTACCCTAACCCGTCCACCATTGAGGATGTGGTGGATTTTATCGTCGGAAGATGCATATCCCAGACGGGCGAAAAACAAAACTTATTTATCCCCTGGGGCAGGTAACCTCTTTATTAACTTCCCCCAGGTAATAGCATGATTTACAGTGATTTTCAAGGCCTGAAATTGTCGATGCTCGGCTTCGGTTCTATGCGTCTTCCTACAGGGTCCGATGACGGTGACGTCAACATCCGTAAATCAAAGGCACTCGTCGAGGTCGCATTCAAAGCCGGCATCAACTATTTCGATACCGCCTGGGGATACCATATGGGAAAATCGGAGACCATCATGGGTGAACTCCTCAAGGAATATCCCCGTGACTCATTCTACCTTTCATCGAAATTCCCCGGTTACGATATAGGCAATTTCGGTAAGCATGAAGAGATATTCGAGAAGCAGCTTGAAAAGTGCCAGGTGGACCATTTTGATTTCTATTTCATCCACAACGTATGCGAGTTGAACATCGATCACTATCTCGACGAGGACAAATACCACACCATCGCGTACTTCGTCGAACAGAAATCAAAAGGCAGGATCAAACACCTCGGTTTCTCATCACACGGCACCCTCGAGACCCTCACCCGGTTCCTCGACAAGTTCGGAGAGCAGATGGAGTTCGCAATGATCCAGCTGAATTACCTTGATTACACTCACCAGCAAGGTAAGGAGAAGGTGGATCTTCTCAATTCTCGCAATATTCCTATCTGGGTCATGGAGCCTCTTCGCGGGGGAATGCTCGCTGACATGCCTGCGGAACAGTTCAACCATATCAAAGACCTCCGCGAGAACAGTACTCCCGTCGAATGGGCCTTCAAATTCCTTCAGGGTGTTCCTGGCGTCACGGTCATTCTCTCCGGAATGACCAATATGAAACAGATGGAAGAGAAGATCAAACTGTTCCAGGAGAAGGATAGTCTTGACAGGACCGAACTCATCGCACTACTGGAATTCGCCAAAAATATGATTTCCGAAAAGGCACTTCCCTGCACCAGCTGCAGATACTGCGTCCCCCACTGTCCGAAACACCTTGATATCCCTGCGATCGTCAAGGCATACAACGAGAACCTCCTCAGTGATGGCGGTTTCCTGGCACCGTTCTTCATTCAGGCGCTTCCCGAGGACAAAAGACCCTCCGCATGTATCGGATGCAAATCGTGTGAAAAGGTATGCACCCAGCAGATCAAACTCGCGGATATCATGCAGACCTTCGGCAAAGAAATGGATGAAAAACTGGCCGCTATGTTCAAAACGTCCGAATGAAATTTCTGCAACTGGGCCTTGATCGGAATATGTGTTGAGTCCTTTATCGAAACGGACTCACGAATAGAGCCATTATCGAAATATTGAAGACACGAGGTTCCGTTGAAACAGATTTCCCGTTCAACGGAACCGTAGGAATGACCTCAGTCCTTTTCGAGCTGTTCTTCGGCGACGACTGTGGAACGGAAGAAACCCTCCACCTGGGCGATGATGTCCTCAACCTGATCTTCAGTGAAATACTGGTCCGCGTAGAGCATCTTTGAATATGCCCACTCGCTAAGAATGGACTGGGACTGTGGAAGGATGAATTCCATCCATTCCTCGAAGAAGTTTTTAATTATCGCTGATAAAGGATCGGGATCCTTGATGCGGTGTGTTTTGGCGAACTTCTCAACAGCAACCATCAGAATGTCGGAGTCCTCGGAACTGATTAGAATATCGTCCGGGCAAGTAGGACCGAACCTGTTGATGACCTTATCGAATTGGACATTATACCATAGTCCGGAAATGCCCATCATCAGAGCCTGACCGATGATCTGGCCACTGACCGGACAGATCCTTCCTTTCAACACGGGGATAGGCAGCCAAAACTTCTCAAAGAAGTCGTTGATGCCCTTGTAGTCCTGGAGAGATTTGATTTCCTCAAGGTCCTTTGGGTCGATATCCTGCCCCATCTGGACACGACACCATTCCTCAGCCGTGAAATCAGGTCCAGGGAACAATCCTTCGCTTACGGTGATCACAGGTTTTTCGATGACCTTGTCTGTCTTTTTGACATCGAAGAATATCACGAAATCCGAGTACTCAAAAGTGCCACCGTTGATAGGTCCCTCCACCATGGTGTTAATCTCATCCTCGGAACCATCCTTCCCGTCAGCTATGATCCTGTCCCCGATGACGAAACGGTGCGGGGGATCAAAGTCCCAGCTGAACATTTCGTACATCGCTTGTCCGATGCACAGATAAGTGCAACCCTCGGGATAGAGGAAGACCCTCTTCGAACCGAAATCCCTCAGGACGATAGTGACTTCTAATGCCACCGGTGCTCACTCCAAGAAGATAGCGGTACGTCCGGGCATGGCGACCTTGGATTTGCCTGCAGGGTCGTACTTGTTCACGTCATCCGCAGAGTAGACCTCGGTCTCGAGTCCCACCTCACCAGCGATGAACTGCTTGGCGGAGATGAGGAATGCGGTCTCGTCGAAGTTTGCCGCTTTGACAAGGGAACCTCCCCTCTTGATGTCGATCGCGACCTTCTTTGCGAAATCAGGGACGGATTTTCCGTTGGACCTGAGCTTCTCGTCTGCCATACAGGCCTTGGTAAGTTCGGGAACTCCGAGTTTTCCTTCAGCATCCATGGCAGTGGCCATCTTCACGACATCGGCTTTCCACTGAGGGGTGGTGTAGATGACCGCCTTCTTGATATCTCCTTTGGCCATCTTTCTGATCTCATTGACATCGGCGATGACTGCCTGGAGGAAGTCCTCTCCGTATTCGGCGGAATCGGAGACCTCACCGGCCTCGGGAAGCTGGGCCGCGGACACAAGACCTTCGAACCCTGCCTCGGACCATAGTTCTTCTGCGACGTGGGGAGTCACGGGCATCATGGCGTTGATCCAGATGCGGAGGGCCCATTTCACGGTCTCACGGCAGTTTCCGCCGCGCCTCCCGTACCAGCGGAGGTCGTTGAACATATCATAGTAAACAATGGTGCACATCTGCCTGAGATCGTACTTCTCCATGGCGGTGCGGATCTTTCCGAGGTGGGTGTTGAACCTCGATCTGAGCCACTGGTCGATGGGTGTGGGAATATTGTCGGATCCCTCGGAGATCATGTCTTCCACTGTGGACATGATCTTCTCGAGCCTCTGTTTATACGAGAAGACGATATCCTCGTCCCACTCGACATCCACGAACATGGATGCCACATGGGCATAGTAAAGCCTCATGGAGTCTGCACCGTATTTCGCAACAGCACCGGGGATGGGCTGTGCCCCTCCTTTGGATTTGGAGATCTTGTCCTTGTTCTTTCCGGTGACGTACCAATTGACGACCATTCCGCGGGGGTTCATATCCTCGGGGAGGATGGCTGCATGGTTGAGCAGGAACACAGGGAAATGAACGGTCATGTGTTCTTTTCCGCCGAGGTTGATGTCGAGGGGATACCAGTAAAGGACATCCTCTCTGACCTTCTCGATGAGTTCCTCGGAGATCCCGGATTTTGAAGATACTTCGGCAGCGGTTCCCTTTCCGAGCATCACATAATCGAAGAACTCGGGGATCAGCTGTTCGGGAAGGATCTGTTTGCTGTTGGTGTAAAGAGAAACGAGATAGTAGATCGGGTACAGAGTGGAGTCGGAGATGGCCTCGATGGTCCATTTCTTATCGAAGGGGAATTTGGTTCCGAGCCAGTTTCCCAGCCTGACGCAAGCCCTCTCGCGGTACCAGTCGAGGACGCCCTGAACATTCTCATAATATTCCTGAGGATAGATGTTCATCTTCTGAGCGTGGGACTTGGCGGTCTGGGTGAGTTTCGGATCTGCGTAGTTGATGAACCACTGGTCGTCGATCCTCCTGATGTGGACCTGTTTTCCGCACCTGCAGACGACTTCAAGTGTAAGATCTCTGAAGAGTTCGGCCTCTCCGGCGTCGATCATGGCCTGTTTCATCTTGTCTTTGGCCTCTTCGACCCTCATTCCGGAGAATTCACCGCAGATGTCCTTCATGCGGCCCATGTGGTAACCGTCCTTGTAGATGGTCTTCTTGGCCTCTTCCATAGCCTCTGCGAACTTGGCGGGATCCTTGATATCACGGATCTTCATCTTGGCGATGATGTCATCCGCGGGGAACTCGCCATATCCCTTGATGGAGATAATGGACACAGGGTTGACGGAGTCGATGATCTCCTGGGGGATGTGATAGATGCTGACGAGATCGGGATTTGCCTTGGCCTTCTCAAGTGCGTCCCAGTCGGAGGGGGCATCGGAAGGAACGGAGGTGACGAGACCGGTTCCGATGGCAGGGTCCACGAAATCCGCAGGGAAGACAGGGATCTCCTTGTGGAGCATGGGTGCCCTGCACATCAGGCCGATGAGTTCCTTTCCGGGGATGGTGCCCGCATCCTCCACCCCGTCGAACTGGAGTTTCAGTTTCTCGGCGCACTGAGGGCTGACGACCCATGTCTCCCCTGCCTTTTTGATGATGCTGTACTCGATGTCCGGCCTCGCCCAAAAACAGACCTGACCGTAGACGGTCTCGGGCCTGAGGGTGGCGGCGACGAGATAGAACTTCTTGGATTCGCACCAGAATTTGAGAAGGGTGTACTCCTGGGTCTCCGCGAGTCCTCCTTTGGAGATGTCGGTTTCGGAGGGGTCCACAGCGACGGGACCGTGTTCGGGACAGAAGGGCGCATAGTAGGGTTTCTGTATCAGAAGTCCGCTGTCGCGGAGCTTGGTGAACTGCCACTCGATGAATTTGGCGTAATCGGGGTACAGGGTGCAGGTGAATCTTCTCCAGTCGGCAAGGAATCCGAATCTTCTCCAATAGTCGTTCTGATAGACCTCGTTGAAGAAATTGACGACATCCATGGGTTCGGTGAGCTTGTCGACCCTCTCAGGGGGACATCCGTTCCTCTCAAGGTAGTCGACGGTCTTTTCGTCATGCCTCTTGATCTTGTTCGCGAGACTGATGCATCCGTTTCCGGTCCCGTGGGTTCCGACGGGGAAGAGGACGTTGTAACCGGTCATCCTCTTGTAACGTCCAAGGGCGTCAGCGTAGGTGTAGCCGCGCAGGTGTCCGACGTGGAGGTAACCTGTAATACCCGGATATGCGAAGATGATCATGAACTTCGGTTTTCCGTCCTGTCTCTCGGATTCGTTCAGCCTGTTCTCGATCCAGGCTTTCTGCCACTTTGCTTCCATCTCAGCATAATCACGTGCCATCTGGTCACCTATATAATTGCGACTCCATATCCTTCCCTAATATAATATTATTAGAAGGTGAAGACCCACGGAGACCCTCGATTTCTACGACCGCAATGCCGAAGAATACTCGGCGAAAACATTCGGGATTGACATGTCCTCCGCCAGGAACAAGTTCGTAAGACTCCTACCGTCCGGCGGAAAAATACTGGACCTCGGATGCGGTTCCGGGAGAGATTCCCTCGCATTCATGAAGATGGGTTTCGATGTCGTCCCTGTCGACGGGTCGGAGGGGATGTGCCACGAGGCGGAGAAGAACACCGGCCTGAAGGTACGCCGGCTGCTGTTCGAAGATCTTGATTATGAAAATGAATTCGACGGGGTTTGGGCCTGCAGTTCCCTTCTCCATCTGCGGTCTGTCCGTATCCCCACCGTTCTCGGACTGATAAGAAGGTCCCTGAGGCAGGACGGGATCTTCTTCACCTGTTTCAAGAAAGGTGATTTCGAGGGCCTGCGTCCCGACGGAAGATACTACACGGATATGGAATATGATGTCTTCCGCTCTGTCCTCCTGAGTTCCGGTTTCGAACCGCTAGAGATCTGGGAATCCGACGGGTCCGCAGGCGAAACATGGCTGAATTCCATCAATTCTGCAGAAAAACCGCATAAGACGATTGAAAACCGGTCAAAATCTCGTTAATTTTATGTCTTATTTTGGAATATCTTAGCTAATAATTGTCTTCTAAATTAAGATGATATAAGACAGTATTAAATACTCCGATACAATAGCTATAATTACAGTCAAGAGACGACTGCAAGGAGTCATAGACAATGGTCGATGAAGGAGTCAAGATCACAGTTCGCATCACTAACGATGTCATCCAGCTGATGGAGGACTACATGAGTGAGCACATGATCGAGAACAGGAGCGACTTTGTCCGTGACGCGATCCGCGGATACATATCTAGCTGCAAAGCTCCGGAGAACCCCGACGGCGCGGTCACAGTACCGCTCAATCCCGTCGTGATTCAGACCCTGGAGAATATGAAGGCAGAAGGGATAATCACCGACACAGCGGCATACATCGCCGGACTTGTCAACAACGATGTCATCCCGAAGGAGGTCATGGAGGAATCCAAGGCCAGGGCATTCAAGGCAGCACAGCAGTCATCCCGGATGATGTGAGAAAGACCAGCCGTACCGGAAGGGATGGGAACCAGAAGAAACAGCAGGTCTGGAAAAAAGGAGTGTAAGAAAATGCAAACGAACGGATTCGGATCAGACATCGCGGTCTCCGGAGATCTGCGCATAGCGGTCATCGGTGTCGGCGGTGCAGGATGCAGGATAGTTTCGAAACTCTACGGTAGGATGGGACGCGTCGGAACTATTGCGATCAACACTGACCGTAAGGCGCTTGAGAATACTCAGGCTGATACCCGTCTGTTCATCTGCAAAGAGGTCACAAAGGGAGTGGGATCCAACGGTGACCCAGCACTCGGAAAAAAATGTGCTCAGATACACGATGCAGAGATCCTCTCCGCAGTACGCGGAAAGTACGACTATGCATTCATCGTCGCAGGAATGGGCGGAGGTACCGGTTCCGGTGCAGCGCCCGTCGTCGCCGAGCTGTGCGACCGCGCAGGCATCCACGTCGGTGCCATCACGGTCATGCCGTTCAGTTTCGAGAGCGAGCGTACGATCAAGGCTGCAGAGGGTTACAGGGCACTTCATGCTATCTGCAAAGACATCGTAAGGTGCGAGAACCAAAAGATCCTGTCCGTCAAGGGCCTCAGGACCTTCGACGAGGCTATGATGCTCATGAACGACATGATCGTCAAGAAGATCCTCAGTTCCATCGACGATGCCAAATACGCCATCCGTTCGGACATTGCCAACAATCTTGAAGGCAGCAGATCCGGAACAGATGTCACAAGCTCAAGACCCAGCATGGTTCTTGGCGCTCAGAAATCAAACTAAATCAAATTGCCATCGTGCAACCTCCAATCAATCCCGGTCGCGGCCGGGATTTACTTTTCTTTTTCTGGGACTCACCGTTCCCAATTTATAGGACCGTTCAATTGAGGGCTTATGGTTCAGCAAGTTCGTGCAGCACACATTTTAGTGAAGACCCGTGATGAGGCCCAGGACATCTACAATCAGATCATGCAGGGTGCAGATTTCGCATCTCTCGCCCAGGCAAGGTCTTCCTGCCCCTCCTCCCGCCAGGGCGGAGATCTCGGATGGTTCGGAAGGGGACAGATGGTAAAGCCCTTCGAAGACTTCTGCTTCCAGTACAACACCGGCGACTTCGGCATGGTCCAGACCCAGTTCGGCTGGCATGTCATCTACATCATCGCCCAGCGCTGAAACTCCTTTTCACCGGGCCTCAAAGCCCTCATTTTCACCATCTGGGACATTGGAGATTTCTTCCCCTGTAGGGAAAATTGACAATCCAAACAGATTATATTCGGGATTGTAATATCTCGTACATGGACCAAAAAACAGGCCTAAACACAGATGGCGGCCGGTTTCAGGAATCATGCAACCAGCCCGTTTATGATCCACAACCTTCTCAGCCGCAGACCCCGATTTACGGGAACTTCGAACCGGCTACAGCGGATCTCCTGATGCCCGATGAACCGCTAAACATCAAAGGAAGATTCTCCTACTTCGGGATAAAGTGGGATGGTCATGACCTTGCGAACGCACATGAGAACGAGGTCGTAAGGATCAACACTGTCAAAGGTTACCACAACGTCGAGATCAGACAGGTCAACTCAACTTTCATCGGTACAAGCATCGAGCGTGCCTCGTTCGATGTGTATGTCCACGGCAACTCGAAGTTCATTTTGGAATCCGACGGCAGGAATTTCAATCTGAAGAACGCATGACCCAGACACTGAAAACAAGAAGTGTTAGGCACATGGGGGTGGACATCACCTCGAATCCCAGGTTTTCCATATCGCTCCTCAACCCTGCTAACCTATAAACGTCAGTAGTTCAGGGTAAGGCTGCTCCCGTCAGGGCCTGACCCGTTCTCCCCGATTGGTACCGCCCATTTTTCCCTCCGGAAAAACACTCGGTATACACCGACTCTACAGGACAAAGTCTCATTGTCGCTTTATGGGCCCGACATTCTCAGCTCTGCCGCCCCCCACTGTCACCCCTGCTATGACGATTGCAGGAATAGGGCACGCCAAGCTCCCCAGCCAAGCCTAACAAAACCCTAAACACACTGCTTGTTTTAAAATATTCCTACACAAAGAGGATGTATTATCCAGAAAGATGGACAGGATACAGAGATTTCAGTCCGTCCTGAGATCTATAGAGGGCCCGTGACCGGTAGCGATGAAGGAGGGTCTGATCGCCAGAAGCTGGTTTTTGAGGTCATCGCAGCGGGGTGCGACAGGAATGTGCGAGTTCCCGATGGACTCCACCTCTTTCTCCCACTCGGAATTGATGATCTTGGCCATACCCTGGATGCGGTGAGGGAACAGATCAGCGCTGTAAAAGATGCCTTTTGTGGTCTCGACGACAAGAAGTCCGTCCTGAAGATGGACCTCCGAAGGATATCTGATGAAACGGAACTCGAGACCTCCGACTTTCAAAACCGAATTCCCGTCGCATATCACGATATCCGCCTTGATACCGTAGCCTCTGATCTGCGAGGCTGTGAATGCGGAGCACAGGATCTTCAGATGAGGATATTTCTTGAGGAAAGGTCTCACTCCGCCCAGTTCGTCCGCTTCGCAATGTGAAATGAACAGGTAATCAAGATCTTTACCGTTGAGAACCTCTTTGATCTGAGGCAGGATCCACGTCGCCTGGTCATAGGAACCGGTGGCGAACATGACGGACGGCTCGGTGGCCAGCAGATACTGATTGACCGGGAGGTTCATCTGACCATTGAGGGCGGTGAAACGATAAAGTCCGTCGAATACAGCATCGGGCATGTTTAACAAATCCGTTTTATTCTCTTTAAATATTGTTTTGTTAAGAATCCCTAATAAAATTCGAAAAACCAAAACATGCTGTATATTCCCTGCAAAAGTCCGGTTTCGGCACTCTGAAAATGCTTATAGATTCGATAGAGATAGGGTCGGACATGTCGGAAAAAGCTCTCGAACTCAGAAACGTATCTGTGGTCAAAGAGGGCAAACGTATACTTAACAGGGTCAACCTGGACATCAGTGTCGGAGAGAATGTGGCGATCATCGGACTCAACGGTTCCGGCAAGACGACGCTTCTCAAACTGCTCAGAGGGGACGTCTACCCCTACGATGATGATGAATGCGAATACTGGATGAAGATCTTCGGACAAACTCGCTGGAACATCTTCGAACTGAGAGGTATGATGGGCGTTGTTTCCATGGATCTGCAGGCCAGATTCGCTCCACAGACCACAGTACGCGAGGTCATAGGGTCCGGATTCTTCGGAAGTCTCGATGTGTTCAGGGGAATGACCGTCACCGAGGAGATGGAAGAACTGATTCGTTTCAGGGCCATGGAACTCGGTATCGAAGATCTTCTGTCGAGGCAGGTAGAATGTCTCTCCCTCGGAGAGATGAGGCGTACCCTTATCGCCAGAGCACTGATCACCAACCCGAAGATGCTGGTCCTCGACGAACCGATGACAGGTCTCGACATAGTCATGAAATCCAAGTTCCGGAAGATGTTCGATCTTCTCATAGACAGCGGAGTGTGCATCGTCCTGATCACCCATGACCTCACTGATATCCCATTGAAAGTGAACCGTATCGTGATGATCCGCAAAGGAGAGATCTACGCCGACGGAGACAAACACGCCCTTCTGAACGATAAGGATGTCTCCGCCCTTTACGGTGAGAATATCAAGGTCGAATCCACCGACGGTATCTACCGCATGTACATGGAATGACGATCGGAAAACACAGGTCTGGGACATATGAAAAAAACAGAGAACGAGAACGAAACCTCACTCCGCATATTCTGTTCCGAATGCGGCCATGAGCTGGAACCTGGTGAGGAGTTCTGCTACCTCTGCGGTTCCGTCCGCACGTTCGCTGTCGATGAAAACTGCAGGGTCGTCACCGAAGAGGGGGTATGTCCCGTCTGCGGATGCAGAAATGTCAAGGACACCGAATTCTGCGAGAAATGCGGACGCCGCCTCGGAGAATACGACTTCGAACCCACCCGCAGGACCCCGCTCGGCCCCAAGGATTACGCCATCCTGCTGATCGCATTCATTCCCGGAGCACTGAACATCTTCGGTCTGGGACATCTGTTGCTGAAGAAATATTCGAGGGGGTTCATGTACCTCATGATCTCGTTCGTCCTGCTTTATGTGATATATTCCACATCTGATCTGGGGCGTTCAATGTACTTCTTCCTCGAACTCATAGGATTCATGATCTACCTGAAACAATCCTTCGAGGTCTTATACGAAATATACCATAGGAGGGAGTGATCAAAATGGCCGCGGAAGACTGGACGGAGAAATACAGGCCCGTATCGCTCAGCGATGTTCTCGGCAACCCCGGGGCCGCGAAAACGATGCGCGAGTGGGCGGAATCCTGGAAGAAAGGGATCCCGAAATACCGTGCCCTGGTGCTTATCGGATCGCCAGGTATCGGTAAGACCTCTGCAGCTCTGGCACTTGCGAAGGATATGGGATGGAGCGTCATCGAGATGAACGCCTCCGACCAACGTACCGCATCCGCCATCGAGAACGTTGCAGGAAGGGCGGCCCACTTCAACACCTTCGATGAGAACGGGGCTTTCGAGAGCATCAAAGACGGAAAGATGAAACTCATCATCCTTGACGAGGCGGACAGTCTTTACGGCAACTCCGACCGCGGAGGAATGCCTGCCATCCTGCAGATCGTCCGCACCACCTCACAGCCCATAATCCTCATCTGTAACGATTTCTACGGACTCACCAAGAAGAGTTCGGCCATCAAGACCGAGACAGTTCAGATCACTTTCAAAAGGCCTCAGGCCGGCACCATCGCCAAGGCACTGATGAAGATCTGCGCCAAGGAACGTGCCCACGTGGAGCCTGAGGCGATCGAGATCATCGCTGAAAATGCGAACGGGGACATGCGTGCCGCGGTCCGCGACCTCCAGTCCCTGGCTATCGGAAAGGAACTTGTGACGGCAGATATGGCCGAGACCCTGACCGAAAGAGAGTCACGTTCCGATATGTATCAGTTCATCGGAGCCCTGCTTCAAAAAAGGAGCATACCTCTTGCGAAACAGGTCCTCCGTGAGTGCGATGTCGACCCTCCGACCGTGGAGATCTGGGTCGACGAAAACCTTCCAACCCACTGTGCCAGCAAGCAGGATCTGTCGGGTGCTTACGATTCCCTTTCACGTGCCGATGTCCACCTCGGAAGGGTCAGCCGCCGCATGTACTACGGACTCTGGTCCTATGCCAATGACATGATGGTCGACGGTGTCGTGAATTCCCTGAAGGCCCCGCTGAACGGTTTCACCCGCATCAACTATCCAAGATACCTCTCTCTGATGTCTCGTTCCAAGGCCTCGAGGGCGATCAGACGCGAAGTCGCAAACAAATTGAGCATTGTGACGCACACTTCCGCCAACAGGGTTCTGAACGAATCCATGGAATTCTTCGCATACATGTGCAGGACATATCAGGAATTCTGCGTGATGCTGGTGAAGGAAGTCGATATGCTGCCCGAGGAACTCGGATACCTCCTCGGCTGCAAGGCAGACGACAAACGCGTGAAGACTGTCATGGCCATCGCGTACCCTCCCGAGCCCAAAGAGAAGAAGACCACTACTAAGGCCAAAAAGACCAATGTGCCAGAGGTCCCGAAGCCTGCACCCGTCGAAACGAAGAAGGAACCGGTCAAAGAAGTAAAGAAGCCTGCGGAGGAGCCTAAAAAAGCACCGGAGCCTGCACCTGTTCAGCCGGCCCCTAGCAGACAGAAGAGCCTGTTCGATTTCTGAGGTGTAACATGGACGAAGGATACCGCGCGACACTCATCAAACAGCAGTACCGCCTCTACAACGACCATTCCGCAGTGAAACTCTGCGGCTGGTTGAAACAGAGCCTCGTCCATCATCGCAACTGTTACAAACAGGATTTCTACGGCATCGAAAGCCACCGCTGCCTTCAGATGACACCTGCCATCAACGAATGCACCCACCTCTGTCCCTTCTGCTGGAGAGTTGAAGGCAAGGATTTCGAGGTGAAGGATTGGGCGGAACCCAAGGAGATGCTCGACAACCTCATCGCACAGCAGAGACTGCTCATTTCGGGATTCAAAGGACATCCCGACTGCGATCTGAAAAAGTTCGAGGAGGCCATGAACCCCAACCAGGTCGCCTGTTCCCTGGCCGGAGAACCAACGATCTACCCATATCTTTCGGAATTCTTCAAGGAATGCCGTTCCCGCGGGATGACCACATTCCTTGTCACCAACGGGACCTTCCCGGAAAGATTGGCTGAACTCACCACGCTTCCGCATCAACTGTATGTGACCGTGGCCGCACCTGACAAGAAAACCTATCTCCAGGCCTGCCGTCCGAAGATCCGCGACGGGTGGGAGAAGCTCATGGAGACCCTGGAACTGTTCCCCTCTCTGGAAACGAGAACGGTGGTCCGCCACACCCTCGTTAAGAACCTGAACCTCAAAGACCCAGAAGGCTACGCGAAGCTCGACCGCATCGCGGATCCGGACCTCATCGAACCCAAGGGATATGTCTTCGTCGGAGGTTCGAGGCAGAGGCTCACTGTGGACTGTATGCCCGAATGGCCCCTGATGAACGACTTCACGCAGAGGCTCGGAGACCTGATGGGAATGAAGATCCTAAAAGCGAAAGAGGACAGCAGGGTGTTGCTTCTCGGACCGGAAGACATGGAACTCGATGTAAGAAAGGCATGGGAGAACGGACTTCCGCCCTCCCCGCGCATTGAAAGGCTTTTGAAAAAAGAATCTGAATGATCACAGCAGTGCATCCATCAGGAAGTACAGCAGGATCACGTGGAGCACCAGGAACACGAAGTTCAGCTTGAAGACGGGCTTGCGTGTCTTGTGGTGGAAGAAGTACATTCCGCACACCGCACCCCACGGACCCAAAAGACCCAGAATAAGCAAAGTGCTCTCCTTCGTCCTCCATTTCTCGTTGACCGCCTTGTGCTTGTCCCAGCCGTAGGCGAAGAATGCCACAAGGTTCAGCACGAGGTAGATTATCAGAAAGACCGTCGAGGACATCAGGGGCGCACCCTTTCGATGAAGACGTCCACATCCTTGCTCAGTTTCGCCTCGTTCTTCTCGGAACTGGAGGAGAAGTAGACCGCATTCGTGATACCGTATCCGCTGGCGATGTTGCTCACCTGGTTCTCGGCCTTTTTGTCTTTGTATACGCAGCAGACGAAAAGGTAAACCTGTTTGTCCCTCAGTGCCACGCGGTTGTTCTCGACGAAGTCGGTAAGGCGGCGGTAGGGCCTCCCGGCGTGGACCCCGGTACCGAAGATGATGGTCTTGTAAAATGAAATGTCGATGTTCGATTGCTGTTTCAGGTCAAATGTGTCGGCACCGATCTTCTCTGCGATGTATTTTGAAACAGCGCGGGTCTTCCCGGCAAACGATGAGTAGATTATGGCGATATCGTTCATTGCATCCCTGCCTGGCACATCATCAGTTCGGTATTTGGTATTTTGCTGAGACGGCAAGTGTGATCTGTAAATTCAAAAGGAGGTCTCCAGGATGCTGCAGAGGATCACATTCATGGCACCCTGGACATGAAGAGACATGAAGTAGTGTTAAATACAGAAAAAAAGATTTGAACATGCACAAATCCCACCGATCTGGGAGGTTAAATCATGAAATTTCTGACTGTAAAGAAATCATCATTGTTCGCAATCCTCGTTGCAACGATGATGATCCTATGTGCGTTCATTGTGGCGATTCCTGCAGACAGGACAAATGCCGCGAACGACGACGGAAACACTGAAAGCAAAGACAGAATCGATATCGATTTCACCAGACTCGATATACAGAGACTGAGCGGAATTTATGCCGTGAGTTATATCGAGACACCACTCGAAAAATACACTTATTCTGAGGCTGATGCAGTCATCATCGGCAAAGACGGAAAAGAGACCGTGAACGTGTCCGATCTCCTCGAAAAAATCGAAGGAAAGAACATTTTGGTCATAAGGAACGGTTCTGAAGTCATCTTTGACAAAACCGAGGACAAAGAATACAACGAACTTGATATCAAGGATATTGTCGTCGAAAACGGAGCTGTTTTCGATGCGACCAATCTTTCTGGCACAGGGGGTTTGGGTGACCTCGGAATAATGAAGACAGAAAAACTCGTGGTTGACGGAGTGGTCATTGCTGAAGGAAGCAAACTTATGGTCAAAGGAGAAGCCACTGTGAGTTCACTTGACAAAAGCGGCAGCGAGACCCTCCACTTCGCATTCGATGTCACTGAAGAAGGCGGACTGACGTTTTCAAACAAAGCGATTGAAGACGGCACGAACTCCGAATGGAACCTCGTGATCGGCGGTAATTACGACCATGTCTCAGCACATGGTGCGGAATATAACGTGACATTTGATACCACGAAAAAATATGACGGCTCCTTCGGCGAACTCACCAGGAGCACTCTGAGAAATCTCTATGGCAACACCGGTACATATGTGGATGACTACGACATAACCTTCAAGGTTGCCGACCTCCATGGTTCTGTAAGGTCAGGAAACGAACCCCAACCCAGCACAGATGATGCGGGCACTACCGAACCTCCGACATCCGCAAGCGGAACCCCTGCCGAGCCCCCCGAACCGGAGTATTCTGCAAGATTCGATGCTACCAACCTTCTCCTGACTATGACCAACACCAACGAAGACACTGGTGAAATCAATCATCTGTTGAAGGTCCATTACCAGATCGATGAATACAAATACACGGATGCCGACAAAGAAAAAGGTTCCTCCATCGAAGTGACCTTTGATAATCTGTCGATGAATCTTAAAGCGAGTGAGGAAAGTATCGAAGACGCTTCGATCAATTTCGATAAATTTGAAGAGACAACTACAGATACTGATGGAGAGGAGGAAATATCTGCAAAAGGATTCCACATCAAGTTCAAAATTGAAGACATCCGTGAAGACCACAGATTTGCGATGGCCATCCTGGAGATCATCAAAGCTAAGAAGATCACCAAAGAGAACGTCGGAAAGATCGCAGACAATCTTGTCGGTTTCAGTATGGAATTCTCTGCTGATTCTTTCGAATATGTTAGCAGTACACCTGACGAGACCAATTCTGACGGTGCAGAGATAAGCTTAGAATATGCAGATTTCATAGTATCTGTCGACAAGCAGGGTATGCTCACCTTCACCTCCGGCATACCTGATGAGAAGTTCTATCTCGCGGACACTGTCGACATAACCATGACCGTTGGAGATATCGTTTACAAGGTCTATTCCGACAATCCCAGTTTCAACTTGAATAATGTGAATGTCGCCAAGATTCTGAAATACATCGTCGGCAACGACCTCAGCAATGCCCTCCACGGAGGATTTGTAGATGTCATCTGTGATATGATGACGAAACAGGTTCTCGACGGCACCGTGATCGCCCTGAAATCCAAAGAATTCCTCATCGGATATACCATCAACACTACTGAAACCACTCAACAGGTAAGCGTTCAGATCGGAGAGGAGGACTTCGAGATTAGTAGTGTTGTGCTAGGATTCACCGGAACCACAGTGGAGATCGGTACGGACCTCAAACAGCTGAAGGTCAACACCTACGAAAAGATCAATGACAACAGCAACAGTTCGGAGTTCAGCATCCTCGATGTCAAATTCAAGATCGGGTTCGAACCCCAGGGAATTGAAGAGTTCGCAAAACTCATCAAGAAGACCGCTTCATCTGAATTCGGTTTCTCCGACGTCCTCGAATACTACCGCACCGTTCTGAACACAGAAAAAGCGATCTCCTGGTCTTCAGAACCCTTCACGTTCGCTGATCTCGAATACACCATCGATGATAGACTCGATGAGGACCACTTCGCGGACATCACCGTGATGATTTCGAAGTCCGAGGAAACCACAGATGAACAGAGCGGAACCGACATCATTTTCAGCATGAGCCATGACAAGGATACTAACGAAATTTCTGCAGAGTTCAAAAACAATGCCGAACTCAACTACTATTATTTCGTCGCCGACGGCTACGAACCTGACATCAATAGCTCCGAGATCAAGAATTTCAAGATTACTGGACTGAACAAGGCCAGTCTGGATAATGGCAACAAGGTCGTGAGCTTCGACATTATCGGTCTCTTCGACGCAGGTTCTGAGACCCAAGAAGCCGATTCACATGCACATTTCGTTTACCTGAATAAGGTCAGCCCCCAGCTGAGCGTCAATGACATTAAAAAGATCGCCGAAGAAGATATCCCTCTGTGGAAGACCGCTATCGATGCGGATCCCGAGCAGTACTTTAGAATTGAAGGATACCACGGGGATCTAATAACCAAGGCGGTGGAAGATGAGGGAATTACTGTCTATTTCCCTGTCAGCATCTCCTACGGACACTTTGACGAGGATCTGTGCATCACGTACAAACTTTCTGATGGAGAAAAGAAGGTCTTGGTGCCTGACACCGTCTCCGCCAAGGACCAGATCGTTGCCGAGTTCGTAGCCGAAGAGAAAGGTAATTTCATTATTTACACCGACGGAGAAGAACACAAGGCGGAAGTGAGTATCAACTTCATCCTCAAAGCAGGAGGTCTTGAAAATATCGACGAGGTCTCCGCCACCTGCACTAAGGACGGAATCCAGGCACACAAACAATGCACTGTCGCCACGTGTTCCAAAAAGTACATCGATAACGGCAAAGAGGTGACCGACGAACAGCTTATCATCCCTGCCCTCGGCCACAAGGCAGAACCCATTCCCGCCATACCCGCGACCAAAGAGAATGAGGGACTGACCGCAGGAAGCATCTGCAGCGTCTGCCAAGAGACCCTGGTTGAGCAGAAGACCGTCCCCATGCTCCCCGCCGATGCCACCAAGACAACCATCGACACCGCCGAAGGAGCAGTGAAGATTGAGATGAATAACCTCAACAACATCATCAAAGACGACCTTATCCTCGAGATCAAGAACAAAAAGGTCACCACCGATCTTTCCTCCAAGATCATCAGCTACCTGAAGGATAATTATGGTGGAGATTTCCAGCTGAACCTTGAAAATTACAGCGACAACTCCAAGATCGAGAACGTGAAGATCAAAGAAGCCCTCAAGGACAGCAATATGATCATCTCCTTCGACCTCCGTATGAACAATACCATAAAGCACGAACTCGGAAGCAACGCCATCATCAACCTGGACTACATCCTGCCTTCCGACAAGAAAGCTTCCAACCTGTACATTGTTTATGCGGATGACGATGGAAATCTCAACAAGATCGACAGCACCTACAAGAACAACACCATCACCTTCGAGACCGACCACTTCTCTTACTATGCAGTCATGTTCGAAGAGAACGATGCCACCGACGGACTCGGTGTCGCAGCGTGGATTGCAGTCGCAACCGTGATCGTTCTTGCACTTGCCCTCCTCGCCATGGGATTGAGGAATACCAGTAAGAAGGACTGAAACCGATTCTTTTCTCTGAAAGAGTTGAAACCAATTCACCCGGCAGACCATGCTGCCGGGAACCCTTTTCACAATATCACAAATGAATCTCAGGTGCAAAAATGAGAACTTTGACTGCAAAGAAAACCTCGCTGATCGCCGTTATCACAGCAGTGTTGATGGTCTTCTGCGTGTTCGCCGTATCTGTATCTTCGGAAGATACGACTGCGGACAGTGCCGGAAGCTCGGACTCCATGATTCCCTTCGGCAAAGAAGACCTTATGAAAATAACCGCCGTGAACGCGATATCCGATATGGATACCCCGTTCAGCACATACACGTACAATGACTCGGATGCTTATTCCGTCACTGCCGACATGAATGCATCCGCCATCAACGCCGCCATCGGTTCAAAGACCGTCCTTGTGATCGAGAACGCCGTCGTAACTCTCGATGCGGAGATCGGTGTTTCCGCACTTGTGCTCAAGAACGGTGCATCTTTCAAATCCGAACAGGAAGACAACATAGGTAAGATCGTGACCGAAAAGGTCGTGATCGGCGAGGTCGTCATCGCCTCGGTAAAATGCGTTTCGGTCACCGGTACTGCAAAAGTAACTGTCGGAACCACGGAAAAACTCGATGTTACGCTCCATGTCTCTGAGAACGGACTTATAAAATTCGATTCCAAAGACGGACTTAGGTCCTACACCATCAACGGCAAAGGAGACTCTGTCATCGCGGCAGAATACAAGGTCTCATTCGATGCCACCCCTACTTACGGAGACACCTACGGCACCCCTGCCATCGACCTTCTGCTGAAACTCACCGATAAAGAACCCTCCGCCGGAAACTTCAGCGTATCTCTGAAGATCGCCGACCTGAAAGGAGAGAAACCTCAGAATTCACAGAAATTCTTCGCCACGGGACTTGAACTTTCAATGAGCAATTCAAATTCCGGAGAGGATACTGAAAACTCCAAGCTCACCTACAAACTCGGAGAATATAACTACATTGAGATCGGCAACAACACAGAGGTCAGTTCGAAACTCAAGAATTTCTGCCTGACGATCGATGCAACCGAACAGGGAGCCACCGGCGAAGCCTCTTTCGAAGACCTTTATGGAACCGCCTTGAAAGGCACCAACAGGGAACAGCTCTCCACGGAGGATTTCGATGCGAAAATGACCTTGAAAGGAAAAGTAAACATACTCAACCTCGTGACTCTGATTGACGGCGGCCCCGAAGGAATAGATCTTCAGAAGATCTATGCAGAAAAGCTCATTCCGGATTTCGTAATCGAATTCGACACCAAATACCTCTCGTACCGGACCGAATCGACAGAGGCCAACAACACAACAGAGTTCAGCCTCAGCAAAGGGCACCAGAACATCACTATGGATGATGGTGTTCTCCACATCGTTGCCGGCAAAGAAGTCGGAAATGAGATCCAGCTGAACAGATTCATCGGAGATTATTCGCTCAACGCCATGGCGGAGACCTTTTCCGCCGAACTGAACATCAATCTGTATTCTGTCATCAAATACATCCTCGACCACAGGAACGACAAATCCGAGAATGATGTGCTGGAACTTCTTATCAGCCTCATGAATGATAAAACTCTCCAGGATGCGAAATTCAGTGTGGAAGCAACTCATATAATGATCAAATCCTGGACATCCGTACAGGACAAGATCCCAGAGTACAGCGAGTTAAAGGTCGATTTCAAAGGCAGCCCCCTCTCGTTGAATGTCGAATTCGACGAAAGCGAGATGCACATCAATATGGCCGTTCCGACCATCAAGGTGAAAGAATACTATGTTTACAACGGCACCACTTCTTCAGAAAGCGGTGAAAATCAGAACATTACCGAAACAGAAACCAGGTTCAAGGATATCTCATTCGAAGGTCGCTTCAAATCCGGTGCGATTCAGGCACTTGACTATGTGATTCCAGCAGATTCCAGATCGGCATCTGCACTTGATTTTGCAAACGTCGTGGCATATCTCCACACTGTCCTCAGAACCGAGGAATCGGTTTCCGATTCCACACTCCAACTCAACTCCCTGTATTTCAAGACCGTCACCACCGAGAAATACAACGGAACAGACGTCTATAATGAAGTCGTAGTGGACCTGAAAACATCCGCTGAAAACCAATATGCGTTCAAGATGTCCCATACATCCGATAGCCTGACCGACAGCCCCAACACGCTTACCGCCAAATTCGGAGAGAACGCGCGCCTCGTATACACCTCATATAAGATCGGCAAGGGTGAGGTAGATTGCTATTCGACCATGATCGATGGATTCAAGATCGAGAACCTCAACAGGAACACCTTCGACACAAGGAACTTCACCTTTACCGTCAAGTACCTCGGAGCGGCAGCAACCGAGACAGAGAACAGCAAAGCATACTTCGTCGTTCTACAGGATGCAGTACCTAAACTCTCTCTGACCGATATCGAGGGCATCATCAAAAACGGAACACCGCTCTACAAGACCGCCCTTGGATCCGAACCCACAGTATACTTCAAATCAGAAGGGTACAACGGAGAAGTGCAGACCAAGGGAAAGTTCCCGATGAGCATCTGCTACGACCACTTCGATAAGACTTACCACATCGAGTACAAACTCGCTGATGCCGATAAGGTCACCCTCATCCCCGAGGATGTCGATGAAAAGACCCTTGTCGCGGCCATCACTGTCGACGGCTACGGAAATATCTCCATCGACACCGAAGGACAGGACCATAGCGGAAACTCATTCAAGGTCTTCATCCGCGAAAAGGAAACAGATTACACTGCCACGATATTTGCAACAGCGGTTACCTTCATAATCGTGCTCGGTGTCGCGGTCGCAGCCTTCGCGTTCTGCAAGAAGGACTGAAACCATTTCATGAGGGGGTGAGACCTCTCATCCCCTTCGGGGGTTTTTACATACTGGGTCTTTTGATAGACTCGGATATGATATGGAAAATCACTTTATCATACAGGAGGATACTGCGATCATGAAATGCGTCATCGTCGGAGACGACACGGACCTGGAGGACCGTATCAAAGCGTTCATCTCCGATAAGGGTTCGGAGATGGTGACCGGCAGAAGACGTATGGGGCGTGAGGCACTTACAGATCTTGTCCTGAAGATCGCCATGAGGGAAGGTATCAGATGCGGAACTACCGCAGATGCTCCCGCAAACGCGGATATTGTGATAATTGAAAACTGGGAAAACACAGATTTCGGTTCCGTGTCTGAGAAATGGCCGGATTCAGACATATTCTACTCGCAGGACCTCTGCCATCAGGTCCCCGCCATCGCAAGAGCGAAAAGATGAATTTCAGAGGTCTGGGTCTTTGGGGCATGTCTCGGATTGCATATTTCAAAGCAAAAACGCCCGAGAAAAGCCAATTATATAAAGACCCAGATACGCCCAACATATGGCCTACGAAACCACTGTCATATCGGAACCGGTATGCAGGAAACTCAGACAGACCTACGCTCCGTCGATGCTTTTCAGTGCCAAGGCGGACATCGCAGGGATCTGTGTCGAACTCCTCACCGAGGACAGAGACCACATCGACATGTGGCGCGATAATTTCTACGCCCCATCGGACATGGTCCGTCCGCACGCCAGGATCATCTGCGTGAAAGATCCTGAAAGACCGCTCAGCGTTGATTTCAACCCCGAGACATTCACCGCATTCCTTTACAATTTCAATTATTACGGATGGGTGAAAAGCATTGCTCTGGGTATTTCAGGATATATCCTCGAGGGCGCACACGACATCTACTCCATCCACGGTGCAGCTATCGACTTCGACGGTGTCGGGGTCGCTCTGATCGCACCTTCGAAAACAGGTAAAACAACCCAGTCCTGGGGACTTCTCCGGGATGCCAACTCCCGCCTGATCACCGACGACTGGTTCTTCGTGACCTTCGGACAGGGCAGACCTTCCATAAGAGGTTCTGAAAAGAACTGCTACATCGATGCGGACATCGGAGATGTCTGGGACATGTACAAGCCCTTGGTCAGGTTCGTCAAATTCGACAATAAAGGGCGGGGCATAGCCAACATCAGGTGGGTGACCGGGAACACCTCCGTGGAAGTGGACGCCTCCCTCAGGTACATCATCCTCCTCAAGAGGGATTACGATGATGAAACTGTCAGCAGAAGACTCACGCCCGACGAGGCATTGGATTACATGCTGGCACATGACCTCTGCAACCCCCATCAGATCGTCCGTGACGAGTTCCGCGGCTCGATCAGAAAAGAGTTCTTCAGGAAGGTCTTCTCGGAGTGTACGACATATCTGATCAACACCCGCGGAACCCCGCAGGAGACCCAGAACGAGATCCGCAGGATAATCGGAGGTGAACAGAATGTCAGGCCTTGACCGTTCGAAAAACGACGAGAAAGAGAAGAAGAAAGCCTTATCTGACACCAAGAAGAAAGAGAAGGAAAAGAAAAGGGCCGAACTTAATTTCCAGAGAGATAGGAAAGAACGCCGTATCAGGTCGAAGAAGCGCAGCGCGGCCGCATTCGAGACCAAGGCCATGCTGAAGATGATGGCATTATCCTCGATCATTCTCATCTGCGCCTTCGTCGTGCTGGAGATCATATTGATCGTATGGAAATCGATGAACTTCGGACCCGGCGACACCAGTTACACCAACAACGACATCTACTGGCACCTTCTCAACTTCTCCGATACTGTCCTCGGATTCCTGATAGGTTTGCTTGCAATGGACGCCCTCACTTGGTATGAATCAGGACGCAAAGCCAAAAGAGATGAAGAGAGGGCAATCGGCAGGCACAACAGGATCATCAAACCCGCCATCGACATGTACCTCGCCAGGAAGAACGCACTCTTCTCCGATGCGAAAACAGATTACAAGGCATTCCAGATCAGGACGGATGCTACTGTGAAAGATCTGATGGAGATGTACCAGCCCTCCACTATCAATTCGGATGCGAAAGTACCGAGGATAACATCGTTCCTTTACTACACCAAGAAACTGAACGTAGCATTCCTCAACATGGCCGAGGACATCAACTTCGATTACAATCCCGAAGTGTGCGATGCCGTTCTGAATTTCATCAACGAGACCACCTACGGTATGTCCGCCATGACCACCGTCGCCTCTTTTGCGGAGGACAGCAACAGGGTCAGCAAAAACTCCCTCCTTAGGCAGATCCGCTCCGCATCCGAAAAAACTGAGATCTCCGAGACGGAGGACGAACTCAACATCGCCATGATCCTCATCCGTACCATCCACGCGCAGGAGGCCGCATTGGAAAAGTACATGGATGCCATCGAGGACATCGACTACCTGAAACAGTACCGTTCCTGAAACCACTTACTTTTCCCGGGCTCCGGCCCGGACTTTAATCCAGATCGTCCTACATGCAAGGCACTAACTTTGCATGCAGGTGCTAACTGTAGTAGTGCTCCATTAAATACTCCGTAATCAGAAGGATATGTATGGACCGCTGGGATGCTGACGGGGACGGAATCCTATCATCAGAATATGAGATACTGTTCTGTGTGAGAGATATGCTCGGCCTCTACGAGAAACAATTGATGGGGCTATACGGAGAGACCCCGACGCGCATCAAAAAAACCAAAGACGACATCGAGAAGAGGATATGTGAGATAGAAAAGAAGCTGGAAAGCGGTCTTTAAATTGTATATACTGGCTTGACGATAGTGTCCTTCAGAACCTTTACGAGATGAAGGACCATGGGAAAACAGGAAACTCTCAATAACGCGCTTTCCATCTGCAAGTCTCTCCGCGGAGTGCGCGACGCATGCATCCTCGACACGGAGATCCGTGCCCAGATGCTCAAAGAAGAAGAGACGGTCATGGCCGCAGGAGGTACCGCGGTCGACAACCAGGGTGTGAATGAGGCATTCAAGCGCGATTACATCATCGGCATAATCAAAGACCCCCGTTTCAGGCCTCCGCCCGAGCCTACAGTCATCATGATGTCCGGCGACCAGATCGCCGGTGTCGAGGTGTTTCCGTGGACCATACCTGAGTATGAGAAGAGGGACGACGTCATCTGGCTCTCCGACGGATTCGTGGTCATGACCGACAAGATCACTGACCAACCGGCCAAATTCGTGATGCCTCCGGTGTCCTTCCCCGAACTCAACAAGTCGAACGGATGCAAGGATGTCGTCTCGTGCAGTCCCGCCCCCACCACCGACCTGATGATGAGAAAACATATGGGACTCAACGATGATGGTAAATTGGCTTCTGTTCTGATCGGATTCAATCTGATCGACGAGGAGGGCCCTACGGATCAGCAGTGATTTAAAATAATAATGGCGCGGAAAGAGAGATTCGAACTCCCGAGGTGAATCACCACCGGATTTCAAGTCCGGCGCATTGGTCCAGGCTGTGCCACTTCCGCGTTAAAACCCCATAATCCAGGATTTATAAAACATCTTTGTGGGTTCCGCAGTACGAAGGTCAGTATCCGATGACGTGTTGGAGCTCTTCCGGAATGTAGATCCACATATGACCGTTCCTGTCACCGGAATCCACGGGCCTGGAAAGGGAACGGACATCGCTCAGATCATAAGCGTAACAGGTACTTTGAAACGGTGTTGCAGCAAGTGGTACCTCTGAATCTATGGGTGAAAGATGCCATTCTGCGAACTCCTGATAGGTTATCGGTCTGACCCCAGTCAGAACCGCCGTACCGCGGATGGCACGGGATTCTTTCTCGACGAGTGCTATCGGCCCGCGGACATTGCAGGGGTGCATGCGGGTATCGTACGCGACCTCACCGTTCAGAATCTTATCGAGATAGACCTTCGAGAAAAGAAGCCCTTTCATGCATAGTGTGATACATGAAAGGTGATAAATTGTTTGCTGGGACATTCAAGCGTTCGAGATGTCCGAAGGTATGGATTCGGATTCTATCGAATCATTGAGGATCACATGCGGGCGGCCGTTGACCTCGATCACGTCAGAATCAACGCCGTACACGGTCCGCAGATTATCCTTCGTCAGCACCTCTTCGGGAGTGCCGTCCGCATACACGCTTCCTCCCGCCAGCATGATGATGCGGTCGGCATATTTTGCGGTGATGTTGATATCATGACTGATCATGATCACCAGCATCCCCCTGCTCTTGGGAAGCAAACTCAGGGTCTTGGTGACCTCGATCTGATGTTTGATATCGAGATTGGATGTCGGCTCGTCAAGAAGGACGACCTCGGGCATTCTCACAAGTCCGCGGGCGAGCATCACCTTCTGGTGCTGACCTGCAGAAAGTTCGTTGAAATTACGAAGTGCCAGATGTTCGATTTTCAACAGTTTTAACACATCGTAGACCTGCCTGATGTCTTCATCTTTGCTGCCGAATCTGAAATCATTCTGCAGACCCACCAGTATCGTGTCCACGACGTTGAGAGGAAATGAATCCTCCGTAGCATTCGGAACATAACCCATATGCGTCGACAGTTCCTTCAGTTTCATATTTTTGGTATCGATGCCGTTGATGAAGACCGAACCTTCTGTGAACTTAAGGATGCGGTTGATACAATGGATCAATGTCGACTTTCCGACACCATTCGGTCCCATGATGCAGACGAACTCGGGCTTGTCCAAGACCAAATTGATATCCTTGAGAACTGGTGCGGACTGATCGTATCCATAGACCAGATCACGTATGTTGATTATGCCCCCATCGTCGATGTGTCCTTCAAGAATCTCGTCAGAAGTGACCACAGAGGCACTGTTATGCTTGAAATTGATACGAATCCCCATTTTACCACACCGTGTTCCTTGATTTGATCAGAAGGTACAGGAATAGAGGACATCCGATGAACGCAGTGATGACACCGACCGGAAGGAACGTGGGTGCCAGGATCCATCTTGAGATGAGGTCCGCTATCATCAGGAGGACCGCACCGAAAGCGGCCGAAGCGGGAATGAGGTATCTGTTGTCCGATCCGAGGAAGATCCTGACGATATGAGGTGCCACCAATCCTATGAATCCGATGATTCCAGTGAAACAGACGATCGATGCCGCCATCAGAGAGATGATGAGAAGAAGAACGATACGGAGCTTATGGGCATCAAGACCCAGAGCCTTGGCGTTCTTATCTCCTGTGATCAGGATATTGAGCTTTTTGGAAAGGGCCCACAGGATTGCTGTACCGATGACAGTGAACACCAGCATCACCCTGAAATCATTCCAAGTGGTCCCTGAAAGATCTCCGATAGACCAGTTGTACACTGCGGACAATGAAGAATCCGAAAGACCCAGCTTGATGATCGTGGTCAATGCATTGAAGAGATACATGACCGCGATACCTGCCAGGATCATCGTTCCCGCACCTGTGTTCTTCAATGATGATACAATGATGATCACTGCCGCAGGGATCAGAGACATGATGAATGCAGTAAGAACAAGTCCTGCGTTTCCGCCGGTACTTCCGACAGTGATTCCCAGACCGATAGCCAATGTGGCTCCGAACGAAGCACCCGATGAGATACCCGTGGTGTACGGATCAGCAAGAGGGTTCTTCATCATGCTCTGCATCGCGGCACCGGCAACACCCAAGGATGCGCCTGCTATGAGTCCGCAACATACCCTGGGAAGGCGGATGGTGAAGATCGCCCAATCATAATACTTGTTCACTTGATCAGGATGGAAGAAGTGATTGTAGATCGTCTTGTACACATCGGTGAAACTGATCCCCGATGACCCATAAGATGCCGCATATGCGAATACGACAACAGCTGAGATTATACAAATAATGATGAACAGGATCTTCTTCGCGACATATTGCCGATACTTCGATACAAGCATCTGACCGTCATCAGATCCCGTAGAAACCGGTTCGGTCGCCTGTTTGCTATTGATTCCGAACATAGATTCACTTCCGGAAGATGATCTCGAATCCCATCACAAGTCTGCTCTCATCGGAACCGAATGCCTGAGGGCCGGAAGGGTACCGGATGTCGATCGAATTGCATCCGAGATCGGTCAATGTTCTGATGTCCCAGAACGGACGTCTTTCTTTTGAAAGGGGAAGCGAACGGGCAAGTTCCTCCATGATGCTGAAATCAACGTCCCCGCAGTTGAACTTCATATGTCCGCTCTGTCCGCCCTCACGGACGGCCTGCAGTTTTCTGTGAAGTTCAGCATATTCCTCATCAAAGAGATAATTGTAGAAATTGCCGTCAGTAATGAACGCTTTCCCGCCGGAACGCAGAACCCGCAGTATTTCTGAATAAGCCTTCTTCGGTTCCGGCAGGTTCCATATGACGTTGCGGGATACTATGAAATCGAAGGAACCGTCCTCGAACGGAAGGAATGAGGCATCGGCACGGATGAATTCCGGAGTCACATTATGCTCCGAAGCATTCTTCCGGGCCTGAGACAGCATTTCTTCGGAATAATCGATGCCTGTGACATCGAATCCCATATCTGCAAGCGCCACTGAATAATAACCCGGGCCACATCCCAAATCAAGGAAAGAAGAACCCTCGGAGGCCTGAAGACGCCCTATGATCTCGTTCACAGGAATGAATCCACTCTCGGCCCATTCGTTTTTGACCGATTCCGAGAATCCTCTGCTTCTCAGATCCCAATATCCGTTTACTTCCTCTGAGATTTTCAAAAGAACACCTCTGGACCTCAGGGGGATAGTGCCCCCCGAGGAGGATCAGGCGTGAGTACTGGGTACTTTCGTGTATCCGGGGACGTTTTCGGTCATCCAATTGTCATACTGATTGACATCGAAGCAATCCTGGGACATGAAGTCCGTGCCGGAGTAATCCGGGTGGTACGTATCGACATAATCTTTCAGCATGGCGGAAACATCGAACTGAGTGGCATTCGAGTAAATGTGGTTGAACACATATGCGATACCGATGTAGGATGCAGGGCCCATGTAAACTCCCTGTCCGAGAATCAACACTTTATTGTCAGCATATGCCTTGGTACCTGCGATCGCATTGAAATAACGGGTCTTCGAGCTGCCCTGATCACAGATGTACTTGTATTCGGCAGACTGATCATTGGTCTCGAGAAGGCCGTAGTACATGTCGAAGACGATCCAATCAGGATTCATGACGTTGACACCTTCACCGTCGATACTTCCGTTGGTGAATCCCACATCATAGGGTGTCCTTGCACCGGCCGCCTCGATGAGCTCCTGGATACCGTTGTGCCAGGTGGAGATGGATGTACCGTTGTATCCGGCAAACACAAGAGGCCTGTCTTCTAATGCGATATCCTTCACATAGTTCTGGATCGTATTGAGAACATTATCAGCCTTCTGAGCATACGCATGAGCGGCGTCGTTCTTGTCACAGAGGAATCCAAGAGTGAGTATTCCCGAAACGGTGGTCGTGTCCTCCCAGAAAGGAAGCCTGACGACATCGGTTCCGATAGCGGAAAGAGTGGTCTCCATGTTGGCGTCGAACCATGCGCGGGTCCCGGAGAGTATGTAGGAAGGAGCGGTGTTTCCATCCTTGGTGAAAACCTCATAATCCGGGGTGAAACGGGAACCGAAGCACTGAGCACCAGTGTCGTTGAATGCTTTGTACCAAGTTGCGTAGGCACCGTTCTCTCCGACCTGGTTGCAGACGTATTTGCAGTTGATTACATTATCGAGGATGAGTTCTGCCTCGTAGTTCGATTTATATCCTACAGCATAGGTAGTCAGGGGATATGTGCAGGTTCCGATAAGTGAATCGACATCGTAGAATCTGACCTTGGTGCCGGCCTTCTTATTGATGAGGTCTTTCACGATCTGAAGATCCTCGGCATCGACATCACCGTCTGCGTCAGCATCTGCCCAGTAACGGGCGGTATGGCTGGTTCCGCCGTATGCGGTGAGAACAGAAACCTTGGGGAATGAAGCAAGTGTCGTGTTCCCGTTCAGATAATTCTCAATCATCTTCACATCATTATCATCGATGTAATCATCACCGTTGGCATTTCCGAAAACGGTCAGACGTATATCGGTCTGTGTCGTGTTTGATGATTTGTTATCATTGGAATCGTGCAGGAATATCACTGCGGCACCACCGGCGCAGATGACGATCGCGGCAACGATTATTGCCATAATTGATTTTGAGTTCATGATATCAACATGGACTTATCGTCCAATTCCGTTTTAACTACTTTTCATATATAAATCCGTAATATTGGATGATAGAACAATCAAAAATTCATTCAAATGATTGATCGTAATTCAATCAAAATCGAGCAAATTTTCTGAAAAATGTGAAAAAAATTCGTGAAATCGTCAAATTAATTCAATTTAATCCAATTAATCAAAGAAAACTAGTGTGAATTCAAACAATCATATATTTAATTGATTCATCGGCTAAATATGTAATAATATTACATCAGATATCAGAGATTTTCAAGGATCTGCCTGCATTCCAGAATTCTATTGTAATTCTGGATCTGAACCATGGTCTCCTTTCCGCGTTTGATTGTACGGACGAACCCCGCCTGCTTCAGGATCTTGAGATTGTGAGAAACGAGTGAGGCCGACAACCCCGTGGCTATGGCCAGCTCGGACACGGTCATCTCCAGAATAGATAGCGCATTGACGATCTTAAGGCGGTTGACATCTGCCAACGCCTTCAGTCTGAAAACCAGGTCGGTACTCGGTTCGATGAATTCATGGAAACGGATCTTGGAACTGTCCTCGGCAGGAGCGGCCCTTTGCTGAACAACTGGAAGTGAGGCAGTGATTGAAAACGAATATGGGAGGTTCAGGATGCCCGCATCTGTAAGGATCCTGAAGGGTTTGGCATCCAAGCAATTGATCCGGATATCCTTAAGACCCAGACCGAGCAAAAGAGAAACATCCCATGCCGGACGTCTGAGACGGCAGACCGGTAAGGACGCAGATAATGCGCGTATCTCGGAAAAATCTACACCATCCATATTGGTCATCCCATGAAGCCCCGAATTATCCTTTCCTTCATAGGTCATCCTGGCATATTCAGGGTCATATTGACCGAGATAATAGTTCCCGTCGATTATCAGCAGATGTCCCCCCGGCTTCAGGAATGATATGAAACGGGAAATTGAAACTGCAGGTTCCTGCAGCAACCAGATGGAACTTTTCATTATGATCAGATCGAATTCACACCGGGGAAGATTCAAGTCCTCCATGTCGGCCTGTAAAAACTCGATGTCCAGACGGAATTTGGAAGCATTGAGCTTGGCGTGTTTGATCATGGCTGAACTGAAATCGACTGCGGTAACATTATGGCCCAATCTGGCGGCGATGAGGGCCATCAGTCCACAGGAGGTTCCGAGATCGAGAACGCGAGATGGTTTGCCCGGCGGAAGAACAGAGTCGATCAATGCCTCATACCTGGCAGAATCCTTGAGTTCCAGCAAAGTGGAAAGATTATAGCCACGGCTGCGACGGTCCCAGTAATCGGCGATCTTCCGCTTTATCTCAGGATCGACGTTGGAGACTGCGAGTCCTGAGGGGTCTTCCGAAGGTTGGCTCACAGCTCCAAGTATCTGTTATTTGTTATAAATAGTTGAGAACGGATAGATCACTGTGCCGTTCCGGGGAACTCCTTGGTCTCCTCCGGATACACATCTGCAGGCCAGTATGTCGCAATGGACCTGTTTGTGATCGCGAACCATACAGATTCCATCACCAACGACGCGGTGCACACCATCGCCGCCTCAGGCATGGATGACAGCAGCAGAAGGCACATGGAACTACCCAGGCCAGAGTTCTTCCATACGGTGAAACCGGTATAGATGACAATATTGTCTCTGGAAACACCTCTCTTCCTCAGAACATACATGAAAAGGGCACCGACCCCGAAGGTCCTTATCGCGCACATCACGACGACGATCCCCAAAAGACCCAGATTGTCAAAGACACAGTCCCTGCACTTACCGAGGGCGCAGATAATGAGCATGCACATCATACAGTTGATGAACGTGACCTTGTACTTCCTTTCGATCTTCACCCTGTTGAGCGGAAGGTTGAGGATGACAGGGATCGCGATGAACAGCACGATGTACTTCAGGATCTCCATCGGACTGATCGCATCCCCGATAAGAGAGGAGGTCATCAGTGGGGTCATCACGAATGCAATGAGATAGATGAAGATCATCGAGATCATCGCCATGGGCATGTTGCCCTTCATCATCAGCGCAATGGTGATAACGGACACCGCAGAAGGAACCGCGGCAAGCATGACCCAGCCGTACCAGACCGCTTTATTAGAATCGTAGAAGACCAGCCCCATCACCAATGCGGTGGCGGTACTGATGACCAGGCTGCACACGACGGAGAACAGGGCGGGCTTGAAATCCTTTCTGAAGTCCTCCTTGCGTATCGAAAGGCCGTGAAGGGATGCGGTCATCTGCAGAATGAGGATGATGATAGACAGCACTGCCGCTATGGATCCGATGGATCCGATTATCATCGCCAATACAATGCCGGTGACAACGTAAATGCGCACATCGGTGGCATAGTCCCAGAAAGCCATGCCAACGGCATTTTACGGTCGCATATATACGGATTTTCTTCCAACAATAGCCTGATTAGAAGAACTCATAGACCAGCCCTGCGCCTGAAGAAATCAAGCACCTGGGACATGTAGCTTTCCGGAGGAATGGTATGGCCTGCCCCCTCGACGGCGAAGATCTCCGAACCAGCAATTTTACTGTGCACGATCTCTCCCTTGTAGAACGGGGTCATGATATCCTCGGTGCCCTGAACAACGATCGTAGGCGAAGTGATACGGGGCAGATAGAACTCTGGATCAAAGGAGAAGGTGGCCTTGAGCTGGTCGGAAAGTCCCTTCGGCTTACCCATATGATGGGGGACCGGCATGACCTTTCCCTCTGACCAGTATTTCTCGAAGACCGACTCGGGGAAGCAGAATGCATTGACAGCCACGCAGAGACTCTCCATGGTGGCTGAACCTTCGTTGATCATCCTGGTGAACTCTCCGAGGATGTATGCGGAACGGGCAGGACAGTGACTGAAAGTGGAGACCAGGGCCTGTGCAATGACCTTTTCAGGATATCTGGCGGACAGTGACTGCAGGATCCCGGTACCCATAGACCATCCGATCGCGTAGAATCTGTCGAAACCGAAGGAATGCATCAGGGTGACTGCATCATCGGCAATCTCGTCGAGGGTGAAATCACCTTCGTATTCGGTCTCCCCCACGCCACGGGCATCCATAGTAACTACAGTGAAACCGTCCAGAAGCGGAATCGCATTCTTCCAGAATCTCCGATTGGCGCCGAATCCGCCGACAAGGATGATCGGTGTGCCGGAGCCGATGACATCATAGGCTATCCTGACGTTCCCCAGATCTTTGAACATGATTGCTGGATTGAATCCTACTATTTAACGCACAAACATCAGGATTTCAGGAAGAAACTGACGGCGTCCGCCACGGGATCATCAGATGGAATGGCCTCAAGCTGTCTGGCATTACGGGAGGCACGACTGTCGAGAATGACTGCCATACCTCTGTCCTCGGGGGTACGGATCAGACGTCCGATGGCCTGCCTCATCTTCCTTACTGCGGGGACCTCGCTGGTGTATTTCCAGCCCATTCCAGGACCGTACCTCCTGTCGAAGAGTTCCTTCATGGCCTTGATCTCCAGAGAAGGCGGAGGGTATGGTATGCCGACGATGATCGCAAAACACAGTTCGTCTCCTGGGAAGTCCATTCCTTCTGCCACTGAACCGCCCATGACACACACGAAGACACCGTTGCGTCCGGCACGGAAACGTTCAAGCGACTGCATGGTGCGTTTCTGACGGCCGGATTCCTCCCAATAGAGATTCTTCCTCACCGCCTCTTCGAGGTACGGGCGCATATCCCTCATGACCCTGTATGACGGCATGAAGATCAGGATGTTCTTGTCGACCGCGTTGCAAAGCTGAGCCACGGTGCGGTTGAGACGGGCCTTCATCTCCGGATCATTCTGCAGTTCCTTGTAATTGGTGGTGAGGTCCTTGGAGTAGACAACGAGCTTGTTCTCCTTGGGGAATGGAGATGGATATGTACGCGGAACGGCATCTGCAGGAAGGCCGAGAACCTTCGCGTAATTGTCAAGAGGCTGCAATGTCCCAGACATGTGGACCGCACCCTTTATCTGGTTCATGAAACGGCCGATATCCGCAGGGTCGATACAGGCCGCCTTTATGCTCGGACCATCCTCGGTGGCACGGATGGATTTGACATAACGGTCGGAAGGAGAGTTGATCCATAATGCCAACAGAGTGGCCAGTTCGAGAAGTGGGGAAGAAGGAGCATCGGTGTCGGAGATGGCAGCCTCACGTTCTTCGCCCAATGAAACAGTGGTCTCGACCATCGGTTTGAGGTCGGTGATGTTCTTTCCGAGGATGCGGGCGATCTCCTCCTCCAGAGCATTGGGGGGAAGGAGCGCTTCGGTGGTGTTGAACTCAACATATTTCGTGGAAAGTACACCTGCCGCGGTCTTCACGGCCTTGAGGAAAGTGTCTAGGTTCACCCCGGGGCCGACCATCGGATGGTCGAATGCGGAACATTCGTCCACGGCGGAACCGAGGATCCTGGAAGTGATGGTGAAACTCTCCTGTTCGCGGACGGCATCCATGAAATTGTGGGCCTCGTCGACGATGAGTACAATCTCGGAGACATCCACGCCGAGGTTCGAGAGGAAATTGTTACGGATGTCGGGATCGATGATGTGGATATACGGAGCAACGATGACGTCGAAATCCTCCATCATGGCCTTCTTGGCCTCATAGGGACAGACGTTGTTGGCACGGCAGTAGCTGTCGACCTCTTCCGATTTAGGGAAGTTCTTCTTGCAGTAGGCCTCGACGGAATCCACCATTGCGATGACCCTGGTGAAGTACGGACATCCCCCACTTTTTCCCTGCTGGGACCTTTGTTTTTTATCGGAACAGAGTGTGGAAAGTGCAGTCGGTGAAAGAGAATCGAAATCAGGCCTGGCCTGCAGAAGGGGACATGATTTGTTCCTTCCCGTGAGGGTCAGACCGGAGACTGGTTTGAGTGTGGAGATAGCTCTGAGCTCCTTCATCACCTGGTCCGACTGGGATATGGTACGGGTGATGTAGACGATCTTCTTGCCACGTTCCTTCGCATGTGCCAGAGCACCTGCCAAGGAGGTGATGGTCTTACCGGTACCGGTACCGGATTCGATGACGATGTGCCTCCCCTTGTCGAGGGCGTTCTTGATATCTGTGATGATGTCGACCTGCATCGCCCTGGGTTCGTATGGTAGGTAGGGTGCAGATGAATTGACCTCATTGACGATCTTCGGCGCCGACACAGTGATCTTCTTGGCCGGGGCAGCGGACCTGCCTGCACCCGATCCGCAGTTCTTACAGGAATTGGAACCGGGAAAGATCATCGAACCGCAATTCGGACAGAACATCATTGAAGATCACCAATCTGAAAGCTGGAGTTCCTCTGAAGGTACCCGCACTTGACACACATCATCATAACAAATGATGGATGGAAACCATCTATAAAAGAGGGCGGAGACCGGACAGATCACAGATTCATAGGGATGTTATGAAGACCCAGAGTGGTGGAATCTCCCTTCGCCAAGGCCACCAGTTCAGCTATGTGCATGCATGGTTTTCCGCCTTCGAACCTGTCGTATTTGGTCATGCAGAAGGGGCAGTTGAGGATAATGAAATCGGCCTCGGCGCATTCATCTTCCCTTTCCTTCAGCATCGTATTGAGCGGGGGTTTCTTGGATCCACAGCACCCGTAGGTCTCATTGACGATGGTGAAACCCATCTTCTCCACGACCGCTTTCATCTGCTTATAATGACGGTCCATGGAACAGCCGGGTTCTATCGCGACTTTATATGATTTCGGAGAGACCGGGAGAGAATCGATGTTCTCGAACAGATACTCGAGAAGATGTTTCACCTCAGTACCATCGTGTCTGAACTCACTGGCACATCCGCCGCAGAGTGTCACCAGGGCACCTTTCTCGCCCCTGACCATCATGGTACGGACGGGTCTCCTGCCCATCTCCCCAAGCTCGCTGAACATTGAAGGCATCATGCAACATTGATTATCGGAGATCTGGTGTGAACTCTTTCCTATCGAATCCAATGCAACTCTGCATGCATATTTGAGATAGGGCAGTCTGCTCTCGACCACGCACCCGGGGATGACACATACATCGTCGCCGTTCCATCCGGGGCCCAACTGATCTTCGGCAGGGGGAAGGATGAACTTGTACCTCTGATAGTTCTCGTTGGGGTGCTGTTCCTTGTAAAGTGCTAGACAGTCGCGCATGACACGGAACGGATCGGTCCGGAAACAGACCTGCGAACATTTTCCGCATTGGATACAGAGTGTGATGTCTCCCACACCTGCCACCATCATCTCCTTCGGATCGAATCCTCCGTGTTTCAGGGAAGGACAAACGGCAGTGCACTTTCCGCAGTTAATGCAGGTCTTGCGGAGATGGTCGATCTCTTTCACCAGATCGATCATGATATCCCGTCAGTACTCGATCCCCGCACGGGCATTGATGCCCCGGTCAAAGGGGTGTTTAACCAGCACCATCTCGGTAACCAAGTCGGCGTATTCCTGGAGCCTAGGGGTTATTCCCCTGCCGGTGAGGACAACTTCAGTGTGTTCCGGACGGGTTTTGAGCATGTCGATGAGTTCCGTGTCTGTGATGAGATTCAGGCGGACCGCATTCACAGCTTCATCGAGAACGACGATGTCGTACCTACGGGTGGCCATCATATCGGACGCCTTCTTCAATGCGTCCTTGGCGGCGAAGATGTCCTCCTCTTTCGGATTCTTCCCCACAAAATGGTCTAGTCCCAGCGAATGAAGTTCAACGTTCGGGAATTTGCCGCAGGCGAGTTGTTCTCCATACCCGTCGGAAGGTTTCAGGAACTGAAGGATCAGAACATTAAGTCCGCGCCCTGCAGCGCGGAAAGCGAGCCCGAAGGCCGCGGTCGTCTTTCCCTTGCCGTTTCCGGTATAGATTTGAACAAGTCCGAGTTCGGACCTGACATCCTCTAGAGAATCCATGTTATAACAAGGACACTCGGGATTAATTAGGTTTACCGCTCACCTGTTGGAATTCACACCTCATGATAAAACAGGATGATGTCCGAATAGGTTCCGTCGTCCATCCTGAATCCTCCGGGAACGGTTCCGATCCTCTTGAATCCGCAGCGTTCGTAGAGGTGGATGGCGTGGATGTTGGAAACGACGACCGCATTGAACTGTATTAAGCGGAAGCCCCTCTCGTGTGCCATCCTGAGGGAGTGGTTGACCAGCATCTCGCCGATGTGTTTTCCGCGCATATCACGGGAAACGGCATAACTGCAGTTCGCGATGTGTCCGCAGCGACCTAGATTGTTGGGGTGGAGAATATACAACCCCAATACGGAACCGTCCTCGACAACGACCCCGGTGAAAGACTGTGATGAAAAGAAGGCGTCCGCTTCCTTCTCGGTGAGGAGATCGGTCTGAGGAAAGGCTATGCCGTCACTGACCACCTGGTTCCAGACATCCATTGCACCTATGAGGTATCTTTCCGAATAGGGTTCGACAGAAATCATTGTATCAATTGAAACGGCTAGGCAGGATGAGATATAAACGTCTGTTGAGGGGCCGAAGGCCATACTCCGATTCTGTCCAATTATTTTTTACGATAATTGGAAAATAAAAATTGACAAACTGAACAACCCCCTTTGCCAGCATATACTCAGATGCAAAAAATACGGTCTAATTTGTAAAATATATAGGCATACTTATTAAGGATAATTCGTTGAGACGGATGTAAACGGTTTCCAGAGAAAAGTGAACTTATGGACTACGCCATTGCAATTTTATCGCTTCTCGCAGGAATAGGAGTATTCCTCGTCGCCTGTACGATGCTGAGCGGGAACCTCGAGACTATCTGTAGCACCAAATTGAGGACATTGTTCGCAAAAGCCTCGGAAAAGAAACTCGTGGGCGTAGGTATCGGTGCCGCCGCCACCGCTGCCATCCAAAGTTCCGGAGCCACAACTGTTCTCGTCATCGGTTTTGTCAATGCGGGAATAATGTCCCTGACATTGGCCGCCGCCATCATCTACGGTGCGAACATCGGAACCACGATCACCGCGCAGATAGTCGCATGGGGATCCAGCGGAAGTTCAGACCTTATCATGTATCTTTTCGCGGCCATGGCCGGTATCGGCGCATTCATCGCGGCTTACGGTAAAAAGGACCGTACCCGCAGCATCGGAAGCGTCGTGGCCGGATTCGGTATGCTCTTCGTAGGACTGGAACTCATGAGCGATGCCATGGGCGATTTCGCTGCAGACGACTCCGTCAGGGAGTTCCTGTCGCATATTGAAAATGTTATCCTGCTTGTGATCATCGGAGCCATACTCACCGCCATCGTCCAGAGCTCTTCCGTCATGACCGCGGTCATCATCGCCATGATCGGTGCGGGACTCCTCGACCTGAACCAGGGTATCTATCTTACTCTCGGCTCCAACATCGGTTCCTGCATAGTGGCCATCCTCGCAGGTATGTCGAGCGGGCTCAACGCCAAGAGGACAGCACTCATCCACCTGCTGTTCAATGTCTTCGGCGTGATCATGTTCGTGGTGTTCGGATTCTTCATGCAGATCTTCGCAGGCACCACGTTCGGAGACCTTTTCTCCGGAGTCTTCCCCAGCCTGCAGATCGACCTTGCGATGTTCCACACCATCTTCAATGTCATCACTGTCATTATCATGCTTCCGCTCACCAGCAAACTCATCGCCCTGGTCACCAGGATCCTGCCTGACAAGCACAGCAAACAAACGGAAAGCACTCCCGACGGACCTCACCTCTTCTTCGTGGACGATCACATGCTCACCACCCCTTCCATCGCAGTCGGAGAGGTCACAAATGAGATCACCAACATGGCCTCGATCGCCATGAAGAACTTCAAGATCTCCATCAAAGCGCTCACGACACTGGAGACCGATGACCTCGAAGAGTTCAAGAAGAACGACAAACAGCTGGATTATACCAACGAAGAACTGACCAAATTCCTTCTCAAACTGTCCAATACGAAACTCAGTGACAAGGACAGCAGCTATGTCTCCACAGCATTCCGTACTATCACCGACATCAAGAGAGTGGGCGATTATTCGGAGAACATCATCGAATATGCTCAGAGACTGAAGACCATCCACAACAACTTCTCCGATTTCGCCTGCGATGAAGTAAGGTCCGCAGAGACCCTGGTCGAAAAACTTTATGAAAAGGTCATTTTCGCACTCATGCACAAGGACGACGCCTCGCTCGAAGAGGCATTCGGTATCGAGCAACAGGTTGACGACCTCACGGATACCATGGCCGACAACCATATCAAGAGGATGGGCGAGGGCGTTTGCAGTCCCTCCGTCGGTGCGGAGTTCCTTTCTGCGACCTCGGATATCGAGAGGATCGCGGACCACCTTATGAACGTCGGAAAAACGATCAGAGAGTGAATCAGAAAATCAAACTTCCATCCCGGAGGCGTATCCGCATAGGTCTTCGGGAGTTCTTTTATCAAACAAATTCCTTCGAATTGGCTTTATTCTACCGTAATTGCCCCTGAAAGACAGAATAGGATAAATAACACAATAGTGTGAAAAAATCGTCAATAGTATAATAGATTAACAGTTAGCTTTATATAGTAATCCAAATATGGCTAGTCATAGTATATTAACTTTTATTGAAATGGATTCAACCTCCAGAACAAATGAAGTTAATGTCCCGAAAAATCGGGACGAGTCTTGAAACAACCTCTTGAAATTTGAATCATATTACCGAGGAATGACGATGGTTAGGGAGAAAGAAAAGCAGGAAACGATTGAAGTCTGTCCCGAGTGCGGAAGCCACCACCTTATCCGTGACTATGAAAGAGCAGAGCTCGTATGTCAGGACTGCGGCCTCGTTCTTGATGATAACTTCATCGATCAGGGTGCCGAATGGAGGGCATTCGACTCCGAACAGAGCGACAAACGTGCCCGTACCGGTTCCGCCATGACGTTCACCATCCACGACAAAGGACTTTCCACTGAGATCTCCTGGAAGAACAAAGATTCCTACGGAAAATCCATCCCTACCCGCAACAGGGCCCAGATGTACAGGCTCAGAAAGTGGCAGAAGAGGGTCCGTGTATCCAACGCTACCGAGAGGAACCTTGCGGCCGCACTTTCCGAACTCGAGAGACTCTCCTCCGCCATGGAACTCCCCCGCAACGTCAGGGAGACCGCGGCACTGATCTACAGGAAAGCAGTTCAGAAGAACCTCATCAGAGGGAGGTCGATCGAAGGTGTCGTCGCCTCCTCTGTGTACGCAGCATGCAGGCAGTGCGGTGTCCCCAGGACCCTCAACGAGGTCTCCGAATCCAGTACCATCAAGAGGAAGGAGATCGGAAGGACTTACAGGTTCATGACCCGTGAGCTCAAGCTCAAACTCCTGCCCACCAAACCCCAGGATTACATCCAGAGGTTCTGCTCCGAGCTCAAACTCAGCGGAAACACCCAGAACAAGGCCATTGAGATCCTCAAAGACGCTACTGAAAAGGAACTCACCTCCGGTCGCGGACCTACCGGTGTCGCCGCAGCTTCGATTTACATCGCCTCGATCCTCACCAACGAGAGGAGGACACAGAGGGAGGTCGCGGATGTCGCCGGCGTGACCGAGGTCACCATCAGGAACCGCTACAAAGAGCTCAACGACAGGCTCGGAATGGAAATCACCCTTTGAAACTCAACAGCGGCCGGAACTTTCCCGGTCGCCATTCATTTATTAAAATTTCAGAACGAAGAGTCTTCTTCGGAAGGAAGTCCGCGATTGTGTGCGACATCGTCACCGATCTCTTCGCGGATATGTTCGAGATCTGCTTTCAGACCTTCAATGGAAACAGTCTGTGTGGCAAGAAGATTCCTGTATTCCTTTCCTTTGAAACATCCTGCTATGAACTTGGGAGCGATGCTTCTCAGACGCCTTACCGCCACCTCTTCCCCCGATTCCTGCACTAGCATCTCCGATATCTGGAGACACCAGTCAATCTGCTGGGATATTGTAGGGTTTGGCAGGATCTCACCTGTTCTGAAGTAACGGTCGATCTGAGTTATGAGGTACGGATTGCCTATTCCGCCCCTAGCCACCATGACACCTTCGGCACCAGTGAAGGCGACCTTCTCGATCGCGTCGTTCAAGTTGTAGATGTTTCCGGAAATTATCAAAGGCACCGACATCTCATGTCCCAGACCTTCCAAAAGATCATAATGTGGGGCACCGGAATAACGCTCCTCCCGGGTACGCGGGTGGATGCAGACGGCATCGACATCGGCAGCCTCGAGTTCTTCGATGACCTCTCTGAAATTGGGATTCGAGATCGTCCACCCCAAACGGATCTTGGCGGTGACAGGGGTGGAAAGACTGCGTTTCATGGCACGGATGATGTCACCGCATCTTTTCGGATCCTTCATAAGGGCTGAACCCGCCCCGGTGCGGTTCACCTTGGGGACCGGACAACCCATGTTGACATCAAAAAAATCGATGTCGGGATTGATCTTCAGAGCGTATAAAGCTGCATGTGCCAGACTGTCGGGGTCACTGCCGAAGAGCTGCACTCCGGTGATGCCTTTGCGTTCATATTTTATGAAATTCTCGGTGGTCTTCTGCCCGTGGATACATCCTTGATCGGACACCATTTCAGTGTATTCCACAGATACTCCGAACGGACGCAGGAAGTCGCGGTATGCCTCAGTCGTGTAGCCTGAAAGAGGTCCCGAGACCACCTTCCCATCAATACCCAGATCCCCGATATGCCACATCAGAATCGGACCGTCATTCCTTAGAGGTTTTGTCCATATAGGTCCATTTGTCGCTCACGGAGGAATACTTGAACTTGTATCCCATGGCGAGGATCCTTTCCATCTCATCCTGGATCTCGGCACCCTTCTTGGTCTTGATGAGACCGTTGCGGGACTTGGAGAACTCGATACCCATATCGTAAAGGACGCTGGAAACACTGCGTTTTCCGCGGGTCCGGCCCCAGACGCGTGTCGGAACAGGACGTTTAGCAGGATCTTTCATTGCAGGCAGTTCAAAGGTCTCGGTGAGAAGTTCGTCCATTCCGTAGATCTCTGAAGGTTCTGGGATATCGCCGTCGAGATAGATGTGCAGTGCATCATCGTTGTCGTTCTCGGCGAGACACTCCACAAGCGGACCATAGAAGGACCAGTCGGTGTGGAGCCAATTGGAGGAGAGCATCCTTCCAAGGAACTGTATCTCCCTTTGAGCGGAATCTCCGACCTCCAGAACATAGGTGAAATAGAGCAGGGCGGCCCTCTTGTACAGGACTGAGCCGAGCCCCGGATCGGCAATGCGTTCACTGTCCCAGTCACCCAGATAATAGAGGTCTCCGAGCTTTACCAGATCGTCGGTGTTCCCGCCTGCAATGGCCTTCCTGTAGTAATGTTCGGCAAGGACCTTCCAGCCTTCGGGCTTCTCGCCGGAGACAAGATCCGCGATCTCGGAGGCCGCTTCGGGACTGCCTGCGTCGGCCGCCAGGCGGTAATGATAGATTGATTTCGGAACACTTCTGCGGGAGCCCTCTCCGGAATACTCCCGACCTTTGTTCAGTTCTGCCTCGACATCCACTTCGCTGTCGGAAACTTCCTCTTCGGCGGCCTTGAGATCTGACATGATGTGCTGCCATAAGGAACGATGTATAAAAACCGAACTTAACGGCCTCAATGAAAAATGCAAAGACCCAGATGTGAAAAAGGCCGCCCCCTGCAGAATGATTGAGGGTACTGCAGGGGAACGAGTTGGTTAAGGGGTTTGAGGTCTTTTCAGATCGGATTCAGATCTTGGAGACCATCTTTCTGGCAACGATGAAACCGATCGCGGCTACCGCACAGATCGTAACGATCCAGGCGTACTCCGAACCAGGAACGACACCGGTCGAGAAGAAATTCACACAATAATCCCAAGTTGACATTTTTCACACCTCAGTTGCACATCCATTGATATTCTGCTTTTCCGAGATCGGAGATGTGGTACTTCGTTATGACACGGCCGGCACCCCATTTGCTTCCCTCTTCATCCACGTCGACCTCCACCTCTTCCAAAAATCCGGAAGCGTGCAGTTCGATAAGGTCGAAGTTGAACGAGTTCTTCATGAACTGTGAGTTCTGATTCCTCTCGGCGGCGATCTTGTTTACGACCTCATAGTTCCAGAGGTCCGAGTCATTGTAAAGTTCCATCATGCGGAATTTCGCTCCGCGGTTCACCATATTGTCAGTCATTGTTTCTCACCTCAATGTATCGAGATCATCGGTCTTTTCCGTAAACATCAGGAAGGATCCGAGGATGCAGATGATCGCGCCCACCACATAGTAGATGGAGGCGTCGCCCGTGAACAGCCACAGGAAGAAGATCGCCATCAGTCCGTACAGAGAACCGATGGCCTGTCCCCTCCCCACTCCGATCAGCGGGAATGATTTGTACCATGTAACGTAGCATAATCCGAAGGTCAGTCCCATCATCAGGACGATGAAGAAGGTCATGGGATCTAACAGGGCACCGATGTTGTGGAAGAAGTCCACTCCGCAGAGTGTGAGGATAGGAATGGCGATCACCCACCAGATGATGCACTCCATGATGAACCTCGAGGTCAAGGCGACATCGGGTTCGGAGGCATCCAATCCCTTGGCGGCCACTGCACCTTCGACACCCCATCCGAAGATGGCCATCAAACCTCCGACGTAACCGAGGATCTGGATTCCGCCGTTCATCAGTCCGTCGAGGTAACAGGTGATACCTCCGGCGAGGATGACGAAAAGACCCAGGATGGCCCTGTGGGACATCTTCTGTTTCAGCCATACGACTGACAAGGTCATACCGATGACAGGATAACATAATCCGGATACAGCGGAGAAGCCCGCGCTTCCGAAGATGAGGGCGATATAGGTACCGAGGATGGCCAGAGGGCCTCCGCAGATGGCTCCCGCCATGTAGTATTTGGTACAGTGCCTGACATCTTTCAGGCTCCTGCCCAATTCTTTCACTTTCCCGAGGCCTGCGCACCAGAAAAAGAGCACAAGCACCACGAAGATTGCATTGATTCCGGTGATGAATACCGCCTGGTAGATATACTGGGCATCGGTCCAAGACTCTCCCGAAAAGAGATCACTGAACGGTGCCAGACCCACTGCGAGGTAGTCCGGTACATACCAGGCTCCCCAGAAGACGGCGCAAAGGAGAGCGAGGATGTAACCGAATTTCATCCTCTTCTTGGTGTTCTCCTTTTTGATCTGTTCGATTTGTTTTTCTTCCATGATTTCAACCGCTGGTCTGTTGATGGTTCCGCACCCCGGAACCAGGGTATACAGGCGGTCGGAAGTGGCCGCAACTCCTCTTCCGACAGCGGGGTCAGCCCGTGTCTGACGTTGAACGGGTATTGATTGTTCGAGGATCTCCTGGACGTCTCATTTCATATCGGTCCGACAGGGCAACCTCAACGGATCCTCTGAGACCGGGATGTGCTTCAGATCACAGTGAACCCGCTTATTTCATGCTGCCACATAATCGATATTGGAAATCTCCGCGGACATGTTCTTCCTGGCTGTGACAGATGTAGTGTGGGACAGGATGTGACAACTCCCCACGGAGAGAATATCTACTTCTGTCGGATCGGCTGGCAGATATGCCGCGACCGCTGCAGCGTAGAAAACTGCGGTTTTGTTTCCGAATACCATTTGTGTTTCCTCCAGCAAAATAAATTTGCTGAGAGAATTATTTCTGCGCCTGCTTATAATAGTTTTTACGAATTGACTTATATTTGAAATTTGAATTCAATTTTTTCGTACCAAAGCGAATTAGACATTTATCTAATAAATTAAAAAAACATAGATATTGTTACATAATTTCAGCAAATTGATATTAGTTGAAAATTGATTTTTGATAGGAAAATATTGATGAAGTCATATCCAACGTATATCCAACAAAATAATTTCGTATTTGAAATACAAGTTTAAAGATAATCGAACTTTATGTATTATGTACTATTTTTTAATTGAAAAATACAGCAGAATGAGCAAAAGATCTGCTCAGTTTGTACGTTCTACTTCAGAATCAATGTAGAACGGACACTCGAAACCTAAAATGGTCTTAAGCCCCTCATGCAAAAATCCGATCAGGAAGTTCTTCGAAAGAGGCCCCAACAGTGTGTTGGGTGAATCGAAGAGCCTAATATGAGGCGGAAGATATTTCGAAATCTCCGCGCGGTCGGGAGGAGGAACCATCCTGCATGAGAGTGCAAGGAAATCCTCGGCATCCATCTTCGGATACTTCTGCAGAGCTGAGGAAGCGACGTAGCTTCCCGAACGGACGAACATCCTGTCGAAATGGATACCCATGCACCTCAGGGTCTCCATGGCGAAGGAGACCACTACGGAATAATAATCAATTTTCCCGTCATGAAAATCCTGCAGGAGCTTCTGCAGTTTCGAATAGCCGGATGAGAAAGGATGCGAGACGAATAACAGCGGGTCCGCGACAAGCGTATACTTCTTCGGAGTGCCGGAATCCTCGTCGAGACACACCGCTCTGAGCTCGATGAGCTTGGTCAATGAAACAAAAAGTGTCGCCTTGGGCAGTTCCAGCCGGGATTCCAAATCGTTGAGGCTCAGATCGACACTGTAGAGTGCATCCAATATGGCCATCATGGTCGGGTTGGAGAACAGCATGGCCTTCCCATCGATGGAGTAAATGGAGAACGGATAGTCCATCTTGACCTCGTTCAGAACATCCCAATCGAACGACCTGAGTTCGAAATCCTGCCCTTTGAAAGGTTCGATCTTCAGTTTCACGGTATGCCCTTCATCCTCCACAGACAGATTGGTCTCGTGACAGAGGTTGAACCCTACGATCATCCTCGAACGGGAACGAATGGCACCTAGCATCGGAACGATGACCAGAGGTAAATCAGAGATTATCTCCTCATCGGAATGGAAGGTAAGGGCCAAATTCGTCTTCAGATCTACACTGATTTCTATCCCTTTAATAGGACATTGGGTGTTCGAACTCCTCAGAAGTTCGGTCCACCAATCCATATCATCGAAGGAACTCACCATAGCGGCCCCGACATTGAAAAAACCGGGGATGATGTTCAGTCCGCTTTCAATGAGAGATACTCCGTAAAGAGAGAGATCTTCCTTTGCTGAACAGGCATTATTGCGGAGGATGCGATCTATGGATGCCTTTCTTGCATAGAGCTGCCATTCCTTGGGTGCGTCGCTGGTGAAAAGCAGCAATGCATCAATATGATACACAACGCTGCGACCGTCATCCAATGAATCAGTGGATGTTACGATCCCCATAGCGACCAGTTTCCTCAGGTTGCTCTGAATCGTCGATTTGGAAACAGAGAACATAACGGCCATTTCGCTGAGGGTTATGGTACGGACACGCATCTCCTTCAGGATAGACAGGCTGAGTTCGTTGGTGACGACCTGAACACCGTGTCCACGGGTAAGATACACTTCATACAACCAACTGTAACCTAAATCGGCCATAATCTGGTATCGTTCACGAGTTAAAAATGGTTATCGGTCCTGGTTCAAAATCGAATGCTTCTGGGTCTTCTATATATAAGGTGGTTGCTTACCCGATTCAAACCGTTTTCTTTTCTTTGTTTGATCGATTTCAAAAGAGGAGTGGGGGATACTATGAAAGAATTCACGAGCAGCAAACTGCCTACCGACTTAATAATGAAATATGCGCTGCAGTTCGACAGTGCCAAAAAGTATATTCCGGCGGAGAAACACACCATCGTCCTGAACTTCAGCCGCTACTGGTATCACGGTGCCGAGGCGAAAAGCTCCAAACGTTTCTCGCCTTTCAAGAACTCACTCTCAGAACAGTTCGGTCTCATCAACTATGAGATCACAGAAACCCATTATTTCCTCAAATTCATTTATAAAGCAATACTCGCAAGGTCCAACTCCCCCGAAAAGAGCCTTTTCATCAGCCACCCTTCATTGTACAAGATCCAGGCGGATGAGGGAGAGAGCCTTTCGCCTTCTTTGGAGAACGTCGCCATCCGCATCCCCCAGGAAAAGTACGATCTCGTCCTCATGGGCGACCTCCTGGTCTACGAGGACCGCAAACAGATCCGGAAAGAGTACATCGTGAAAGGGATCTCGATGCTCAACAAGACATCCCACTACGGGGAGAAGGAGGTCAAGGCCGCCATCATCGCAAGGGTGAAGAACAACACCAAGACCGGCGGGCCGGACACCGCAATGGAATCCTTCTTCACGACGGGGGACAGATCATTGGCGGAAGGTGCTCCCCGTGAAGTATATGCTGGTTCGGTCATAACCTCCGAGCTCGCAGAGGAACTCAACGAGCTGTATGTGGTGAAGAACCCTGCCGAAGCGATCTCGTATCTTGACAGATGGAGTTATTTCCTCACCACCCAGATGGCCGAGGCCGACGAGAACAGCATGAAGGGATATCCCATCGAACGTCCCGAATTCTTCATCGTATCTCCGATGGACAGAAAAATGGCAGGTGACAAGGAGGTCATCTACATGACCCGCGACACCGCATGGGTCGAGAGTTCCGTCAAAGATTACAGGAGCCGCCTCATTGTCCGTGTCGTACACCCCGTCGACGCCAGGCTTTTCGAAAAAGACCCAGAGTACGTCCGCAGATTCAACGAACTCACCGCTTTGGATGTCAGGATCATCGATCCGGCGAAGAAACTGGAAGAACGCGGAGAAGTTCTCACCTTCAAAGAAAAGGAGCATATGCACCGCATGGAGGCCGTCGGTCAGGAACGTATCGAACCAGCATTGGCTCCGGACCCCCTTCCCGACGAACTCACCCGTCCCGCGAAGACCAAACGCAACAACGGAATGAGGAAGATCAAGAAAGAGTTCGAGAAGAACATAAAGAACGAAGTAAGGCAACGCACCGAGGAGTATCTTTCCGCTGAAGAGATACAGTCCCAGATAGATCAGTTCATCAATGAAAGTTCCGAAGCGATCGCTCAGGCGGCCGAAGAGGAAAGGAAGAACCGGGCTGATTCCATGTCGGATGAAGGTCTCTCCTGGAAAGAGGCATATGATTCCGTTCCCATGGAGGAATGCGTCGAAAAGGTCACCGCGGACCTCAGAAAGAAGAAATCGGATGAACTGTCGGAAACCGTTAAGGAAACATACACCAAAGAGGCCATCGTGAAATTCAGCCCCGAACGCAAAGAGAAGGAAGCGGTCGTGACCCAGGAGTACAACAGTGCCATCGCGGAAGCAGAGTCCAAAGTGGACAGACGCACGCTGACCGTATACTTCGAGATCCTTCTGCCCCCTGGCACATCAGTATATGAGGAATACAACGAGAGGGTGAGGTACTTCTCAAAATCCGCACAGTACAAACTTGTCTGCGACCAGGCCGGACAGCAGGCGGTCATCGCACGTCAGATGGATGCTTTGGAATCCTTCAAGAACGGAGAGGTCGCCAACCCTTACCTTGCCTCGTATCTTTTCTCAACCGACAACGCGAAGATCGGAGAGGCACCGCGTATCAACCACTTCTTCGGAAAGAACTTCAACGAACTTCAGAAGAGGGCGGTGGAAGAGGCCGTGTACAGCGACGGCCTCTACCTCATACAGGGGCCTCCCGGAACCGGAAAGACCCAGGTGATCTCGGAGATCACCACACAGGAACTTCTCCGCGGAAGGAAGGTGCTCATCTGCAGTCAGAACAACAAGGCCATCGACAACGCATTCGAGAGGCTCATCAAGAACCCGCTGATCCGTCCGGTCCGCCTCATGGCGGAAGGCCGCAGTAGCGATTACGACCTCGATGAACTTGCATCGAACTTCTACAAGAACACCAAGGAGATCCTTGCAGAGAGGATCGAACTGTACAAGGATCCGGCGAGGATGCAGATGATCATCGCCGAGTTCGACAGGATAGAGGGCCTGAGGGAGGATTACCTCAAAGCCAAAGAAAAGGCCCAGGAGACCATCACCGAGGTCGAGAAGTACAGAGAGAATCTGACCGCTCAGAACCAGAAACTCGTGGATGCCAGCAGGAGGAACGACGAAAAACATTCTCGCATCTTCCTTGATAAAAAACTGATCCTGGGTCTTGATGATTTCGAACTGTCCACGTACAAGAAATACGGCGAATCCATCAAGGACCTCTTCCGCGAATCAGTGGTCCTCACCACCAAAAGCAAGAAGAGGGACGGAGAAAGCGAACTCGAGGGAAGGCTGTTCGGAAGATCGGGACTCTGCTGTGCGTTGATGTCCCTCTCCGACGAGAAGTTCAACGAACAGATGAACCTTATGAACTCCAACACGCTGTACGTCGACCTCTACGTGAGGAAATGCTCCGCCCGCGAGGATTCCGATAGGGCCGCATTGGACATTCAGCTCGATGAACTGGTTGAAAAAGAATCCTTGGAACCCGAGGATTTCGTCCTTCTGCAGAAATTCGGGTCCGATATGGACGCCAGACTCCTTTCCGAACTTCCCCAGATCCGCCATAAACTGAATTTCTTCAGAGAGGCGGCGAAAGGAAGGCTCGAAAGGGACATCGCCACCTGCGAGGCCATCGTGGAATCCAAGATCGACGAGGAGAAGAGCGCCAAGATGATCGCCCTCATCGACAAGAAGATCTCCGGACTCGAAAGCAAACCGGAATACCAGAAATATCTGGAGGCTGAGGCCTCATTCTCCGCTCCGATGCAGGAAATGTTCAACGAACTCCACCTTTCCGAGAAGTTCACCGACGTCGACAGCGCATACGAGACCCTGGAGAACAACGTGAAGACCCTTTCCGATCTGAACGAGGAGGAGATAGCACTGTCGGACAGGACATATCAGGAGATCATCGAGTTCCTGGAGTCCGAGAAACCCAGTAAAAAAGACAGCGAACGCATGGTGCAGGAGCTCAGGAACTATGTGAACGTGGTCGGTATCACTTGTACCGCAGAAGGCCGCACCAAATACGATCCGAACGATGAAGAGCAGAAATCCTACCTCGACGCCACCACCATGGGTATCGATGTGGTCATCATCGATGAAGTCTCAAAGGTACCTTTCACCGAACTGCTACGTCCCATCCTGTCTGGTAAGAGCATCATCATGGTCGGAGACCACAAACAGTTGCCTCCGATGTACAACGTCAAGTACAAGAACTCCCCCGGCGTGAAAGATGAGGCACTGATCGAAAGGGAGGACATGTTCAAGAACCTCTACACACAGCCGATCTTCAAATCGCTGTTCGACACTGCCCCCGAACACTCCAAGATAATGCTGAGGAAACAGTACCGTATGGCGTCGCAGATCATGGATGTCATCAACAGATTCTACAATAACAATCTGGAAATGGGGTATGAGGGCCAGGATGCAGCCAAGGCCCACCGCATAACAGTCCCGGTGAATGAAAAGAACATCATCGACCGGTCGAATTCGGTGTACTTTATCAACTGCAAGGGAAGAGACATCATACAACAGGGAAGCATGTCGTTCGAGAATGCGGCTGAGGCAAATGCCGTGGCGAGACTTGTGGAACTTCTGGAGAGGAACTGCAGCACCGATGCATCCGGAAACCCTGTTGAAGATGCGGACCAATCGGCAAAGATGACGATGGGCGTCATCACCCCATACCGTGCACAGGCACGTCTGATAAAGAGCAAGACCGACAGACTGTACGAGAACATGCGCAGAAGCGGCATCTATTCCAAATTCAAGACCGTCGGAGAGGAAAGATTCGCCGTGAAATCGGTCGATGATTTCCAAGGAGACGAAAGGGACATCATCATTCTTTCACTTGTAAGGACCAAGAGTTCTTCCTTCATCTCGGATTTCAGAAGGATAAACGTCGCCATGAGCCGTGCGAGGAGGCTCCTCATCCTCGTAGGAAACGAGGAATCGCTGATCAACGAGACCATCGACCTCGACGGAAACGGTGATGTGCATCAAGTCTACAAAGAGATAATCGATAAGATCAAAGAGGACGGAGGCTACCTTGAAGCCTCAGAACTGACGGAGGCTGAGTGAAATGCCGGAAGAAGACGAGAGGGACATCATGGTCGAACTCACGATGCCGTACGTGAAGTTCGAATATACCGCCAAAAGCGAACAGCGCAAGAGGGCATCTGGGATTCAGTATATGCTCCTGAAGATGATCGGATATTCCGAGCAGGTATCTTCAAAGCTGAAGATCAAGGACGTCATGACCATTTTCTCCATTTCAGTGGACCTCACACCGTTCATCCTGAGCGAACTGGCACTGTTGGCAAGGACTGATATGGTCACCCTCGCAGGAACCACGGTCGACAAGCTCAGCCCCAACACGCCCATGAGCATGATAAAGATCAACGAAAAGTCTAGATCCTTATATGAAACGGGTTACGTCAGGACCAAAATGGAAGATCTCAGGGACGACCTTCTTTACATGCCCATGAGGAACGAACTGTTCAGAAAGGTCACCGACATGCAGAGCACCGACCTCCGCGTGAAGGTCGAAGTGGACCTGGCCGAACTGGAGAATCACCTCCGCCGCCTGTACCCCGACTCGGAGATCACCGAAGTAATGGTAAGCAGGGAAAAGAAGGACCGCGACGGGAACATACTGTCCCAGGGGCCCAAGATCAGGGGATATGCACAGAAGATCTACCTTTACTTCAATCTCTCTGAGGGCTGTTTCGAGGTCGATGCAGACCGTTCCGGACTGAATATCGAGAAAGTAAAAGCATCATACAAAGGAGATGCCCTGCTGAAGAAGATAGATGCAGAGGTGTTCACACTCAACGACGAGGACGGGCTGGAGGTGAACAGCTGGGCCCTTGAATCCCCCGAAGGCGTCGTCAGATGCATCCTCCCGAGGGATTTCCGCGTGATGAAAGGTCTGTTCTTCTACGGGAACAGGATCAAGAACAACAACCCTCCGGACGCAAGGTTCCAGAAGATGGGCGACGACCTCGGATGTGATGCGCTCCTCGTGACGGATTCAGAACATGTCTGCAAGTACTGGTTTGCCAGAGGGGATGTCACAGTGAAAGGGTTCGATGGTGTGAAGAAGAACCAGAACATGGTATACTTCCAGCCTATCGTCTCCGCCGAAACGGTGAAACAGTGTCTGCAGGAAGCGACCTCCAATCTCAAACTGCCCGGAGATCTCGATGCCCTCAACAGCATATCCTCAGCTGCACACAACCCCAGCCTGTTCGTGGATGCAGTATGTGACAGGATCGAGAACGGAAGCAGAGCTGTCTTCACGGACACCCTGACCCGGATAAACAGACTCCCGCAGAAAGTATGGAAACCTCTGCTTGAAAGCGGACTCGAGGATATAATCTGCAGAAGGATGCTTGCCGACGGCGGACTGAAAGATGCCACGGACTTCTGCTCGATCTGCATGAAGAACGAGTACAACATCATCGGGACCAGGCTCATCGGGATTCTGAAAACAAAATTCCCGATAGCCGATGTGGCCGACTGGTCTCTGGTGAACGACATCGGAAAGAAAATCGTCCTGACCGACGATGACCTTCCGAAGGAGATCATGGAACTGATCAAAAACGGAACATCTGGAACATATGAATCCGAGCTGATGAAGAACGTCTCTTCGGCAGCCTATGCATTCTCCGGACTGAAGACGGCGACCGGCATCACGGATCCGAAAGGATACAGTTTCAATATGTCCCAGATTGACAGGGAGACGTCAGAAATCCCCAACCTGGTGTCCTCGTTATATACTGCATTGGACAGCATCGCAGTACTGTTGCCTTCTGTCACTAAGGACAGCAGATACAGGGTGTTCTCCGACCTGAAGCCTGTGTTCACCGCACTTTCCGATTATCTCAAAAGCAAAAAGACGAAATGGTCGAGATCCGACATCCGCAACGAGGAGAATCCACTTCTGTTCTGCACTGTGCTGAAACGCAAGATGTCCCAGGCACTGTCCCGTATCGGTGCAGAGGATGTTGCTTCTCTGAAGGAAAAGGACCTTGTCGGCCCCGAGATCCTCAATGTTCTGAATGAGTTCGCCAAAGAATCCGACAGGATCTGCACCTCCTCCTACGATGAGAACATCGATCCGGAAACACGTTCGAAATGGACCGATGCCGTCCTGAAACTCGAAGAACTGAGCTGAAGGTAAAATCTGGGCCTGGTTGCGGTCAGGCCCAATTGGAGAAAAACAAAGGTGAATCTCTGCAGAATCTCTATGCAGGACCTAGTATATAATAATAGGTTATTTAATCCATCCATCAATAGATATCTTTAAATTCATTGGAGAAAAATTCTAACTGCAAATTGTGAAAAATTTGTTTTATATTTAAAGTAAAAACGAACATATCCGAAACGACAGAAATATCCGATTTTCGTTCTTTATATAGCAAATGAATTATCATTACAATTCTGTCGGAATCAACAGGGCTGATATGAAGATCATTGAGCAGCCAATCGATGAGATTGTCTATACATATCCCAATCACAGAACCTAAACCGAACCTGTCAACGGCCAGAACGATAAATCTATTGCACCACATATTTCATTGAGATGGTCGCCATTAACAACTGTATTATACCCAATTTTTGATTCAAGACCGTGCAAAACAGATTAACTGTGTTCAAGGAAGCTACTGACAGATTTTATTCCAAGGACCTGAGTATCAAGGAATACAAGGGGATCTCCGGCGGAATGGGCAGCTATGCCCAGCGTGGTGCAGAAAAAGGTATGGTCCGTCTGCGTTTGGCAGGCGGAAGGATCACCAAGGTGAAACTCGATTTCATCTGCCAGTGTATTGAAAAGCACAGGCCTGAAATGGTCCACCTCACCACCTGCCAATCAGTGCAACTCCACGGACTCGGTCCGGAATCGATCAAGGAGATCGTTTCCGAAGCGCCTTCTGCAGGCATCCACACCTTCGGCGGAGGAGGAGACTATCCTCGTAACGTGACCGCCACTCCGCTCTCCGGCCTGATAAGTGCCAGTAACGTGAATGTAATGCCGTATGCGGCCGCATCAGAAGAGTATCTGATGTCCCTCGCGGAGAATATCAGACTTCCCAGGAAACTGAAAGTGGGTTTCTCATCCACGCTCGAGAACATCACCGACGCCACTGCGAGAGACCTCGGTTTCGTGGCAAGGGATGATTTCTATTTCGATGTCTATTCCGGCGGAGGGCTGGGCAACAATCCCAAGCTGGGTCTTTTGATCACAAAGGCGGTCTCGCCTGAAAACATACCTGCCTATCTCGATGCCATGTTCCATATGTTCGCGGAACACGGGAACTTCGAGAACAGGTCGAAAGCCCGCGTTCGTTATATGAGGGATGAACTCGGCGATGAAGGATACGTCAGAATGCTGAATGAGTATGCTTCAAAGAATCTGGCAGAACCCGCGTTTCCTAAATTCAAGATCGAAGAAGAAAAGACCTAGAAACACGGAGACGGTACGGTTCCCGGATCTCCGCGTGCCAAACCGCAGTGTCAGGAAGGTCTCTACTACGTCACCTATCACCCCATATGTGGCGACCCTGTTCCAGAGAAGATACTCGAACTCCGCGATGCCATCCGGGACATCGAAGATGCGGAGATCCGCATATCCCCCAACGAGACGATATACATCGTGAATCTCACCGGTTCGGAAGCAGATAAGATAGCTGAGATCACATCCGACGGCTCCCGCACAGTGTTCGAAGCATCGGTCTCCTGTGTAGGAGCCACGATCTGCCAGATCGGACTCAGAGATTCTCCGGGACTGCTAAATGGCCTCATTGAAATGGAACGCGAGGAAGGATTCGCAGACCGTATCCTACCCATGATCCGTATATCCGGATGCCAGAACTCGTGTGCTGCACACCAGGTCGGTACGATGGCGCTCTGCGGAGCACCCCCCATCGATGGAGAAGATGCGTTCTCCGTCTTCGTGAACGGTTCCCATATACTCGGAAAGGAACGTCTGGGAGAAAAGATCGGCAGCGTCAAAGCGAAAGACCTTCCCGAACTGTTCAGGACGATCGGCCGTACGGTGACCGATTCGAAGAAAGGATCTTTCCTTGAATGGTACAGGCAAAACCCCGAAAAACTGCTTAAGGTCTGCAGACCATTTCTTCATTGAAATATCACCCGTCCCTACGGCTGCAACCTGCAGGAAAGGTATTGAAAAGACCGGGCAGGGGAGGCGATGCCTCTCCTGACCGTTCAAATTAGCGTTTACTCGGTCTTTCCGAGGTTGTCCTGCACATACTTCCAGACAGGCAGGAACAGGAGCAGGATGATCAATGCGATGGCGATCGCGATGAATCCGTCGGTGAGGTAGTAGCTCCAATACATGAGACTCGGGAAGAAGACGCAGAACTGGATCACGCAGAGCACGAGGATGACGTACTTCCATGGGCGAGGTGCCTTGAAGGGACGATCGTAGTCTGCGAATTCCTTCCTGCTCCTGGTGAGGTAGAATGCAAGAAGAGCAATTCCGTTTGCGAGACAGTATCCGAGAGCAGATGCAGTGAGGACGGTCATTGAAGTAGTAGTCATCTCAAGGATGAATGCACTGAACTCGATGATGAAGACGAGAATCAGATTGAAGATACTGACGAAGATCATCGCGTTCTGCGGCATACCGAACTCGTTCGTCTGACCGAACCACTTGGGAAGGTTGTTCTCAAGAGACATAGAGTGCAGGGTCCTGGAAGAACCGAGGTATCCGGTCTGGATGATCAGGATCATTGCAACAATAAGGAAGAACAGTGCGATGTACTTACCGACATCACCGAATGCGAATTCAGCAATAGGGGAGAGGGTGGCGTAACCAGCAGCCTCGACTCCGCCCTGTCCGAGGGACCCGTAGACACAGAAGGACACGAAGAAGTACATGATCAGACAGATGATTCCGCAGCCGAACAGGGCCTTGGGGACGTCCTTTCCAGGCTCTTTGTATTCGGGCCCATAAATAGCGGCGGTCTCCCATGCGCAGGCACTCCACTGTCCCAGACCGAAACAGCCGAGAACAAGGACGATGTCCTGGAAGCTCCAGGACCATCCTGGCTTAGTGAAGTCATCTGTGATGTTCGAGAAGTCGAACATTCCGGCTGCCAGTCCGCCCAGGATAATTATGACGATCGGGATCAGAGAGACAAGTGCCAGAATGGTGCCGACCTTGGCGCCGCCTTCCAGACCGCGCCTTCCGAGCAGGAACATGAACACGACGATGACGATTCCGATCAGCATGTACATACCTAGGAATGCCCATCCGCTCAGATCGAGTTCGAACATTGTACGAAGATAATCACCGATCATCATGGTGAAGATTGCAACGACAGGACACCATGCGAACCAATAGCACCAGGCGCTGAAAGCACCGATTAGCTTTCCTTTTTTACTAGCATTATTGCCACCGAAGACGGTCTGTGCACAACCGGGCAGACCGGTGGCATTCGGGAACATCGTGACCATTTCACCGTATGCAAGGTTCTGAACGAAACCCTGAAGAACGGACACGGTCCAGATGACGATACAAAGTCCCCAGACGATACTGGCGACATCGTAGATTGACGGAAGGATCAGCAGCGGAACGCCCAACGCGATGAACATTCCCTGCTTCCAACTAACTGAACGAGAGAGACTCTGATTTTCTTCAGCCATATTATCACAAATTTATAAAAAATAAAAATGACGCAGAAGCCACCGGAACCGGTCGCTTCCCATGCAAATTTAAGGTTTAATCACTCCTTTTTCCGGCAGAACGTTTTACCGAGATTGATCTTGACGTCAGATCTGCAAGAGATCGGAATTATCTTAGACGTCTCCGCTTCGTTTTCGTATAGCATTTTTGTTTCCTCCTCGACCATTGCAAACCCCGGGAGATTCACATTGATCACATGCGACAGTTTCCTGTCACTAATTTTAACATCAATGCTATTCTATATAAAATTATGCTTCATTGGACGGTTTATTTTTCTAGTTATTTAAACTTTACTTGAATACAGAATTTTCGTAAAATCGGTATTTAAAACATCTCTATGTGATGCCATAAAGTCCAAAAATGACGTTTTTTCAGGTCCAATATAAAGTTTATGACGAAAAACAACAAAAATAGACTCGTAAAAACGCAACACAAAGGGCTTCGGAACATTATTCGAGGAGATATCCCAAATAATTGCTTCCTAAAACCTCTGAATAACTCCAAAATTCTCATTTGGAAACGTTTTTTTCATCTAATTTTCACATATGATCTATCCGATTTCTATTTACAGATCCAAAAAATGAGCCGAAGAATTTGCATCGGCTTGAATATTCAGTTGATAATTCAGATCAAAATCAGTTAATTTCTTATTAATTAACTAAAATTGAGAACATAATATGTATATTATACTGATTTTACAAAAAATACGTTAATAAAATTTCCCTTCAAAATTAAGAATTATATTGCCAAGAACACAAAACACTTATATACTGATGTTAAAAACGGACATATTTGCATTTTTATTTATAAAACTTAGCTTTATTGAGCAAAACATTATTATATATTGAATAGGTCTTTAAAAATATTGCAGCCATCCATATAATTACGATATCACCTGACAATGCCCTCAGATTATGACTCGAAAACCGTCAATCGCATGCGCAAAAATACCTTGTATACAACCGATGTCCGACCCTCAGAAGAGTTGCAAAACATTCAATGCGTTCAACGAAAAACGGCAACGGTTCCACATAAAACTGTAATGATTCCAAAGGCCGCAAAGAGAAACAAAACCCTTCGAACCGCCATAGAAGTCAAATTATATGCCGAGATCTATTCTCAACCGATGGAACCGATCTACGAAGGCGCGAAGATTTCCTGGGAGATTAGAGAGGATACTCTCTATCTCATCGGTTCCGGAGATATGGATTATAAATTCAATAAAGAAACAAATCGTTTCGACATCCCGTGGTATTATGAAGACTTCACTAAAGTGGTCTTCGGAGGGAACATAACCTCGATAGGGCCTGAAGCATTCCACACATCCGATCTCACGGAGGTCACAATACCGGATTCCGTCACGACGATCCATGAACTCGCCTTCTGCTCCTGTAAAGACCTGTGGAACGTCACCATAGGCGAAGGTGTCACCAGGATAGGCATGTACGCCTTCGGTGACTGTAGCAGTCTGAAGAAACTGACGATAGGCAGGAATGTGAAGATCGTGGAATTCGATGCGTTCGCCAACTGCACCTCACTGAGGAACGTGGATCTTCCATACAGACTGAAAGAACTGCAGGACAAGGCCTTCGGGAACTGCACCTCGTTGAAGAAAATATATCTAGGAAGTTCGGTCAGATTGAACGGGAATCCGTTCGTGGGGTGCCCGACGCTGAAGGAGATAATGGTCTCTCCCAGGAACCGTGAGCTGGCTTCCATATACGGCTGCATCTACAGCAGAACGGGCACCAAACTGTACTGCGTGCCCGGTGCCGTGACCGGGGAGATGGTGCTGTGGAATCTTCTTATTGTAATAGAGATGAACGCCTTCCGCGGGGGCCGTCTTGAATCTGTTGTTCTTCCACAGAGCCTCGTGATCGTTGCGCCCGGTGCTTTCGCCGAATGTCCGGATCTAAAAGAAGTAAAGTTCAACAGGGACTGCAAACTGCTTTCGATCATGAGCGACACGTTCAGGGAATGTGCGGCCCTAAGGAACATTTCCTTACCGTATTCGCTGAACAGTATAGGCAGCAATGCGTTCAGGGACTGCAGATCTCTGGATAACATCCTGTTGCCCATTGACCTGGAGACGATAGAGGAATCCGCTTTTGAAAACGCAGGTCTGACACATATCGAATTTCCGGATACTTTGGTCACCGTCGGGGACAGGGCGTTCGCTTCCGAATTAAGACTGAAAAACATAAAATTCGGATCGGGTCCGCTGTCGATAGGTGTTGAGGCGTTCGCGTACTGCACCTCTTTGGAAGTACTGGAGATCCCCGAATCAGTGATCGAGATTGGGAGGGATGCGTTCAAAGGATGTTCATCATTGAAAAAAGTGATACTTCACACGGATATGCTCGAACCTGAAGAATTCCTTCCTGAACTGCCTGGTCTGAAAATTATGTACGATTGATTCCAACAGAGACAACAAAAAACCCAGAAGTCAGAATTCCCCAGATTTGAATCAAACTACGACCATTCTTTTTCATTTCGGATAAAAACGGGAGCTTTGCGAAAGATGAACAAATGTCCGGGTCGAAATTTACATTCAAAACGATATGTTGCATACAATCAGAACTCAAACAGGTGCTCTCGAGAAGCAGTTTATGAATGTTCGGGCCTTATCAAATGGCCTCCGAGATATTCTCGCTTTCAATCAGAGTTTCTCTGGCCAGACACTGAAACCCCATACATCACTTTCGGCGACCTCCCCCTGTTAAAGTTATAACCTCCGAGTAACATCGATTTCTATGAAACAGAAATCCTGCTTCGGTCGGAAGAAGTTGAGTCTGTTTTTATAATCGGTGAAACAATATACAAACATGGCAGAAGAGTGGAGAAGATTGGGGATACCAGAAGGAAGGGATGATTTCAAAGAACTGCGTAATGGGGGATTCTATTTCATAGACAAATCGGAACTCATATCCGACATTCTTCAAAACGAAGGCAAAGTGTTTCTTTTCACAAGACCCAGGCGCTTCGGAAAATCCACCAATCTCTCTATGCTAGATGCATTCTTCAACCTCAGATACAAAGGAAACAAATGGTTTGACGGATTGAAGATCAATGATCATCCCGAAGCAGAAAAACATCACAATGCCTACCCGGTCATCAACCTGGACATGAAAAATCTGTCCGTCAAAAATTATGATCTGTTTCTTTCCAAAGTTCGCGCGATGATCTCCACACTCTTCGCTGATTTCGAATATCTGAAGGATTCCGAAAAAGTGACAGAAAGATTCCGTATACTGTATTTACAAGAGGATCCTTTCTTTTTTGATGAAGACGTGTCCGCGAATCGATCAAAATGCTATGCAGAATGATCTATGAACACCACGGAATCAAGCCGATTGTTCTGATAGATGAATATGATAGTTCTATCAACAACGCATATAACACAGAACCCTATGATAAAGTTCTAGAATTCCTGAATGATTTCTACTCGTCGATACTCAAAGGCAATGACTACTTTGAATTCGCTGCCTTGACCGGTGTGATGCAGATCGCCAAGGAAGGGATCTTCTCCGGATTAAACAACCTTAGTGTCAACAACATATTCAGTACCGATTTCGATGAAAGATACGGTTTCACCGAATCAGAGGTCAAAGACCTCTGTTCGT